>JBLIEW010000033.1:0-51536 GCA_047633255.1 Colwellia sp.
GGTATTAGGTGATCGCGATGCATGAGAATATGCAATAGTTGAGTAATTCGATAAAATCAGAAGAATTAATATTTTTTGCGTAGGTTTTAAAATTGTTCTTTTTAGATGAATGAATTTGGGTGATAATGGCCATTGAGGCAGTGATTTTGGTTGTTGTTTTTGTGGTGAAAATATTTTACTAGAGTCACTGTCTTTTTTATATGTTATTTTGTTATTTTTCACCGTTAACCAATTGTTTTATATGGTATATAACCTTATTCAAGTGCCATTCGTCACCGACCCCTTTTACTCTGAAAAAGGAAAACAACCCAAAGTACTTTTCCCCTTTGTTGGTAACCCAAGAAAAAATGTCCCTAAAGGCTTAACGTTTGAGCTAAAAGATTTTATAGAACTGGTAGATTTAACAGGACGCTGCATTAGAGAGGATAAGCGTGGCTATATTGACAACAACCTACCCAACATATTAACGCGATTAAACATTAGCACAGAAAACTGGCTTACTTTAACCACACAATTTAGAAAGGTATTTCATGGCGCGATGGGTAATCCCGAAGTATTAACGGAATTTTGCCAACATCAACAGTTTAAAAAACACGCAACAGTGTCTGTTTGTCAAAAGCTATTTGCTTAGCGTTGCTTTATAATAAATTATCTATTTATTGAATAATGTTTCTAACTTGTTGCCATAATAGAGTATTTTCAGGTGTGGCAATACTATGTTTTATACCGAGTTTATGTATATAGCCGTTAATGTAATTAATTTCTGTTTGTTTATGCGCTAATACATCGCAACGCATTGATGAACTGTTTTTAGCGGTTGCTGTAGCGACTTGGCTTACTGTTTTTATCAATAAGTCTCTATTTAAATGAATCCCTTCACTTTCAGCCACCAACACTAGTTCAGTTAAGATCTCTTTTATCTGCACATAAAATACATCATTATTAACCTGGCCATTAGTAATATCATGTAATGCCGTTATTGGGTTGATAACACAATTAATTGCCAATTTTAGCCACTGTTTTTCAGTAATATTTTTATGAAGCTTTACACTGGGTAATGCGCTGTTTAATAGGCAAGTTAACGCTTGTTGCTCTGCAATATCGACGCTCCCTGAGGCTAAACCAATATCTGTTATGCCAATGCCTGTATGGGTAATGTGTAGTGGTGCATTGCGCAGACAGCCATGCGTGGTTAACAAGGCATAAATATTATGCTTTTTGATAAATGACATAGGCAATTCAGCTAATGTGCCCATGCCGTTATGGGCAAGAATAATACTAGTAGTGGCTTTTAACTGTGGTGTTATGTGTTTTAAAGCCGATCCTATTTGAAAAGATTTCACACAAAGTAAAATAATATCCGCATTTTTAATATCTTCGTCATAGGCGTAATTAATTTCGCCTTGATAAGCTAAACCCTGATGATCAATAAAGTGATAATGAGCATCAGCTAAATTGTGTTGAGTTGAGGCTAATAAGGCTAAATTAGTAGCTGCGTTTGATATAGCTAAGTGGTGATACCAGAGTAATCCTATTGCGCCTTGGCCTACAACAATGATATTCATTTATCAGACCTTGGGAGTGTTGATGTGGTTGAATGCTTCTTAATTAAGGGGCTGATGCACTTTTTTTTATAAACCAAATAAAGTAATTTCAACAGTATAAATGAACTAATACCGGCAATATCAGCATAAAAATCACTAAACTCACCATTACGAAAACCTAAATAGTACTGGCCCAATTCACTTAGTGCACCATAAAAAATGAGCGTAATGAATGTTTCAATTAATGTGAGTTTGATCAGTGAATGCACTAGCCAAGCTAAAATAAAAAAGCCAATAAAGTGTCCAATAGTATCTATTTGCGGAGAGCGAAATACTATTTTTTTCAGTTCAGCAGGAAGCAATAATTCACTGGAAAAAAATAGCAAGATTGCAGCGCTAATAATAAGTATAAAAAAAGTTAAATGATGTCGTATTTTCACAAGTAAAAAGAGATAAAAAATTATGCTTAGATATTATCATGCTAATGTTACTTGGGGATAATGATATAATGGTAAAAATATAAATTTGCTAACAAGAGAAATAATCATGCCATCAATGGATATAGTGTCAGAAATTAATTTAGAAGAAGTGCTTAATGCTGTAGATAATGCTAATCGTGAATTAACAACTCGCTTTGATTTTCGTGGCGTTGAAGCAAGTTTTGAATGGAAAAAACCGAATGTAACGTTAAAAGCTGAAGGCGACTTTCAATTAAAGCAACTGAGTGACATGCTAAGAAGTCAGTTAACTAAACGTAATATTGATGCGAAAGCGATGACGTTAGGCTCAGCATCTGCTAGCGGTAAAAATTGGAGCCAGCAAGTTAGTTTTAAAGAAGGTATTGAACAAGATGTAGCGAAAAAAGTGGTTAAACTGATTAAAGCTGAAAAGTTAAAAGTACAAGTCGCTATTCAAGGTGAACAAGTACGTGTAACAGGAAAAAAGCGTGATGAATTACAAGCCGTTATGAGTTTAGTACGTAAAGCAGAGTTAGAACAGTCTTTTCAGTTTACTAATTTTAAAGATTAATAGAGCAAATGAATGACCAGTTGCGAAGACCCACTACAGAGAGTAGGTAACTTCGCAACTCGCTACTTTTTTAACGGTTAAGGATTAACTGTTAGCTGATTTATGTGAATCAGTATGATCACAGTCTTCCCCTTCTTCGTGGTTATGTTCATGCTCGCCACCACATGACTCGCCTTCGGCATGAATGTGGCCATGAGAAAGTTCTTCTTCTGTCGCTTCACGTACTTCTAAAACTTCAACATCAAAACTTAGATCAAGTCCTGAAAGAGGGTGGTTACCATCAACAGTCACTTCTTTATCGTTAACATCAATAACAATAACGGTTTGTTCGCCCTCATCAGTCGATGCACGAAGTTGAGTGCCAACGGCTAAATCTTCAACGCCTTGTAATAATTCTTTTGGTACGGTTTGTACATATTCATCATGGCGTTCACCGTAGGCTTCTTTACATTCTACCGCGACTTCAAATTTGTCACCTGCTTGATGATCAATCAAGGCATCTTCTAAACCCGGAATTAAATAGCCGGTGCCTTGAATAATAGCCATTGGCTTATGATCATATGAGCTGTCGATTAATGTGCCTTCACTATCTGATACGGCGTAGTGCATTATGACTACAGAGTTATTACTAATTTTCATTGGTACTCCTAACTATTTTTAACTATGTTTTAATAAATTTTTATTCTGTTACTAAGGAATAAGGTAATGGTTGAACGATTATTTTTGAATCAGGTTGTGATTTTATTCTTAACGCAGTACTCGCATCTAAATCGCTATTAAGTACGGCTTGAAGATAACAGTCACCATTGTCTGCTTGGTAGCTTGTTAAAATATCTCCTGCTTTGCGCCAGTTTTCACCTAATTGTTTTTCGATTACGTCATCAATTTCTAATGACTGCGCTAGGCCTGTTTTTAATGAATATAACGCTCGCTTGTTTTTGCCCAAATACTGCATTCTCGCCACGGTTTCTTGGCCCAAGTAACAGCCTTTAGTAAAACTGATCCCATGGATGGCCTGTAAGTTAAGCATTTGTGGTACGTATTCTCCACTGCATTGACTTGATAATTGCGGGAAACCTTCATTGATTTCTAGCAAGTTCCATAGGCTTGAATGGTAAATTGGTTGGTTTATTGTGGCTATTATTTTTTCTAGCACCGAACTTTCATCAATTAATAAGTAGCGGGCTTGTTTGCCAGCAACATACACTAACGTTGTGGTATTTGATTGCACAACAGGGGTTAAGCTATCAGGAACTTGGTTGAATTTATCTTGTAAAATAGCCGTTGCTTGTTCACCGACTAAGGCAAATAAATTTAATTCATCTGTTGGTGTTATATCCACTTTAGCAAATACACCAAACTTTTTTAGTTCGGTAATCGAATCACCAATACTGGTTTTAGGTTGAATCAACAAATGTGCTGAATTTCGGTTAATTAACCGAAATACGCTAAATACTTTACCTTTAGCGCTACAGTGAGCACCGATGAGTAAATTGTTATCATTACTGCTATTTACGTCACAAGTCACTTGGCCTTGTAAGTATTTAGTTTGCTCTTCTCCTATTAAAGAGATCGCACTGTAGGAATCAAGTGACACGAGAAAAGTGTCAGGTAATTCATCAAGGGAGGGTCTGTTGGTTTCAGTTGTTGTTGACATAAGATCAAACTATACAGTTATTGGTAATAGATAGGTGCGGTCGAATAACTAAAAATTCAACCGTTCATTAAAATAAGACCATAAATATTACTAAATTAGTTGGCGAGTAAACTAGTGTTATTGTTACAATAGCGCTAACTTTAGAGAATGAGGATAGACAAATGTCAGCAGCAATAAACTTACCACCGGTAAATAAGGCTAGACTTAGATGGGCATGTCGCCGTGGCATGTTAGAGCTTGATTTACTTTTTATTCCTTTTGTCGATGACGCTTATGATGATTTGACTGCAGAACAGCAAACAGCTTTTGAGCGGCTTTTAACAGAGCAAGATCCTGATTTATTTGCATGGTTTATGGGACATAACACTTGTGAAGACCTCGAACTCAACGCCATGGTTCAATTTATACTCAACCGCGTCAAAGTATAATATTTGCGTTAAAGAGTCATTGTATCGCCATTTACTATGGTTTAGTGGTTGCCTTTTTTTTAACTTACTGCTGATAAGCTATGTCACCTATGCCTATCAATTTGTACTAGTAATCGTTGTTTTAACCATTACTCTTATCAGTATTTTTATTGCTAACAAAAGGGTTAGACAACTGACATTCATTCAATTTACAGTGGATGAATTTAGTATTTGTTCATTCGAATATAGGCGTGAAAAGACAGTTGTAAGTGCTATTGCTGAAAAAAAGCAGTTTCAATTATTAGCAAGTAGTCGTTATAGTTTTTTTGGATGTTGGTTACAGATGTCGCCTTTATCTAATTTGTCGTCATCTGCACTTTTGTCTTATGCGATAAATAAAAAACCTAAAAACAAGTGGTTGTTTATTTATCGCGATAGTTTAAGTGCACAAGACTTTTCTAGACTGACGCAGGTTATTAGAAAGCTAAAAGAGACTGCTTAGTCATTCGGATCTAAAATGGTTGGTTTTGTTTCTGCTAATTGATCAGGGTAATCTAATGTGTAGTGTAAACCTCTACTTTCTTTTCTACTCATCGCACAGCGAATAATTAATTCAGCCACTTGTACCAAATTCCTTAATTCAAGTAAGTTATTGCTCACTTTAAAGTTTTGATAATAATCTTGAATTTCTCGCTGCAAGAGTTCAACTCGATGTAAAGCTCGCTCTAGCCTTTTAGTCGTTCTCACAATACCGACATAATCCCACATAAACAGACGTAATTCGTGCCAATTATGCTGAATAACAACTTCTTCGTCAGAATCTGTCACTCTACTTTCATCCCATCGCGGTAACTTGATAAAACGATTGTTTGGCTTTAATGAACCACTAATCTCTAATGCCGCTGCGCGAGCAAAGACTAAACATTCAAGTAAAGAGTTACTCGCTAAACGGTTGGCGCCATGTAAGCCGGTGTACGACATTTCACCAATGGCGTAAAGTTGATGAACATCGGTTTTACCTTCTTTATCTATCATCACGCCGCCGCAAGTATAGTGAGCAGCAGGGACTACGGGTATCGGTTGTTTGGTAATATCAATACCAAACTCTTTAGTACGTTGATAGATAGTAGGGAAGTGCTGCTTGATAAAGTCACTGGGTTTGTGGCTAATATCAAGATACATGCAATCAACGCCTAAACGTTTCATTTCAAAATCAATGGCGCGAGCCACTATGTCACGCGGTGCCAATTCAGCACGATGATCAAAGGCGGGCATAAAACGGCTACCGTCTGGGCGTCTTAATTTTGCCCCTTCACCTCGCAGCGCTTCAGATAAAAGAAACGTTCCTGCATCGGGATGAAAAAGGCAAGTAGGATGAAATTGATTAAACTCCATATTGGCAACGCGACAACCTGCACGCCACGCCATGGCGATGCCATCGCCACTAGAAACATCAGGGTTTGAGGTGTATTGATAAACTTTACTCGCCCCTCCGGTTGCTAAAATAGTTTTTTGTGCATAAATGCTTTCAACTTTTTCACTATTTCGATTCCAAATATAGGCGCCAATACACTGTTTACTAGTACCCTCTTTTGCGTGCGATTCGCAGATGAGATCTATGGCATTGTAGCGTTCAAATATTCTAATGCGAGAATGCTGCCTAACGCGGTCAGCCAAGGTGGTTTGTATGGCTTTGCCTGTTGCATCGGCAGAATGAAGAATACGGCGATGGCTATGACCTCCTTCACGGGTTAAATGATATCTTTCGCCTCGCTCACTTTCTTCTTTATCAAAGCTAACGCCTTGCTCAATTAACCAATCAAGGCAAGCTTTGGCATTTTCTGCCGTATATTGCACCGCCTTTTCATCGCACAAACCAGCACCGGCCTCCATGGTGTCGGCTACATGAGAGGCAATACTATCATTTTCATCGAAAACAGCGGCTATTCCTCCCTGTGCATAAAAAGTAGAGCCTTCATTAAGAGGCCCCTTACTTAAAATAACAACATCAGCATTTTTTGCTAAATGTAAGGCGAGTGTTAATCCCGCCGCGCCGCTGCCAATAATTAACACATCACAATTGTTTTGTTGATTCATAAATAAAGGTTTATCAGGTATTATAGTGTGATATTACCGTTTATTGACACTTGGTAACAGGGTTAACAAGCTCAAATAAGTCTAAATTTGAAAAAAAGTAAAATAAAAAAGAACTTTTTCTAAAATGAGTAGTCTTAATTTATACGTTTGTTAAGAGCCAAATGTGAAAAGTGAATTTTTACCCTCAGAATAAACAGGGTATCATTAGGAGAAATGGCTCAAATGAGCGAACAGAACGTCGACCAAGCATTGGTTGAACGGGTGCAGCAAGGTGATAAAAATGCCTTCAACCTATTAGTGACTAAATATCAACATAAGGTGGCTAATTTAGTGTCACGTTATGTCAGTAATCAAAGTGATGTGCCTGATATAGTTCAAGAAGCTTTTATTAAAGCTTACAGAGCATTACCTAATTTTAGAGGAGACAGTGCGTTTTATACATGGCTTTACCGTATAGCGGTAAATTGCGCTAAAAATCATAGTGTAGCGCTTGGACGTAAACCTCCGAGTACTGACGTTGAAATTGAAGATGCAGAATTTTACGATGGTGGAGATGCGTTAAGAGAAAATGCTTCACCTGAAAAAGTATTACTCACGGAAGAAATTAAAAAAGTTATTTTTGATGCGATAAAGCAATTACCTGATGATTTACGTATTGCTATCAACTTTCGAGAAATCGAGGGTTTAAGTTATGAAGAAATAGCCACCATCATGGAGTGCCCAGTTGGTACAGTGCGTTCACGTATTTTTAGAGCACGTGATGCCATCGATAAAAAGATTACTCCTTTGCTGCAAGCAAATTAGTTTGAGAAATTAATTATTTAAGGTAGAAGTATGAGTGAAAGTAAGTTTGAGACAATCTCATCATTAGTTGATAATTATCGAGTTACTGGTCATGAATCAGAGCAAGCTATTGATGATATACTCAAGGATGAACACTTATCAACAACATGGAAGCACTATCATTTAATTGGTGATGTGATTCGTGATGAAATTTCATCCGATTTACAATTAGATTTATCAGCACAAATTGCTGATGCACTGCAAGATGAGCCGACTATTCTTGCGCCAAATAATCGCGCAGATAAAACGCCTAACAAATTTAAAGCTAAAATTATTCAACTGATTAAACCTATTGGTCAGTTAGCAATAGCAGCTTCAGCGGCGGGATTGATGATTATTGGTGTGCAGCAAAATACAACGGATAACAATGAAATTATTACGCCTAATCAAATTGTACAAACTAAACCGTTAGCTGGTTTTGCTAATCCGGTAAGTTTTAATTACCAACAGCCAGTAAAACCTCAAAAACAAGCTGTGCTTGAACAGAGAATTGAGCAGCAACGTCGCTTCCAAGCCTTATTGTCTGATCATCAACAGCAAATTAAGTTAAGTGCAGCAAAAGTTGACGAAGAATCTAGTGTTGCACCGCAATCTGATAATGAGTTAAACAATCAATCAGACAATCAGTCAGGTAATCAATAAGATAATAAATTAGAGAAGAAAACAATTAATTAACTCATTGAACAAACATTGACGGCATCATAAAAAAGTGAATAATGTGTTTATTCACTTTTTTAATGCCTGTGACTTTCATTTTTTTAATGCCCATAATTCTTGAGAAAGCATGAAGTTCTTACTTTTTAAATCATCTTTTATACAATGTTTTTTAATCTGTACCCTTAGTATTTTTACTAACTTTTCAGCGCTATCAGCAACAGTTGAGAGCGATGGTAATAGTAATGATGGCGACAGTAATATAGCAAAAAATTCCTTCGAACGTCTTTCAAACGCCTTACGAGAACTCAATTTTAGTACCTCATTTGTTGTGGTTAAAAATAATCAAGCTGAACCCTATCACTGGTTGCATGGTAATACAGTAGACACAACAAATAATACTCAGGTCGAGCTTGAAATATTAGCGTTACTCAACGGACCTCGTCGTGACATTTTACGAATTGATAATACCGTCAGTTATATTGAACCTGAATATGCGCCTTATTCTATAATGTCTTCTCATATCAGTGGGCCAATTCCTGCGGTATTTAGCCAAGATATCAGTGTGATAGAAAATAATTATCACTTTGTTTCTGTTGGGAGAAGCCGGGTATTAGGACGAATTGCCCAATTAATCCGTATTGTACCCAAAGACACTCATCGTTTTGGCTATTGGGTATGGTTAGATCAACAAAGTGGCTTGCTATTAAAGTTAGCAATTATTACGCGTAAAGGGCAATTACTTGAGCAAATACAATTTACCCATTTAGAAATTACTGACGAGTTATCGGAACACTTAAAGCAACTACAGGCAACGGATTTACCTGAAATTGTTGATATTACGACTAAACAAGAAGTCACTGAACTGGCCTGGGAAGTTAATTGGTTGCCTGATGGCTTTGAGCAAATCAAATCGAATATACACCGAATGAACGCTAGTAAGCAGGCGGTAGAATTTATGTTATTCAATGACGGCTTAGTTGATATCTCTGTTTATGTTAACCCTAGCAAAGATAAGCAAAGGGTCATTGAATTTGCTAATGACGGCGCAACTCTGGTGTTAAACCAAGTAATTAACAATGTAGAAGTGAGTGTTGTCGGTCAAATTCCTGTGGCAACAGCTAAAAAGATCGTTAATTCTGTTCGCTTTATCCGTGATATTGGAACACCTAAATAAGTTGGTTATCAAAATGTTGTTTATTAAAATACTTATTATTGAAATATTTACTGTTGGAAAATAATGGAAGAGTTAGCTGAAGTTATCGCTGTTGAAAGTGGAATGATTAGTGTGGTTAGTCAAGTAAAGTCTAGCTGTAGTACTTGCTCGCAAGTTTCAACATGTGCCAGTGGTCAAGTCGCTAAAGCGATACCCCATAAAAAGTCATCATTTATTTTACCGGTATCTGCGTTATTAAGTAACCAACCAGTTCAGGTTGGAGATTGTGTTGTACTCACGTTACCTGAAATTGACGTATTGCAAAGTGCTTGGCAAGTTTACTTACTACCCATTATAGGGCTTTTAGTTTTTTCAGCTGTTGGTCAATGGTTAACAATGCAAGCAGTGCTCAGTCATGAGCTCTTAGGGCTAGGTATTGGCCTTACTGGCTGTTATTTAGGTTATCGTTTAGCAAAGTACTTACAAAACCATCCAGAGCACCAGGGAAAACTACAACCTAAAATATTACGTGTGATACCTAAGCCACTTGTTGTTGATGTTCAATAGATTGACTAAAATCCTGAACAAAAGATAGCCCCAGCGCACTAAATTCGGTAAAATCACGCCACTCTTGAACTTATAGCTTTTTATCTGAACTTCCATTTATGAAAAATATTCGAAATTTCTCTATTATTGCACACATTGATCATGGTAAATCCACACTCTCTGATCGTCTAATTCAGCATTGTGGAGGCTTGCAAGAACGTGAGATGGAAGCGCAAGTGCTTGATTCAATGGATATTGAGCGCGAGCGTGGTATTACCATTAAAGCACAAAGTGTTACCTTGGACTATAAAGCAAAGGATGGTGAAATATATCAGCTTAACTTTATCGATACCCCAGGCCATGTTGATTTTTCATATGAAGTTTCTCGCTCTCTCGCGTCTTGTGAAGGGGCTTTACTTGTTGTCGATGCAGGTCAAGGGGTAGAAGCGCAAACCGTTGCCAATTGTTATACCGCGATTGAAATGGAATTAGAAGTTATTCCCATCCTTAATAAAATTGATTTACCGCAAGCAGATCCAGATAGAGTTTGTGAAGAAATTGAACATATTATTGGTATTGATGCCACCGATGCAGTCACGTGTTCGGCAAAAACAGGCGTTGGTATCGAAGACGTTTTGGAAATCATTGTAAAAAATATTCCTGCTCCTGAAGGCAATTACGATGCTCCATTACAAGCACTTATCGTTGATTCATGGTTTGATAACTATCAAGGCGTTGTTTCTTTAGTTCGTATCATGAACGGTGAAGTGAAAAAAGGCGATAAAATGTTGGTGATGTCCACGGGGCAAGTTCATCAAATAGATAGCGTCGGTATTTTTACACCAAAGCAAAAAGAAACCGGCATTTTACGTGCAGGCGAAGTAGGTTATATCGTTGCGGGAATTAAAGAAATTCACGGTGCACCGGTTGGTGATACGATAACTATTCATAAGAAAGAAACAGACAAAGCATTGGCTGGTTTCCAAAAAGCACAACCACAAGTTTATGCGGGTATTTTTCCAATCAGTTCAGATGATTATGAAAACTTCCGTGATGCCTTAAATAAATTAAGCTTGAACGATGCTTCTTTGTTTTTTGAACCAGAAAACTCATCTGCTTTAGGTTTTGGTTTCCGTATTGGTTTCCTTGGCATGTTGCATATGGAAATTATACAAGAGCGTTTAGCACGTGAATATGATTTAGATTTAATCACCACAGCGCCCACCGTAAATTATGAAATTTCTTGTACAGATGGTGAATTGTTATCAATCGATAACCCGGCTGATTTGCCTGCGGTTAATAACATCGATGAAATTCGAGAGCCGATTGTCCAGGCCAATATTTTAGTACCACAAGAATATTTAGGTAACGTTATTACCTTATGTATTGAAAAACGTGGCGTGCAAAAAGATCTGATTTATCACGGTAATCAAGTAGCGGTTACTTATGAATTACCTATGGCTGAAGTGGTAATGGACTTTTTTGATAAACTAAAATCGACTAGCCGTGGTTATGCTTCATTAGATTATAACTTTATCCGTTTTGAACCGGCTGACATGGTACGTGTTGATGTAATGATTAACGGTGATCGCGTTGATGCCTTAGCGATGATTACACACAGAGCTAACTCAGCCTCTCGTGGTCGATTGTTAGTTGATAAACTTAAAGAACTGATCCATCGTCAAATGTTCGATATTGCTATTCAAGCCGCCATCGGTAATAACGTTATTGCCCGAACTACAGTGAAGCAACTGCGTAAAAATGTTACCGCCAAGTGTTACGGTGGTGATATTAGCCGTAAGAAAAAATTATTACAGAAGCAAAAAGATGGTAAAAAACGTATGAAGCAAGTAGGTAATGTTGAAGTACCTCAAGAGGCGTTTTTAGCTGTACTTAAGTTAGATAAATAAAATAGTACTATTCATTTACCGTCATTTCATGCTGCATTCGTTTAAACGAATGCAGCCACTTAGCTTTGTAAGTACAAAGCTAAGTGGGACGTTTTAGGGTTGATTAATAAAATTCAGTCTAAGAAACTTATTGAATGACTCTTCCTTCATGGTTCAGAACACAGACACTATAAACATAATCATTTTACTTATTTGTAGGATGTTAATTAAAGGAAACCCATGGCAGTTTATTTTTCAATCATTTTAGTGGTAATTACTGTATTAACAGGAATTATTTGGTTTGCTGATAAGTTTTATTTAGCGCCGCAACGAAAGCTTAAAGCTATTGCAGCACAAGCTGCTGCCAAAGAACAAAGTGGCGTTGAACTAGCCCCAGACACCATGGCAACTTTGATGGAGCCTTCTGTATTAGTTGATACATCAGTACAAGTATTTCCAGTTATTGCTTTTGTACTGATTTTGCGTTCGTTTTTATATGAGCCTTTTCAAATACCTTCAGGCTCTATGATGCCGACTTTACTTGATGGTGATTTTATTTTAGTCAATAAATTTAACTATGGCTTAAAAGATCCCGTTGCTCGCAATAAATTTTTTAATGTAGGCTTGCCTGAAAGAGGCGATGCGGTGGTATTTAAATATCCTCGTGATCCTAGAATTGATTACATTAAGCGTGTTATTGGTTTACCAGGTGATCGTATTATTTACCGCAATAAATCACTTTATATCAAAGTCGCATGCAAAACCACGGATGCAAAATGTCCTGAATTTGTACAAGTAGTGAATAATTTTACTAATAAATATGAAGGACCAGATGCCGAAAAAGGTCTAAATCAGTTTGAAGCGGTTATGTTCAATAAAACACATAACATTTTAAATGACCAATATAGCATGCCAAGAACGAATCATTATTTTCAACAAGCAGGCACTGCAGCAGATGAATTTTTAGTTCCTGCAGGTCATTATTTTGTGATGGGTGATAATAGAGATAATTCTTTAGATGGTCGTTTTTGGGGCTTTGTACCTGAAGAAAATTTAGTTGGCCAAGCCGTGGCTATTTGGATGAGCTTTGACTTTGGACGTGGTGATGATAGTTTTCTACCCCATTGGATCCCGACAAATGTTCGGTTCGAACGTATTGGTGCAATTAATTAATGGCGTACCATTTTAAAGAAACTCATAATCAAGCGATGACTAAGTTATCTAAAAAAATTGGCTATACTTTTAATGAGCCGAGTTTACTTACGCAAGCATTAACGCACCGAAGTGCTAAAGGTGAGCATAATGAACGTTTAGAGTTCTTGGGTGATTCAATTTTAGGTTTTGTTATTGCCGAGGTGCTTTTTGAACAATTTCCTAAGCATGATGAAGGTGATTTAACCCGTATGCGTTCTAGCTTAGTTAAAGGGGTCACCTTAGCAGAGCTTGGCCGTGATTTTAATTTGGGTGAACACCTTATTTTAGGGCCTGGTGAATTGAAAAGTGGCGGTCACAGACGTGAATCAATTCTAGAAGATGCTATTGAAGCGATTATTGGCGCTGTTTACTTAGATTCAGATATTAGTTGTTGTAAGGCATTAATTCTTTCTTGGTTTACTCAACGTTTAAGTGATATTAAGCCGGGAAATGAACAAAAAGATCCGAAAACTCGTTTACAAGAATATCTGCAAGGTAGAAAAATAGCATTACCTGTTTATGATGTTATTGATACTAGTGGTCAGTCACATAACCAACAGTTTGTTGTACGTTGTATCACTGAAGTTATAGATAAAGAAGTGATTGCCAAAGGGACTAGCAGACGTAAGGCGGAACAGGCTGCAGCTCAGCAAGTATTAGCACTGTTAGAGTCGACCAAAGCAAAACACAAGGCAGCAAAGTTAAAGCAGATTCAAACTAAAGTAAGTAAAGAAAGTAAAAAAGTTGAAATTAAAACACATAATGTTGAAGTACAGCAAAGTAAAAAGGCCAAATAGTATATGACTAACTCGATCTCTCCACCTACCCGTGCGGGCTTAATTGCCATTGTTGGTCGGCCCAACGTTGGAAAATCTACTTTACTGAATGCTTTGCTTGGGCAAAAAATTAGTATTACCTCACGTAAGCCGCAAACAACCCGTCATCGTATTTTAGGTATTTTAACTGAAGGGCATCAACAAGCCATTTTGGTGGATACACCGGGTTTACACTCAGACGAGAAACGTGCCATCAACCGTTTGATGAATCGTGCGGCGAGTAGCTCAATTGCTGAAGTTGAGTTAGTCATGTTTTTAGTTGAAGGTACACACTGGACACCGAATGACGAATTGGTGTTGAATAAAATTAAAAACAGCGGATCTTCTTGTATCTTAGTGGTTAATAAAATAGACAATATTAGCGAAAAAGATGATTTGTTGCCTCATTTACAAAAATTAGGCGAGATGCACGATTTTACCGACATAGTGCCTATTTCAGCCAGTAAAGGTCAGGGTGTTGATACTATCCGTAAACTTTGTTTAGCGTCTTTACCTGAAGGAGATTTTTGGTTTCCTGAAGATCATATTACTGATCGCTCTAGCCGTTTTATGGCCTCAGAAATTATTCGTGAAAAATTGATCCGCTTTACTGGAGATGAATTACCTTATTCTATTACAGTAGAAATTGAACAATTTAAAATGGATAACAAAGGTATTATCCACATTAATGCGTTAATTTTAGTTGAACGAGATAGTCAAAAACGTATGGTTATTGGTAATAAAGGCGAGCGTTTGAAAACTATTGGTCAAGAAGCAAGGCGCGATATGGAAAGCCTGTTTGAGAATCAAGTGTTTTTAGAAACCTGGGTTAAGGTTAAATCAGGTTGGGCTGATGATGAAAGAGCCTTAAGAAGCTTAGGTTATGGCGATGAGTATTCAGGCTAAATAAATATCAGTTTGTAATAACTCATTTTTAAATACAATTTAATATTACTAAGCTAATGATTAGGTAATGGTATGGTTGAACAAAAAGCATTTGTTTTACATGTTCGTCCATATCAAGAAAATCAACAATTAGTCGAGTTGTTGACCGAGTTTGACGGTAAAGTGTCAGCACTTGTTTATGTTGGCCAATCTAAACGGTCAATAAAAAAAGCGTTATTACAGCCTTTTCTCCCACTAAATATCACCTTTAAAGAAAACGGCTCACAAAACACTCGTTTAAGAATGCTGACTCATGTCGAAGCAAATTCCAAATCATACCGGTTGACTAAAAATAGCCTCTACAGTGCTTTTTATCTTAATGAGCTACTGGTACGTTTGTTAAGGGATGATATTATTTGCGACACGCTTTTTCCCCAATATCAATCGACTATTGCTGCATTATCACAGGATTTAGCCATTGCTCCACAATTGAGGGCTTTTGAATTAAGCTTGTTGGATGAACTAGGCTTGTCACTAGACTTCAGCCCTGTATTTGAAGAGAATAGTGAACAGGTGGCTGGCTTTTACTATGTAGCAGAACAAGGCTTTGTCCCAGCTTACCACTATGCGATAAATAATATTACCACACCTTGGTTTAATACCTTGCATTTACAAGCAATAGCAGAGCAAAATAACGATAGAACAAAATCTGAATTAGCAGGGGTAGATCAAACCTTTAAACTGTTAATGCGACAAATTTTTTTCCACCTACTTGACGGTAAACCACTTAATAGTCGTAAGTTATTTGTAATGAAAAAATACAATACAGAGTAATGTAATACAGACTAGTAAATCGCTACTGCAAGCCATCAAACAGCTAAAAATACAATTAAGAGAATAAAAATGAAAGAGTTACTTTTAGGTATCAATGTTGATCATATAGCGACGCTACGCCAAGCAAGAGGCACTAATTATCCTGATCCAGTTTATGCAGCAAGTGTCGCTGAGCATGCCGGTGCAGATGGTATTACCGTTCATTTACGTGAAGATAGACGCCATATTCAAGACAGAGATATTCATGTATTAAAACAAACCTTACACACTCGAATGAACTTTGAAATGGCAGTAACCGATGAAATGGTGAGTATTGCCTGTGATGTTAAACCCGCTTTTTGTTGTTTGGTACCAGAAAAACGTGAAGAGTTAACCACTGAAGGGGGGTTAGATGTTGTAGGTCAATTGACTAAAATCACCGATGCAGTGGAAAAATTAGCAGCAGTTGGCATTGAAGTCAGTTTATTTATTGATGCAGATAAAGCACAAATTGATGCGGCACTAGCGAGTAAAGCCCCTTATATTGAAATACACACAGGGCACTATGCTGATGCAGACTCTGAGGTGGCACAACAAGCTGAATTAGTGCGCTTAATTGACGGGATTAAATACGCTCATAGCCTAGGTTTAAAAGTTAATGCGGGACATGGTTTAAACTATTTTAATGTTAAACCCATTGCCGCTATTGAAGAAATTATTGAGCTAAATATTGGTCATGCCATCATTGCTCGTGCTGTGATTGATGGTTTAGACAAAGCCGTGCGTGATATGAAGAAGTTGATGTTAGAAGCGAGAACATAATAGAAACTATTTTCAATATGTATTTAAGCAATTAACTGGCTTGTGGATTGTTATTAATACCAATATCACTAACTATGTGATCATTTCTACTAGTTAAAATAACCAACTACTTCGTTATTTATTTAATAATTAGAACAACTAGTTATTCAAATAAAGGCCTTGTATTTAGCCATTTTTCCTCCGTATAAAGTAGATCACCTAATTAATGAAACTGGTATAAGTTAACGATAGCCGTTTAACATAGCTAAATTCATTTTTCTTTATTGCTTTTTTTATACTGTAGTTAATATTATGTATTCGTGGTATTTATGATATATACAGAATTTTTGGTATTTTAACCTTTCTTTGTATCCATATTTGTAGCGTAGTCTGGCTATTTATTTATCTAAGAAAGTATGAATGAGGAGCTATTAATGCAAGCACAAGTAAACCCTATATTAGATAGACGTCAAACAGCACCTGAGCATTCTGTTTGGTGGAACAAACTATCATTGGCACAAAAGTTCTCTGCGAGTAGTTTAGGTAAGTTTGGCTATGAAATAGCGTTTATTCGTAAAGAGCAAGGGCAAAATATAGCGGTATTGACTTGTGACTCAGGCGTAGCCGTTATCACTGAAGATGGTGATATTAATACCAACCCCGATATACAGATTCGTGACTAATAACGTTAGCCTAGTTCATCTATTTAAGATTTAAAAATATCATTTTAAATAGGTATTAAACGATAGAATTATTTTCGTTGAGTTGAGCTAATAACTTAGGTGCTTCAGTTGAAACTTGCTCTATTTGTTCAAAAAGTTCTAAAAATTCAGGCTCTAAATTATCCAGAGTGATACCTCTTTTAAGTTGAGTCTCTAATTCTTGACAAATAGGGGTTAAATTAGGTACGCCAGTATAGCAGCAGGCACCATTGAGTTTATGTATTAGGCTTTTGAGTTGACCTGCATCTCGACTGATTAAAGCATGACTGATTTTTTCATGACTTTCAGCTAAATTAGCTACTAGACCCGCTAACATTTCTCTTGCTAAATTTTCTTTACCACCGGTGCGATGTAGTGCTAATGACCAATCAATAACGGCAGAGGTTTGATTGGCTATTATCTGTGTGTTTTTTGTTATTTTTGTTACTTGTGTTGCAATGGATAAACGCTGTTTGGTGACATTGATAAAGTAATCAACGTCACAGTATTCATAAATAATATGATTAAGCATAGTTTCATCAATAGGTTTGGTCATATAAGCATTAAACCCTTGTTGCTGCATTTTTTCTTTTTCGCCATTTAAGGCGTGAGCAGTAACCGCTATAACCGGAGTTTTACTGTTACAGGTGTCTCTTCTTATTGCTTTTAGTGTACTTATGCCGTCCATTATCGGCATTTGAATATCCATAAAAATCAAATCAAATCTTTCATTTTTACATAGCTCAAATGCTTTCATTCCGTTATCAGCAAGCACAACTTGATCCACTTGCTCAAGCAGTAGAGCATTTATTAATTTCAAGTTTTCTTCATTGTCATCAACAGCTAACACTTTGATGGGCAGTATTTTTCTCTTAGGAGGAAATAAGTTATCTTGGTCAGCTAACAAAGCTGAATAGAGTTTATAAGTAGTAATTGGCTTGCTTAAACAACTCAATGCACCGCTAGCAAGTAAGGCATCTTGTAAGCTAGGCGAATTACTATTAATCGCTAAATGAATATGGAGAATTTGTGGTTTTATTTGCGTTATGATTTTTTTTAAATCACTCAATGCTGTCGCATTTCTATCATGGCCTATTAGCGCATAATCAAAACTTTTTTCAGCTTGTTTGGAATTTTCAAGTGCGCTAGTTAATTGGCTAATATTTTCAACTTGGGTAACCTGCATTTTCCAGTTAAGTAAAATCTCATAAGTAGCAGCTCTACTGTGCAAATGTGGCTCATAATATAAAATAGTTTTATCGGCTAGACGAAGCGTATCAAGTTCGTTGCAAAGTGATAACATATTGATACCACACTCAAATTTAAACCAAAAAATTGATCCACTATTTTCTCGTGAACTAAAACCGACATCTCCTTTCATTTCATAAGCTAGTCGTTGGCAAATCATTAGCCCTAAACCTGTTCCTCCATGTAATCGAGTTATGCTTTGATCTGCTTGGGTAAAGGCTTTAAATATAGCCTTTTGTTGGTCTCTATTCATACCAATGCCGGTATCTGACACTGTAATTTTTATTGCTGCTCGTTTTGTATTAATGATGTCAAAGGTCACATCAATCATCACTGAACCCTGTTGAGTAAACTTTATTGCATTACTGACTAAGTTACTCATAATTTGCTTAATACGCATGGCATCGCCTAACAGTGAGTCAGGGATGGAATTACTCATTTTGATCGATAATTCAATATTCTTTTTATGCGCACTTGGGGCAAGTAGCACAAGGGTATCTTCAACCGCTTCACGCAGTGAAAATGGAATGCTTTCTATTACCATTTTACCGGCATCGAGTTTGGAAAAATCAAGAATGTCATTGATGATGGTAAGTAGGTTATTGGCTGATCTATCAATAGTTTGCAAGTAATCTCGTTGGGAGTCACTTAATGGAGTTTTAAGCACTTGCCGGGTAAAACCAATAACGCCATTTAATGGTGTACGTAATTCATGGCTCATGTTGGCTAAAAATTCAGATTTGATTTTGCTAACTTCTTGAGCTTTTTTCTTAGCAATACTCAGTTCAACATTTTGAATTTCAAATTGCTCTAAGCTTTCACGAAGATCAACCGTTGCTTGATCAATACTAGCTTGCATTTCATTTTGGTAATTACCTAATGATTGCGCCATGGCATTGATACCATTTTTTAAAAAATTTAACTCACCTACTAATTGCCCACTGACTCTACTCTCAAGCTTACCTTCACGAATATGGTCGATAGCTTGTACCATCGAATTGATTGGTTTAGCTACATTTCGAATAAGCTTTAAGGCAAAAATAGCACTGAGTAATGACGCAAGAAAAGCCATAGTAAATGCAATAAGATATTGGCTTTGTTGTTTGAACTTCATCCTACTTTTATCTATCTGTATCGCAATATAACCCAGGGTATAGGGGATGCCATTTTTTTTCCGTTCATCTAGTTCATCTAATATAGGGCTACGAAAAAGAATAAAATCGTCTGTTTGCTCACTTTGAGTATAAGCCGGAATTTTGTGTCCGTCTTTTAATCGCATAAGGTTGGTGTCACCATGATAAGCACTGGTAACAAACATTTGGTTGTCTAGGGTAAATACCGCAATACTTTTGACTATGCTAGATTGACTTCGATGAATGGCACTAATAATATGGCGTAATTCTTCGCGATCATTATTAATAAGTGGTGTTTTACCTGTAATAGCTAAGGGTTCAATAATACTTTGAGCTCTTAAATTTAGAAATTCGTCCAGTTCACTACTTCGACTATAAGAGAAATAGCCAGCAAGACCAAAACCAATTAGGGCAGTAGGCACAATAGTCAGTAATATAACCCAATCTTTGAGGCTTATTTTATGCATTTTTCCATCGTATTTAGTGTAAAATGATCATCCTTAGAATCGCTATAATGGCATAATGCTCAGGTAAATAAAAACTTTTCTTGGCAAGTACTCTGGATACAATCAATGGCAAACTTTTTTAAAGAAAACACAAAAAAGAAAGTTAACAAACAATCAAAGCAACCAACGCAAATAAACACCGTTACTATTGATAAATTAGATCTTAACGGTTGTGGTGTAGGACGATATCAGAAAAAGCCCATTTTTGTTACGGGTAGTTTGCCAAGTGAAACGGTTGAAATTCGTATCATAGAGCAAAAAAACAAATATATTTTAGCAAAGTTACTTAACGTTAACAAAGCTAGCGAACATAGAGTTGTGGCACAGTGTCAGCACTTTAAGGTTTGCGGGGGCTGTGATTTACAGCACCTTGAGTATGATGAACAACTCGTATTTAAACAAAAAAAGATAATTGAGCTACTTTCTCGTAGTGGTGTTTCAAGCGAATTAATCAATCAATTGCCTTGGCAGAAACCTATTAAGAGTAGTCAATGGCACTATCGTCGTAAAGCGAGAATAGGGGTGCAGTTTGATAAAAATTCGCAAGCGATTATTGGTTTTCGGCAAAAAGCGACTAATCACTTAGTTGCAATAAAGTCTTGTCCGGTATTAGTAGAGCCCGCATGTGATATTTTTCCAATACTAAAAGCGGTGTTAGCTAAGTTGACCGTTAAAAAAGCTATTGGCCATATTGAGGTTATATCTGCGGATCCTCTCGATGATAAAAACAATAACCTTACCCTAGTAGTTCGCCAAATTAGACCGATAAATGCGCATGATCGTCAAATTTGGCAAGAACATGCTGAAAAATATGCTTGGACTGTACAGTTTCTAGAAAGTAAAAAAGGGCAAGAAAGCAGTGATGATCAAATCAATACTTCAGCTGCTGAGCTAAAATATACCTTACCTGACAATATAGATATTCATTTTTCAAACACGGATTTCATACAGATTAATCAACCAGTGAACTCAGCTATGGTAGAGCAAGCGCTTGTTTGGTTAATGCTTGAGCCAGATGATCAGGTACTAGATTTATTTTGTGGTTTAGGTAATTTTAGTTTACCTCTAGCGAAAAAAGTTGCCAAGGTAGTGGGTGTTGAAGGTGTGCAAGTGATGGTGGATAAAGCAGTCGCTAATGCCAAAAGTAATGACATTGATAATTGTCAATTCCATCAAGCTGATTTAAGCAGCCAATGGCTATCAAGTCGTTGGGCAAAAAATAATTTTACCAAAGTGTTGCTAGATCCCGCTAGAGCCGGAGCAGAGCAAGCGGTTGAACAAATCGCTCAACTCAACATAAATACAATTTTATATGTTAGTTGTGACCCGACAACCTTAGCAAATGATAGCCAAATATTGCTAGAAAAAGGTTACAAAATTGTTAGAATTGGCTTGATTGATATGTTTTCTCAAACAAAGCATGTTGAGACTATGGTACTGTTTCAACGTTAAGAATAAGTTATAGATAATTCAGTTTTATTGGCATTAACGATAGTTTCATCTTAAATAAAGGAGTACTCATGGTTTCGGTGCGTAAATCTCATCAGGTAGTTAGTGTTAATTTCCAACATTGGTTGGCAGAGCAATCTTTACCTGTGAGTAAAAAACAAGCACTAGAATTAGCCTGGCGCGATGTTGGTGAATATTATCAACAGCAGGAAGAGAGCCTATTAAAAGCGATGGAAATGGTAGAGATTTTATCTAATTTGAATTTAGATAAAGACTCTTTAGTTGCTGCATTTTTAATCCCCTTATTAGAAGCAAGTCTCATTTCCACAGATTTTCTTGATGAACACTGTAATAAAGAAGTGGTTATGCTCTGCCAAGGGGTAGAGAAAATGGCAGCTATTAAAGGCTTACAACCCAGTGCTAATAGTTCAGCGAACCCTTCAGCCACACTGTCATCCAATAAAGTGGATAATATTCGCAGAATGCTGCTTGCTATGGTTGATGATGTTCGCGCTGTTGTTATTAAACTCGCTGAACGTTTATGTGACTTGCGAGAACAAAAAAATACTGACGAAGAAAGTCGGGTGTTAGCGGCAAAAGAAAGCGCAAATATTTATGCCCCTTTAGCAAATCGTTTAGGTATAGGGCAGTTGAAATGGGAATTAGAAGATGTTTCTTTTCGTTATTTGCACCCACAAGTATACAAAAAAATTGCGAAACTATTAGATGAAACTCGTCTTGAACGTGAACGTTATATGGACGATTTTGTTGGTAATTTAAATCAACAATTAGAAAACTTGCATATTAGTGGCAGCGTTGATGGGCGTCCTAAGCATATTTATAGCATTTGGAAAAAAATGCAACAAAAGTCATTAGATTTTGAACAGCTTTTTGATGTGCGAGCGGTACGTATTGTTGTGGAAAAAGTTCAAGATTGCTATTCAGCCTTAGGTATAGTGCATACCCACTGGCACCATTTAGCAAAAGAGTTTTCTGATTATGTCGCAACGCCTAAACCTAATGGCTATCAATCTATTCATACCGTTGTACTTGGGCCCGAAGGTAAATCAATTGAAATACAAATTAGAACCGAGCAAATGCACGATGATGCTGAGTTAGGTATTGCTGCCCACTGGCGTTACAAAGAAGGTGCGGCTGGTGGTAAAAATAGCAGTAAAGCAAATAGCTTTGATGAAAAAATTGGTTGGTTGAGAAAAATCATTCAATGGCAAGATGATGTTAATGAAAGCGGTGAATTGTTAGATGAACTTCGTAGCCAAGTATTTGAAGATAGGATTTATGTTTTTACCCCAAGTGGTGATGTTATTGATTTACCTATGGGCGCAACACCATTAGATTTTGCTTACTATATTCATTCAAATGTAGGGCATTGCTGTGTTGGAGCCAAAGTTTTTGGAAAAATAGTTCCTTTTACTTATCGGCTAAAAACAGGAGATCAGGTTGACATTTTAACCAGTAAACAGGCTAACCCAAGTCGTGATTGGCTTAACCCGAATTTAAATTATGTTTATTCTTCGCGTGCGCGTGCAAAAGTTCAACACTTTTTTAAACTACAAGACAGAGATAAACATCTTGCTCAAGGTAAAGATTTACTTGATGCTGAGCTAGCAAAGTTAGATTACTTTAATGTAAGTCAAAGCCAACTTAAAGAGGCTGCTGTTCGTTTTAATGTTAAAACAATAGACGATTTATACGCGGCTATTGGCTCAGGTAATGCGCGTTTACAGCAAATCATCAATTATTTTAAACAGTTTGATGACAAGTTAAAACCCGCCGTTGAGATTGACCCACAAAGCCTAGTGACCGAATCTCAAGCGAATAAAAATCTCGCTAGTGATAATAACGGCATTACAGTGTCAGGGGTGGGTAATTTACTCACTCATATGGCAAAATGTTGCTCTCCGGTGCCTGGTGACGCTATTGCAGGATTTATTACTCAAGGTCGAGGCATTTCTGTTCATCGTCAAGATTGTGACCAATTAGCTAATGCGTTATCTCAACAAAGTGAGCGTTTTGTTGAGGTACAGTGGGGGCTTGACGATCATCAAAGCTATCAAGTTAGTGCGCAAATAATTGCCAGTGACAGACAAGGTTTATTTCGTGATATCTCTACCATTATTGCTAATGAAAAAGTCAGTATTGTTGGTATTGAAAGCCATAGTGATAGCGCTAAACAAACCATGAGTACCATCATTAATATGGAAGTCACTAGTAGTGACCTCTTGACTAGAGTCATACAAAAATTACGTCAATTAGATGATGTAGTTGAAGTAAAAAGGCTTTAGTTAAATCCCCAAACCATAAGTAACCGTAGTTAAGAGAAATTAAATAGATGTTAAATAGTAACGCTTCAATAGATAAATTACGTTGGATTATGACACGATTACGTGATCCAGAAACAGGCTGTCCTTGGGATGTAAAGCAAGATTTTTCTTCAATTACCGCTTACACATTAGAAGAAGCTTATGAAGTGGTTGATGCCATTGAACAGCACGATTTTGTTGAATTGGAGAAAGAGCTAGGCGATTTATTATTTCAAGTGATTTTTTACAGTCAACTTGGGCAAGAACAGCAGTTATTCGATTTTGATAACGTTGTCGCCGCTATTTGTGAAAAATTAATTCGTCGACATCCACATGTGTTTTCGGACAAATCACTAACAACAGATGCTGAAATTAAATCGAATTGGGAAAATGAAAAAACCAAAGAAAGGGCTGCAAAGCAAACGCAGGTAAATAACGCAACCCCGATAAGTGTTTTAGTAGATATCCCTAAAAATTTACCTGCATTATCACAGGCAGCTAAAATTCAAAAACGTTGTTCTCATGTTGGTTTTGATTGGCATGAAATTAGCGATGTTTTTGCTAAAGTTGAAGAAGAAGTACTTGAAGTTAAAGAAGAATTAGAAGCGAAAGAAATTAATAAAGTGGCATTAGGCGAAGAGCTTGGCGATTTAATGTTTGCGGTGGTGAATTTAT
The DNA here is from genome assembly GCA_047633255.1 of Colwellia sp. Taxonomy (GTDB): domain Bacteria; phylum Pseudomonadota; class Gammaproteobacteria; order Enterobacterales; family Alteromonadaceae; genus Colwellia. The sequence continues at coordinate 24,367 of JBLIEW010000033.1, forward strand.
GTCGTCATGCGAAGCAAGATCCTGAAACCTTGTTGCGTCAAGCAAATCAAAAATTCACTAAGCGCTTTCATGGTGTAGAAGCACAAGTTAGCGCATCAGGCAAAGATTTTTCAAAGCATAACCTTGAACAGTTAGAGCAATATTGGCAACAAGTTAAAGTAGAAGAGAAAAAATAATGGCAAAACTTTTATTATCAAGCATTGCATTAGGCAAGGATTTATTAGAGGAAAATAGCCATGTGACTATTGGCCTTACCAACCCTAAAAGCCCTAGTAACGTTGGCGGAGTTATGCGAGCAGCCGGATGCTACAGTGTCGATCAAGTGCTTTATACGGGTCGTAGATATGCACTTGCTGCAAAGTTTATCGGTTCAAAAAATAATACCGACACTCAAAAATCGCGTGATCAAATTCCACTCGTTGCGATAGACGATTTTTTACAATTAAAGCAGCCAAGCTTCGAACATCAACTGGAAAAATTACCAGAATCGACTAAAATTATTTGTGTAGATTTAGTTGAGGGCGCGACACCGCTGCCTCTTTTTCAACATCCAGATCAAGCAATATATATATTTGGACCAGAAGATGGCACCATCAGCCAAGATGTGATTGATCAAGCTGATGAGGTGGTTTACGTCCCTACTGTTGGTTGTATGAATTTGGCCGCTTCAGTGAATGTGCTGCTTTATGATAGATTAGCTAAGTCACTGGTAAAGCAAGACAAGTTAGAGACTGATAATACGCTTATTCGCAAAAGTAGAGATACCAATAACCAATCTAAAGTTAAGGTCAAAGTGTTAGAGGAATAGCTGTAATGGATAAACTTACGATAGAAAAGCCAGAGTTAACGTTAAATGCAGTGTTAACGAAATGCCCCGTTTCATCGCAGGTGCAAAGTAAAACTAAAAAGTTTTTCTTGAAAATTACGGGGCTACTTTTTGTCGGTTTAGCCATTCTAGGCGTTGTTTTACCAATATTACCAACCACGCCATTTTTACTTGTTGCTGCGGCTTGTTTTGCTAAATCGTCACCACGTATGCAAAAAAAACTACTGGCAAATAAAACCTTTGGCCCATTAATTCATGAATGGCAACAGCATCGCTGTATTCCTCGTAAAGCTAAACGAGTTGCTTTATTGACAATGATCCTTTCTGTTGTTTGGTCGGCTTATTTGTTAAAAAGCCTCATGTTAACTGTGTTAGTTTTTGCACTTGTTATCGGGCCATTTATCTTTTTATGGCGTTTACCGGTAAGTAAATAGCGTCTCCGTTCGCCCTGACGCTTCGATCCTTCGACGGGCTCAGGATGAACGGGGGCCGCTTGCCCTGAGCTAGTTTACCCTGAGCTTGTCGAAGGGTCTATTTAGAGCGCTAACGCTTTACCTACTAAAACGGCTAAATGTTCAGGTAATGGTAGTGTTAATGCTATTTCATGGCCTCGCTCAGACATTTTCTTCCACGTTAGTTTTACGATACGGATAATCTTTTCTTCATTATTTACCGCGGTATATTTTGCGGCGAACTCATCAAAATAGTGCTCAAGAAAAACTAAACAAGCGACATCTTCTAGGGTTTGGCTATCATCATGTATGCTAGCTTTTCCTTGACGAACTAAATCTTTCCGAATAATTGCCGCTGTTTTCTCTGCTTGTTCAGCGGTGTAACCACATTCAAGCATAATAGATACAGTTAGTTCGCCATGAAATTTTCCTAACGCAATACGCCACTGATAATAGCCTGCTTTACCTTGTTCAAACTCAGTGCGTTTTAAATGCCAACGTTTAATGTGTTGAGCGCGAACTGCGATTTGTAATAATTCATTAGCATCAACCCAATTTTTAGTTAAACATTGGGACATACGTTGACCATATAAGAGTTCTTTGGGGTGTTCGACTCCCTCTGCCAAAGTAGTATTAGTGTCGGTTTGGTTAATATTGTCTATTGCAGATAAAACTTTTTTTAGTGGTGTAGTCATGTGTGTAATTAAGTCATGAATTAGATTATTATCATAACCATTTATCATCAATAAAAAAATGCTTATTTTTAACGTTGAATAGCGTGTTGTTATTGTTGTTAGTCTTGCTTTTACGTATAATGTTTTCCCGTCCTGCTTTATTTACATTTACTTTGCTCCTCATTCGTTTTTTAGTGATTTTTTAACTAAAAAACAAGGCTGCTATTCGTAATTATACTGTAAATATAAAGCGCAAAATTTCAGTTTTCCTTACATCGGTGTAGACATGACAACTAGATATATTTTTGTTACTGGCGGCGTAGTTTCGTCTCTTGGTAAAGGTATTGCCGCAGCCTCTTTGGCGGCAATTCTTGAAGCACGTGGTTTAAAAGTTACCATGTTGAAACTTGACCCTTATATTAACGTTGATCCAGGCACCATGAGCCCAATACAACACGGTGAGGTTTTTGTGACCGAAGATGGCGCAGAAACCGACCTTGATCTAGGTCATTATGAGCGCTTTATTCGTACCAAAATGACTAAACGTAATAACTTTACGACAGGCCGAATCTATCAAGATGTTTTAGCACAAGAGCGTAGAGGTGAGTTTTTAGGCGCAACTATTCAGGTTATTCCACATATTACTAACGATATTAAACGTCGAATTATTGAAGGTGCTGAAGGTTACGATATCGCGATGGTTGAAATAGGCGGTACGGTTGGTGATATGGAATCACAGCCTTTCTTAGAAGCTATTCGTCAGTTAGGTACAGAAGTAGGGCGTGAGCGTGCTATGTTTATGCACCTTACCTTAGTGCCCTATTTAGCCGCTGCGGGTGAAATTAAAACCAAGCCAACTCAGCACTCAGTAAAAGACTTACGCTCTATTGGCATTTTCCCTGATATTCTTGTATGTCGCTCTGATCGTACTATCCCAAATAATGAGCGCGCTAAAATTTCACTATTTACTAATGTTGAATCAAAAGCTGTGGTATCTATGCCGGATGTTGACAGTATTTATAAGATTCCAGCCTTGTTGAAATCACAGGGTACAGATGAGCTCGTTGTTAAGCGTTTTGGTTTAGATGTACCTGAAGCAGACTTAACCGAATGGGAAGAAGTGCTTTATCATGAAGCTAATCCTAAAGGTGAAGTTAATATTGGTATGGTAGGTAAGTACATTGAATTACCAGACGCATACAAATCTGTAAACGAAGCATTAAAACATGCAGGTCTGAAAAACCAATTAACGGTTAATATTAAATATATCGACTCACAAGACGTAGAAGTGAGAGGCATTGAACTTTTAGCTGAACTTGATGCAATACTCATACCAGGCGGTTTTGGTGAACGTGGCGTTGAAGGCAAAATTTTAGCCGCAAAATATGCGCGTGAAAATAAAATTCCTTATTTAGGTATTTGTTTGGGTATGCAAGTCGCCTTAATTGAATTTGCGCGTAATGTTGCCGGCTTAGCTGATGCACACAGTACTGAATTTAATAAAGAGAGCCCCTACCCAGTGGTTGGTTTAATCAGCGAATGGTTGGATGAAGAAGGTCAAGTTGAATACAGAAATGAGAATTCAGATTTAGGCGGCACTATGCGTTTAGGTTCACAATTGTGTCACTTGGTGAAAGGTACCAAGGCTTGCGACGTATATGGTAGTGAAACAATCAATGAGAGACATCGTCACCGTTATGAGGTAAATAATAACTACCGTGAAAAATTAAGCACAGCTGGTATGGTGTTCTCGGGGTTATCAACCGATAAAAGCTTAGTTGAGGTGATTGAATTACCTGATCACCCATGGTTTATTGCTGGACAGTTCCATCCTGAGTTTAATTCAACTCCACGTGATGGGCATCCATTATTTGAAAGCTTTGTTGCTGCTTCTTTTGAATATCAAAAAAAGCAATCTAGCTAACTCAATCGCAATTATAAACCGTAGCCTTGTGCTGCGGTTTTTGTTTAAAGATTATCATTTTTTTAAAAATTTAAATTTAACCTTCCTAAAGGAAAAATAATGTCAAACATTAGTAAAATTTTAGCACGCGAAATCATGGATTCTCGTGGAAACCCAACAGTTGAAGCCGATGTATATCTTGAATCAGGCGCCTTTGGTCGTGCAGCTGCTCCTTCTGGTGCATCAACAGGCTCACGTGAAGCATTAGAATTACGCGACGGTGATAAAGCGCGTTATTTAGGTAAAGGCGTATTAAACGCTGTTGCAGCAATTCGTAACAACATTACGCCTGCACTAATTGGTCAAAATGCGTTAGAGCAAGCTAACATTGATCAAATCATGATTGATTTAGATGGTACTGAAAACAAAGAACAGTTTGGTGCAAATGCTATTTTAGCCGTTTCTTTAGCGGTTGCTAAAGCAGCAGCAGTAGATAAAGGCGTACAGTTATTTGAACATATTGCTGATTTAAACGGCACTCCAGGCGTTTATAGCTTGCCAGTACCTATGATGAACATCATCAACGGTGGTGAACATGCAGATAACAACGTAGATATTCAAGAGTTTATGGTACAACCGGTTGGCGCTAAAAACTTCAGTGAAGCATTACGTATGGGTGCTGAAATTTTCCATGCACTTAAAAAAGTATTATCAGATAAAGGCTTAAGTACTTCTGTTGGTGATGAAGGTGGTTTTGCCCCTGATTTAGCCTCAAATGCTGACGCTTTAGCGGTAATTAAAGAAGCAGTTGCTGCTACTGGTTATAAGTTAGGTACAGATGTTACGCTAGCGATGGATTGTGCCGCCTCTGAATTTTATGATGCTGAGAAAGGTATTTATGACCTTAAAGGTGAAGGCAAACAATTTACTGCAAACGAGTTTTCTGATTTCTTAGGCGAGCTTTGTAAAGAATACCCAATTGTTTCAATTGAAGATGGCTTAGACGAGTCAGATTGGGATGGCTTTAAATACCAAACTGATTTACTTGGCGATAAAGTACAAATTGTTGGTGATGATTTATTTGTAACTAATACTAAAATATTCAAACGCGGTATTGATACGGGCGTTGCCAACTCAATCTTAATTAAATTTAACCAAATTGGTTCATTAACTGAAACATTAGCTGCAATTCAAATGGCTAAAGCGGCAGGTTACACAGCGGTTATATCTCATCGCTCAGGTGAAACTGAAGATTCAACGATTGCTGATTTAGCAGTAGGTACTGCTGCAGGCCAAATTAAAACTGGCTCTTTATGTCGTTCAGACCGTGTTTCTAAATACAATCAATTATTACGTATTGAAGAGTTTTTAGGTGATAAAGCAATATATAACGGCTTGTCTGAAATTAAAGGTCAATAACCACCAAAGCTTTTACTACTTACCTCAATAGCAGCGTTGCTTGTACTTATTGACTAAAGTCAACTCCGTGTAAGCGCCTTGCTCTTGAACTAATTAGTTTCAATTTGATTGGTTATGAGAACATCAGTAGATTTAAAAACAAGTTAAACCGAGCCACTATGGCTCGGTTTTTATTTATCTGACATTGTATCTTTTTACTATAATCAAGTATGCTTAGTTATATTGTTAATAAAATCAACTATAAGCAGTAACTTTTAATTTGTAATGTCTCAAAACACACTGTGGCAAACCCATAAGCAAAACAATGATTTTGCAGAATTATGTAATGCGCTTTACGAGCGAGAAATAAGCTTGCTTGCAAATGCTGACACTACCAGTATTGAAAATATGCAAGGACGTTTGAAAAGTTTGTCACATTATATTAATCGAACAGCCAATCTAATGGTGTCGGTTAATGAACTCGGCTTATCACCACTCGCGTTAGATATTCAAAATGCGACTTGGTCAGCAAATCAAGCCAGTAAACTGTCAGTGTTAACACAAAGCGAACAAGATGTTTTTTCATGGTATCTAAGGTTAATTAGCCAAACCAATAAAGCGTCATTAGGGCTAGTTGTCCCTATTTTACAAGCCGATCATATTGTTCTAGATAGCATTGATCGTATCGATACAGAAAAAAAACGCATTCATACTAATATCTCAGGCTGGTTTTCGTTAATAGAAGTTAATGTTGATCCCTCCTTGCGTTTATTAAAACCGACTAAAAAAGTGATGCTTGCTGCCTGTGCAGGGCATCACTGGCAAAGCCGAATGAAGGCGACTAAATTAAGACCTATTATCCCAAATTTGCGAGAATTATTAATTTCTTGTGCTATTGATTGGCAAAACTTCAAGCGACCTTTAGCTTTATAACTGTTGCCATTTTAGCTCCCTACGGGCAAGCCGATAAAGGGTCATCTCCTGCGTTATGGATTTCGATAATAGAACAACTATTCTCTTCAATCCATGCCTTGTACCTAACCCTTTCTCGACTGGCTGATACCTGCATCTTGAGGTGGAGCGGGTATATAAGTGCATATAAACATTTACACACTGTTTAAGCCTTATATAATGGTGTCAATATATGATGATTCTTTGTGTTTTTTAGGTAACCATGCGAGCATTTACGCTACTTTTACTGATTTTTTTGGGTTTATTGCAATACCGACTTTGGTTCGGTAAAAACAGTGTGCCTGATTATTTGGCTCTACAAGAAGATGTCATTCGTCAGCAAGAATCAAATGAGAAATTAAAACAGCGTAATAAATTACTTTATGCAGATACTGACGACCTAAAGTTAGGCACGGAAGCGATTGAAGAGCGCGCGCGGAATGAATTAGGCATGATCAAAGAAAATGAAACGTTTTTTCGTCTGATTCCAAGTAAAGGTCGATCATCGCAGAATAAAGGAGCTCAGTAGTGGTGATTAAACAAACTCAAGACGATAAGCTCTTTGTGGTCATTATTCCAGCCGCTGGCGTAGGTAAGCGCATGTTAGCGTCATGTCCCAAACAATACCTAGAAATTAATAATCAAAGTATTTTAACGCATACGACTAACCGTTTATTAAGCCATCCTAAAATCACCAAGGTTATTATAGTATTGAGTGATAACGATGAGTACTTTTCACAAACTGAATTAGCTGACAATAGCAATATTATTAGAGTGTCGGGGGGCAAAGAACGAGTAGACTCAGTATTAAATGGATTACAAGCTATTGATGTTGAAAAGTATCCTTGGATTCTGGTACATGATGCAGCTCGACCTTGCGTTACTCATGACGATATAGATAAAATCATTGAACAATGTATCACGAATAATTGTGGTGGTTTATTAGCAGCACAAGTGGTTGATACCATGAAACAGGGTAGCCATAACCACTTAAATACTGTTGGTAACACAATAGACAGAAGCAATCTGTGGCACGCATTTACGCCACAAATGTATAAAACAGTTGAGCTAAAACAATCGATTGAGCAAGCGCTAGAACAAGGTTTAGATATTACGGATGAATCATCAGCAATTGAATTAGCGGGTTTACCTAGCTTACTTGTTTCAGGGCGTCGAGATAATATCAAAATAACGCGCCCTGAAGATATCGCCTTAGCGACTTTCTACCTAGACCAACAAAAGTTAAGTCAACAAAATTTAGACCAATAAAAGTTAGACCCACAAAAGCTAAATTAGCAACAGTGTGAACAACAAAGAGGATAAAATATGCGAATAGGACATGGTTTTGATGTGCATAAATTTGGTGGTAATGGACCACTAATGATGGCGGGTGTTGCCGTGCCATTCGAGTACGGTTTTATTGCTCATTCCGATGGCGACGTAGCTATTCATGCGTTGTGTGACGCTATCCTTGGTGCGCTTTGTTTAGGTGATATTGGTAATCACTTTCCTGACAATGATGAGCAATACGAAAATATTTCTAGCCGAATTTTATTACGTCATGTTGTGGGGTTAATGATTGAAAAGGGTTATCAAATTGGTAATGGCGATATAACCATCGTAGCGCAAGCGCCAAAAATGTCACCGTACTTAACCGCAATGCGTGCTTGTTTAAGTAAAGATTTACATTGTGATATAGACCAGATTAATGTCAAAGCTACCACGACAGAAAAACTAGGTTATACCGGTAGAAAAGAAGGGATTGCCGTACATTGTGTAGTGTTATTAATACCTAAAGTTAACGCAATACTTTCTATGAAAAAAGTACAGAGTGTTTAATTCTGTGCAGGTTTTATTTTCAACGCAACAAGCTTAATTTTCAAAGCAACAATAATAATTAGAGACACATAATGTTACCAGAACTGACTTATTTACATGGTAAACCAGAATCATCAGGGTTACTTCGCAGCCAAAAAAGTGATTTTAAAGTATTTGAACAATTACCTTTTTCACCAATAGGTGAGGGGGAGCACTTATTTGTTTATATTAGAAAAACAGGTGCGAATACTGTTTTTGTCGCCAGAGAGCTTGCTAAATATTTCAAAGTGAAAGAGCAGCTAGTTTCTTATGCTGGCTTAAAAGACCGTTTCGCGGTAACTGAACAATGGTTTGGCGTGCATGTACCCGGTAAGCAGGTCTATGATTTGCAAGATCTAACGATTGAAGGTGTTGAAGTACTTGAATACGCGAGACATAATAAAAAATTACGTACCGGTGCTTTAACCGGTAATCGATTTGAATTGATTCTACGTAATGTGACTCACCTTGATGCCTTGCATAATCGATGGAATGATATAGTAGATCAAGGCGTACCTAACTACTTTGGCGAGCAACGTTTTGGCATTGAGGGGGGAAATATTGATAAAGCCCTAGACCTATTTTCAGGCACTAAAGTTAAAGATAAAAAGAAACGTGGTATGTATTTATCTGCCGCAAGATCATATATTTTTAATGATATTATCAGTGAACGTATCCAACAAAACACCTTTTCAACGCTGCAACAGGGCGATGTACTAATGCTAGCCGGCACGCAATCAGTATTTCACCTTGATGAAGTAGATGATGCTATTGTGCAACGTTTCATTGATAAAGACGTTGATATTACCGCCTCTATGTGGGGATCAGGTGAGTTAATGACCACCGCTGTTCCTAAAGAGTTAGAGCAAAATATTGGTGGCAAACATAGTGAGTTTTCTGAAGGTTTACCACGCTTTGGCTTAAAGCAAGAACGCCGCCGTATTCGTTTAATCGTAAAAGAAGCTGATATTGAAGTCTTAGACAATGAACAAGAAAGTGATAACGTATTACCCTCAGTAAAAATTTGCTTTACATTGCCTGCAGGATCCTATGCAACCACAGTATTGCGTGAGTTGATTGACTACGAAGATGGCACTCAAAGAGTTCAACGTTAGGATCTAGCATGAAATTATTATTAAGCAATGATGATGGTGTACACGCTTTAGGTATTAAAGTACTTTACCAAGAGTTAGCTAAGTACTTTAACGTTAGCGTTATTGCGCCAGACCGAAACTGCAGTGGTGCCAGTAACTCACTTACCTTACTTAATCCGTTGCGTGCCCAAACACTGGAAAATGGTTTTATTTCAGTTAACGGTACACCGACTGACGCTGTTCATTTAGGTGTTAGCCAATTAATGTCTTCACCACCTGATTTGGTAGTTGCCGGCATTAACAAAGGCCCGAACTTAGGTAATGACACCTTATATTCAGGCACGGTTGCAGCGGCTACTGAAGGGCGTCATATGGGCATACCTGCCATTGCTATCTCACTGCTTGGAAAGCACGAACAGTATTATCAAACCGCAGCTGTTATTACCGCCAAAATAATACAACGTATTCAACATCACCCTTTAGCAGCAGATCAAATTCTTAACATTAATGTTCCAGATATCCCTTTATCTGAAATTAAAGGAATTAAAGTGACTCGCCTTGGCCACCGTCATAAGGCAGAAATGATGAAAAAAATGAAAGACCCTTGGCAACGTGATATTTATTGGTATGGCCGCTTAGGTGAAGAATTAGATGGTGGAGAGGGTACTGATTTTCATGCTGTAGCGAATAACTATGTATCAGTTACCCCATTGACGGTTGATATGACAGCACACAATAGTATAAATGATATGACAAAATGGATTAGTGAAGTAACGTTATGAGAAGCAATACCATAAAAAGTCGAGTGGGTGGAAAATCAAAACGCAGTGGTGAACTGCTCGCACAAAAATTACACGCAGAGGGTATAACTAACCCAAAAGTTCTACAGGCCATAGCAAACTCACCTAGGCACATTTTTATCCCTGAAATATTAGCCCACAAAGCCTATGACAATACAGCTTTACCTATAGGGCAGGGGCAGACTATTTCACAGCCCTATATTGTAGCTAAAATGTCGGAGTTATTACTTGGCAAAGAAGGGGATAGGTCAAGCAATATTCTTGAAATTGGTACGGGGTCAGGTTATCAAACGTCAATTTTAGCGCAAATTACGGACAAGGTTTACTCCGTTGAGCGTATTAAAGCATTACAGTTTCAAGCAAAACGCTGTTTGCGATCTATGGACCTACATAATATAGCAATGAAACATGGCGATGGTTGGCAAGGCTGGGTAAGTAAAGCGCCATTTGATGCCATTATTGTTACCGCCGGCGCTTCAAGCGTACCACAAGCACTGCTAGATCAACTTGTTGATGGCGGGCGCTTGGTCATTCCGGTTGGTGAGCAAACTCAAATTTTAAAAATAATTACCCGCAAAGGTGACAGTTATAGTGAGCAACAAGTTGAAGCGGTGCGTTTTGTGCCATTAGTCCCCGGAGATCTATTATAATGTCGTTGTTCTCTGCTATTTATGATTGGACGCTAAAATGGGCTGAACATAAATTTGCCCCTAGAATGCTCGCATTATTAACGTTTGCTGAATCAGTTTTTTTCCCTATTCCACCAGACGTACTACTTGCACCTATGGTGTTAGCAAAGCCTGAAAAAGCATGGCGACTTGCCAGTTTAACTACCATAGCTTCAATTATTGGTGGCTCAGTGGGTTATCTGTTAGGTTATTTGATGTTTGAACCTTGGATACAGCCCTTAATAACGGAGTTTGGTTATCAACATCGTTTTGATACAGCAATGTCTTGGTTTAGCGAATGGGGAGTATGGGTAGTATTTATTGCCGGTTTTTCACCCATACCTTACAAACTCTTTACGGTGAGTGCTGGTTTTTTACAAATGGCATTTTTACCTTTCTTAATTGCATCAGCAATTGGGCGAGGATTACGATTCTTCCTTGTTGCTGGGCTTATTAAGTGGGGCGGCAGTGCAATGGAGAAAACGTTACGTAAATGGATTGATGTTTTGGGTTGGGGGTTAGTTGCCTTGATTATTATTGCTTATTTTATCTTACGTTAATCAGATTAATTCTTCTCCTATATGGTCACTAAGCACATTAATGATACGAGCATCCATATGACTAGCAGGCCTATTCAAAGCGAAAGTGGTCATATTGTCTTTTTATTTTTAAAAGTGCTCTGTTGTGTTCTTATTTCAATAAACCTTGTTGCTTGTTCGTCTAGAGACAAGCCTGCACCTGTTGTCACGGTTTATGGCAGCACACCGTTAAAAAATAGCGTTAAAAACAGTATTAACACAGATGAATACACAGTGCGTTCAGGAGAAACACTGTACTCCATCGCTTGGCGAGCAAACTCAGACGTGCGTCAAATCGCTAAATTAAATAAAATCTTGCCTCCTTATAATATTTATTCAGGACAAAAATTATTTTTAGTCTCTAAAAACAAAGGAAAAAGTGCGAAAGCTAGCCCTAATAAGCATTCAAGCAAAAAGCAGAATAAAAGCTCTAGTCAGACCAGTGACAATGTGGTGAAAAATACTATTGCATCTTCTAAAAAGCAAGCGTATGGTGAAAATATAACCAAGAAAAAAATAGTACGAAGTGATTTACCAAAGACCAATTTTTCACAAAAAATTAGTCATTGGAGATGGCCTGTCAAAGGTAAACTTATTGCTAAATTCTCTTCTAAAGTACAAGGTAATAAAGGGATAGATATCGCAGGGCGCCGAGGCACTAAAATCAGATCGGCGGCAAGTGGTAAAGTCGTTTATGCCGGTAGTGCACTGAGGGGATATGGCAAGTTAATTATTATAAAACACAATGATGATTATCTAAGCGCTTATGCTCATAATGACAAAATCTTGGTAAAAGAACAGCAACAAATTAAATTTGGTGATGTTATCGCTAAAATGGGTAATACCGATGCGCAAAGAGTCATGCTTCACTTTGAAGTTCGCTTTCGCGGTAAATCAGTTGACCCGTTAAAGTACCTACCAAAAAAATAATAAATGTATTTTATAAAAAACTAAAAGCTTAAAAATACTAATTAATAAAAAAGCTGGAGAACGTGTGAATAGTTAATCATTAATGCAACTTTGCTACTTAAGGGAGAACAGCATGGTAAAACAAGAAAAAAAAACCGCAGTACTGAAAGGTAAAGACGAAGTATCATCAAGTTTAGATGCCACTCAAATTTATTTAAGTGAAATTGGTTTTTCACCATTACTAAGTGCAGAAGAAGAAGTTTATTTTTCACGTTTGGCTTTAAAAGGAGATGAAGCCTCTCGAAAACGTATGATTGTTAGTAATTTACGCTTAGTGGTTAAAATTGCTCGACGATATAATAATCGTGGCTTACCTCTACTTGATTTAATTGAAGAAGGTAATCTTGGCTTAATCCGAGCAGTAGAAAAATTTGATCCTGAACGAGGCTTTCGTTTTTCAACCTATGCTACTTGGTGGATCCGCCAAACAATTGAACGAGCGATAATGAATCAAACTCGTACTATTCGTTTACCTATTCATGTAGTCAAAGAATTAAATATTTATTTGCGAACTTCACGCGAACTTGTCCAAAAACTCGATCATGAACCCACAGCAGAAGACATTGCTAGCTTGTTAGAGCGTCCGGTTGCCGATGTAAATAAAATGCTGCGCTTAAATGAGCGTATTACTTCAGTTGATACTCCTTTTGCTGGTGATTCAGATAAAGCATTACTTGATGTTATCGCGGATGAAAAAAGTGATGGTCCTGAAGAAAATTTACAGTCAGAAGATATGAGTAACAACATCATCAGTTGGCTTAATGAGTTAAACTCGAAACAGAGGGAAGTCTTAGCCAGGCGTTTTGGCTTAATGGGCTACGAAGCGGCAACACTTGAAGATGTAGGCCGTGAAATCGGTTTAACCCGTGAGCGTGTTCGTCAAATCCAAGTGGAAGCACTGAAACGACTTCGTGATATTTTAAGTCAACAAAATTTATCAATAGAAGCTATCTTTGAAATTTCGTAAATTAAAATGTTATGTATACCCGTTCCACCTCAAGATGCAGTTTCAGAGTTAAGCTAGGAAATCAGATCAAGGCGCGATACGAAGATAATGGTTACTCCCTTATCAAGTAGTGCAACGCAGGACTGGTTTTCTAGCTTAGCTCCTTACGGGCAAGCCGATAAAGGGGTATCTCCTGCGTTATGGATTTCGACAATAGAACAACTATTCTCTTCAATCCATGCCTTGTACCTAACCCTTTCTCGACTGGCTGATACCTGCATCTTGAGGTGGAGCGGGTATAGTATTGTTATCAGTAAGAATATTAGGGCAACAAGAATAAAACTAAGGCTGTAAAGTTTAACTTTACAGCCTTTTTCATTCTAAATGATAAATCACAGCTTATAACTTGGCTTTCAATTCAAACAATAAATCTAACGCTTGTTTTGGTGTTATGTCATCTATATCAATATTGCGTAAAGATTCTAGTGCGGGATGATCATCAACAACTAAAGTTAGCTGCTCAAAGTTAGATGATTTTTCAGGTAAAATAGATGGTGCTTGCTCACTTTCTAATTCAGACAAACGTTGTTTTGCACGGTGGATTACGGTTTTAGGGACACCGGCTAATTGTGCCACTTGTAAACCAAAACTTTTACTTGCAGCACCTTCATGAATCGCGTGCATAAAAATAATATTATCATTATGTTCCATCGCATCTAAATGTACGTTGGCAAGGATTGTTATTTGGTCAGCAAGTAAGGTTAACTCAAAATAGTGTGTAGCAAATAAGGTAAATGCTTTTGTTTTTAGCGCTAACATTTCTGCACAAGCCCACGCGAGTGACAAGCCATCGTATGTGCTGGTACCACGGCCTATCTCATCTAGTAATACTAAACTTTTATCGGTAGCATTATGCAATATGTTAGCAGTTTCAGTCATTTCCACCATAAAAGTCGATCGACCACTGGCTAGATCATCGGAAGCACCAATACGGGTAAAAATTCGATCTACTAGGCCAATATTTGCCGAATCAGCAGGGACATAACAACCAACATGAGCAAGTAATACTATCAACGCTGTTTGACGCATATAGGTTGATTTACCTCCCATATTTGGCCCCGTGATGATCAACATCTTACGTTGTTCGGTCAATACAATAGGGTTGGCAATAAAGGCATCAGAGGTCATCTGTTCAACAACAACATGCCTTCCCGCTTCAATATTAATACCCGTTTCGTTTGATAACACCGGTTTTACATAATTTAAGGTTTGTGCTCGTTCAGCAAAATTAGTTAATACATCAAGCTCTGCAACGGCTTGGCTTAATGTTTGTAATTGCCCTAGTTCAGGGAGGATCTTATCAAATAGTTCTTGATAAAGGCGTTTTTCTAGCGCTAAAAATTTACCTTGTGCACTAAGCACCTTGTGTTCGTGTTCTTTTAATTCTTCGGTGATAAAACGTTCATTGTTTTTTAATGTTTGACGGCGGATATAATCATCGGGCACATCAGCTGCAGCAGTGCGACTCATTTCAATAAAAAAGCCATGTACTTTGTTATAGCCAACTTTTAGCGAATTGATCCCCGTACGTTCTTTTTCCCTTTGTTCTAATTGTGCTAAAAACTCGGTAGCTCCATCACTTAAATCACGTAGTATATCTAATTCTTGATGATATCCAGGCGCAATAACACCGCCATCACGAATTAATACCGGAGGGTTTTCAATAATAGCCTGCTCTAGTAAATTTTGGATAACAGGAATTGGCTGAATCAGTTTAGCCAAGGTATCTATATAGCCAGATGACGCAGGAATAAGGCAGCTTTGTAGTAAGGGGAGTTGCTGTAAGGCATAACGTAACCGAGCAAAATCTCGTGGCCGTGCAGAGCCCAAAGCAATGCGCGATACAATACGCTCAATATCGCCTAAGCCTTTAAGGATGGGTTGTATATCATTGTGTAAATCTGTTGCTAGTATCTTTTCTATGGCACTGTATCGATTATTTAACGTTGTTAAGTCACGCAGGGGGAAATGTAACCAACGCTTTAACAAACGAGATCCCATCGGTGTTGAAGACTTATCTAACACAGCGGCTAAGGTGTTATCTGTACCACCGTGTAAATTTTGCGTTAACTCTAAATTACGTCGAGTAGCCGCATCAAGTACAACCCCTAAACTGGCTGATTCACTAACTATCGCACGAATATGTGGCAAAGCGGTGCGTTGAGTATCCTTAACATATTGAAATAGACAACCTGCAGCAGATAACCCTAATAATTTATCATCTACACCAAAGCCAGTTAATTCTTTGGTGCCAAATTGCTTATTTAATAATGAAATTGAAGTTTCAATATCAAACTCCCATTCTGGACGACGACGTAAGCCTTTGTATTGTTTGATTAACGCAACATCTGATAAGGTTTCAGGGTAAAGTAACTCAGCAGGCGATAGGCGCTGTAATTCAGCTTGTAATTGTTCACTGGTTTGCGGCTCAGTTATAACAAAACGACCACTAGCCATGTCTAAATAGGCTAAACCAAAATCAGCATCAGAACGTTTTTTCGATTTAGCATGATTTTCAACGATAGCAACGATTAAGTTATCTTGTCTGTCAGTTAGTAGTGCTTCATCACTTAATGTGCCTGGGGTAATTACGCGAACAACTTTACGTTCTACCGGACCTTTACTAGTGGCAGGATCACCAATTTGCTCACAGATAGCAACAGACTCGCCTAGCTGTACCAATTTGGCTAAATAGTTTTCGACTGCATGATAAGGCACGCCTGCCATCGGAATAGCATTACCACCGGTTTTCCCTCTAGCGGTTAATGATATATCTAGTAAATCAGAGGCTTTTTTAGCATCATCAAAAAATAACTCGTAAAAATCCCCCATTCGATAAAAAATTAAAATATCAGGAAACTCAGCTTTAATGGTTAAGTATTGACGCATCATAGGAGTATGTGAAGAAAGATCTGGTGTGGAATTCGCCATTTAAATACTAAAGCTCTTATTGTTCTGTTAATGTATTTTCTGAAGTAATTATGCCATAAGCTGAATGCTCAAATCTTACTTTTTATTAAAAACTTTTATGGCTAAAATGTAAGCTGATATAAGTATTTATTGAGGTATAAATGATAGAGTTCAAAGATTTTTTATACTAATGAAAAAAGTAAAAGTAACTTTTTTATAAAATAAAAACAAAAGTTATCTAGCTCTATAAACTCACTATATATCAATAAGATAAAAGTATTGTCTATTTATTTTTTATTGCTTAATAAAAAATAAAAATAAAAAACTTGATACTGTACGACTATACAGTATACTTATCTCATCAAAACGAAATTCCAGAACTAATTCCAGAAATAATCCGTGGAGCAACACATGAAAGACGATAAAGAAAAAGCACTAGCTGCAGCATTAAGTCAAATTGAACGTCAATTTGGTAAAGGTTCAATCATGAAGTTAGGTGACAATAATACAATGGATGTAGAAACTATTTCTACGGGGTCATTGGGATTAGATATCGCCTTAGGTGCAGGTGGTTTACCGATGGGCAGAGTTGTTGAAATTTATGGTCCAGAATCAAGTGGTAAAACAACACTGACTTTAGAAGTTATTGCTGAAGCCCAGCGTAATGGAAAAGTTTGTGCCTTTATTGATGCGGAACATGCGCTTGACCCAGTATATGCTGAAAAATTAGGCGTTAACATTAATGAGCTATTAATTTCGCAACCTGACACAGGTGAACAAGCACTAGAAATTGTTGACATGTTAACTCGATCGGGCGCTATTGACGTTATTGTAGTTGACTCGGTTGCTGCATTGACTCCTAAAGCTGAAATTGAAGGTGATATGGGTGACTCGCACATGGGTCTTCAGGCTCGTATGCTTTCTCAAGCGATGCGTAAATTAACCGGTAACTTGAAAAAATCGAATACTATGTTAATTTTTATTAACCAAATTCGTATGAAAATTGGTGTTATGTTTGGATCACCGGAAACAACAACTGGTGGTAATGCACTAAAATTTTACGCATCAGTTCGCTTAGATATTAGACGTATCGGCGCAGTAAAAAATGGTGATGAAATCATTGGTAATGAAACCCGTGTTAAAGTGGTTAAAAACAAAATTGCACCACCATTTAAACAAGCTGAATTCCAAATTCTTTATGGTCAAGGCATTAACAACTTAGGTGAATTAATTGACTTAGGTGTTAAAAATGAATTTGTAGAAAAAGCTGGCGCTTGGTATAGCTGTAATGGCGAACGTATTGGCCAAGGTAAAGCAAATGCGGCTAAATACCTAGCAGAGCATCCAGATATGGCAAAAGATGTTGATGCAAAATTAAGAGACTTATTTTTATCTAAAAATGAACCTGTTAAAGCAGAAGAAAAAGAATCACCAGTAACAGAATAATACCGAGCAGGTAATATACTGATAACAAATGTCTATTTTAAAAGCGATAACAAGGTTATCGCTTTTCCCCCTCTACGCTTTATGATCAACCCTTGTTAGAGTTCGACGTCCATTTCATGATGAAATAGCTACCATAAATTTACTACTTTTAACGTACAATCTGGTGAAGAAAGTTATACAGAATTTTAACCTTAACTTGGACTATTCTTCAGATAAAACACAGTAATAGTGTGATGAATTAATAGCTGTATTTCAGGCTGTTAGCTCCTAAATTAGATAATGATTTTTTCTAAAGGGGCATTTTTAAACGTTAAATACTAATACTCAAATTTGATCTTAAATTCCGACACCGGACATACGCTTACTGCACCACTAGAGTTTACCTGCTATTGATATTAGGTCATTAAAATATTTATGTCTCTGATTGTAATGACTTATTATGTGAGCGATAACAGTGTGCTAGTATCTAAAAATATAATGAATTGAGTTAACAGTAAAAAAGAACAACGGCAACATTGGAATTAATAATGAAAAAAAGATTACCGCCACTTAATTGGCTCAGATCATTTGAAGCAACAGCTCGCTATTTAAGTTTTACCCATGCGGCAGTCGAATTAAACTTAACCCAAGCAGCCATCAGTCAACAAATTAAAGGACTTGAACACCAGCTTGGCACTGTATTGTTTACCAGACTTTCCAGCGGTTTAGAACTGACTAATGCAGGTGCAGCTTATCTTCCTGTTGTACATGAGTCTGTTGAGCGCATAAGAATTGCTACTGAAGAAATTTTTGGTCAAGGCCGAACCCGTTTGCTAACGATTAACGTTAATTTAGTTTTCTTTATGAATTGGCTTGCACCAAAAATAAATGATTTTAGAGCTACATATCCTGATATTAATCTACGCATCACCAGCAACATATTCCTTCATCAAAAAGATACAAAGTCAGATAGTGATTTCGAAATTCGTTATGGCAAAGGAAAATGGAAGGGATTACAAGCCGAACGTTTAACTTGGGACAATCTTTTACCTGTTTGTAGCCCAAATTATCTAAAGAATAATGTACCTTTAGTCGTACCAAATGATCTCGTTAATCACACATTGTTGCATGTCATAGGTTACGAAGATGGCTGGGGACATTGGCTAAACAAAACAAAAAATGGGCATCTAAAAATTAGCCAAGGGTTTCAGTTTGACACCTTAGTTACAGCACTCGAAATGGCTATCTTAGGTGAAGGTATTGCTTTGGGGCGTACTAGTTTGGTTGATGAAATGCTTACCTCGGGTAAATTAGTCGCTCCATTTAAAGAAAAAATTGCTACTGACGAAGCCTTTTATCTTGTGTATGCAAGCTCTAACTTGATACATCCTCACGCTAATCAATTTAAAGACTGGCTCTTAAACAAAGTAGAAAAAAAATAGAAACACTTACCTTCTTTATAATGATTACTTTCATTATTTCCACAAGCAGTTAACAACTTAATATTTCAACTCATTAAAATTAAAAACGCCACATCAATTAATGTAATAATTTACAAATAGCGCTAATGACGGTGCCCTTCTAACTCCTCTCTCATCATTATTATCAAGCCATAAAAAAAACAATGCCATAGGTACATTTTTTATTGTTGGTTCAAACTGTAATAACAACTTAACATCCACCTTATCAGAGTATAGATATTTGAAATAACTGGCTGATAAATATAAAAAAGCATGTTTAATCAGATGTTTAGGTAAAGTTAGAAGATATTTCGGCTCACAATATGAATGATAAGAAACAACAAATTAAAGTAGTACTGCCTTTTTTTTGCGTGCGCGTCATTGATTTTGGTCAGCAAATAGCAATACCAGCAGTCGCTATGATTTTCAGGCTCTCCTTATACAACGACGTTAGCGAAAAACTCTGTAGTAATGTCATTATTTTTATCCTAATACCAAGGTTTTTTTGTTGTTTGATCGGAACACTACTTCTTTAAAAGTTCCCATTTATAATGATCTTGAAGTATTTTGATATAGCTAAAATGATAAAATAAATTAATTTAAATAAACCTAAACAAACCCAAATAAACTTAAATAAGCGCCTTAGAATGTCTGATATTGTACTATTGAAAACGGGTATAGAACTACCTATGAACGCAGAAATGATCTATTTTAATTACTTCTGGTTACGTGATAATTGCGCTACCTCATGGGATAGAAGTACGCAAGAACGTACTTTTGATATCCTTAATGAAGCTGATGATCTGCACGCTAAAAGCGCTTGGATAAATGAAACCACATTGGAAGTTATTTGGAGCGATGGCTATCAAAGTTGTTATGACTTAAATTGGCTTGAACGTTGGCACAAGGGCGAAAATCATGGTGACTTGGCTGTTCGTGCCCGTAAAACTTGGTATGGCGATCACTATCCAGACATAGCGCGTTTTATCTATGATGATGTCATTGTTAACCCAGCTTGCGTAGCTGATTGGGCGGAAGCTATGTTAGATGAAGGTGTCGCCCTGATCCAAGGGATGCCAAATTCAGACGAAGGGCTGAAAACGCTATGCGAACTATTCGGGGCTGTGCGTCCTTCCTTTTCTGGTTATACCTTTGATGTGAAATCCAAAGCGAACCCTGAAAACCTTGCTTACACCAGTAAGGCACTTGAGTTACATACTGATCTACCTGCAGAAGAGTTGGCTCCGGGTATCCAGTTCTTGCACTGTCGGATCAATGATGCACAAGGTGGTAACAGTTTGTTTGTTGATGCTACGGCAGTGGCTAATGCCTTAAAAAAAACGCATCCGGCGTACTTTAAAATACTCACCGAATACGAAGTGCCTTATCGCTATACCACAAACTATCAGGATGTGCGCACCAAGCAGCGAATAATCGAGATGGACCCTAATAATGGAGAGGTCAGCGGTATCAATTTCAGTCAGCACCTAGCAGATATATTTGATTTCTCTCAGCGTCAAATGGATACTTTTTATCCCGCTTTTCGTAAGTTTGGACAGATGCTTCAGGATCCTAAGTATCTGATGACCTTCCGTCTCAACGCTGGTGAGTGCATAGTGTTCGACAACCACCGTATAGCCCACGGCCGAGCTGCCTTTATTATGGGCACTGGCGCAAGGCATCTGCGTGGGTGTTATGTTGACCGTGGCGACCTTCGTAGCGTTTACCGTGTTTTGCGTGTTAGGTATCCAAAAGCTGAAGTGGCGGATACACTTCAAGCATCCTTAGAGATGTAATCGTTCGAAACCTATTGAGGATAACAAAAATGCAAACAGAACAAGAATTACGGGTCGACCTGGCTGCTGCTTTTAGGCTTATTTATGAAATGGATATGCACGAGTCAGTCGCCAATCATCTGAGTGTAGCAGTGTCCCCAGACGGTAAGCAGTTCCTGATGAACCGTCGTTGGATGCACTTTTCAAATGTCACTGCTAGCAGCCTACAATTGCTTGATAGTGAAGACGATAGCATCATGCAGACTAACAAAGCCCCTGATGCTTCGGCTTGGAGTATTCATGGCAATATACATGCGTCATTGTCACAGGCACGCGTTATTTTACATCTGCATTCCACTTATGCAACGGTACTCTCAACGTTGAAAGATCCACGTATATTACCGATCGATAATAATACAGCACGGTTTTACCAGCGTATCGCTTATGATAAAAATTTTGGAGGTATTGCCACCAGTGATGAAGAAGGCAAACGCATAATGGATACTCTTGCCGGTAAAGAAGCATTGATGATGGGTAATCACGGTATTACTGTTGTAGGGGAGACCATCGCCGAAGCTTTTGAGGATTTATATTATCTGGAAAAAGCGTGTAAGACTATGGTACTAGCTTATTCAACGGGGCAGCCTCTTAATGTTATGCCCCATGAACTCGCTCTGCAAACAGCCAAAAGTTGGGGTGAGTTTCGTGGCCAATCTCACGCTCATTTTGAGCAGCTAAAAGGTATGCTTGATAAAAAATGCAGCTCGTATCGACAGTAACGTCAGCATTATTGCTTGATATTATTGCTTGATATTATAGATATGTATTGCGTTTTTTTTTCTTTGCCTTAGACATCCAATATCTGGTGGTAGATATTACCAAAATATGAGGTGTCACGGTAAGTCAGATTTAGTTCTTCAGCTTCAAACCGTTTTAATGTACTAAGTGGTGGTATTAGTCGAGAATAAATAGCCTTTAATGTTTATTTATTCTTTTCTAGATAATCCAATGCGGCTTGCAATGCTTCGTAACGAAATGCAAAGGTATTGTCATTAGATACTAAATCTAATACATTCAATTTATCGAGCTGTTGATGTGTTTGCTCATTTGGACATAAGAGTAACACTTCACACTTTGCATCGAGCGCATCCTTTATCGCATTTTCAAGGGCAAGCCCAACGGTAACATCAATCATTGGTACATCGGTCAGATCAAGGATCATTACATCATAATCGGCCACACTTGTGTGCTGACGAGATATCGCTTTTGAGACACTAAATATCATTGGGCCAGACAGATAGAAAAAAAGAACTTTGCCATTTGCTTTTTCGAGCAATTCTCGTTCATTTTGTGTTAATGGTAAATCGTTACCTTCCACATCACTGATGGCTTTTACTTGACGTGCTTGTTCTCTACTTAATCGTTCAATAATTAGAATGTTAGAAATAAATACACCAAGACCAACAGCAACAATTAAATCAACGAAAACAGTTAGTAGCATAACACCGTACATTATCGCCATGCCTTGAATACTGACTTTGTGAGCGCGTTGAATAAAACTCCAATCAAGAATGTTGAAGCCAACATAGACAGCGATACCGGCCAAAACAGCCATCGGAATAGGTTCAGTTAAGCCACCTGCAACTAATACCACAAGTGCAAGGACTAAGGCTCGAATCATTCCTGATATCGGTGATCTGGCTCCCACTTGTATATTGGTCACTGTACCCATAGTTGCGCCAGCACCGGGCAAAGCACCAAACAAACCAGAAATCATATTAGCGATACCTTGACCACGCAGCTCTTTGTCGGGGTCGTGCTCTTTACGTGATAAGGAATCACCAATTACAGCCGTGAGTAAAGTATCAATACAGCCAAGTGTTCCAAGCACCAAAGCATCTATAACCATCGTAGTAAATATCTCAATATTAAAATGTGGGATAACTAAGGAGGGCAAACCTGCAGGTATTTCACCAATTCGGCGAATATCATCACTGCTGAACAAAAGCATCGATAACAATGTTATGGCAACCAAAGCGACCAGTTGAGCGGGAACATATTTTCGATATTTCTTGGGGAAGAAAAATAAAATACCTAAGGTGAGTAATGCTAAAAATAGCTCACTGAATTTAATGTTTGCTAAGGTATTTGGCAGTGCTGATAAGGTTCCCATTACGCCACCAGATGGGCTAGGGTGACCTAAGAGTGGAGATAACTGCAAGATAATTAAAATAACACCGATTCCGGACATAAAACCAGAAATCACACTATAGGGCATTAATGTAATATATTTACCAAGTTTGAGTGTTCCCAGTAAAATTTGAAAAGCGCCAGCCATCATCACAATAGTAAATGAAATGGCCATACCCGTTTCTGGATATTTGGCCATCATACTAGTTAATACAGCCGTCATAATAACGGTCATAGGACCAGTAGGCTCGGAAATTAGGCTTGATGAACCGCCAAACAAGGCAGCAAAAAAGCCTACCATTATCGCACCCCAAAGCCCTGCTTCAGCGCCAGCTCCTGAGGCGACACCAAAGGCAAGTGCTAACGGTAATGAAATTATTGCCGTGGTAACACCACCAAACAGATCACCCTTGAGATTAATATCGTTAAAACGATTTCCAAACAAAATTCAAATCCTTTCTAAAAAATATGCTCACGGGTGCTAATGTTGTAAAAACACGAGCAAACAAATAAAAGCTCTTTAACAAAGGTAATTATTTAGAGCAGATTGCTTAGCTGAATACGACTATGATTGCTTAAAATCATTCATTTGTCTAACAAGGCTTTTTCTGTTGGTATCAAAAAAATTAACATGACCCAATTTTCGTTGAGGCTTGACTGATTTGTTATACCAATGCAATGTTGAAAAAGCTGAAAGTGATTTAGTTGGTGGTTTTTCAGTGCCGATTAAATTGATCATGCCAATACTACCAAGCGATTTTGTACTGCCTATCATTAAGCCAGAAATTGCTCTTATATGATTTTCAAATTGACAAGTAACACTCCCTATTTGTGTCCAATGTCCACTGTTGTGAACGCGTGGCGCTAATTCATTAATTATGAGTTCACCGTTAATGACAAAACACTCCATTGCCATAACGCCGACATAATCTAATGTTGTTAGTAAGCTTTCCATATGAGCATGCGCTTTGGTGGTCAATAAATTATCTTTATCAAGTGCCGGCGCTATTGATTGTTTTAATATACCTTTTTCATGGATATTATCTGTTAACGCATAATGTTGAATATCACCATTTTTTGCTCTGACCGACACTAGTGAAACTTCGCGCTCAAATTTTATCCAAGCTTCAATAATGTAATCTTGAATAGCTAAGCTATCGAAGTGTTTAACATCTTCTAAGGTTTTGAGAACCCACTGATTTTTACCATCGTAGCCATCACTACACGATTTTACAACCATAGGTAATTGTAGTGTGTTCAATGCTTCTTTAGCAGAAACAGAATAAACAAAGGGTGAAGTAGGAATTGATAACTTTGCTAATAATTGTTTTTCATGATGGCGGTGCTGACAAGCAATAATGGCTTCAGGATTAGGAAAAACATCACAGTATGGCTGTAATAATTGTAATAATTTTACGTCAACTTGTTCTTTTTCAACCGTAATACAATCGGGTTTACCCAATGCATCATACAGTTCATTTATATCTTGTTCTGTTTGCCAATTTTGTGGAAGTGAAACAATCACCCCTAAACCATCAACACAATCAGTGACTTGCTCGCTTGTATCATTAATAAAGCTGAACTTTATTCCTAAGGGGATCCCTGCTAATGCCAGCATGCGAGATAACTGTCCGCAACCTACAATGGCTATACGCATTACTCAACCTCCCAAGAAACACCTTCACTTTGTTTTTCTCGCCATACTTTTAATTTGGCTTGAAGTGTCGGGTCATTGATTGCTAGGATTTGTGAGGCCATTAAGCCGGCATTAAAAGCGCCCGCTTCACCAATACCTTGAGTTGCAACGGCTACACCTTTAGGCATTTGTACAATCGATAATAAACTGTCCATCCCTTTAAGTGCTTTACTCATAACGGGTACGCCAATCACTGGTAACCAGGTTAATGCTGCGGTCATACCGGGCAAATGTGCAGCACCACCAGCACCTGCGATAATAACGTTATATTCTTTTTCCGCATTTTGAGCAAATTCATACAAGCGCTCTGGTGTACGATGCGCTGAAACAACCATCGCTTTATACTCAATACCTAATGATTCAAGCACAGTAACGGCATTTTTCATCACAGGCCAATCAGACTGAGATCCCATGATAATGGCGACTTTCATATTGTTCATTGTAAATTACCCTATTATTGATTGTGTGAGTACAGCATATAATTAAAAATCTAATCTATAAAATATATCAAACAGACTAAATATTTTGATTAAGTTATTATGATAATAAACAGTATGACAAAAAATAGGGATAGATAAAAATAGATATTACCTATACTATAAATAGATAAAAATCTAATTTGTTAATTAAGTATATGAAATCAAGGCTCCATGCCCATGTTGGTACCATCAGGCAACTAGAAATATTATTGGCAGTGCACGATAAAGGGAGTATTAAAGAAGCAGCAAAAGCACTCTTTTTGACACAGCCCACCGTATCGATACAAATGAAAAAGCTGTCTGAATCTATGGGTTCACCTTTGTATCACTATGCAAATAGAAAAATATTATTCACCGATATCGGTCTGGAATTAGTTAAAACGGCGGTGGAGGTACTTGATAGCTTTGCAAGGCTTGATATGGCGATAGGTAATATTAAAGGGTTTAAGTCAGGTACATTAAGATTGGCAGTTGTTACAACGTCTAAGTATTTTATTCCTCATTTATTAGGCCCTTTTTTAGAGCAATATCCTGATATAGATATACAGCTAAATATAGGTAATAGAGAGCAAACAATTGAACGTTTAAAGCAAGGTGTTGACGATTTTTATGTGTTTAGTCATCCCCCCTCTGATATTGAAACAGATTCTATCGAGTTTTTAAAAAATCCTCTAGTGGCTATCGCACATGAAGATCATCCCATTGCGAAAAAGAAAAATTTAACCTTAAAAGATTTATGTAAAGAGCCTTTTTTAATGCGAGAAAAAGGCTCAGGTACACGCTATGCCATTGAAGAGTTTTTAAAGGAACATAACGCTAAACTGAATGTAAAAATGACCATTGAAAGCAATGAAGCAATTAAACACTTAGTGATGTCAAAGCTAGGTATCTCAATATTATCGGCACATACGTTAATGTATGGTGGGCAAAGTGGGCTTGTACGTTTACCAATAAAAGAATTACAGATTAATTCTCATTGGTTTTTTGTTTGGTCTAAATCAAAAAGGCAAACCTTGCTCGCTGCTAAGTTTCTAGATCATATTGAAACCAATGGCCGGTCATTATTACAAGAAGAAATGACAAAGAACGATATTCCCTACAGCTAATTTTAAAAATAACAGTGATTAATAGTAGTGACAATAAATGCTGTCTATCAAAAGGATTAAACTATAGGTTGATTAAAAAGCTTTTTTCCTTCGGTTAATAAATGGTTAACTGCGGGATGTTTAACTTTCCGCTCAGGTGATATTAAATAATAATGTTCAGTAATATCAGTTGTTTTACCAATAATTTCAACATTAAATTGCTCTATTACATGATTTTCAATAATCGTTGGTGCACAAAAAACACCATACCCTGCTTGACCAAAATATTTGGTCAACACTGAGTCATCAAATTCACCTATGATTTTAGGTGAAATATTAAGTTGATTAAACCAAGAAAGCACACTTAGGTGCTGATTAGATCCTTCACCTGCGGTAAAAAATGGATTACCGTCGAGAGATTGGGGAAAGTTAACTCCTAATTTTTTAGCAAGACTCTTATGAGCAAAAAAACTAATTCCGCTTTTACCAACAAGATGACTGTAAGCTTTTAATGGTGATCCTGTTGGTAATGAGGTATCACTTAGTATGGCATCCAACTTATTTACGGCCAATTCACCTAACAACACATCCAAGCTGGTTTCTTTACAAACTACTTTTATCGAGTCATCCATAGCATAAACTGATTTTAAAAAATTAAATGAAAATACTTTTGCAATAACATCAGTGACGCCAATGGAAAAACGAAAAGAGAAGTCAGTAGAATGATTTTTCAATGAATGGATCAATTCATCTCCTAAACTAAAAATTTCCTGTGCATAGCTTAGTGTGATGTGGCCCATCTCATTAAGAACTAAGCGCTTACCCTTTCGGTCAAATAAATTATAGCCTAATTGGTCTTCTAATAAGCTCAACTGAGCACTAAGCGTTTGTGGCGTTATATGCATAATTATGGCTGCCTGAGCGATACTTCCGTGTGTCGCTATCGCATAAAAATACTGTAAGTGATGATAATT
>JBLIEW010000034.1:0-50556 GCA_047633255.1 Colwellia sp.
GAACGGGTATATATCGATATTTATTAATAAGAAGTGTTTCCTATTAATACAAAAAGCGCTATTTTATATTACTGCTATTTTATACTGTCGCTATCATAAGAGAAAACTCATGAGATCTACCCTTTTAGCCATCTTTTTACTTTTATTTCATTTTTCCAGTTTTGGCGCAGTAATCCTACAATATCATCATGTTAGTAGCGCTACTCCTAAAAGTACCAGTATCACACCCGAACAATTTGCGGTACACCTGAAATATTTACAAGAAAATAGTTTCAATGTAGTCCCTTTATCGCAATTAATTGACAAGATAAAGAATCAACAACCATTAAAAAATAAAACCGTTGCAATTACCTTTGATGATGCTTATATCGATGTATTAACCTATGCTAAACCGCTACTCGATAAGTATAATTATCCCTACACTATTTTCGTTAATCCTAGCATTATCAACCGTAATGAAAGTAAAAAAAATTCACATTACCTTTCATGGGCTCAATTAAAAGCCTTAGGCGATGAAGGCGTAATTATTGCCAATCATGGCTTTGAACATGATTCATTAACACGTATTACAGATAATTTATCTCAACAACAATGGCTTGAAAAACAAACAAAATTACTATTAAAAGCCGAGAGTATTATTAAAGAAGAAACTGGACAGAGTTGGCTTTACTTTGCCTACCCTTACGGTGAATACAGCCCTGAAATACAACATTGGGTTAAAGAAAATAACTTTATTGGTTTCTCTCAACAATCGGGTGCAGTCGGTTTATATACCAACTTAACCAGCGTACCTCGTTTTCCAGCTTCGATGCCTTATGACAAAATTGCAGGATTACGAGACAAACTCAATTCATTGCCATTTAATATAAAATTACAAGGTGAACAAGCCAGCACCATTTTTGAATTTAAACAAACTAAAAGCATCACCTTCGATATAGAAACTGATGATTTTTATAAATCCGGATTACATTGTTATATATCAGGTTTGGGTAAACAGAAAATTGCTTGGCAAGGAGACCGTAGATTCACTATTAATTTCAGCGGTGACTTACCTGTAGGCCGCGTTCGTTGTAACTGTACAGCCGCTAGCATTAGTAAACCGGGACGTTATTATTGGTATTCAAAACCATGGTTTATTTTGAAAAAAGGCGGTGAATGGTATCACTTATAATACCAAGTGAAATAATAGCTCTCAGTAACTCGCCTTAATACAATGCGACTATTTTCTGATAGTCGCTCAACAGTTTATCACTATCAATACTCGGCACTTGCCCTACCACTTGTTCAGGTTTGAAAATAGCCGCTATTTTACCCGCAGGATTAATCAATACCAAAGAAGCACTATGATCTACCGAGTAATTATCTTCTTCGCCACTTATCGCGTACATAAGTCCCATATTACGTGCAAATGGAAATAACACCTCATGCCCCGCTCGTAGTGCTATAAATTCACGGTTAAAATAAGCAATATACTGCGCCAGTTTTTCTTGGCTATCATGCTGAGGATCAACACTTACGAGTAACACTTGGCTATTGTGAGCAATAGCTTTCAAATCATCATAAATAAAATTTAAGTTTTGTAAGGTTGTCGGACAAATATCTGGGCAAGAGGTGTAACCAAAAAATACCAGTGACCATTTATCGTTAAGCTGCTCTTTAGTAAAAGCTTGTCCCCGATGATCAATTAATTCAAAAGGTTTGATAACTCTCGACTCTTGATAATATAAAGCATGCTCCGGCGACGGCAACTTAGTGACCGTTTTAAAACTGACAACACCGATAACCATAGCGGCTATCGCTATAAGACCCAAAAAATATTTATTCATATATAGCCACGTTGTCTCAAGATACAGAATTCAGCTGGAATTAAAATGCCTTTAGACAAGGCATTAATTAAAAATATAGGGTATCTATCAACCTATAGGTAATAAATAATGATCCAACAATAGAATCACAAATAATAACATCAGATGAACGATTGAAAACTTAAAGGTATCCATCGCGGTATTTTCATCTGCATGAAATTTAAGTTTCCACGCATAAGCAAAAAACATTAAATTTAAGGTGACTGCGCCAATCAAGTACAACCAATTACTCATGCCAACTAAATAAGGTAATAAACCCACCACAAACAACAATACCGTATAAAGCAATATTTGTGTTTTAGTAAAGCTAACACCATGAGTTACCGGCAACATTGGAATATTTACCTTAGCGTATTCATCTTTACGATGAATAGCTAGTGCCCAAAAATGGGGTGGCGTCCACGTAAAAATCAATAAAACAAGTAATAAAGCATTAGGGTCTACTTGGTTAGTCATTGCCGTCCAACCAAGTAAAGGAGGAATTGCGCCTGCCAAACCACCGATAGTAATATTTTGTGGTGTCGCTCGCTTCAAATATAAAGTATAAACAAAACTGTAGCCCACCAAGCCCGCTAACGTTAAATAAGCGGTCAATGGGTTAACCAACACCATAAGTAATGCAAAACCTAACAAGGCAAGACTGCAAGCAAATATAATGGCATTATTGGTGCTGACCCTACCTTCAGGTAAAGGCCTATTATGCGTTCGTCCCATAACCGCATCAATTTTTTCATCAACAATGTGATTAATTGCCGCCGCTGCTGATGACACCAAACCAATACCTAACATAGCCGGGATAAACAATTGCCAAGGCAAGCCTCCCGGTACCGATAGACTCATACCAACCACCGCAGTAAGTACTAATAGTGCTACCACCTTAGGTTTAGTGAGATCATAATAGGCACGCCATTTAGGCATAATTACAGGAGCTACTTTTGTTACACTCATCATTTCAACAGACATAAGTTTTCCCTATATTTTTCGACGTAATCGGTAAGTTAATGCAATTAGTGACAGCATTAAACAAGCGGCAACTAAGTTATGCCCTACGGCAACGGATAACGGTAATGAAAACCAAATATTACTCACCCCTAAACTTAACTGAATAATTAACGCGACACCCACAACAACAGCAGACGTTTTAAATGTTGACGTTTGTGCTTTAAAGTAGATCATCAACAATAGCCAAGTTAAGTATATTGTAATGACAATAGCGCCAAATCGATGTACCACATGAATAGTGACTCGCTCATCATGAGATAAATGCCCAAATTCGTAGCTTTCTCGCTCTGGGGGTATCAAATCAAACGAGTTCTCAAAATTCATTTGATCTTGCCATCCTGATTGGCAAATGGGCAATTCAACGCAACTTAACGCGGCATAATTAGACGAGGTCCAACCGCCTAATGCTATTTGCCCAGTTAAAAGAACAATACCCAATAAGGCGAATCGACCATATTTTTTTATTGAAAAATCACTGCGGTTTATTCGGTGTGGCTTTAAACGTAAATACAGTAAAAACAACAAGCACAAGGTAGAAAAACCACCCAATAAATGTGCCATAACCACTATTGGCATAAGCTTCATGGTGACTGTCCACATACCTAGCGCAGCCTGAAAAATAACAATCACAAGAATGAGCAGCGGTAAACGCAAAGGTGTACCTTGAGCCCGATTTTTAACCGAAAGCAAAGCAATCGCGAGAATTAACAAACCAAGCGCACCAGCAAAATAGCGATGGATCATTTCATTCCACGCTTTACCTGTCTCAACCGCACGTTGGGGATAAGCTTGTTCAGCTACAGCAATTTGCTCTGCTGTTTCAGGTACGTCAAGTAAGCCATAACAGGTAGGCCAATCTGGACAGCCTAATCCCGCATGAGTTAATCGCGTATAGGCGCCTAAAGTTACCACCACCAAGGCCAATAACACACTGACAAAGACTAATTTTTTTATAACATGATTATGTTGTGTATAAAGCCGTTCATCCACGAGCTAACCCACCTTAGAATATTTAAGCAGCTTTTTCATATCAGCCAATATTTTTTTACCCAATTGTGGTAACTGCTCAATGTTTTTAGGCAATTGGTGACTTAAAAAAACATTACCTAGCGGGTCCACAATGAATATTTGCGATTTAGCGATTTGCTGCTTTGCCTGTTCAGACATCGCAAGTAACTGCCATTTACTTTCTGAAATTTTTTGACGTTGTTCAGTAGATAATTCATTTTGGTACAGTGCTACAGGAAAAACTCTTGGCGTATCTTTACCTAGGGCAACATAGGTATTGTGTAGCGTTTCAAATGTTTTCTGACAGTTAGTACCACACTGCTCAGGTAGGCTATACATAATAAGCCAGTGTTGCTCAAAATCAGTTGTCTTTAAACCTAATTGCTCTAAGGTTAATTCATTCGTTAATAACGTCCCTTTATTAGTCACTCCCATGTCTAACCATTGCTGCTCTAAGGCAAATTTAGCCAAAATAATAGGTAAAGCAAAAGCAGCTAAAACTAGAAATAAACTACGACGACTTTTCTTTGGATTACTTTTATTTGAGTTATTGTTATTTTCAGTTAGCTCTGTGGTGTTCATACGACTTAAGCCTCTTTTTTCAACGATGAATTATTATTTTGATTATTGTCATTTGTTTTTTTAGCGAAAAATTTAGCCCAAACCATTAATATGAACCAAGCAATCGCTAAACTAAACCATTGAAATGCATAAGCCCGATGTTTTTCTGGTGGCATAACAATGGGCTGCCAATTTTTTTCAAATCCAATTTTTTCACCTACATCTAAATAAATAACAAAGGGCAATAGCTGGCGATTGATTAATGTTGAAAATTTATCTAACTCTACTTGTTGAATTCTCAACGGCCATTGTACATCGCTAAAAACTTGTTCTTGTAATTGAATACCCACTTCGATTAAACGCACATTGCCATGAATCAAGTGCTTACCCAGTAATGATTTTACATTAGGTAACTCTTGTCTATTAATAGAGCCTTGCACCCAACCAAGATTGACTAATACTGCCTGTTGTTCAGCTATTAACACTTGATAGGCACGGTAACCTAAGCGACCTTTATTCACTTGATTGTCTAGTAGAAAAACGGATTTTTCATCAAACACCCCTTCAATTGCTACAGGCATGTCATTAATGTTTTCATTCACCGCCAGTAAGTTTACTTGTTGCAACGACAGAGGATTTTGTGACTTAAGCTGCTCAATTCGCGCTAAGCGCTGCTCTTTTTCTAACGCTCGACTATTTTGCCAAAAACCAAGCTTTACTAATGCCGAAAAAACTAGCACAGTAAGGGTTAACCAAAGAACATTCATTTTGTTACGACTTGACACCTAAAGAGTACTTCCTTACTGCGTGTTAATAATTACCTAACTATAGACTTTACTATAGAGTTAACTTTATAAAATTATGGACGGTTATTTTGCTAATTAAAATTGTTATTGTCGCTATGCTCGCTTTTATGATTTACAACTTATTTCGCTCACTAATGGTAATGAATAAAAATGATCCTAATAAACCGCCTATGAGCAAATATATTGGTCGACGATTAATGCTATCTGTCGCCATTATTGTATTACTACTTATTGGCTTATTAACCGGATTAATCATCCCTAATCCACGCCCTCATTAATTTTTATTATTTCTTTATAAAAGCACCTGTAACTTTCTATTGCGCTATTGTTATTGATTATCCTTTATCAGATGATGACGAAGGTAATTCGCTTTAGTTCAAGGAAGAGGCACGGAGTTGACGTGAGTCAATGAGTACCTTTGACGATGAAATTAGGCGAATTAACCCGTCCATCTCCCTAAATGATATAGACGAAGACAAATAATATAACCCACACTACGTCGACAAAATGCCAATACCAGCTAGCCGCTTGAAAAGCAAAGTGATTCTCAGGAGTGAAATGCCCTTTTAATATCCTAAAAAACATCACAATTAACATAACGCAACCCAACGTTACATGCATACCATGAAAACCTGTCAGCATATAAAAGGTATTGCCATAAATACCACTGGTTAAGTACAACTGCATTTCATCAGAGTAGCCATGAGAATATTCTAGTACTTGCAAACATAAGAAAACCACACCCAAGATAATAGTTAATCCTAACCAAGCTTTTAGTTGTGCACGTTTATTTTGTTCCAACGCAACATGAGCAAAATGAGCAGTTATCGATGAAGTTAATAATAAAACGGTATTGATTAGTGGTAATCCGTACCAACCCATTCCGGTAGTTTCTGTACCTCCAGGGGTTTTCAATAACGGCCAACTGGCGGTAAATTCAGGCCATAAAACAGCTCCCGTTTCAAAATTATTACCTGCACCACCTAACCAAGGTACGGCGAATGTACGCACATATAACAGCGCACCAAAAAACGCAGCAAAAAACATCACTTCTGAAAAAATAAACCAGCTCATTCCTTGTCTGAATGAATTATCCATTTGGTGGCTATATTTTCCGGTCATTGATTCATTAATAACATTACTAAACCAACCAAACAGCATATAGATAACTAACGCAATCCCCCCTAATAGTAAGTAACCACCATAGCCATTAACTTCGTTCTTAAAGTCGGTAACATAATTAGCCGCACCAAAAGCAATCATAAATAATGCCACTGCGCCAACTATTGGCCAGTGACTTTGTGATGGTACATAATAACTTTCATATTCTTTTGTAGTCATTTTTGTTCCCTTTCTCTTATCTTAAATAAGAGCCTTTATATTTACGCTTCTATGAGTCCACTTTTTCACTAATGTCGTATAACGTATAAGACAAGGTTAGCGTTTTAATTTCAATCGGCAAATCAATATCAACATAAAACTGTAAGCCCATTTCTACTTCTTCACCCGCTTTTAATGGTTGTTGCGTAAAACAAAAACACTCGATTTTTTGAAAATAACCTGCCGCCAATCCTGGAGAAACAGAAGGTACAGCTTGCCCAACAATATCGCGTTTCGATTTATTTTTAGCGTAAAAGTTAACAAACTTTACTTCACCTGGATGAACCGACATTTCATTAATTACTGGCTCAAATTGCCAAGGTATTCCTTTAGCCATTCGAGTAATAAATTGTACTTTTACTGTGCGTGAAGTATCAATACCTTCATCTTCATATGCCACACCAACTTCATTGGTTTTGCCATTCAAACCGGTAATATCACAAAACACATCGTATAAAGGCACGAGCGCAAACCCAAATCCAAACATTGCAAACACCACCAACACTAACTTTTTAATCACTTTACTGTTGTTTGGTTTATCCGGTTTTTGCTCTGCGCCTTCATTCATGTCTAGTCCTTTCCTTCATCAAGAACCGGTGGTGTGCTAAAAGTATGGTATGGCGCAGGGCTTGCCACTGTCCATTCCAAACCTTCTGCGCCATCCCATGGTTTAGCTGGCGCTTTTTTACCACCTCCAATGCATTTGATCACAACAGCTAAGAAAATTAACTGTGATAAACCAAAGGCAAAACCACCAATGCTGACCCACTTATTAAAATCAGCAAACTGTAATGCATAGTCTGGAATACGACGAGGCATACCCGCTAGCCCTAAGAAGTGCATAGGGAAGAATAATAAGTTTACCGAAATTAACGAACACCAAAAATGCCATTTAGCTAACGATTCGTTATACATGTGCCCAGTCCATTTAGGTAACCAAAAATAAGCACCTGCATAAATTGAGAATAACGAGCCTGTTACCAGTACATAATGAAAATGCGCAACAACAAAGTAAGTATCATGATATTGAAAATCTACCGGCGTCAATGCCAGCATCAAACCAGAGAAGCCACCAATAGTGAACAAGATAACAAAGGCGATAGAAAACAACATTGGCGTTTCAAAGGTCAAAGAACCACGCCACATAGTCGCAACCCAGTTAAAGACCTTAACCCCTGTTGGCACTGCAATTAACATGGTGCAATACATAAAGAACAGTTCACCAAATAACGGCATCCCTGTTGTAAACATATGATGCGCCCAAACAATAAATGACAATAACGCAATAGACGATGTTGCATAAACCATTGAGCTATAACCAAATAGTTTCTTACGCGAAAAAGCCGGAATGATAGTTGAAACAATACCAAAAGCAGGCAAAATCATAATGTACACTTCAGGATGGCCAAAGAACCAGAAAATATGCTGGAACATCACTGGATCGCCACCGCCTGCGGCATCAAAGAAGCTGGTACCAAAATAGGTATCTGTTAACAGCATTGTTACCACACCCGCTAACACGGGCATTACGGCAATAAGTAAATAACCCGTGATAAAAAAGGTCCAAACAAATAGTGGCATTTTCATGTAGGTCATGCCGGGAGCACGTAAATTCATAATGGTAACAACTATATTAATTGCCCCCATAATTGACGATATACCCATGATATGAACAGCAAAGACAAAAAAGGCCGTACTACCATTTGAATAGGTGGTTGATAACGGAGCATAGAATGTCCAACCGAAGTTAGGCGCGCCACTTTCCATAAAAAATGAGCCAAGTAAAATAGCAAAAGCAAAAGGTAAAATCCAAAAGCTCCAGTTATTCATGCGAGGCAAAGCCATGTCTGGCGCACCGATCATCATGGGTAGCATCCAGTTAGCAAACCCAGTAAATGCCGGCATAATAGCGCCAAACACCATGATCAACCCATGTACTGTCGTTAACTGATTAAAAAAGTCTGGCTCAACAATTTGTAAACCGGGCTGGAATAACTCAGCACGAATCACCATGGCAAGTGCGCCACCCGTTAACAGCATAATGAATGAAAACCATAAATATAATGTACCAATATCTTTATGATTTGTAGTGTATAACCAACGTTTTATTCCCGTCATTTTATGGTCGTGATGATCATCATTATGCGCGTCATCAAGCGATTCATTTATTGTTTTTGTTGTCATTTTTTACTCCTCGCTTACCGCTTTAACATCTGAACTTTGAGCTAAATCACCCGTATCGTTACCCCAAGCATTTCGCTCATAAGTAACCACTGCGGCTATTTCTTTCAAACTAAGTTGCTTACCAAATGCAGGCATCATGCCTTTTCCGATTAGCACTAAAGAAATATGTTCCGCAACAGGCCCTTGAATAGCAACTGCACTACCTTTAAGCGCCGGGAATGTAGGCGGTAAACCTAAGCCCGTCGGTTGATGACATGCTGCGCAATGCGCCATATAAGTAGTTTCACCTAGTTTCATTAATTCATCTTGAGTCATAGAAGACCCTAAAGAAGCTTTTTCTGCATCGGCTGCTTTTGCAGTTAATGCATGTTGTTCGTTTAACCAAGCCTCGTAATCTTCAGCTGATTTAACTTCAACAACAATCGGCATAAAACCATGATCTTTACCACAAAGCTCAGCACATTGACCTCGATAAGTTCCGGGCACATCAACATTAGTCCATGCTTCATTAATAAAACCTGGATTAGCATCTTGCTTAACGGCAAAGGCAGGAACCCACCATGAATGGATAACATCATCAGAGGTAATTAAAAAACGAACTTTTTTATTGGCGGGGATAACTAAGGGTTTATCTACCTCAAGTAAATAATTTCCCCCCTTGAAGGCACCATTACCATCAAAACTACCATTTTGATTTTCATACTGTTCTCGTGGTGTCGATAAAACTGAGTAGTACTCAATATTTTCATCAAAATATTTATAATGCCATTTCCACTGTGAACCGGTAACTTGAATAGTGACATCAGAATCGTCATTGTTTTCCATGTTGATCAAGGTGCTGGTTGCTGGAATAGCCATAGCGATAAGAATAACAATAGGAATTGCAGTCCAAAGTATCTCTACTTTAGTGCTTTCATGAAAGTCTGCAGCTTTAGCGCCTTTTGACTTTCGATGGAAAATCATAGACCAAAACATGGCTCCAAACACAACCACGCCAATAGCAGTACAAATATAGAGTGATAGCATATGTAAGTCATACACTTCCCGACTAACCGCTGTTACCCCTTTAGTCAGATTTAATTGTGTCTCTGCCCATGCTGAACTTGAAAATATAGACCCTAAAAACAGCCAAGCCCCCACCAACCAATTTTGGTTACCTCTACTCACTCAACCTCTCCCCTATCTATTAAAAATAGAAAACAGAAATGCAGTAATGTACGTCACAACTCATTAAACTGAATATCTGTTAATTTAGTTATTATTATTTTATTAAATTAACCAACGTGAAATGGCACACCTCAACTAGTAAGGTTAATATCAAGCTCATTAATGTCTTTTTTATTATTATATACTGTTGTTTTTCGTTCGATTTCAGCTCTACAATCACTCAAAAGTTGATCTAGGTCAAACAATTTTTTAACTGTGTATAAAAAATTACTAGTCATTTCAATAGAGTAACAACTCTAAGATAAGACACAGGCTCTGGTAGTATAGGCTGGTGGTATTTTCATCATTCAGAAAACAAATATTTTGAAGTATTTAAATAATCTGCTAATAGTGCGTTTTTTACAGAGGAAAAAAGTAGATAAGAGGAATTGAGATAAAAATGGTCTGTGTATTAACTGAAAAATTTTCAAAAAAAAAGCGAATACCACTTAGCGATATTCACTCAACTAAATCATAACGGTTGGTTGATAAACCGTCAATGGAAATTACATCCAGTTACCATTACGGATAACACCCACAGCAAGTCCTTCAACATTAAACTCTTGGCATGTTAAATCCACTATAATGGGCGAAAAATCTTCATTTTCAGCTTGTAGATAAACAACATTTCCTTCTCTTTTGAAACGCTTAACCGTGACCTCATTTTCAACACGAGCAACAATAACTTGTCCATTTTGTACATCATTAGTTTGATGTACCGCAAGTATATCGCCATCTAAAATACCAATATTTTTCATACTTTCACCTTCCACACGCAATAAATAGTCAGCTGCGGGGTGAAATAAATTACCATCCATCTTATAGTGATCTTCAATATGTTCTTCTGCTAAAATTGGCTCACCTGCGGCAACGCGGCCAATTAAAGGTAAGCCTTCTCCCCCAAGAAACTGCTCAGCTACGCGAATACCACGAGAGGTGCCTGGTAGCATCTCTATGTAGCCCTTTTTAGCAAGTGCTTTTAAGTGCTCTTCTGCGGCATTAGCAGATTTAAAACCAAAAAACCCAGCAATTTCAGCACGTGTCGGTGGCATTCCTGTATCGTTAATGCTTTCTTTAATAAGATCAAAAATTTCTTTTTGTCGATTAGTTAACGGCTTTAGTTCTTGTATAGCAACCATGAAAAATTCCTGTATATATTGACAGTTATACTGGTAGTATATACAGCTCATCGATAAAATCAATGCCTAGTTTTGTTATAATTTACCCATTTTAATTTTAGTTTTTCTGATCACTTTGTTCATTAGCTTCAAAATTTTCTAATGGCGACTTATAGACCAATACTTATGGATAAGTCCTTGCCATTCGTTAGTAATTAGCATTTAATAACAATACGTTAAATGAAGAGCAATATTCCTAAAAGGATTTTAAACTCGTTATTTTATAGTCATATTTTGCGTACAAAAACAAATAAATAAGAACTTAAAACAGTTTACTGTTTTTCGTTACTCAAACACTTTAGTAAGAATATAAAGTCTATCATTTAGGCTTTACAAGGCCTGAGGAATTAATGATGCCTACAAATAAGCACAAACGGAAAGCTTCCGCTCATTCTAAACCTACCCTAGGGAAAAATACCCAACCCACTGGATTGATAATTTCATACCCTAAAACGTTTGTTTCAGTTGGTTTATTTTTGATTGCGTTAGGTATATACCTTTTAGCGTTTGAATCTC
Source organism: Colwellia sp. (assembly GCA_047633255.1). Classification (GTDB taxonomy): domain Bacteria; phylum Pseudomonadota; class Gammaproteobacteria; order Enterobacterales; family Alteromonadaceae; genus Colwellia. The sequence goes on from JBLIEW010000034.1 coordinate 11,707, forward strand.
AAGATAATGCAATGTTTGGCTTCGCTATGCTTTCTCTTATTGCCGGTGGGGTGACCACAATTTATGCTAAATTTGCTATACCTAAGAAAAAAGACAGACTGGGGTAGTATTTAGCAACAATATTACAACTTTACACTATACTATTAGCTGTATGCCCAGTTTTGTTTCACTTTAAAATTTTCACAAATGACTATCTGGCCTGAAACAGGCGAGATGTTCATTGTAAAGTTATGGAGAATTATATGATGGCTAAACCAGAGCGCGCTTCAGACACCCCATATGCAGTAGAGGTAGAAATCGGAAAAAATTATTTTTGGTGTGCCTGTGGAAAAAGTGATAAACAACCTTTTTGTGATGGATCTCATAAAGGGTCTGAATTTACCCCGGTGAAATATACCGCAGAAGATACTAAGAAAGTCTTTTTTTGTGGCTGTAAATTAACCCAAAATCAGCCACTGTGTGACGGCAGTCATAAATAAGAAAGTCACTAAAGCGAAAGTTACAGGGTAACTTTTTTGGATTTTTAGCGTTGTCAATCACTCCATCAAAAAAATGACTACAGCAATAAGCTTTGATCAATTTTATAATATTCATCTGTGGCATTAACCAGTGAATTTGCCGTTAATTTCGGTACGCCGTAAACGATAGTATTCACATTATATTCCGCTTTAACATGGCTCAGTAGCATATCAAAGTCACCATCACCGGAAAGCAATACTATGGTGTCAATATCTGGCTTTGCAGCAGCAGTCATAATATCAATGGTAATGCCTACATCCCAGTCACCTTTGGCTGAGCCATCGCTGCGTTGGATAAAGGGTTTTAGTTTTACTTCAAAACCAATATGTTTAAGCGCTTTTTGAAATTTATGTTGTTGATCATCACTGCGTGCAATAGCATAAGCTGTCGCTTCTACTATATTGCCTTTAGCAAGCAATTCTTGCCACAATAATCGATAATTAAATTGACGTTGATAGGCATCTCTCGTGGTGTAATAAATATTTTGTACATCAACAAAAATGGCAATTTTCTTCAAAGCAGTTCCTTTTGTCTCATTTTGATTAGTTATATTTGGATTGGAATTGTTTTGTCTATAAAAACAACATTATTATTGCATTTACTATTGTCACTCACAAATGATGAAGTTAAAGTAGATAATATTATAATAACAAATCAAGAGTATAGGAACACAAAATGTCTTTTGAGGATGATTATCAAGTAACGTCTAAATTCAGTGAGCACACCCATGACTTCCTCTCTAGTCATTTAATTGCCCCGACACCGGTAAATTATTCAGTAATATATCTGTATATTAGCAATGAAAACGAACTATTATCAGCCGCTGTAGATAAAAAGCTGCAACAGGGAAAATTAATCACCGCGGACTTTATCGCTGATTTATTTAAACGTTACGTATCCTTTACTCAACAAATTGAAAATACGGTATTAGCTCCTTTTGAACAGACGTTAAGTAAAACGCTAGAACAAATCAATAAGCAAGTGAGTATTGAAGACAAAGCAGCAAACAACTTACAAAAATTAGATAAAATTTTAGCTGACTCCAAAAATAATACCTCTATGGACAATATTGTCAGCTATCTTTTCAACACGATCAATAACACAAAAGATCAACATGAAGCACTGTCTCAAAAGTTAACCACAACACAACAAGAGATTAATCAACTGAAAGACAAACTTGCTGCCTCAAGGCAAGAAGCCTTAGTTGACTCCTTGACAGGTTTGCTAAATCGTCGTGGCTGCGATGAAAAATTACAAAATTTAGATCACGCTGATACTCACTCCTCCTTGGCCATTGATATTGATCACTTTAAAAAGATTAATGACACATTTGGCCACTTTATTGGTGACAAAGTTATCCAGCGTATCGCTAAAACAATTCAAAGCCACATAAATGAGCAAGATATTGCTGTACGGTTTGGTGGAGAAGAGTTTGTGGTCATAATGGCTAATACGCCAATGGCAGAGGCAAAAAGAATTGCTGAAAAAATTCGTGTCTCGATTTCTAAAATGAAATTAAAACAAAGAGAGACAAATACTTATTTACCACCCATTTCTGTTTCTATTGGTATTGCTCAAAACGATAATATTTCAGAGTGGACTGCTTTATTTGAACAAGCAGACAGTGCGCTTTATCAAGCTAAAAATTCTGGACGCAACTGCTGTATTTGTGCCTAATAAAAAAGCGCCTTACTCATGGTTCACCTGCCGCCTTGAAACTCGCATCTTGAAGTCGTTTAGATATAAATGCTAAACTCTTCTTTTTTATCTTGCCAACAATTAATTTTAGCGATGATGATGTCTATATTGCGTTCTTTTTTTTATTTATTATTAAAACTTCCTTTACGTTTATTAGTTCGTAGTAAAATAGTGCAGGATGCGAAAACATCTGTTGAAACACAAATACGCCCTATTTTTTACGTAGTAAGCCATCAATCTGCCAGTGATTTATTAATACTTCAAGCGGCCTGCAAAAAACAAAAACTTCCTGATCCGCTAAGTAAAATCAAAATAAATGGTAAACTTTTTGATCGCACCTTATGCTTAGCAAAACCCAAATTAGTGTTTTCATGGTTTAAAACAAAACAAACTACCGCGCTTCATCAAGGCCTAGAAATTCTTAATCAGCATCATATTAATAAAGAACTTGATGCACAATTAATACCCGCAAACCTTATTTGGGGTAGAGTACCAACACAAGAAAAAAACAATGCCAATATTTCGTCATTACTAGCAGAGCAAGCTTCACCTACTTGGCTACGCAAAATTTTTATTGTCATTTTCTTGGGTCGAGATAGCTTAGTGCGATACAGCGAAGCAGTCTCGTTAAGAAATATGTCTGACAATCACGGTAACGATGAAGCAACAGCACATAAATTAGTTCGCGTTGCTCGTTTTCATTTTCACCGACAAAATATTGCCGCAAAAGGGCCTCGCCTTATTCATCGCCAACAAATGTTCACCGCTTTATTTGCTAACCCTTCCGTAATGCGCATCATCAAAGATGAAGCTAAAAGTAAAAAAATCAGCACTGAGCAAGTAAAAAAACAAGCACAAACCATGATGGAAGAGATAGCTGGCGATTACAGCGTTTCCTTAGTGCGCTTGGGTGAACGTATTTTACGTTGGCTTTGGGGGCGTTTGTATAGCGATATCAAAGTGAATAATTCTCAAGTTTTACGAAAACTAGCGCAAGACGGACACGAAATTATTTACGTACCGTGTCATCGAAGCCATATGGATTATTTATTGCTTTCCTATGTCATTTTGCAAGAAGGCTTAGTTATGCCACGTATTGCTGCCGGAATTAACTTGAATTTTTGGCCAGCTGGCCCACTATTTAGAAAAGGTGGCGCCTTTTTCATTCGCCGTAGTTTTGCTGGTAATCGTTTATATTCAACCATTTTCCGTGAGTACTTAGGCTTGTTATTTGAACGTGGCTATTCAGTAAAATATTATACCGAAGGGGGCCGCAGCCGAACGGGTCGCTTATTAAATCCTAAAACTGGCATGCTAGCCATGACCATTCAAAGTTTACTTCGTGGCATTGACCGACCACTAACGTTAGTACCCGTTTATATAGGTTACGAACATGTCATGGAAGTTGGCACCTATCACAAAGAACTTAGTGGTAGTGAAAAGAAAAAAGAATCTATATTTGGTGTACTTAAAGCGATTAAAAATCTACGCAATTATGGTAATGGTTATGTGAATTTTGGTGAGCCCATCAATATTAATGACTATTTAAACAAACAAGTACCCGATTGGAAAGCGGCGATTAATCCTATCAACCCACAAAAGCCTAAATGGTTGACCCCAACGGTTAACGATATGGCAAATCAATTAATGACCCGCATCAATCAATGTGCAGCGCTAAATGGCGTAGCATTAGTTGCGCTTATTTTACATGCCTGCGAAAACAAAGCCCTTGCTAAAGCTGATTTAGAAAAACAATTAGATTTCGCACTCGACATTCAGCGACAAGCGCCTTTTAGTGAACAACTAACCATACCGCAAGAAAGTGGCAGTGAATTATTAGCGCATGTTATTTCACTGAATAAAGTCACAATATCAACAGATAGCTTTGGAACTATCATCTCACTAGATGATTCTGCCAGCTTAGAAATGCGCTACTATCGGAACAATATTTTACACACCTACGGTCTAATCTCTTTGGTGTGTAAGTTATTAACTCATAATCGTAAAATAGCTCAAAAACAACTAACAGAGCAAACAGTGAGCTTACTTGCAACGTTAAAAGACGACCTGTTTTTATGGCAAACCCCTGAGAAAATACCTAAACAAGTTGAACAAGTATTGGCTTTTTTAGAGAAATCAGGTATTGCTAAGCACAGTGGATCTGAGTTCTGGTCATTAACAGGTGACACCCAACAGCTTAGTTACATCCATCATATGGCTGAATGTATCGATGAAAGTTTACAAAGACTTGCTATCATAACCTCGTTAGCAACGCGCTTAGCTCCACTCACTAGACGAGATTTAGAACAAAAAGTTGTTGCTATAGCGAAGCGATTATCAGTGTTAAATAATATAACCGCCCCTGAGTTTATCGATAAGAAGGCGCAGGCAACCTTAATTAACACACTACGAGAGCAAGGTTATATCGAACTTAATGAAGAGGGTTTACTGATAACAACAGACACAATGAAACAGCTTAAAACCTCAGTAACCAATCTAGTTGCTATTGATGTATTACAAAGTATTGCTCGCTCGTAAATTTGATTCGTTGTGGTAACACATAAATGAGCTGACCTCTACTTTCTTAATGCAGCTAACTCAATAGTGACTTGCTCAACACCCTGTTTAGCAAGTCTTTTACTTAACTCCGCTTCTTTACTACTTAATAATGAAATCCCTTCTACTACCATATCGAAAGCCTTCCATTGACCCGTTTTTTTATTTAGTCGCATTTTAAAAACGACATTAATAGTCGGATTATTAACATTAATAATCTGCGTTTTAACCGCAACAATTTTTTTTCCGTTAACCGGTTTTTCTGGTTCAAATATCACTTGTTGGTTATTATACTGCATTAGCGCATTGGCATAAGTTCTAGCTAAATTATGACGCATTGAGTCAACAAACTTCGCTCGCTGCTCTTTACTCGTTTTACGTAAATGCTTACCCAAAATACGATATGAGGCATATCGATAATCAATGGATGGCATCAATTCTTCGTCTACAATTATTTGCATCAATTGAGGGAATTTTTTGATTTCCTGCTGATTAGCAGCAATACGACTAAATAGTTTATTACCAATATTTTCTAATACACTATAAGGCGATGGCTGAGTTATTTTATTCTCAACAGCTGATGCCGGTAATGCTAATATGACTGACGCCAATAGCAACGAAATGGTTAATTTTACTAAATTTTGCATATTAATAGTTTCCTAATTATATAGATTATTCTTTCACAAACAATAAACCGACCGCTCGGTATATTCAATAAAACAAGAATAGCACCGACCGATCGGTTTGTAACTATTTTATTTATAAGTAAAAGGATTATCTAAGATCTATTAACGCTAAGCAGGAGATATGATTAAATAAAGTTATTTCTTTAATGCGCGGATATACAGGCAAAGTTCTGCAATAACCTGTTGAAATAACTCTTTATTGCGTGCAGTCTTACTCAAAGAGGTTGAGCCATGAAAAGTAGCCACAATAAAATAAGCGACTTGAGTAAATTTTAATTCTGAACGTAAGTCACCTTTAACACGCGTTAGTGCTGTTACGATTAATACGTTCAATTTTTCTTGCATGGATAGTATCCGTAAACGAAAGCCTTCATCAACATTGGCCATTTCTTCACAGAGGTTATTCAAAGGACAGCCACAAACCACTTCACTACAGTTCATTTGGTTACACATAGAAGTAAAAAATTGACATAACCCTTCAATGGGATCATCTTGGCTTAATGCTGGCTGCCATGTATCAAGAAACATAGGCACAAAACTTTCTTCAAAAACGGCATAGCCTAATTCAATCTTATTGGTAAAATGATAGTACAAAGCCCCTTTAGAAATTCCACAGCGATTAAGTATGGTTGATAAACTAGTCGCCTGAAAACCATGTTGATGTATTTCATCAGCGGCTACAGCAAGAATTTTTTGGCGGGTTTGTTCGGCGTCACTCATGATTACTACTCTTTGGCTTTATATTTACCTGTAAATGATAACCGACCAACCGGTATGTTGCAAGGTTGGTTATTTATAACCCTCTTTGCCATTCTTGTCGAATAGGAATGCTTCCCGATTGATCTAATGCCATTTGAACCGTATTCACTAGTTTTTCTTTATCTTTACCTAAAATCCCCTTCAAAACTAAATAATTTGAAGCATGGTCCGATCTGAAAACTGTTTTTTTCAAGTCGAGTTCTGATAATAATAATTTCATTTCATGAAATAACTCTAACTGATTTAATAGACGAAATGGTTGGTGTTTTCGCTCAGTAAAACCCTTAGCAAAACGTTCTTCGCCTAGCGGAAAACTAACCACTAAGGTAGATAAATAGTCAGGTTGAGCTTCATTCATTAATCGGGCTGAATTGATTGCATGTTGCTTTGATAATTCAGGTCCACCTAAGCCATTTAATATCATTACAGAACTTTTCATTCCCGCTTGTTTAATTTTATTTAAGGCCATTAATGAACTATTGTATGTTTCACCTTTTTCAATTATTTCAAGCACCTCGTCGTCGCCACTTTCACAACCCACGTACATTAGTTTTAAACCTAGCGCTTGTAGCTCAGATAGTTGATCAACGGTTTTATTCGTTAAATTTCTCGGTAAACAATAACTAGAAACTCGGGTGACTTGCGGCAAGTACTGCTTGATTAACAGTAATATTTCTTTTAACCGCTTAAATGGTAACGCCATTGCATCACCATCAGCGAGAAAAACTCGCCCCACAGGCAAAGCTGATTGTACTACCGAAATAATTTCTTGCTCAATCAAATCAATTTTTTTTGGCTTAAATTTTTTATTTTCAGCCGTATACATCTCACAAAAAGAACAACGATTCCATGAGCAACCACTGGTGACTTGTAATATTAAACTTTTCCATTCACTAGGCGGACGAAAAACCGGTTCGGTATACGTTAGAGGGTACATATTAAGCTCTTATTAATTTGGAAGTTGCTATATAAATTGATATTTTATTTTTGATTATAAAACTTTATAAGATAGTTATAAACAAACAATGGTATTGTAAGCTTACAAGAATTAATCATACCTAAATTATCGTTTAAAATTACTCCGACGGTTATTTCCTCGATATCCACTCTTATTATCTTTTAGATGGCTGCGACACAAAGTTAAGGGGCACAACATGGAAGAATTTGATATTAGAACATTGGTGTTGATTCTTTTGACGCTCAACATATTAGGTTTTTTAGCCTACATTTATGCACGTTTTTCCATCCTGCGTATGTCAGGTATTGAACTTTGGGCTGGGGGGCACCTTGCATTAGCCGTATGCTTTTTTTGTATATTGGTTCATATCGACTCGCCTCAACAACCTCTTTTATTAATTATCATAATCTCTATTATGGCCACCCATGCCATGTGGTGGGGTGCTTCAAGAGCCTTCTTCAAGAAAGAGCGATTGCACCCTCTGCTAATTATGTTGCCCGCTTTGATTGTTATGGTTTTCTCTATCTGTGCTCGAGCATCCGTAGCGTTGCAATTGATTGAAGACGGTGCGGTATTTCGTACTGGTTATATTATATTGTTTCTATCTTGCGCGTTTTATCAGTTGGCAATTGCCAAAGAATTTATCAGTTTCCGTTCCCCACGACTAATTACCTCAGTTTCTGTTGGTTGCGCCTTTGCTCTGGTCGCAGCCCTTTCACTATTTAAAGCGATTACCGTACCAGAGAGCCTGCCACCACTCATTCTCAGCTCAACGACTTACAATATGGCAACCTTTGTTATAATTGCTTTCATTCAAGTTGTTTCAATGTTTGGATTAATGCTTATTTCAGCTGAGCGCATGCAATTTAGGTTACATGAATTAGCACAGAGTGACCCACTTACCGGGCTACTTAATCGTCGGGGCTTTAAGTTGCAATCAGAAGTCGCGATAAAACGCCGCAGACAAGGTGATAATATCTGCGCAATCATGGCATTTGATTTAGATCATTTTAAGTTAGTTAATGACACCCATGGGCATGCTACCGGTGACGATGTCTTAATAGCGTTTGCTAATTGCCTAACAGAGAATACTAGAGCTACTGATATAATAGCCCGATTTGGTGGCGAAGAATTTATCGTATTATGTATCGATGTTGACCAAGCGGATGCAAAAAAAACCGCAAAGCGAATTAGTGAATTTATGGCTGCACTCACGATACAATCAAAGAAGAAAAAAGACGTTTGTATTACGGTCAGTATTGGTCTGGCGATGATAGAAGAAGATTGCCCGGACCTTAACCTGTACCTAGATACCGCCGACACCGCCTTATACCATGCTAAAGCGAGAGGACGAAACAAAGTCGTAGTGGCAGAGCCATCAGCACAATTTAGTATCGTAATATAGCGGCTATAGTCAAATGGCCGCCATACCGAAAACACCTCAAAATGCGAATATCAGCACGTCTTTGGGTCACAAAATGGCTTAACAATTATTCGGTCAGGTACCTCATAAAAGCTAAAATACTACTAAGCGGGAGTACTCTAGCAAGGTAATAAAAATATCAACTCGTTAAAAACTCCCTTATTTTGCACTACGGCCAAATAAACTCTAACTTTAGTCTGCTATTACTCTATAAAGCTTACCTATAACAGCGTAGGATCAACCTACTTTAGATAAAAAACTAGCTTTGCACTCAAGTGCATTAGGATAAAACCATTATGCAACCAACAGTAAAAGCATCACTGACTAACGCGTTACTTATTTCTATTTCTACACCTGAGTTTAAAGGTGATGAGGCCACAGAATCACTTGCAGAGCTGGCGCGTTTAGTAACCACATTAGGGTTTAAAGTGGTCGGTACCCAGTCGCAAAAGCAGAGTTCGACTAAAAAAGTGAATGTGCTAGGTTTAGGTAAACTGGCAGAAATAGCGCATCTAACCGGAAACCAAGGTGAAGTTGAAGGCTCAGAAGAAGATGATTACTTATCTGAAGAAATAACTAATGACGTGGAATTTAACGATATTCCATCAGAAAACCTCCCCTTTGCTTGCGCTGATGTAGTGGTATTTGATTGTGATTTAAGCCCATCTCAGCTACGTAATGTTGAGAATCAATTAGGTGTAGAGGTATTTGACCGTACGGGTATTATTATTGAAATATTTAGTCGCCATGCTCATACCAAAACAGCGAAATTACAGGTTGAAATTGCTCGCCTTAATTATGTCGCACCACGACTTCGTGAAACGTCATGTGGTGATAAAGAACGTCAAATGGGTAAAGGTGCTGGCGAAACGACGCTAGAGCTAAACCGCCGTGCAGTACGCGACCAATTAGCAGAGCTTAAGCGTGAATTGGTGAGTGTTCAAGATGTCATGATGGACCGACGCACACAACGTTCAGAACTTTTTTCGGTGGCTTTAATTGGTTACACCAATGCGGGTAAGTCATCGATGATGCGAGCTATTACCGGTAGTGATGTCGAAGGTGAAAATAAACTTTTCGCGACACTTGATACCACCGTACGTGCGTTATACCCCATTACTCAACCACGAATATTAGTGTCCGATACGGTAGGTTTTATTAAAAAATTACCGCACGATTTAGTCGCTTCATTCCATTCCACCTTGGCAGAAGCGCATGATGCCTCATTGTTATTATATGTGGTTGATGCCTCGGATGCTTCTTTTCGTTCGCAACTTGATGTGGTACACCAAGTATTGGAAGAAGTAGGTGTTGAAGACAGTCAAAAGTTACTTGTACTCAATAAGTCAGACCAACTGACTACTGAGCAACAGCAAGCGCTGATGGTAGAATTTCCAGATGCCATGATGACATCAACTCGTAATCCGGCTGATATCAGTAAATTGCATGAATATATCGTTGGTGTTGCCCAAGACGGAATGATTGAAGAAGAGGTTATCATTCCCTATACAGCTAAAGGCATCATTGGTGAAATTCGATCAAGCATGAGTGTCACTAAGGAAGACTATGAATATAGTCATATTAAGCTAACAGTACGGTCAAACGCGATTGATTTGGCAAGATTGAAAAAGCGTATGCTGAACTTATAAAGTGATATGTTTCGCCGGTAATATTTGATGCAGGTAATCTTAATAACGTTTTAGATTACTTGCATCGAAGTCTATTTTATTTATTTGATATCCATACTGTTTGATAAGGAGTTAACATGATTCCTTCGGTTAGCTCTGTTATTTTACTGTTGGTTATAAGTTCAACCCAAGACTCTGTAATAATTAAATTCAGCTCACTTAACGGTAACTCAATCGGCCGATCAGATATATTACTGACACAAAAAATGCTTTGTTTCCTGTCTTTACTTTGTCGCCAAAACCCAAACAATTGTAAGCCTAAATGCAGCGTAAATTGTGTCGCATTAGGATGAAAAGCTGATTGTTCAATTCTTATATCCAATAAAGATTTTAAGGTGGCAAGTACTTTTCCATGGTGCAAGTTTTGATCTGCTAGCGCTTCGTCCAACGCATCTACGTGCCAGCGACGGCGGTTAATTGAACGATTATGATGGGTGTTAGCTAACTTTTGATAGTCATTTTGTGTGCCCAACAGACTGTGAATATAAACGCCTGGTATCCCTTCCAAAGCAAACATAATGGCATGGGCACAAATAAAGCGTTCAAAATTCCATTGGTCTTTACCATCCACTGTACCTTGCATCGCATCATAAAGTGAAATGTTCATTTCATAGGCTTTTTGTTCACCTGTGTCTGATGTGCGCCATGATATTTTTCCACCAAAATTTTGTACTGTCTGTACTAGATTATCAATTTCAGTTTCACTTAACAAACCTTCTGCAGGGCGCAAGCCAATGCCATCATGGGATGCGATAAAGTTAAAATACATGGTACCGTCTTGCGGCGGCGGCATGCTCATTAACCACCGTTTTAAATATAAACAATTACCGGTCAGTAACGTGTTTAATAATAATGGCGGTAAGGAAAAATTATAAATACCATGGGCTTCATTGGCATTACCAAAATAAGTAAGGTTCTGCGTATTCGGAATATTGGTTTCGGTGATAATGATGGCGCTTTCTACTGCAGACTCAATAAGGGTTCTCAATAACCTGACAACTTCATGAGTTTGAGGTAAATTGATGCTATTGGTGCCGATAATTTTCCATAAAAAAGCGATGGCATCAAGGCGAAATATTTTTACGCCTGCATCAAGATATTGCTTGATGATTGAAGTAAATGCCTTTAAAACTTCAGGATTACGAAAATCAAAGTCAACTTGGTCGTGGCTAAAAGTACACCAAACAAACTTTTTCCCTTGGCCCGTCTCTACTTCTTTTAATAACGGTGAAGTACGCGGCCTAACCACCTCAGATAAATCATCCTCAGGCAATGCGGTAAAGAAAAAGTCACTACCTTGCCCTTCGCCTTTAATAAAATTGTCGAACCAAGCACTACGGCTTGAACAATGGTTAATCACCAGGTCAGACATTAAATGATAATCTTTACTTATCGCCTCTATATCTTGCCATGTCCCAAGGGATTCATTAACTGATGAATAATCGATAACGGCAAAGCCATCGTCAGAGCTGTAAGGAAAAAAAGGTAAAATATGCACACTGTTAATGGTATTTGAAATAGTCGTGTCTAGAAACTTTTTTAAGGTTTTTAATGGCGGTTGATCTTCCTTAATAATGCTATCGCCATAGGTGATCAAAATAATATCTTTTTCTGACCAATGGTTAGTGAACGGCTTTGCTGTAATTTCTGTACTCGACAGCCCCATTATAGTTAACAGTGCTTGAGCAATGTCTTCATAAGATTGCTCAAGCTCGACATCTTGATAAATAGTGGCAAGCTGTTGGGTTAACTTATCTTTCAAATTAGGTTTTAACTGATTAATCTGCGTTGGCATAATTGGCCTTTACTTCAAAGATTGACTGAATTCTTCATTGTCTAATTCCACCGCTTCTTTTAACTGCGATAAAATATCAGGAATAGCACTAACAACTCGATTCCAAGAAGGAATAAAAGGTGTATCCATGGGTTGCTCTAAAAAGGTATTACCCGCGGTTATTATATTTTGGGCAAACATTTCTACTGCTTTTTCTTCGTTATGAATATCGAGTGTTAGCCCATTCATCATGGCATCATTTCGATAGGTCTCTACATAATCTAACGCGATGCGATAGTAAGTTGCTTTTAATGTTCTAAATTTTTCAGCAGTGAATGTTTCACCTTGTGTGGCGAGTTTGCGAATAAATGATTTACTGATATCAACCGACATTTTTGATAAACCTCCGTCATCATTATCTAACGATAAGTCTTGATGTTTATGATCATACGTTGCAGCAATATCAACTTGGCATATACGGTTAGATGAATAGTTACGGTACATTTCAGACAGCACACCAATCTCTAAACCCCAATCACTTGGTATACGAATATCACTTAATACATCTCGACGAAAAGAGAATTCACCTGCTAGTGGATATAAAAAACTGTCCATGTATTCAAGGTAGTCACAATGGCCAACCGTTTTTTTCAATGCTTTAATTAACGGCGTTACTAATAGTCGTGACACACGGCCATTAATTTTTCCACCGGCAACACGCGCATAATAACCTTTAGAAAACTCGTAGTTAAACATAGGGTTAGCGACAGGATAAAGTAGCCTATCTAGTAATTCTCGTTCATAGGTCAAAATATCACAGTCATGTAAGGCAATAGACTCTGCTTTACCTGAAGCCAAAATATACCCCATGCAATACCAAACATTACGGCCTTTTCCCAGTTCTTTCGGCGCTAAACCCAATGCTTGTAATTTAGCGTCTATTGCTTGCAGTCTAGGTCCATCATTCCATAACACCTGATGATGTTGAGGCAGCTCACCAAAAAATGATAGCGCATGTTTATATTGCTCAAGATCTGCTCGGTCTAAACCAATAACTATTTCAGATAAATACTCAACACCTTTAAGTTTATTAACAATATCGGGTAAAGCTTTACCTTCTAACTCTGAAAATAAAGAGGGTAAAATAAGTCCTAATGGGCGTTTTTTAGAAAATGTTAATAATTCAGCGGCCATGTCCTTAGGATCACGCTGTGCGAGATTATGTAACGTTGTTACCGTACCGTTTTGATAAAAATCAGCCATGGTTTACCTCTGAATTAATTGAATGTGAAAGTAGTTGCTTTTCTAAAAGAGCTTGTATCGCTTCAGTCCAACCCTCTGGACCATAGAGCTTGGTTTTAGTGGTATTAAATTGACGATATAATGTTGGAAAATCATGAACAGGAGAGCGAATTTGTACCGCAATATCGGCCGCCTCTAACATCGAAACATCATTTTCTCCATCACCTAAGCCAATGGTCGTGATTGAGGGATTGTTAAAGTTTTCTCGGTATTGCTCTGTTAACCAAATCAGCGCTTGGCCTTTATCACAGTGGCCGCCGACATGAATAAACCTTCCTCCTTGAACAACATTGGCACCTAAATCAATCAGATGATCTATAAACCTACTTTTAGTGGGTTCATCCCCCAACCATAAAATAGGTTCGCCGTACTGTCTTTGCTTTGCCCGTTTAGCTTCATCTGCGCTCAATCCCGTTATCCGAGATAATGTTGATGCTGAAATGGTTGAAAAACCTCGATAACATTTATTAAATTCATTGGTATGCTCAGACAATAACGTTAGCCAATATAACCTAGGCAAACAGAAAGATTTCACCCAATAATCGCCTACCGCTACCGTATCTCTAGGCTGTGTCTTTAACGTATGCATTGGAATATAAGTTGCGGCACCATTTTCTACAATAAATGGCGCATTTAACTGCAGGTCGCTGTTAATGACCTCTAATTCAGCAAATGTTTTGCTAGTATTTAATATCACTGGGATATTCGCACTTTTTAATTGCTGGAGAGTTTGTTTCGCTGCGGTTGATTGATAAGTGAAGTGATCAAGTAAAGTTCCATCTAAGTCACTAAATATAAGTATTTCCACTGTACTTATTCCTTTTCCATTAAGGGCGTATCTGTAATCTGACGAGATGAATCTAAGTAAAAAATTGCGTCGGCAGATTGTGAAATGGTATTACAACTTTGCACGCTAAGCCGTTGGAAATATTGAGTGAAATTTAATATTTCCTCTGGGGTCATCATTTTTGAATTAGCTAAACCGATATTTCTGGCTTGTAACTTTTGCTCTTGTTCTAGTCGCCACTTATAAACACAATCAAACGAGGGTGCTTGCAGTGCTAACCAAAAATCCATCTTTTCATACAAAGGGACATAAGCACTTTTTAGCTGGTCATTGACATAATTTCGCCACACACCGTTCGCATCATACTGCAACTCAAGTTCATTAATCGGTGAAGTTAATTGCTCCACAGTTTGTGGATTAACGCCCCAACACCATCCTTCGAGTAATATAATATCTACCGGTTTTTCAATCGCAAGCCACTGTTCTTCAGGGAATGGATCATCGGTAGCTTTGTTGAATTTAGGAATAGAAAAGCCAGTTTTCTGCTCTTTTAATTGAGTAAGAACATGCTCAAGAGTGGCTACATCATGCGTACCTGGAACGCCTCTAGTCGCTAATAGTGGGTGAATATCATTGGCAAGTTGCTTTCGTTTTTCGCGTGTTAGATAAAAATCATCTAACGACATGACGACAACATTAAGTTGGTATGTTGTGATTAAGTATTCGGCAAGAAAATCTGTTAATGTCGATTTACCGCTGCCTTGACAACCATTGATACCAACAAAATAAGCGTTATTGCTTTTTTTAAATTGATTAAAAATTCGATCAGCGAGCGGTTTGTAATGTTTCTTTACCGTGAGTCTAAATTCTTCAGGTAAATTGTGTTGTTCAATAAAAGCTGAAAGCATAATATTCACTATAGATAAAGGCTAATTGTAATTATGGAATCAACTCTTATGCCATTTATCAAAAAATTTGAATTTAGTTTCTAATATTCTGTAAAATAAGGAATATATATACTTTTTAATGCGCAACCCTTTATTGTTACTCGATTAGAGATCTCTTTAAAATTCACCAATCAAGCCAGTTGCACCACATCGGTGCAACTAAAGAATAGATTTGAATTAGCTGTTACCGTATATTTTGGCTTGCAATAACTTTATTACAAGCCGCGATAGGATGAATAACTGCTTTGGTGATTTTACCCTGTTGGTGTTTAACCAGAGGTGGATTGATATAACCAGTAAACTTTCCTGATCCCCACTGGGTTAGTAAAGCGCCATCGGTAGTTAAATTGACAATTAATCCTGTCGATTTTTGAGATTTTATCTTCTTTTTATTACCGGAATTATTGTTAGTGTTAGCGGTAGGTAAATCAATGGCAAAGCTTTTCTCGCGAGTTGCAGCAACAAGGCAAATTCTATTTTCAATGGCGCGAGCTAATAAGCTATATTCAACCTCACACGGCTCTTGAATATCAAAAGGTACGAGTAACACGTGAATGTCGCTTGACGCAGCAACCTTGACTATTTCAGGTATATTAGCGTCATCTGCTGTTAGCATCGCCACGTTAATATTGCCTTGCTCTAAAGGCAACTCTATAATAATCACCTCATACCCTAGTGCAGTCCATTGATACCGTTGACAAAAATGCAGTTGTGGTTGTATTGCGAATAAGCCATGTTCGCTTATCAAGACCGCTTGATGCTTCCCTTCCATAACTAAACTGGTGCAAACGTATTGAAAAGGTCTCAACACTGCGCTTATTTGATGAATTAGCTGCTGACTTAAACAGGCTACCGTGTCTAAGTGTTCCGCGTTATTCAAGATACTTTTATCGGCTAGAAAAAACAACTCAGGTAATTGAATAATGTCACTGAGGTTGTTTTCAATGTAATAACAAACATCTTCGATGGCGGTCTCGTTAGACTTGTATGTTGCAAATATGGCGACATTAGCCGTTACAGGCACTTTACTATCCTGCATATTCTCCTGGATAACGTCATGAATATAAGCTCCTTCGTGCTGAGGTACTTGTTTCATAGGCAATGGTCGATTAATCGATGCGGCTAGATCGTAATAAAGCTCAGGGCGACGCTGTTTAATCATGTCTGTGCCATCAGGGCGGAGTTTGTTGTTCTGCCCTATTCCAACCTCAGCTAAGTCTATATCAGCAAAAATAAACCCTTCTTTATTGTTAGCTATTTTTGCTAGTACCTTGCCACTTGGAGAAACTATTTGGCTTTGACCTGCGCCTACAAGAATTTCTTGGGGGATCAAACTTTCCACTAATTTCTCTGGTAGTACTGCTTGGTTTTGTACTTTGGGGACGAGTGAGCCCACTTTATTTGCCGACGCTAAAAATACTTTATTTTCGCTAGCCCGAGCAGGCCCATGTAAGTCACTTTGATCTAATGCAAAGGTATTCATAGAGTTGCACAGCAATTGCACACCATTTAAGGCTAACCCGCGCGATGCCTCAAAGGTCGTACACTCGTTACCAGTTAACAGTCCGATTTTTCCACAAGGCGTGGTTACTACCTTAGGTATTTTACTCGTGCTACTAAAAAAAACCTTTTCGTGTCCTACTAATGTTTGCTTATCCGCTTGGTGAATAAGCTCTCCACGTGGTGAAAATAAACAAGAGGTGACACTAATATTTGATTTAATCGTACCGCCTTGCTTATCATTCAAAAAGTCGCGACAAAGGTCTCGTCGTAACGTCACATTAATCACAATGTAACAGTCATGCTTTTGCGCTTGCTCTGCTATCGATTGTAAAAAAATGCCATTAGTGGATACGGCTTCGTTCCATGCTTGATTATGATCGATATACGAAGGCTGAGTATTACAAAGCTGTTCATTAAAAATTGGGGTATTACAAAACTGGGTATTACAAAACTGGGTATTACAGAACTCGGGAAGAACGATTAACGAGGGCTTGCAAACTGCCGCCTCATTTATCATACGCATACAGGTTGCTAGGTTTTCTTGAGTACTAGAGGAGGTGGCAAACTGTGAAACGGCTACTCGCATGATTTAATTTTTCCAGGTAACTAATGATTGTTACAATTTTATGAGGACTTAACATTGACTACAACCACTTTATTCACAACACTGATTAATCCCCACTCAAAAAGGTCACTCAATGAAAGTTTCTATAACAATATTATTAGCGCTTACGTTCAGTACTGGCTGTAACGCATACGATAGCCACCTGATGCAAACCAATGATCTGGATAAAAATATTTCAACGTCATTGCTTGCTGAGGGAATTTCCATACCTTGGGCCATGGTACAACTGCCTAGCAAAGAAATTCTTATCAGCGAACGTCAAGGAGAGTTACGGGTGATCAAAAATGGTAGTTTATTGTCTAAACGAATCACTGGACTCCCAAAAATTCATAATAATGGTCAAGGCGGGTTACTAGATCTTGCACTTCATCCTGACTTTTCAAAAAATAAGTGGATCTATTTTACTTACGCCAGTAAAGAAGGTGAAGGTTCAGATAACAGCTCAGGTAGTAACTCGGGTAGTAACACCGCATTAATGCGAGCCACTCTAAACATGTCAAACTTCTCATTAACCGATCAAAAATTATTATATAAAGCGCAACCTAATTCCAAGAAAGGACAACATTACGGTAGTCGCATTGTATTTGACGATAAAGGATTTGTTTTTTTCTCTATTGGCGATAGGGGTCAACGTGATATCAATCCTCAGGATATTAGCAAGGATGGTGGTAAAATATACCGATTACATGATAATGGCAAAATTCCTTTGGATAATCCTTTTTTAGCTAAAGATGGCGTTAAATCCGCTGTATTTTCTTATGGCCATCGTAATCCGCAAGGCA
Source organism: Colwellia sp. (assembly GCA_047633255.1). GTDB lineage: Bacteria > Pseudomonadota > Gammaproteobacteria > Enterobacterales > Alteromonadaceae > Colwellia. The sequence goes on from JBLIEW010000034.1 coordinate 29,714, forward strand.
TGAGTATTGATCCCCGCACCAACAACATTTGGTCGCACGAACATGGTCCTCGTGGTGGTGACGAAGTCAATTTGATTAAAAAAGGCGTCAATTATGGTTGGCCAGAGATCAGTTACGGTATCAATTACAATGGCACAACATTTACCGATAAAACCGAACAAAGCACAATGGCACAACCCGCACTTTATTGGACGCCGTCAATAGCCCCATCAGATATGATTTATGTTTCAAGTGATAAATATCCATTACTGAAGGGAAATTTTTTAGTCGGTTCAATGAAGTTTGATCATCTGGTGTTATTAACTATCGAAGGTGAGCAAGTTGTTAGCCAAGAAAAAGTGTTTGAAGATATTGGTCGTGCTCGAAGTTTACTGCAAGGGAAAGACGGTTATATTTATGTAGGTATCGATGGGGTTGGTATAAATAAGCTGATTCCAGAATAATACGGTAATATCGCTGCCTCTTTTCTAATCAATAGAATTGAGGCAACGACAGTTTTAATTAAATCACAAGTCTCATTTAAACCTTAAGAGAATATCAAGTATTCAGGGAATAGTAGCACTAAGATCAATACTGCTATTTGTATAAGGATAAACGGTATAACCCCTTTATAAATAGTCGTGGTTTTAAACGATTTCGGTGCGACCCCTTTTAAATAGAACAAACTAAAACCAAAGGGTGGTGTTAAGAAGGAGGTTTGTAAGTTCATTGAAATTAAAATAGCAAACCAAACCAAATCAATATTAAGCGCAATGGCGACCGGTGTTAAAATTGGTACCACTAAGAAAGCAATCTCAATAAAATCAATAAAGAAACCTAAAATCAAAATAGCTAACATCGCTAGCGCGATAAAGGTCCATTTGTCTCCCGGTAATTCCATAAAGAATTCTTCAATTAAATGTTCACTGCCCGAGTAACTAAAAACCATAGCAAATGCAGTTGCCCCGATTAATACCGCAAACACCATAGAAGTGACTTTTACCGTTTCTTTTGATACTTCATGTATTTTACCGAATGAAAAAGTACCATAGATAATGGATAAAATAACCGCACCAACAGCGCCAATAGCAGACGATTCAGTTGGTGTAGCAATACCCGTAAAAATTGAACCAAGTACGGCAAGAATAAGTGTTAAGGGTGGCACAATATCTTTTAACGCTTGAACCAATAATTCACGTTTACTTTCATTTACTACCATAGGGGGACAAAATTCTGGTTTTATTTGCCCTAAAATCAATATATATAAGGTATAAGCAACTATCAGCATCATGCCGGGAACTATCGCTGCTCTAAATAAATCTCCTACAGGTACTCCCATCACATCGCCTAAAATGATAAGAATAATAGAGGGAGGAATAATTTGCCCTAACGTACCAGAGGCACAAATAACCCCTGCAGCTGTTGGTTGGTGATAGTTATTTTTCAACATCACCGGCAAAGAAATAACACCCATAGCAACAACACTAGCGCCAACAACACCTGTAGAAGCCGCTAATAGAGCGCCAACAACAATCGTTGAAATAGCAACACCGCCGGGCATGCCACCAAAAAGCTTAGCCGCTGACTCTAATAAGCGCTCTGCTAAACCTGTTTTTTGCAGTACAACGCCCATGAAAATAAACATAGGTACAGCCATTAGAATAGTATTTTCCATAATACTCATAATGCGATATGGCATGAATTCAAAGAGATCAATACCTAAAGTTAACGCACCGACAATTAATGAGATACCCGCAAAAGTAAAGGCAACAGAATAACCTAAAAACAGACAAACTAGCGCAACAGCAAAAAGAATTATTCCGGTCATTATTGCTCCCCTTCTTTATTTGTTGTATCACTACTATCATTTTCAGTTAACGTTTGAATTTGGGTCAATACCACATGAATAATGGCTAAAACAAGAAAAAATGAAGACACGGGAATAACTGAACGCACTATCCAACGGTGTGGTAAACCACCGGGGTCACCGCTACCCTCACCCATGGTATAAGCCCCTATTGTGTAATCAATACTGTAATAAAAAATTAACAATGTAATAGGTAAAGCAAAGAATATTGAACCAAAAATATTAATGAAAGCTTTTTTACGTTTGGTCATGGCATCATAAAAAATATCTACGCGTACATGTGCGTCTTCTTTTAATGTATAAGCAATACCAAACATGAACATAGCAGCAAATAAGTGCCACTCAAGCTCTTGCATGCCAATACTCACATCATTGAAAAAGTAACGCATAATTACATCATAAAAAACATTGAGTATCATCAATATCATCAACAGACTGCAAAAATTACCCAGCATGTCGATAACTTTGCCAATTATTCTTAAACTAGTTTTCATTATTTTTCTCACAACATTTTGTCATTTAACTATATACCCGTTCCGCTTGAAGAGGCATGATTGAGCTGGAATTCATTTTGAGCATAAAAAAAGCAGCTACCACAACATCAATAGACTATGGCAACTGCTTTACGAGCAAGGTGAAACTACTTAGGATCAGTAGTATCTAAGTATGCGCGATCAGATAGATTAGTCCATGCACGAACTTTTGTTTGATAATCTGCAATTGATTTAAGAATTTCTGCTGTCATAGGATCTTTAGCGGCAAATTCTTTCAATAGAGCATCATTCGTTTCTTTCATTGCAGTCATTACTGACTGAGGGAAAGAGCGCATTTTAATGTTCGGATAATCTTTATTCAACGTTGCTAAGTTTTTACCACTTTCATGATAAGACTGAATATACATATCATAAGAAGCTGTTTTCATTGCTACGGTTAATATTTTTTGTAAATCTTTAGGTAGCTTGTTATAGGCTTTCTCATTCACCATGAACTGTAATTCAGCACCTGGCTCATGCCAACCTGTATAGTAATAAGGAGCAATTTTGTGAAAACCCATACGTAAATCTAATGATGGACCAACCCACTCAAGTGCATCAATAGTATTACGTTCTAACGCAGTATAAAGCTCGCCCGCTGGAATGTTAGTAGGTTTAGCACCTAGTCTTGCTAATACTTCACCGGCAAAACCTGGAATGCGCATTTTCAAACCTTGGAGGTCTTCAACACTGTTGATTTCTTTTTTGAACCAACCACCCATTTGATTACCTGTATTACCACCTGGGAAGGATAAAATACCGTACTGATCATATACCTTCTTCATTAATTCCATGCCACCGCCATAATAGAACCATGCATACTGCTCCGGCGCTGTCATACCAAAAGGTACGGTAGTAAAGAATAAGGCGTTAAAGTTTTTACCTTTCCAATAATATGAAGCTGAATGCCCCATTTGATACTGGCCAGTTTTAACAAAATCAAAAATACCTAATGGTGATTTATGCTTGTTAGATGAATCAACACGGATCAGTAAACGACCATTCGACATTTCTTTAACAGTTTTGGCTAAATTTTTAGTCGCATCACCAAAAATAGGGAAGTTTGGCCCCCATGTTTCTGCCATCTTCCATCGATAGACTTTATCATCAGCCGCGTTGGCTAATCCTGATAACCCCGATAATCCTAGCGACAAGACAAGTGCTAGTTTAATAAAAACAGATTTTTTCATCTTCCTTCCTTATATATGAGCTTGTTATTTTTTGTATTATTGTTTTTTACTGCTTACTTATACTAAAGACTTTTACTAATTAAACCATACGTACTAACGCCCATATTTACTAGGTATTTATACCTAGTCAACCACAAAATACAACTTAACACTTTGATTTAAAATAATAAAATATATTTATTAAAATAAAAAGCTATGGGGATTTATTACGAAAATGACGATATTAAGTAATATAATCTGTAATTTTATCGAAATTATCTTCGTAAATTCACTGAAATCAATTCAATAGCCCTCCCTAGATAAAAAGTAGTGGTAGTGGTAAATGCAAAAATTTGTCATTATTCACCCGCTGATAAAATAATAATAATAGGAATAACGCCTTTATGAATCTTCCATTGAAACTTTTATATATTGCTGTATTTCAGGTGATTTTAACCTCTATAGTAGTATTTTTCTTTTTCAGTAGTGAATATAGGGAGTTATCTAGCCAGAGTTTACGCTCGGTTGAAAATTTTTTACTTGAGCAAAAAAAACGTGAACTAAAAAATTATACGGCGCTTGCTGTATCGTCGGTTGAACATATGTTTGCTGGCGAAGAAAACATTGACCAACAAGCTCGAAATAATGTGGTAAACCTACTAAATAACTTACTTTACAACGGAGATGATGGTTATTTCTTTGTTTATCGTAGCGATGGCGTCAATATAGCTCACCCCAAAGAACCCTTTAGGGTTGGTAAAAACTGGTGGGATTTAGAAAGTGATACCGGTGAAAAAATAGTACAAATTTTAATTAAAAATGCCCAAGATGGTGGTGGATTTCACCGTTATAAATGGTTTAAACCTTCTACCAACGCTAAAGTTGATAAAATGGGCTATTCGGTTTTTCTTGAACAATGGCAATGGATGCTAGGTACAGGCGTGTATTTAGACGATGTCTATCAACAAGTGGGTAAGCTGCAAGAAGAAATAGATCAGCACATTAATAGAACTCAACAAATTGTTTTAAGCGTCGCTTTGGGGTCTATTTTTATTCTCTTTGTTGTCGGTTTGACTTTTACTTTAAGGCAAAAGAAACATAATGATAGAAAAATTGATGAACTGGGACAAAGAGTTATTAGCTTACAAGAAGAAGAACGCCGCCATATTTCGCGAGAGTTACACGACGGTATAGTACAAATGTTAGTGTCGATAAAATACTCTATTGAGGCAACAGGCATATTTTTATCACAATTAAATCAAGAAAAGCCTAAATCACAACTGGCTGCTGAAAAAAACTTAAGTATCGCCATACAAGAAATTCGTCGCATATCGCATCACCTTCACCCAAGAATATTGGATGAGTTAGGCTTATCTGCTGCCATGGACGCTTTATCAAGTGAGTTTTCAGAATTAACGGGGATTAAAGTACAAGTCATTACACCAAAGCTAAAGAAACTGTTACCTGATAACATCAGCACCACCTTGTATCGCGTGGTACAAGAGTCGCTCACTAACATTCAAAAACACGCCAAAGCCAGTAATGTAATGATTGAATTAGTGATCAATCAAGCTTGGTTAACCTTAACAATATGCGATAATGGCAAAGGTTTTGATACCAGTGCAAATGTAGAAAACCAAACAAATATTGATGACTTTGGTATCGGCCTTAGAAACCTAGCTGAGCGTATCGAATATCACTCCGGTATTTTTAAGGTCACCTCTACAGCCAAAGGAACAAGGATTACCGCAAAAATCCCTAAAAGTTGCTTCGCCAACCACTTTAACCAAGCGATAAGTGAGAATAATAATAATGATTAAATCCCCGGAAAATCAACAAAAAACATCGGTATTACTGGTTGATGATCACCCTATGGTACAAGATGGTTTAAGCTCATGTTTATCCTATTATCCTGATATTGCGGTTATTGGCTCTGCTGAAGATGGCAAAGATGCACTCAATAAAGCACTCGTATTGAAACCTGACGTTATTTTAATGGATATCAGCATGCCAAACATGAATGGCATTGATGCGACAGAAATAATTACTGAACAATTAACCGACACTAAAGTACTTATATTTAGCATGCTTGACAGTGTTGAGTTCGTTAATAGTGCGATTCAAGCAGGTGCTGCGGGGTATATTCTAAAAGATACCACTTCAGAAGAAGTGTACTATGCAATTAAAGCGGTAGCTGCAGGGAGAACGCACTTTAGTAGTTCTATTGCTAAAGCATTAATAGAAAACCCAACAAAATTAGAACCAGGGAAATTAACCACCCGTGAGCAAGTGATATTGTCTTACATTGCTCAAGGCCACTCAAGTAAAGCCGTAGCGAAAATTTTGAGTATTAGCTTTCGAACGGTAGAAGCGCATCGTCGTAATATCAAAACAAAATTAAACATTGATACCTTTGCCGGTTTAGTACGCTATGCGGTTAATCAGGGATTGATTGAAAGTTAAATTAATGAATTACTTGCACTACAAATATTCAATAGATATACCGATAAATATAATCATGCCAACCCAATGGTTATGTAAAAAGGCTTGGAAGCATTTATCCCGATCTCTATTGCTAATCAACAATTGTTGATAACTAAATAGACCCGCACAAATCACTAAACTTAACTGATGTGGCCAACCAAAAGCTAGCATATCACCGACAGTAAATAACAAGCCCAACACCGTTAGCTGTAGAAAGCCGATAATCCTTTTATCATGCTTACCAAATAAAATAGCGGTAGATTTCACCCCTATTTTTAAATCATCTTTTCGATCAACCATGGCGTACATAGTATCGTAAGCGACGGTCCACAATAAGTTTGCCGCGAATAATAACCATGCAATGAGTGGAATTTCACCCCTGACTTCAGAAAATGCCATAATCATGCCCCAACTAAAAGCAGCCCCTAAGACGACTTGCGGAAACTGGGTATAGCGTTTCATAAACGGATAAGCTGCCGCTAATATAAAAGCAACGATAGATAAATAAATAGTTGGCCAGCTCAAGGTTAACACTAAACCTAAAGCACAACCGATTAGCACACCAAACAAATTAATGGCTTGTTCTTTAGTCATTAAGCCTGAAATTAACGGCCTATTTTTAGTGCGTTCAACTTTACCATCGACTTCTATATCAGCTATGTCATTTATGACACAGCCTGCGCTACGCATAATAAAAACGCCTAAACTAAAAACGACGAGTAAATGTAAACTAGGCCAACCATCACTAGCTATCCATAACGCCCAATATGTTGGCCATATCAATAAATAAGTGCCTATAGGCTTATCCATACGCGTGATTAATTTAATGGCTAACCATTTTTTTTGCAGCTTATTAAACATGATCAACTCTTGAATTAGTCATTGAACCTTCAATTTTTTGATAAGAAAATGCACCCGGCAGAAAAACTTCAGCAACCATTAAAGGTTTATTTTCTAGCATAAAAATAGAGCGCCGCCCCCATAGTGTATCCGTCATAGTTAGCTGTAAGTGACCCGCTAATTGCCCCACTGAACTAGAGAAATCAAATGTTGCCACTTCAATAGTTTTTCTCTCAAGCGATGGATTATTAAATAATACCTGCCCAAGTGACTGCGTCCCTAAATTAGCTAAGGCTTGTTCAGTGCCGGTTAAGCTAGACATGGGTAATAAACTACGGGCAAAGACTTGTGGTTTATCATCACAATAAAGCAACACTTCACGCACCAGCACTTTCTCTCCAACAGGAATAGCGGCTACCGCTTCATGTGCTTGACAATATTCAATTGTTTGGCCTAACAACTCAACTCTAAATTGATGACAATGCGTCTTTAAGCGCGCGGTAAGTGAGTGGGGATCAAGTAACCAGGATTGTAAATGCTCAGGCAAAACACATGAATCTGAATTTTTCCAATGGCTTGGTAAGGTAACGGGGAAAAGTGACTGCAAGTTCATAACGTACTATCGAATATTAATTAGGTAAAAATCAGGGGGTATCCGCTCCAGCTGAATAATGCGTCTTCAAATGGAACGGATATATAATAACAGGCTTTAATAAAAAAAAGCAGCTTCGTACTAACTTGTCATAAAAATAATTAAAAAATTATTTAGGCAAAAGAAAAATCAGGTTATGATAAAGCCAACGGGTATATATTCGTTTTTCTGCTTTTATTCACCTATTATCATCCTCATTGTGTCAAGATTGGGGAACTCAGGATTAATGCCTAAGGCTCCGTTAAAAAATCGACGGAATAACGAGCTTTCCAGAGTAAGGCGAATAGTTATATTTTTCTTTTGATAACAAATAAGTTTCTAATGATCAAATATTTAATAGTTTTATCGTGTTTTCTTACTTCACTATCCATTAAGGCGAGTGATTATGCTTATTATGGCTTTGAGCCTGACATAGTGACAAATTATGTCGCCGCAAAGAAAAAAATGGGTTACGTACGTATTACGGTCGAATTAATGGTTGATAGTGATAACTTAGAGATAGTTGAGCATCACTCGCCATTACTACGTGATGCCATTATAGATATCATTGGCAGACAGGCTGAAGCTAAAATAAAATCCATTAAAGGCCGTTCTGAAATTCAATTACTCTGCGAAGAGCAGGTAAAAGAGTTGCTTACCAAAGAAACCGGCCAACCCTTGATCAAAAAATTATTATTCACCCAATGGTTAGATAATTAATCAAAGTCAAAACAACCCCATTACGATCGAATAACTAAGAGCCACGAGCAAACTTCACACTAAAAACGGCCAATAAACACCCTGAAATCAGACCGAGTAAATGTGCGGTATTTGCTACATTTACCGGCAATACATCAATAAAACCTAACAACAACCAAAACAATAAAAAACCAATAATAGGCTTAGACAAAGATAAGCCTTTTTCTGGTGCTAAATAGCCATACCACCAAATAAAACCGACCAAGGCATATACAACCCCTGATAAACCACCAAAGTTTGCTCCTGAAACAAAAAACTGCCCTAAATTTGAAAAAATTGCTGAAATCAATAATAAGTTAATCAGTGTGCCTTTACCTAACGTTTCTTCAATGCTGCCACCTAATTGCCACCACCACATGGTATTGAAAACAATATGTAACCACGAGAAATGAAAAAAAGCAGGACCGAGTAAACGCCAAGGTTCAGCAAGAAAAGCATCAAAAGAGAAACGAGGATAGAACTGTAACTGGCTAAATATTGACTGCGCCCAGCCAATATTACTACCAATAAAGACCAACCAACATAAGGCAAATACTAGCAGGGTTACGATACCTGCATGGGCCAAAAACTCTTCTTTAAAGTTAGCGAATAATGTTACCTCACTACTATTAAGTGTAACTGTTTCACCATGCTGCCAAGCCGCTTGTTGATATTTTTGCTCGTAAGGCGTTTTAATAAAAAGATCAAATTCAGCTTTAGCCTGAACAATTTTATCCTGCTGACAATAAACCATATGCGCTTGTTTTGTTTCGCTCACTACTCTAGCAACAATACCCAATGTAGCTAAATAATTAGCAAAAAGTAACGCTATATTATGCTGTTCAAGCTCTACTAATAGCTGTAAATCATCATGGTCAATCATTAGCGAGAAGTATTATCTGGATAGTGTAATTGCCATTGAGTAAAGCCACCGTCAAGCGAATATACTTTGGTGAAATCTTGGCTAATCAAAAACTGTGCGGCTTGTTGACTAGAATGCCCATGGTAACAACAGACCACTACAGGGGCATCAGGATCTGTATCACGTAAAAAATCAGCTAAGCTTTCATTAGTTAGATGAAGCGCACCCGTAATACGACCACTCGCAAATGCGCCCCCATCACGAATATCTACCACCACATGCGTTTTATCGTTAAGCACTTGAGCTAACTCTTCAACTTGCATGTGCATAAAACTTTCTTCATTAGACGCGCTATTGTTAGACATCGTTAGTCTACTCCCAATTTAAAATTACTTTGCCTGATTGCCCCAAACCTATGACATCAAAACCTTGCTGAAAATCATCAATATTATATTGATGGGTGATAATAGGCGATATATCTAAACCTGATTGAATAAGGCTAGCCATTTCTTTGTCCAGAATATCTAGAATAGTAATTTTACCACCATTATTCATATTGTCTAACATACTCGTAAATACCCAAACACAACTTTATCAAAAAGTGATTTTTCGTACAATTATTCTTACTTATGCTTAAGTAATTGTTAAAATTTACTTACTGACATTCCAATCAATCCAGTAAGTAATATCATCAATTAACGACTTTTGACGGGCAATTAAATGGTAATCATATCGATCACCTTTAAATATTTGCATTTTAGACTTTGTTGAACCGTTCCAAGAAAATAATTCTTGTGCAACTTTATAGCTATCGGCATGATGGGATGACGTAATAAAATAACTTGGTATATCAATTAAGTTTTTATAACGTTCTTTATCAGCATAGGTCATTTGCGGTGTGATCATAACAATGGCAGTCAATAAAACTCTATCGGCCAAAGCAACACCATAAGCAGCACTGCAACCACTTGCAACAATGGCAATGCCTTGGTTTGAGTCAATTTTACTTCGTAAAAATTGGTAAGCAGCTATCAAATCATCTTGCCAATAAGTGGTTAACAATGCCATTTCACTATGATAACCAACAATATCTATCGCATTATTTTTAATTACTTCTCGTGAATACTTTGCTGAAGTACTACCGCCATAACCTCGAAGATCAAGTGATAAGGTATGTAAACCTTGTTGAAAAAAGCTATTAGCCATTTTGCTATAGCGGCTACGGTCACTTTTACAATCATGTAAAACAATAACGCCACCCGACTTTTGTTCACCCGGATAATAGTCAGCCTCGAGTAAAAAGTCATCGTCGGCGCTTGCTTTAAATTTAACGTGTTGTGGGTTATTTATGGCAAGGGTTTCTTTTTCGTAACCGTAACCATAAACATTAACTGACAAGACAAGTATTAACACCGCCATTGATACACTCAAAAATGAGAGAAGATATTTTATCTTTTGCTGGTTAAGCATATACCCGCTCCACTTGAATATTAATAGGTATTTGATCAAAGTTAGGTATAATCTACCACAAACTCACTATAGAATAATTTATGTTTGCGCTACTAATTTACCGAATAATATTACTATTACTGCTACCTATTATATTATTAGCGTTATTGTTTCGCTCAACCAGTAATCCGCAATACCGCCAACGCCTGAGTGAGCGCTTAGGCTTTATTCCCAAACCATATATTAAAAATGGCATTATTGTCCATGCCGCTAGTGTAGGTGAAGTCATTGCGCTAACGCCTCTTATTGAACAACTATTGCAAACTTACCCTGAACTACCTATAACATTAACCACTTTTACTCCTACGGGCTCAGCACAGGTAAAAAAACAGTTTTCATCTCGAGTACAACATTGTTTTTTACCTTTGGATATCTTCCCGTGCACACAACTTTTTTTAACCAGATTACAACCTAAGCTTATGATTTTTATGGAAACAGAGCTATGGCCAAACCTAATTAATCAATGTGCTAACAAACAGGTAAAACTTTTATTAATTAATGGCCGATTATCTGCTAATTCAATGAAAAGCTATAAAAAAATCAGCTCATTGATTACACCAACACTTAATTACTTTGATAAAATATTGTGCCAAAGCCAAGATAATCTAACCAATTTTGTTCAGTTAGGCGCACACCCTAATCGCTGTGGAGTGTCTGGTAACCTTAAATTTGATATCAGCATTAATACTAATATTTTAGACAAAAAAGCTCAGTTAACTACCTTATTGCCTGAGCACAGGCAACTTTGGTTAGTCGCAAGTACTCACCAAGGAGATGAAAAGATTGCTTTAGCTGCCTTCAAACAAATTAAAGCCCTATTCCCAACACTACTTTTAGTACTGGTGCCTAGACATCCAGAGCGTTTTAATTCGGTGGAAAAACTTTGTTATAGTAATGATTTTACAGTGGTTAAACGCAGTAAAAATATCCCTGTAGCGTCACAAGACATCTGGTTACTTGATACTTTAGGCGAATTAATGGCCGCTTATTCCTTAGCCGATATAGTCACTATGGGTGGCAGTTTTAGCCATATTGGTGGACACAATCCGTTGGAGCCAGCCTTATTTAAAAAACCTATCGTGGTTGGTAGTGATATGAGTAATTTTACTGATGTTTTAAAGCAATTAAAGCAACTTCAAGGCATAGTGCAATTACCGTTAAATCAAACTAGTGCAGGACAATCATCTCAATTAGCCCAAATGATTATTGATTTACTACAAGATACACCCAAAGCCGAGTTTTTAGGCCTGCAAGCCCATCAAGTTGTGATAAATAACCAAGGCGCAAGTGATCGTACCTTGTCACAAATACAGGAACTGATGTCATGAATAACGACTCACCGATAAAAACCTGTCAACAAGATAAAAGCTACTGCCTTTATAATGACCAAGAAATTAATCCGTTTACACCCGAAATGCTCGATGTCGGTTATTGGCAAAACGAAAAGGCGATTACTGGCTCGGCGCAAGGCCGTGGTACTACTTGGTTTGTCAAACATACTGACAAACCAAGTAAAGAAACAAAACACTGGGTATTACGCCATTATTATCGAGGCGGCTTAATCGGTAAAATAATCAATGATAGTTATTGGTTTACGTCACAAAAAAACACCCGAGCAGCACGTGAATTTGCTTTACTCGATTATATGCAAGCATTGGCACTTCCTGCGCCAAAGCCCGTTGCGTGTCGCGTTATTCGCCATGGTTTATTTTATTGCGCTGATCTACTGAGTAGCCGTATTGAACATGCTCAAGATTTAGTTGCACTGTTATCAAAACAAACGTTATCAAACGCTTTGTGGAAAAAAATAGGCATAACAATTAAGCGCTTTCACGATAATAATATTTATCACCACGATTTAAACGCTCATAATATTTTGATAGATAACAGTGATAATGTTTTTTTAATCGATTTTGATCAAGGAGAAGTCAGAAAAAATAACCAAGCAAGTTGGCAACAAGCCAATATGGCGAGATTACAACGCTCTTTTTTAAAAGAGCAAAATAAACTGCCTACCTTTTATTGGCAACATGATAATTGGCAGCGACTACTTGAAGGCTATCTTGGCCATTGATACTAACTACTCAGCCAGATAGATTTTATACTGGGCTTAATGCATCTTGATAACGTTGTTGGTACATATCTCGAGCTTTAAGTAATTCTGGTAAGGCGGTACTGGTAGTGTATGGACGTAAAATAACTAATATTTTCAATACACCTTGATAAAATACTGAGTCATTAATTTCATTGACAATATTTTGTGTTTGATAAAAACTCAACCAAAAAGTATTAATCAGACGTAAAATACTCACCATATCTGCCAACTCTTCATCTTCAAACGCTATAATATCTTCCGCACGAAGCGATAGTAGTAATTGGCTAACACGCTCAGCAATAGCGTGCTGTACTTCTACATATTTTTCCCGAAGACTCGGATTTTTATCAAGTAATACCGGTAAATTACTATAAAAGAAACGAAATTTCATTGTCATTTGAAACACAGCGTCCATATATAAAATTAGCGTATCAAGCGGCTTAATTTTACTACTCACTTTTGGAAAGGTTTCAAGAAGTAGATTACCCGCATATTCTTCATATATAGACAAAATAATGTCTTCTTTATTGCGAAAGTGATAATACAAATTACCCGGGCTTATACTTAAATGTGCTGCGATATGATTAGTAGTAACATTTCGCTCTCCTTGCTCGTTGAACAATGAGATACTCGCTTGAATTATCTTATCACGGGTCTTCATATGTTTACTTCTTTCCGTTGAGGATTATAGCCAAGCAAACTCGACATGAGAATTTACTTGGGTATAATCTAAAAATCAATGAATTATATATTGTCTATCATACTACCAAAATTCGTCAAATTTAAAGTTTTTTGAGTAAATACTTTAATATTTAATGATTATTTTTAAATGTCTCTCTTGTTAAAAACTTACATAAGCTATTACAATAGCCACAAGAGTCACAATAGCCACTGAGGTTAGCGCATAATTTATGAACATAAGAGCAATTTATCCAGGTACTTTCGATCCCGTTACTAATGGGCATTCAGATTTAATAATTCGAGCGAGTCGCTTGTTTGGTGAAGTAATTATTGGCGTTGCTTCAAGCCCAAGTAAAAAGCCACGCTTCACTCTTGAAGAAAGAGTCAACATGATTAAAAAAATCACCATGGGGTTAGACAATGTCTCTGTCGTTGGCTTTAGTGGTTTATTAGTCGATTTTGCTAAACACCATGAAGCTCGAGTTTTGATACGTGGTTTACGCGCAGTTTCTGATTTTGAATATGAATTTCAATTAGCGAATATGAACCGACGGTTATCACCTGACTTAGAAAGCGTTTTTCTAACACCTGCCGAAGGTAATTCTTTTATTTCATCAACTTTAGTAAAAGAAGTCGCTTTACATAATGGCGATGTCAGTCAATTTGTTCACCCCTCGGTTAAGGCAGCACTTGACCATAAACCAAGCTAAGCTTGATTAATTAATTAGCCTTTCTGACAATTAGGGCAATAAACTGAACTACGGTTTGATTGTCTAATTTCTAACAAAATTTCTTTGCAAGTCAAGCAAGCTTTGCCTGCTCTGCCATAAACAAAAAGTGATTGGGCAAAATATCCAGGACGGCCATCTACTTGAGTGAAATCTTTCAAGGTTGTGCCCCCTTGTTCAATCGCAGCGCTTAAAACTGCTTTAATAATATCGGTTAATTTATTAAAGCGTTGTTCGCTGATCTCTCCTGCTTTGGCTGTTGGCAATATTCCTGCTTGGAATAAGGCTTCATTAGCATAGATGTTCCCCACGCCAACCACGATGTGGTTATTCATTAAAAAAGTTTTTATAGGGACTTTTCTATTCCTAGCTTTGCTAAATAAATGCCCATAGGAAAAATCATCGCTTAATGGCTCAGGACCTAACTTACTTAATAAGCCTTGCTCATCTTGATGTTCTGCAAGCCAAAGTACTGCACCAAAACGACGAGGGTCATTCAAACGCAGCGTTGTGCCATTGATAAAGGTCAAATCAAAATGATCATGTTTAGCAACCGGTGTACTTTCGTCAATCACTCGAATAGTGCCCGACATCCCTAAATGTAAAAGCAACGTGCCAGTAGAAAAACGAAGTAATAAATACTTAGCCCTTCGATCTACAGCGGTCACAGTTTGACCAACAATACTCTGTACGTCTTCGGGAATAGGCCAACGTAATCGAGCATTACGCACGATAACTTTACTCACTTTATTGCCCATAACATGGGGGCTAATGCCCAAACGGCATACTTCGACTTCAGGTAATTCAGGCATAATATATCTATTTAGTGATTGGGAACGAGTTGATTAGCCACTGCTGTAGGTAAAGCTAACCACAACTTATTTTGTAAATTAAACACCAATAATTGATCAACAAGAGGATATAGCATATACACTAATTCATGCTTGTTTGTCGCCGTGCTAATTAACACCTCAATGCCTTCTAATCCTTCAACAAGAATATCATCAGCTTGAACTAAACCGCTATTCTGCTGCCACGCTAACATCAGTTGTTCTATTTGTTGATTGCTTAAATCTACCAACAAACCTTGGCTAGTCATTTTCCATGCTCTGCCAACACGTTCAAATGTTAACTTACGGTTATCCGAAAAGTTGATAACTAACGTTAAAATGACACTATGCTCAGGTAAAAGAGCCTTATCACTGACGCTATCGCCTTCAGGAAATAAACGATCATTAGTCGCATTGATGAGTAAAATAATAATCATTACTGAAAAAATAATAACATTATTCCAGCCAGTACGGGATAGTTTCATAGGTTAATAAACTTAACGTAGATAAATTGATTTTAGAAGTAGTTCTTTATCATACTGAATTTTTGGCAATAAAAAACCCGGTAAACCGGGTTTTTTTAGAAACAAAATTAATTACTTAATTTTAGCTTCTTTATAGATCACGTGCTTGCGAATGGTTGGATCAAATTTTTTGATTTCCATTTTTTCAGGCATAGTCTTTTTATTCTTATCTGTAGTATAAAAATGACCAGTACCAGCACTTGAAACTAAACGAATTTTATCGCGCATAATAATTCCTTAATTATTTCAAAATTTAACGCTAGGTTAAATTTTTTCGCCACGGGCACGGATGTCAGTTAAGACTACATCAATACCTTTTTTATCGATAATACGCATTCCTTTCGGAGTTAAACGTAATTTAACGAAACGGTTTTCACTCTCAACCCAAAAACGGTGAGATTGAAGGTTAGGTAGAAAACGACGACGAGTCGCGTTTCTTGCGTGAGAACGGTTGTTTCCAACCATTGGCGCTTTGCCTGTTACTTGGCAAATTTTAGACATCTGAGTACTCCAATATTAATTTCAGCTCGAGCTATTTGTTCCCCAAGACCGTCGTCTCGGGATCCTGAAAAAGGTGGCATATTATAGAGAAACTGAATTATGAATGCTAGCCCTAAGCGCAAAAAGCTAGTAAATAGACCAATAAATAGTATTAGCTCTTATTATTCAATAGATTATAATAGGGTTGTAAACATAAAATTCAGCGTGTTGGCGAATTACTAGCAGATTTTTGATACTTTTCTGTTTATTCTGTCAACAAATCAGTGAAAAAGTAAGTGGGTTTAACCCACATCAGATTCAAATAATTTCTTAATTTGATCTTCTTGTTCTTTATTTGATAATTCATCAATTAAAATACGAAGAATATGAGACCTTGCTAAATCGGTACCATCAGATAATTGCTTTAATTGTTCTATGGTATTTTCACTCAGAGTGAATGTTGCTCGCCTAAAAGGTTTGCTTTTAAAATCTGTAGATTTTTTTCGCTCAATAAGGCACTTAGCATCATGTATTGCCTGTTTAAGGTTCATTTTACTCTGATTTTCAATACTCACTATTTGCGGCGCGCCTTTGGCATAATTATCCGCATCTGCAATAAATTCATCAATGGTAAATTGCCCTTTAACCTTTCCCTTTGAATGAGGCCTATCCTTGTTTTTCTTTAGATCAGTTAAACTCATGCGCATTATCCGGTTTCATTGCCATTAGTTCTTCAGCTATCGCTATCATTTCGATGGCCGCTTTACCCTCGGGATCAATTTCAATAACCGATGATCCTAGCTCTTCACTATCGTCATACACGTTGCGGTTATAAGTCAATGCATTAAGAACATTAATCCCAAATGAGGTACAAACGTCTTTCGCTTCTAAGATTCGACGTGCTTGGTTAGGTAATGAAGGGCATTGAGTCATGACAAAAGAAGCCAACATTTTTGGGTTAACCATTTTACAGGTACTGAGCATATCTTCCATATGAGGTACTGTTTTTAAATCGCGTCGTTTAGGTCTTAGTGGGATAACAACATGATCGGCTACTGACATTGCCGCGCGTAACGCTAAATTATCTTGGCCACCACAATCAACAACTACATAATCGTAATGCTGGGCTAAACTGATTAAATCATTACGAATTTTACCGTAAAGTTGAATACAATTGATAGCAGGAAGAGAGGGATCACTGTTCCGAGCTTGTATCCAATCTGATGTGGTACGTTGAGGATCACAATCAACCATTAATACTATGGCTTTTTTATTTCGGGCAAAATACACCGCTAAATTTTGCGCCAAGCAGCTTTTACCACTACCACCTTTTTCGCCACCCACTAATATCATCATAACTTTTTCTTCCTAAATACTACCTAGCGCTTGATTACAGACAGAAAACTAGGCCGAGTGTTAATTATAGTCCAATTTTAATAAAAGCTTGTTTGATAACCTG
The DNA here is from genome assembly GCA_047633255.1 of Colwellia sp. Lineage (GTDB taxonomy): Bacteria > Pseudomonadota > Gammaproteobacteria > Enterobacterales > Alteromonadaceae > Colwellia. The sequence goes on from JBLIEW010000034.1 coordinate 47,123, forward strand.
TTGTAGAAATTTTAAGTGTTTTTATCAAGTACTAATGCTATCTCAAACCAACCGGTATCTTGCTTGATGCAGCGCAAAACTTTGCCGTATAATTTTTGATTATTCGCTGACGTTGATTTAAACATCACTGCAACAGGAGTTTGTACTGGCAACGCAAGGTCACAATCAAGCTTCAAACCACCTCGGCCAAAATCTAAACAGACAATTTTTTTGCTTTTTTCTTGGCCACTTTCATCCTTCCATATAATATCTACGAACTCTTTTTCCATATCCAAACGAAATGAACTACGGCGCTCCGACTCATTAAAACAGCTATCAGTCATAAGAGGATCCTTTTATTGATACTTAGATATTTAATATCTCTTAAAAATAACTGGCATTGAACAATTTATCAACATAAATCAATAATCCCACTGAAATCCTGCACTTTGAATGATAGTGGGCTACTCATAAAAATTCGCCATGTTCTGCAAAGGAATAACAGTTAGGCCCAGCAATTATCATGTGATCCAACACACGAATATCCACTAATTGTAATGCCTGTTCTAGTTTGTGTGTTATTTGTTTATCGGCAATACTGGCTTCCGCTATCCCTGACGGATGATTGTGAGTCAAAATAACAGCGGCTGCATGATATTTTAACGCGTGCTCTACTACAATTCTGGGATAAACTGCCGCCGCATCAAGTGTTCCCAAAAATAATCGTTCAAATTTTAACACCTGATGCTGGTTATCCAAAAAAAGCACGGCAAATACTTCTCTGGTTTCATGGCGTAATTCGCTAATTAAATAATCTCGTGTGGCTTGTGATGACGTTAACGCACTGCCTTGTTGAACTAATTGTTCAGCCAAATAGCGTTTTGACATTTCTAAGCAGGCTTGAAGTTGTACATACTTTGCACTACCTAAGCCATGTTGCTGACAAAACTCGTCTTGATTAGCACCAAAAACATTGGCTAAGCTACCAAAATTTAACAGTAAGCGTCTTGATAAATCAACGACATTACAGCCTTTTACTCCTGTTCTTAAAAAAATAGCCAGTAGTTCAGCATCACTTAAACTTACCGCACCTAATTTAAGTAACTTTTCTCGTGGACGCTCCTCACTTGGCCAATTTTTTAAGGTTTGATCTTTAAATTCATTGTTTTTAAAAATATCAGATTTACACATAAACGGCTTCCTTGCTTTTATAATAATTTTTTCTATTTTTCAACATTCACAATAAATGCTATCGTATTGCCAATATTTATAAGTTTAAGACTAGCAGATTATGCAAATTCTTCAGGACAAAAAAATTGTTCTTGGTATAAGTGGTGGTATAGCCGCTTACAAAATCCCTGAGTTAGTTCGTCGATTAAAAGATCAAGGTGCTGACGTACGTGTCGTCATGACCGAAAGTGCTAAGGCATTTATCACGCCATTAACCTTACAAGCCGTATCAGGCAATGGCGTTGCTGATAGCTTACTTGATACTCAAGCTGAACTTGCTATGGGACATATTGAACTAGCAAAATGGGCCGATTTAATTATTATAGCCCCCGCGACCGCAGATATTATTGCCCGTATTACGGCAGGAATAGCAAACGACTTACTAACCACATTGTGTTTAGCTACCGATGCACCTATTGCCCTTGCGCCCGCTATGAACCAACAAATGTGGCATGCTGTAGCGACACAAGCCAATGTCACTACACTGAACCAGCGTGGTTATCATCTTTGGGGACCGGGTAGTGGCGAACAAGCCTGTGGCGATATGGGTTTGGGCCGTATGTTAGAAGTCAGCGAATTGGTTAATTTAAGTAGTGATTTTTTTGCTGATAAATTTTTACAAGGCCAGCATTGGGTTATTACCGCAGGACCCACCCGTGAAGCAATTGATCCCGTACGCTATATTTCAAACCATAGCTCAGGTAAAATGGGTTACGCTATTGCCCAAGAAGCTTTGCGAGCCGGTGCAAAAGTCACGTTGATTTCAGGACCTGTTGCTATTAGCCCACCGATAGGCTGCCAATTAATATCGGTTGTTAGCGCACAAGAAATGCATGATGAAGCACTTAATTATGCAAAGAAATGTACAACTTTTGTTGCTTGCGCCGCTGTAGCTGACTACCGCGTTGCTAATATTGCTGAGCAGAAAATTAAAAAAACTAATGATGCTATGCAACTTGAGTTAGTCAAAAATAAAGATATTGTTGCTGACGTAGCCAGTCTGACTAATAAGCCATTTATTATCGGTTTTGCCGCCGAAACACAAAATGTAGAACACTATGCCCATGGTAAATTAATACGTAAGAATCTTGATTTAATTGCCGCAAATGATGTGGCAAAATCAGGCCAAGGTTTTAACAGTGATAATAACGCGTTAACGTTATTTAGCGCTATTGATAAAACTGAAATACCGTTAGCCAATAAGCAGATTATCGCTAAAAAATTAGTATCACTAATTAACCAGCATTATTTAGCCAAGCATAACTGAATATAATCAAGTTACTATAACGATAAAAATTATTAAATAGAGAACATCTTACTATGCCCGCTAGTCCCAAAAGCACACAAAAATCTACGCAAAAGATTAATCGTAAACAACAAATTTTAGAGTGCTTAGCGCTTATGTTGGAATCAAGCCCTGGCCAACGAATTACAACGGCAAAGTTAGCAGCTAAAGTAGGCGTATCGGAAGCCGCATTGTATCGGCACTTCCCATCAAAAGCTCGCATGTTTGAGGGGTTAATTGACTTTATTGAAGAGTCAATTTTCTCTCGCATCAATTTAATTTTAACCGATCACAAAGAAACGCTAGTGCGCTGCCATCATATTTTACATGTATTGCTAATTTTTTCTGAGCGTAATCCTGGCATGTGTCGTATATTGTCGGGTGATGCCTTAACGGGTGAAAATGAACGCTTACATAACAGAGTAAATCAATTTTTTGAAAAACTTGAATCTCAATTTAAACAGGTATTACGTGAACGAAAGTTACGTGAAGGTAAAACCTTTAGTATTAGCGAACAAGCCCTAGCTAATATTTTAGTTTCATTTGCTGAAGGAAAAATTTGTCAATATGTTCGTTCGGGCTTTGATAAAAAACCCAGTAATGACTTTAATGAACAATGGCAATTTTTAATGGCAAGTAAATAATATAGACTCGCCATTTATCACAATAATTCACGTATACCCGTTCCACTTGAAGATGCAGTTTCAGAGCGAAGCTAGGAAATCAGATCAAGGCGCGATACGCTGATAATGGTTATTCCCTTATCGAGTAGTGCAACGCAGGACTGGTTTTCTAGCTTAGCTCCCTACGGGCAAGCCGAGAAAGGGTCATCTCCTGCGTTATTGATTTCGACAATAGAATAACTATTCTCTTCAATCAATTCCTGGTAGCTAACCCTTTTTCGACTTGCTGAAATCTGCATCTTGAAGTAGAGCGGGTA
>JBLIEW010000035.1:0-49664 GCA_047633255.1 Colwellia sp.
CTTTCGGCTTGCCCTGAGCCTGTCGAAGGGTCGAAGGGAGGAGAAATAAAAAGGGTTAAATAACCCGTGAAAAACGTTGCTGATTTATATGCTTTTTCATATAAGCATCAAAACTCATACACACAATACGAATAAGTAAGCGAGCTTTTTGCGCCACTTGAATACTATCAGCAGTGTTTACCACAAGATCATCAGCGATAAAGGTATCAAGTAAGGGTAAATCATCACTAAAGTAACTATCAAAATCAATGTTATATTTTTCGCTAATCTTATTTTTATCTAAAAATAAATTACACATTAATTCACGAATAACTTCCCCACGAATAATATCATCTTGTGACAGGCTTACGCCTTTCACTTGCGCATGTTGCTGCGTTTCAATCGCTTGATAATACGTTTTTAGATCTTTAATATTTTGGCTAAAGCTATTACCGATAGCACTAATTGATGACACACCAAGACCAAGCAAATCACAACCACCTTTGGTAGTGTAGCCTTGGAAATTTCGATGTAAAGTGCCATTGCCTTGAGCAATTGACAGTTCATCATTAGGTTTAGCGAAATGATCCATACCAATAAAGTCATAGCCATAATTACATAACGTTTCAATAGCAAGTTTCATTAGTGCAAATTTTTCTTCGGTATTAGGCAACCATTCATCACGCAATTTACGTTGAGCCGCAAAACGGCTTGGTATATGCGCATAACTAAAGAGTGAAATTCTATCAACATCCCACTCGTTTGCTTTGTCTAGTGTTTTGGAAAAATTTTCTAATGTTTGGTGAGGTAGACCGTAAATTAAATCAATGTTGATCGACTTAAAACCAACTGCTTTAGCATGACCAATAAAATCACCAATAAACTGGGTTGATTGCACACGGTTAATCGCTTCTTGTACTTTTAAATCTAAATCTTGTACACCCAGGCTTAAACGATTAAAACCTAGTGAAAACAAATGTTCAGCCAGGTTCATTTCAATTTCGCGCGGGTCTATTTCAATACTCATCTCTAAATCATCAGAAAAACTAAACTTTTCTTTCAATAAATTAACTAACGTAGTGATTTGTTTGTGCGTTAAAAAGCTTGGTGTGCCACCACCCCAATGTAATTGCTTTACGGTATAGTCTGTAAATAGAGGTGCTTGCAACGCAATTTCTTGTGCTAAGTATTCAAGATAGGTGTCTGCTTTACCACGATGACGGGTAATAACTTTGTTGCAACCACAGTAGTAACAAAGTGTATGACAAAAAGGTATGTGCACATATAAAGACAATTCACGATTAGGTGAGTCCTTTATGGCTTGTACAAAGTCAGGATGCTTAAAATCATCATGAAACTCTAATGCCGTGGGATATGAGGTATATCTTGGACCACTAGTATTATATTTACTGAGTAATTTAGGATCGAAAAATTGACTAACTTGCATATTGTTCACACCTTAAGTTCAGGCACCATTTAAATAACGTGTGAACATTATACACAACCAAAATTTAACATTATTGATTGAGCGCAAGTCTTTCAATTTTTAATAATTGAATTAGTGATGACAAAGTTGCATGAGGGTAAACAGCCTAATCAGCACATTTAATACAATGTGTTGCTGCTGGCTGCACTTCTAGCCGTTGCTTTGCAATTTCATCACCGCAAGATTGGCAAATACCGTAACTACCATTTTCCATGCGTGTGATCGCATTAGATAAATGTTGAATTTCAACTTTGGCTTCAGACTCAAGTGCATTAAGCACTTCTTCATTTTCACGCTCACCCGCCTGCTCTGACCAATCTGTATCTCGTCCATCAGCAAAATCGCGATGAATTGCACTAATACGTTGTTGTAATTCAATAATCCGATTAGTAAATTGTACTTTTAATTGTTCAGTCATAATGCATATCTCAAAAAATAGGGGACCATTCCCGAAATATTTCAATCGGGAATCTAAAACTTAATTATTCTATACTCTATACCTAAGCCACTTTAAAACACCTATTTCAGGACGTCTTAATTCGGTTTCTTCATATGGTTTGAGCATAGACTTCTGGTGAGTGAAACCAGAACTACAAATCAAGTTATGTCTTTAGTATACTCATTCTTTCAACGGTATATTGTTGAAGTAGATCAAGTTCTTTCACAATTTCACTGTGTAATTCCGCTTCTAAGGTTATCCGTTGATAATCCTGCTTCATACGCTGTGTTTTGGCTAATTTTTTTCGACCATCAAGAATAGAAAGATGTTTAATCTCATTATATAGCTTGAATATAGCTGGAAATTGCAGATCTAGCTCACTACTCATTTTCAATGAAAAAAGTAAAACAGATAATCGCCAACAGCCTTCACTAAAATCACATTGCTCTTCTTTCATAGCACGGGTGATAATGTGAACACTAGCAAGCACTTTATGATCATGTGAGGCAAGCCCTTGCTGACGAACTAATTCAGCTTGCTGTTGCAATTTTTTTTGCTTAGTTAGTTGTCGTAATAATTTTGCGGCATAAAAAGCGAGAGTAGCGATAATAACTACTGCTAATATAATAGCGTAAAACCAGTAATTATCCATTTTAATAAGCCTTATTCAAATTTATCAGAGTCATTGGGTAAAGACGAATTATCCAACTTATCCCATAAGTCTTCTTCTGAGGCTGCACCAACGTTAGTTGCTTCGTCTTCAGGCTCTTCATCTTCAGCCAATTTTTCACTTAATTGTTGATGGCGGTCCATCAAGTCATTAAAGTAATCAACTTCTTCCTCGGTTAAGGAGAGTTCTTGCTCTTGCTTAGCCAAAATAGTTTGTAAACGCCCATCAGCTTCAATATTTTCTAATTCTTGAGCAATATCTACGATTTCTTCAGCAGCGTTTTGTTCTTGCTCTGCATTTACTACACGTATTGCCGCGATAGGATCTTGCTTAGTTTTAACGATTTTAGCTGGTTTTTTCTTCTCCTGAACTACTGACCCACCCAAATCTATCGGTGTTTTATTGCCAATACGAGGATCTTTATGCTTATCTGACTGTTGATCAGGGTTTTTAGTCAACATTGCTTCTTGTTGACGGTTACCTGGTTTATTGCCATTTTTTTTACGTAACCTTTTTTCAACACTAGCTAATTCAACTTTACTTAACTTAGGTTTTGCGGTGGGTGCACCACCAGGTTTTCTAGATTTTTTTGTACGAGCCATGAACTTGATACTTTTTGAACGATTAATAACGCTATTTTACGTCATTAATAGCTAAAAAGTAATGGCTAGTTTCAAGTTATCACAGAGACCCAACGCGTAGTGAATAAAATGCTTTCTCTGTGGGTAACTTAGGGACTAATCACGATGGGTTACGTAAGCTGAAGTCCGTCATTCATGACACAAAGTTGTATAGATATTCTTTGCCATGCCAATCTTTAATTCAGCCGTTCGGCCTGAGCTTGTCGAAGGGGATCAGGGCAAACGGATTATGGTTTGACTCGACATTGAATTCACCAAAATTATTTTGGTGAATCAGGCAAGTATGACGGTTTTGTCGCCATTTATACAAACTCTTTGCTCCGCATGTATCCTGACTCCGTGACTCAATGCCGTTGCTTCCAAGTCGTGTCCCATATGTACCATTTGCTCAATAGTGAAGGTATGATTTATGGGTTTTACTTCCTGCGCAATAATAGGGCCTTCATCTAAGTTCGCGGTTACATAGTGCGCGGTTGCCCCAATAACTTTGACACCTCGAGCATGCGCTTGATGATAAGGACGAGCACCTTTAAAACTAGGTAAAAATGAATGGTGAATATTGATCGCACGCCCGGATAATTGTTGACATAAATCATCTGATAAAATTTGCATATAACGGGCTAATACTAATAAATCTGTTTTTGTCTCTTTCATTAACGATAGTATTTTTGCTTCTTGCTCAGCTTTACTGTCGGCAGTTATAGGAAGGTGATGAAAAGGTACACCATGCCAATCAGCTAAAGGTTTGCAGTCTTGATGATTTGACACTATGGCGACAATATTTATTGGTAACGCACCTGATTTCCATTTAGTTAACAGTGACACTAAGCAATGATCATCTTTCGATACGGCAATCATCACATTAAGTACATCAACCTTATTGCGTAATTTATATTCCATATTTAATGGTTTAGCTAACACATCTAGCGCTGTAATAAATTCGTTAGCCGAAACAGTTAAATTACGATCATCAAAGGCAATTCGAGAAAAAAAAGTTTCGGTATAGGGATCACTGTATTGCGATGTTTCGGTAATAAAAGCGCCATGCTCAAATAAACTTTGCGATACCTTTGCTAATACGCCGGTATTATCTGGGCATTGCCATGTAAGAATATAGTGGTTGGGAGAAGTCATGATGTTTACTAGCGCTATAAATAAGAATATAGGCAACATCATTGGTTATTTTTCTAATTAATTCCAGTATTTAATAGCTTATTTCTAACTATGTTCTTATTTTATTTGGTTTCACTCGACAAGCTATGCTTATTTTTTATATAAAGTTGCTCTACTTTTTCACGTGCCCAAGGGGTTTTTCTAAGAAATTTCAAACTAGATTTGATACTGGGGTCTTTGGTAAAACAATTAATGTTAATTTGTTTACCCAAATTTTCAAAACCGAAATAGGCTTCAAGCTCAGTAACAATGTCTTTTAACGTCACACCATGAAGTGGATTGTAAGGCTGATTATCCATAAAACAATTCTAATCTAAAAAATAATAATCAGATTATACCAATTAAATTAATTAATAGTTTAACTTCATTTCAACATAAGTAATCACGGAACGTTTTCAAGACCAGACAGTAGATTGGTTTCAAACCAAATAACTTCAAGAGGAACAGACATAAAAAAGCACCTTGTCTTCAAAAACAAGTTAAGAAGAAAGGTGCCACTACCGCATTGAAAATAAAGTGCTGTTAGCTTTTAAGCAAAGTGTTTCGCTAATTCATCAGCGCCGCCAATGTGCTTTCCGTCAATAAAGATTTGCGGAACCGTATCAGCATTAGTGATGGCACGCATAGCTGAAATGCTAATTTCATCTCCTAAAGTCAGTTCTTCGTATTGCAAGCCTTGTTGCGTCAGCAAATCTTTTGCTCTGGCACAATGCGGACAGCCTGGTTTAGTAAATAAACTAACTTTTGTCGTTTGTACCGCTTCTGGGTTAATGTATGCAAGCATAGTGTCAGCATCAGATACTTCAAATGGGTCACCTGGTAAATCAGGTTCAATAAACATTTTTTCAATAACACCATCTTTAACTAACATTGAATAGCGCCAGCTACGCTTTCCAAAACCGATTTCATTTTTTTCTACTAATAAGCCCATGCCATCAGTGAAGTCGCCATTTCCATCAGGAATAAAACTAATGTTCTCAGCTTCTTGAGCTGATGCCCATGCATTCATGACAAAAGTATCATTAACAGAGACACATACGATTTCGTCAACGCCATTAGCAGCAAATTTACTTGCTAATTCATTATAACGAGGTAAATGTGATGATGAGCAAGTTGGTGTGAAAGCACCCGGTAGAGAAAACACGACTACCGTTTTTCCTGCAAATATCTCTTCAGAATCACGGGTAACCCAGTCGTCATTTACACGCATAGGGAATGTTACTGCCGGAATTTTTTGACCTTCTTTATTTTCAAATTTACTATTGTTTGTAGACATGTAATTTCCTTAATTTATAAAAGTTACTGATGTTGTTTAACTGCTTTAAAGTGATTATCCATCAAAATACCAAACATTTAAAATGATTTAAATTGATTATTTTAATCGATAAAACAGATTGGTATTGTAAAACTATTTTGCTCTTTCTGAAATTATTCTCTATTTGTCTGGTCTTTCATTTATACCCGTTCCACCTCAAGATGCAGTTTCAGAATTAAGCTAGGAAATCAGATCAAGGCGCGATACGAAGAGAATGGTTATTCCCTTATCAAGTAGTGCAACGCAGGAGATGACCCTTTCTCGACTGGCTGAAACCTGCATCTTGAGGTGGAGCGGGTATATATCTATCACACTCAATTTTGGAAAATATTATGCTCACAACCAAACCTTCTTTGTTAGCAAGCCTATTTATTTTATTTGTAAGTATGCAAACACACGCAAGCAATAGTCAAGTAACTAAAATCATCGCGGAAACAGCAGAACAGGTCAGTCCGCTAATGAATGGCCAGCAAATACCTAGCGCAATAGAAGTCACAACGATTCAGGGGAAGAAATTATCGTTAGGGGAAGTGTTAAACAATAAAAAAACCATTTTATTCTTTTACCGCGGTGGTTGGTGCCCATTTTGTAATACGCAAATGGGACAGCTGCAAAAAATAGAAGGTAATCTGGCTAAGTTAGGCTTTCAGCTAATTGGTATTTCCACCGATAACGAACAAGATTTACAAAAAAGTATAGGTAAACATCAACTAAACTATCAGTTACTAGCTGATTTTAATTCAGTAACAAGTCAGGCATTTGGTTTAGCTTATTACGCAAGCCAAAAAATTACTGACCGATATATGGCCGCAATGCACTTAAATAACCCGCTGCAGCAAAATAAAGCAGGTGATAAACGTCTAGTATTACCCGTGCCAGCAATTTACGTTATTGATAGTACCGGTTTAGTACAATTTAATTATGTGAATCCTAATTTTAAAGTACGCCTGCACGAAGAGTTGTTACTTAAAGCTGCGTCGCTAGTAAAATAGAAAATAACCTTTCACTAAAATAGTTGCTAATAGCTAATACAACATGATAAATTAACGACTAAACTTGTATATACAAGTATTGATTGCAAAGTAAAGTAATCAATACAAAGAGCACGTGATGACTTCAACTTATTCTTTATCGACAGGTAATATAGGCATGCTGATCAGCATGCCTCATAATGGTCAGCATATACCTAAAGGTATTGCTGACACCATGATATCAAGTACCACAAGTGTCGCTGACACTGACTGGTACATGGATAAGCTATACAGTTTTGCCCAAGCAATGGGGATTTACGTACTTTCGCCAAAATACAGCCGATCTGTTATAGATTTAAATAGAGACCCTAGTGGTGAAGCTTTATATGCGGGTGCAAATAACACCGAACTGTGCCCTACTACTGCCTTTGATTTATCACCACTTTATATTGAAGGGAAACAGCCATCAAACCAAGAAATAACAAGAAGGGTTAAACGCTACTGGCAGCCATATCATCAAGTCTTAGGTGACACCCTAGCTAAACTAAAACAACAACATGGTAAAGTTATTTTACTTGATGCACATTCTATCATGTCACAGGTGCCTCGATTTTTTTCCGGCAAACTTCCTGATTTTAATTTTGGTACTGCAAATGGCAGCAGTTGTTCTCACATGTTGCTTGAAAGTATCCAAAAACTTGATTTGACGCCATACAGCAGTGTTTATAACGGCCGCTTTAAAGGCGGCTATATCACTCGTACTTATGGCGATCCAGACAATAATATTCATGCGATACAGCTTGAATTATCACAACATACCTATATGGACGAGCCAACTAACCACTATAATGAACAAAAAGCAGCGGTAGTAAAAGGTCAGTTAGCATGCTTTGTGCAATGTTTAGTTCATTTTGTTGAAGAAAAAAGAAGGTTATAAATAATGGATTATTATGCTGAGAATATCTTACTAACTGACGGTTGGGCAACCGATAAAACCCTTACCATTGAAAAGGGTCTTATTACCGCCATTACCTCAGGTAAAAAAATATCAAACCATAACGAAGAGATAACAATATTATCGGGTGCGGTCATACCCGGCATGGTTAATTGTCACTCTCATGCCTTTCAACGGGCTTTTGCAGGGTTTAGCGAACAGGGCAGCGATGGCCAAAATAGCTTTTGGACCTGGCGTAAAACCATGTATAAGTTTCTGACGTTACTTGATCATAATGATGCCCAAGTTATCGCGACTCAGCTTTATATTGAAATGGTAAAAAAGGGCTATACTCGCGTTGCTGAATTTCATTATCTGCATCATGATCTTGATGGCTCTAGCTATTGCAACCTTGATCAAAACAAAACATTGGCTACCATGGCACAAGCCATTTTTGAAGCCGCTAAACAGGCCGGTATAGGCTTAACCATGCTACCTGTACTGTATAAATATTCTGGCTTTGGTTCACAAAAGCCTAATGAGAGTCAGAAACGTTTTATTAATTCAAGCGCCCAATTTAATCAATTAGTCAGTGATTGTTTTACCCTCAGCAAACAATATCAAAACACAAATGTGGGTATAGCGCCTCATTCACTTCGTGCTGCTGATAAAGAATCGATACAAATAGCTGTTGAGCATATTCGGGCACTTGATGGGAGTGCGCCAATACATATTCATATCGCTGAGCAGCAACAGGAAGTGGATGACTGCCTTACCTATTATAAAATACCTCCCGTGCAATGGTTGCTAGAAAATTTTGAAGTAGATAAACACTGGTGCCTCATACATGCCACTCATATAAATAAACAAGAACAACAAGCGATAGTAAACAGTAAAGCTGTTGTTGGGATTTGCCCTACGACAGAAGCTAATCTGGGTGATGGTATTTTCCCCACGGCTGAATTTTTAGCACTTAATGGTACATTGGCCATCGGCTCAGATAGCCACATATCAATAAACCCGGTTGAGGAGTTACGCTGGTTGGAATATGCCCAACGTTTAAGCAAACAACAACGAAACATTCTTTCCACTAACGACCAAGCATCTGTTGGTCAAAATTTATGGCAAAAAACAGCAGCGGGCGGCGCACAAAGTACTAACAGTAATACCGGATCATTAGCGGTAGGAAAGCAAGCAGACTTACTCGTGCTTGACGAACAGCAAACTCGCCTGTTCGCCAACAATAATGACCATTTACTTGATAGTATGATTTTTGCCAGTCAACAGAATATCGTTAAAGACGTGATGGTGAATGGTAGTTGGGTTGTGCAAAATAGTAAACATGCACAAGAGCAAAGCAGTGCTGATAATTTTGCAAAGTTACTCGTTAAACTTGCAACTGACTGAGTTTTGGCTTTGTTCCATAAAGTCATTATGGTTTAGGCATTCTAGGTAGCACTATTTGATTCACTAAAAACAAGATCTTTCATTAATAAACTTTGAAGGTGGCAAGTAAAGGGACGTAAATAATAACAATGATGTTATAATATAGACTCGTATTGACTAATGGTTTTACACACTTCAATTTGGTTATTAGAGCGAAAAATAATACTACGTTTTTTACTCGTACAATACTCTTTAAAAAAACGTTTTACATTGGTTCTCGATGAGGTGATTTCTTTTAAATACGTCACCTCTTCAGGAGAAAATTGTGTTAACTTGGGTTCTAAGTCGATAAATATTTTATCTGCTTTCAAACGAACTTTAGTATCACTGAACTCTGCAAAAGCATCCAACAAACTATTTTTTTGTTCGTCATAGAATTTAGTTACCTCAGGTTGAGGATAAAAATGCAAAAATAATGCAGCAGCAATGATTAAGATCAATAAATTTTTCATAAAATCTCGTATATTAGTATGCTCTAATTTATGTTATTGTCTTTGAGAATAACATTATTCTTTTTTTAATACTATTTAGCATCTTCTGTCTTCTAAGGATTCATCGTGAGCGCTAACGAAAAAAAACCACCCACAAGTGCAATTAAAATACCTGTCCAAAATGTAAAAATCCATCCTGCAAAAAATAGTCGTGAACGCTACAAACCCGGCGATCAAATATATGTAAGAAAAAGCTCAGGCTTATTTCAAAAACTAAGACAACGAATGAACTTGGTTTATTTTGCCTTTTTTGCCATTCTTCCTTGGTTACAGTTTAATGGTCATCAAGCGGTATTATTTGATATTAGCGAACAACGCTTTACTCTGTGGAGCTTAACCTTATGGCCACAAGATTTAACCTTATTAGCATGGTTATTTATTTTGGGTGCTTTTATGTTGTTTTTCGTGACCACCTTTTTAGGTCGTGTCTGGTGTGGTTACATGTGCCCACAAACGGTATGGACATTTATCTTTATTTGGTTCGAGGAAAAAATTGAAGGCACTGCTAACCAACGCAAAAAGCTAGATCAACAGAAAATGAATGGCAATAAATTATGGAAGAAGACACTTAAACATACCAGTTGGTTGCTTTTTTCATTATTTACCGCCATGACTTTTGCTGGTTATTTTTCACCAATGAGTGAACTATTTGTTAATATAGTGACCTTAAATACCTCGATAACTATGGCGATAATTTTAGCCTTCTTTACTTTTGCAACCTATGGCAATGCAGGTTGGATGCGTGAAATTATGTGTTTACATATGTGTCCTTATGCACGTTTTCAGTCTGCCATGTTTGATAAAGACACCTTAACTGTTTCCTATGACACTAACCGAGGTGAAAATCGTGGCCCGCGTGGTCGTAAACAAGACCCTAAAGCGATGAACTTAGGCGATTGTATCGATTGTAATTTATGCGTTGAAGTCTGCCCTACCGGTATAGATATTAGAAACGGCTTACAATACGAATGTATTAATTGTGGCGCTTGTGTGGATGCTTGCGACAGTGTAATGACCAAAATGAAATACGAAAAAGGCTTAATTCGCTACACTACTGAGCATGAACTTAAGGGGAAAAAAGTCCACTTTATTCGTCCTAAATTAATCGGTTATGCTATCGTATTAACGATAATGAGTTCTATGTTGATATTAGAAATAGTTAACCGAGTCCCTCTATCACTGGACATTATTCGTGATAGAACAGAGTTAGCGAAAGAAAAATTTAATGGCGATATTGAAAATGTATATACCTTAAAGATTCTGAATATGTCGCAAACTGATAATACGTATAAGTTATCAGTAAAAGGCTTAGATACCCCTCAATGGCATGGCGAACAAGAAGTTGTTGTAAAAGCCGCAGCGGTATTTACCTTACCTATTAGTATTTCTGTTGATCCTTATGAGCTTAAAGGCTATATGAATGACATTACTTTTCGTGTTGAGCAAATATCACCAGAAGATGATGTTAGCATTGAACATGAAAGCCGTTTTTTCAATAAGCCCTAATGGCACAATTTGGTTTTAAATCGTTATCACCTGATACTATTATTGATGGCTTAGAAAGCGCCGGTTTTAATGTTGATAGCGGTTTATTACCACTGAACAGTTATGAAAATCGTGTTTATCAATTTCATGATGAAAATCTAACTAAGTATGTCACTAAATTTTATCGTCCTCAACGGTGGGAATTAGCACAAATTCAGGAAGAACATGATTTTTCTTTTGAACTTGATGACCGCGAATTACCTATAGTTGCACCATTAAAAATAGACGGTGAAAGCTTATTTGAGCATCAAGGTTATCATTTTGCGGTATTTTCATGTCGTGGTGGCCGCATATTTGAAGTGGATAATTTAGATCAACTTGAGTGGACGGGACGCTTTATTGGTCGTATCCATGCAGTATCTTCACTAGAATTATTTCAACACAGACCCAGTTTTAATGTTGATGAAATGCTTTACCAAGCACACAATATTATTAGCGAAAGCGGTTTTGTTCCTAAAGCACTGCAAATACCTTTTTTTACTATTTTAGAGCAAGCAATTGAAATAGCAGCTAAACAATACCAACCTGAACACCAGATACGTTTACATGGTGATTGTCACGCCGGTAATATATTATGGCGAGATGAAGGTCCACATTTTGTTGATTTAGATGATTGCCGTACTGGGCCTGCTATTCAGGACTTACTTTGATACTTTCAGGCGATAGGCAACAACAATTGTTACAAATTGACACCCTATTAACTGGCTATGAAGAGTTCTTTTCATTTGAATATAAGCAGCTTGTTTTGATAGAATCATTACGAACTATGCGGGTAGTTAATTATATGGCCTGGTTGTGTAAGCGTTGGCAGGATCCTGCCTTTCCCCACAATTTCCCTTGGTTTAACACCGAGAAATATTGGGAAAAGCAAATATTAATGCTAAAAGAGTAATTATTTGCATTACAACAACCATTAAGTTTATTACCCATATAATTCTTTGTTAGAATGAATTACCACATCGACTGACTGCTGCTTTTCTGTAAATAAGCCATCAGATAAAATTTAACCACTTAGGAAAATAAGAATGAAGAAAATGCAGAAATTATTTATGGTATTGTTAATGCCACTTTTAGCCTTATCAATGACAGCTTGCGCGGAAAAATATACTGAAGGAAAACAATATACTCAAGTAAATGAAACCGTTTCAGCTAAAGCTGAAGTAAGAGAGTATTTTTCATTTTACTGTCCACATTGCCTACGCTTTGAACCTTTTATGGAAACAGTTAAAGAGAGCTTACCTGAAGGCGTAAAGTTTGAGCGTAACCATGTTGACTTTCTGCGTGCAGCATCACCTGAAATACAAGCCATGTTAACTAAGTCAGTCGTTGTTGCTGAGCTATTAGATATGGATAAAAAATTAGTCGGTGCAGTGTTTAACTATATTCAAATACAGCGAGCAGTGATTACCTCAGAGAAAGATATCCGTAATATCTTTGTGTTAAATGGTGCTGACGGTGATAAATTTGATAAATTAATGAAAAGCTTTAGCGTTAGCAGTAAAGCTAAGTCATTGAAAAAGAATCAAGATAGCATGGCTAAAAAAGGTGCTTTAACCGGTGTTCCAACCATTATTGTTAATGGTAAGTACCGTATTAATACACAAGAGCTAGATAAAAATAATTTTGAACAAGATTACCAAAACTTAATTAAGCATTTATTAACGTTGAATTAAGACTAGAACAAGGCAAGATGATTCAGGGATATGTAATCACCTTGCCTTGTAACTTATAACTTATTTTTCAAATAAGCCCTTTAACAGACTCTCTTTTGCTTTAGAGAATTCATCCGTTGTTAAAAGACCTTCCTTTTTCAAGTTCACTAGTTTTTCTAAGGCATTAACTAATTCTGTGTCTACTCTATTTTTTGGCTGAGCTTTATCATGTACTGCGTTACTTTCATCACTGACTAGTTCAGCTGAGTGCTTATTTTTATTGACAACATCTAACGTTGGGGAAAGTTCATCAGGCGCTAGTGGCTGACTATTTAATGGGGTTGTGTCATCATTAGTCAATTTACTCTCTGTATTTTTTTTCAGTAAGACTAAGGGCTTTCTTTTATCTGTTTCATCGCCATTAATCGCCTCCCCGATAAACCAACACCAATCTATTAATTCATTAGTCACCTTAACATAAGGTTTTTTTGTTATACGGTCACTGCCTTTACGCATATATAAACACACTGTATAGGTATTCTTTTGTTTATCGGTCAGTAGTAAACTTACTTGTCTAATCTTACCATCAACCATTTTATCTACTGCCCCATCAATAAAGATAGTGCGTAAATATTGTGCTTTGTCATTATTAAAGCCATAACCAAGTTCAGCGTTAACAACACTTACGCTCTGTTCATTAAGTTTAATTTCACTACTGACAATATTAGCAATATCAATAACCGTATCAGCATTTTTTTGATGCCTCTGATACAGCGAAAGTTGCTGGCATGACTCACTTAATTCAATAGAAGCAAACTGTTTTTTCATAATCGTCTTAATTGAGTAACGATTACGCTTAAACCAATAATAAATAGCACTAATGAGTGGGAGTATAAAGAGCAGAGTAATAAAACTATTATTGGATAAATCATTTTCAGTACGGTTATTATCCATACTGACAACAACCGCTTTTTCATTACCCAACGCTTGTTGAGTCAGACGAAATAGCACATTGATAGTTTTTTCTAAAAGGAATACTTCACCATAATGATGACTACTTAATATTATTTGACTTTTAATGGGGAGTTGCTTTGATGTAACTGACCATTCCAATTGTGCTTTTCTCTCATTACGAATTTTTTGATTGTCTGATAAATTAAAAGCCAGTGAATAAATAAACCAATGGTGTTTTTCTTGGCGTAATAATAACAATTTAGAGCGTAACAAAGGCAACTCCCTACCGTGGTACATCACCATGTCATGAACCGTATTATCACTTTGATAAAGTATCTTTTTGCTCATAGTATCTCGCCAATCATTGCTATCATCAGTTAATGAAAGTAAATGTTTATTGTTATACTGATGTGAAACTAAAATATGTTCACTATTTTTACCTGGCCAAATAAATTGGTAAATACTCTGTCCACCCAAGAGATAAATAGCATCATTAATTTGATTGTGTTTTATATAAGGGTTGTTATGGGGCACAGAAAAACTGCGCAAGCCAAGTTGTGTGGGGTTTATACGTAAAACAACGCCTGAGTATAGCGGTTGTGGCCATTTTTTTTCGCCATTTAACGCAATATAAAGTAAGCCAAAATCGTCATTCCATGATTTAAGATAAGGGCTAAATGACATTTGTTTAATATCCATTGACTTATCAGGTACGCCAATACGTAATACTTCACGCTTGGTATTAACATCAATTTTTTGATGGTTAATAGCGCTAAATTGCCACTCTGTTATAACTGAATCAAAATTTAATTGTAGAGCATCATCTAGCCCTCGTAGGCGTTTAGTTTTACTGTTTTTATTAATCGTTTCTAAATGAGCCGTATAAAAAGTGCCATAACCCACTTGACCTCGTAAAGAGAAACTAGGATGTAATTCAATTGCGGTTAGTTTAAATAATGATGAATCTGTTTGTTGATAAACACTCATATCTAAAATGGCTTGAGGTTCAATCTTATCATCATCAACTAAGTAAATTTGCCCTGACTCTCTAATGACAAAATGTTGCCGCTTATTGCTAGGGTTAGTAATAAACTGTTGCCAATTAGGTTGTAATATTAAGCGATGCTCTAGTTGTGCTATTTTAGTTAATTTATAACTGCCTTCATTACTGTCAGCGTCAAAAAATAGCAGAGTAAAAAGACTAATAAATAGCACAATAATGCGGGTGACAAACTGATTAGAATCACCTAAATTCCGTTTAAAAGTTATTTTTAGTGTTTTGCTCATTATCATAGTAGTTTAATAGCATGCTAAACGGGATTGTTGAAAAGAAACGCCAACCATGGAATATTTTTATCATTCACAAAGTAAGCATATTAGTATTATAAAATAAATAATACTTGATAATTCTGCAACATCAAGGAGTTATTTGAAAACAGGAATAAAGCGTTAACTTTTAAACCAATGTAATGCTTTCGCATCAATAAATTGTGTCTTATCTGCCGACGTTAAATAATTCAACTTACCTTCAACCATAACACTATCGCCAACTACGGCATGATCTACAAGATATTGGGCTTGTTTACCCCAAACATGCAATTCGCGCTCAATTAAGATATTTTGCCAGCATTGTTTATCAATAGAATAAATGCGCTGATTAATAGTAATATTTACCTGGGCTAAACTTTTATTATTTTGTGTTTTAATTAACTGTGGCGTTGACGCTATTTGACCACTACAATAAATTTGATTAACCGTTTGGGTATAGTCTTTTTTAAATTTTTGAATATAGTTAGCATGCACAATAGCCGGATGACTTTTTACTTCCTTATCACTGGGCTTTATATTACTCAGATAGCCCTGCACCAAAATAATATCGCCTTTATTTGCCGTCAATAGCGCCTGCTCTACTAAGTCGCCTTCAACTTTAATCGGATGATAACTTGTCCATTCTTTATACTGATTAGTTTTCTTATCTAACCATTTAGTACTGGTTGCTAAAATAATCTCAGTGACCGCTGAAACAGGATTGGTTCGGTATCGAATATCTGGCTTAGCAACTAAATTACCTAATAAAGTTACCGTACATAATTGCTGATGTTGAACAGAAGTGTTTGCTTGATGCATAATAAAATAGCTCTGATAGGGTTTTCGGGTAAATTTATTACTGAACAAATATTTTATTTCTTTTTAAGCCTAGACTCAAGCAAGTTCAAGAACAGATCAAAGCTCAGCACCTATAGCCGATCCACTTGAAGACGCATAATTCAGCTAGAGCGGGTATAGACTAAAGCGGCATATAAAATTTAATTTGAGGAGCATATAGTTGATGTTTCGATGAATAATATTATTGAAATTAACCTTTGCAGAACTTGTATTCTTATACTTGATATATAGAGTTATTGAACATCAAGAGTCTGATTGAAATTATAACAACCCTAAACTTAACTTGAGTTAAGAAAACTAAAATGGAAGATTGATATGTCAAAACGTGAAGTTGTTTTTTTAAGTGGTGTACGTACTGCAATTGCAGATTTTGGTGGTTCATTAAAAGGAGTGGCTCCAACTGATCTTGCGGGTCAAATGGTTGCAGAGGCAGTTAAACGTTCAGGTGCAAATAGTGAAGACGTTGGGCATTGTGTTATTGGTAATGTAGTTCATACAGACCGTCGCGATATGTATATGAGTAGAGCTGCTGCCTTAAAAGGTGGATTACCCGAGTCTACTCCTTCTTTAACAGTAAATCGCTTATGTGGATCAGGATTACAAGCTATTATTTCTGCGGCGCAATTAGTATTACTTGACGATTGTGACCTAGTAGTCGCGGGTGGTGCTGAATCGATGACACGTGCGCCTTATTGGAGTCCGTCAACGCGTTTTGGTAGCAAGATGGGGGATACACAAATGGTAGATCCTATGGTTGGCGCCTTAACATGTCCGATTACCGATACCCATATGGGTATTACTGCTGAAAATGTTGCTGAAAAATGGGGAATAACTCGTGAAGAGCAAGATGCAGCAGCAGTAGAATCTCACAATCGAGCGCAACGTGCTATTGAAGAAAATCGTTTCGCCGATCAAATCGTACCGGTTGAATTAAAATCTCGTAAAGGCGTAGTACAATATACTACCGATGAGCATGTTCGTTTTGATTGTACTATGGCTGATATGGCAAAACTTCGTCCTGCATTTAAAAAAGAGGGTTCGGTAACCGCCGGTAACGCTTCTGGTATTAATGATGCTGCCGCTGTAGTTGTTATGGCTGATAGTGAATATGCCAAAGCACATGGTTTAAAACCGCTTGCTAAGTTAGTCGGTTATGCTTTTGCTGGTGTTGCACCAGAAATCATGGGTATTGGACCTATCCCTGCTGTTAATAAATTACTTGAAAAAACAGGTATTAATAAAGATGACATTGATGTTTGGGAAGTTAATGAAGCTTTCGCCTCTCAAGCGCTAGCCGTTTGTCGCGATCTAGAATTAGATATGGAGAAAGTAAATCCTAATGGCTCTGGTATTTCTTTAGGTCACCCTATTGGCGCTACAGGTGCTTTAATTTCGGTTAAAGCAATTCATGAGCTACAGCGTGTTCAAGGTAAATATGCCGTAATTACTATGTGTATTGGTGGTGGTCAGGGTATTGCAGCTTTAATTGAACGTGTATAGATTATAATCAGTAGGTATCTAAAATTACATTTTTATAATTTTAGATACAACCTTAAAAGCGATCTTCTTAGATCGCTTTTTTATTTTATGCGCTTTAATTTTATATTGTGATATGCATCAAAACTATACAGAGCTAGTGCGGTCCAAATAAAAATGAAAGTTACGAATTCGGCCATATACAATGGTTCATTAAAATAGAAAGTAGCCAAACAAAACATGATACTTGGTCCAATATATTGAAAAAAACCTAAACTTGATAGGGTGAGTCGTTTGGCCGCAGCGGTAAAGCATAATAAAGGGGCTGTAGTCACGACACCTGCCATCACTAAAGTAAAATTAAGTGTACTACTATTTAAAGCCAAATTAGCCGTTGTACTATTAACAAAGTAAAACCAGTAGATAATAGCAACCGGAAGCATAATTAAGGATTCAATTAACAAGCCAACCAATGAATCAACATGTAATTTTTTTCTTAACACCCCATATATTGCAAAAGAGCTCGCTAGTGCCAGAGAGATCAGCGGCAATGAGCCAACAGTAAACAATTGTACTAGTACCCCAAAAAAAGCTAAACCCACCGCTATGACTTGATTTCTCCGCAGGCGCTCACTAAAAAACAACATGCCCAAAGCAACATTAAAGAGTGGATTAATAAAATAGCCTAAGCTGGCATCAAGTAAATGGTTATTATTTACGGCCCAAATAAACAATAACCAGTTAACAGCAAGAACCATTGCCGATAGCGCCAGCTTAGCAATTATTTTAGGTTGTTGGCATAATTGTACCAACACAGTCCATTTTTTAGTCACTAAGACCAGTAAAAATATAAAAGCACTAGACCAAATAATTCGATGCATCAGGATCTCACCCGCACCCAGATCTATAAGTAACTTAAAATATAACGGCGCTATACCCCACATACAGTAAGCAGCTATGGCATTGAATGCGCCACTGCGGGTAGCTAATTGTTCTGAGGAAAGTACGCTAGAATTCATGATAACTATTTTTAACTATAATAAAAGTGCATGATAGCACTTAATTTTTCTATCCCTCTGATTAAATAATAGAATTTTTACCTCTAACCCACCATATAGGTGCCTGTACCAAACGCAATATGCTCACCGAGTTCATTATGCATTTCCATCCGAGCAACCGCGACTTTACTGCCACTGCGAATAATATGTGCAGTAACAATAAATTCTTCACCTCTACCAGGACGCAAATAGTCTGTACGCAAATCAATAGTGCTAATTTTACTTAAACTTTGTTGGAGTGTTTCAGGAGTCATATCCGTTAACTGTTCAATAATATTTGCCGCTGCAACCGTTCCACCCGCTAAATCAAGTGCAGAAGCCGTAACCCCGCCATGTAGAATTTTTTGCTTGGGGTTACCTATGAGTGTATCTTGCCAAACAAATCGAACTTCTGATTTTTTAGCATTAAAATGGGTTATTCTCAATCCAAGCAATTGATTAAAAGGCATATTATTATTCCAATAATCTCTTAATTGCTGAAACATAGCTTCTTTATTCACTTAACTTCCCTCTGGTCTGATGTCTAAATATTATACATTAGCATTATTTACGTTAAATAGAATTAAAAAATCATCACGCTAATGACAAGTCTCAGGTAAAATAATGCCTTAATACTTTATTGAAGATAAACCTGTTGAATTCAGCTACAACTACTTCAGCCATCTCAGATGACGATAAAGCCTTATTGCTTGATACCTTAAAGCATTATTTTGGTTACGACAGCTTTCGCTCTGGACAGATTGAAATCATAGCAAGCTTAATGCAAGGTAGAGACTCTTTGGTGCTAATGCCCACTGGCGGTGGTAAATCATTGTGCTACCAACTACCTGCAATATTAATGTCTGGTATCACTATTGTGGTGTCACCACTGATTGCCTTAATGAAAGATCAAGTTGATAGCTTAATTCGCCAAGGTATTCCCGCTGCCTTTATCAATTCATCTTTAGACGCTGAAACTATTAAAGATATTTTTGTTAAACTCTCACAGGGCGAAATCAAATTATTGTATGTTGCACCCGAGCGTTTAACTAACCGCTATTTTTTACAAAGTTTGAGCGAATTACCTTTAAGTTTATTTGCTATAGACGAAGCACATTGTATCTCTCAGTGGGGCCATGATTTTCGCCCTGCTTATACTCAATTACATAATTTAAAACAGTATTTTCCACAAATACCGGTGATGGCATTAACCGCTACAGCCGATGTAACAACACGTAAAGATATACTCACCCAATTATCACTCAACGACCCTTATATTCAATTAGATAGCTTCGATAGAGCGAACATTCGCTTTACCTTGGCACCAAAATATGACGGTGAGAAGCAAGTATTAGGTTACGTGCGCAAACAAGGTGACGAGTCTGGCATTATTTATTGTAATAGTCGTTGGCAAGTAGAAAAATTAACCAAATATCTAGCAGCTTGCGGTATTAACTGCGCGGCTTATCATGCCGGTTTAGAAAATGAAATTCGCGCTATAGTGCAAGAAGGCTTTACCAAAGATAATGTCCAAATAGTCATCGCAACAGTGGCTTTTGGCCTAGGAATTAACAAACCTAATGTTCGCTACGTCATCCACTTTGAGCCGCCCAGAACGTTAGAGTCTTATTATCAGGAAATAGGCAGAGCGGGTCGTGATGGTTTACCTGCTGAGGCCTTGTTTTTAGTTGCTGATAAAGATGTTGCACGCATTAAAAAACGTATAAGTGAAGGTGAGAATCCGCAACGAGTAAATGTTGAAATGCAACGATTTGCTGCGATGAGTGCTTTTATAGATGCCCAAACTTGTCGTCGACAAGTCGTACTGAACTATTTTGCAGAGTATACAGAGCAACGCTGTGGTAACTGTGATATTTGCTTAGATCCCCCGAGTCAATTCGATGCGACAGAAGCAGCACAAAAAGTGTTATCTTGCGTTTATCGTATTAAACAACTGGGCGATATTAACCATGTAATTGATGTGCTACGTGGTGAAAAGACGAACAAAGTATTACAACAAGAACATGATAAGGTATCAACCTTTGGTATTGGTAGTAGCAAAGCGCCTGGCTATTGGTTTGCCATTATCGGTCAACTTATTCATTTAGGCTACTTACAACAAGATATTGAACAACAATCTGCTCTTTGCTTAACTACCGCTTCTAGAAGTGTACTTAAAGCAACAGAGCCATTAATGTTAGCTAGTCCACGCTTACAAAAGGCCAGTTATTGGCAAAACAAAAGCCAACAAAAAACATACGATAGGGTTTTATTCGCCAAATTACGAGAGCTACGTAAAAGTATTGCTGATGGGGAAGATATTGCGCCGTTCATTGTTTTTAATGATGCCACGCTTTCAGAGCTAGCACGTGTACTACCGCAAACTTCACAGCAAATGTTAGCGGTCAGTGGTATCGGTGATGTAAAGCTCTCTCGTTATGGCCAACCTTTTTTACAGCTAATCAAACAACATATTAAAAACTAAAAAAGCGCCAAAATGGCGCTTTTTTAAGTTTATCACTAGTAATTACTAATGACTGTCGGCTGTTTATTACTTCAGGCTAGAGTAATAAGCAGCTAAATCAGCCATGTCAGTCTCACTTAAACTAGCAACCATACCTTTCATAGTCGCATTGTTACGTGCGCCTGATTTAAAAGCTTTAAGTTGAATTGCAAGGTAAGCTTCTTTTTGACCAGCAAGGTTAGGGTAAGTTGGAACAGCTGAAATACCAGCAGCACCGTGACATGCACTACACATCATTGACTTTCCTTTACCAGCGGCAGCATCACCAGCGAAAACAGGAGATGCCATCAATACGGTTGCAGCAACTGCAAGAGTAAGTTTTTTCATAGTATTTGTCTCTCTCTTTGTCTATCAGAACTATTTATTTTTAAATTGACTAAATCCAGTATAAGTAAAATAATTTCTGCTGTCGTGGCTTTTTTGATTTAATATAGTGATTAACATCAAACATTAATCATTTAGCTTTTACATATTGTCTATTTTTAATGACTTGGCACTCTTTAAGCTTACCTTTTTTATCATTGGAATATAAATGTCATCTATAGCAGTCCAGTCAATTAACTGTGCTAATAATAAAATTACAGTTCTTTTTAACCAAAGTTGGTTTCAAGAGGATATAACGATACTTCGTCAATTATTACTCAGTAATATTTCAACGCTATGCATTAAAGAAATAGTTATCGGCGCTGATCTAGAAAACATTCGTTTTCAATGGTTAAATACAGAGTATATTCTAAACTTTGACTACTACAGTCAATCATGTTGGTTTGAGACGCAATACCCTCAAAGCTTAACAGAAACTAACGCTTTGTTTACTTTACTAACTCAAAATAACGAACGTTATGTTTGATAAAATACTTATTAGTCGATGTTTTCTCGGTGAAAATGTTCGCTACAATAGCGTTGTATTAACACTTGCACATCCACTGATAGTTTTGTGGCAACAACAAGGTCGTTTTATACCCATTTGTCCAGAAGTTTCAGGAGGGTTATCTGTACCAAGAGAGCCTGCAGAGATACAACAAAGTTCCAACAAGGTAATCACCAAATCTGGCATAAATGTCAGCACTCAATTCAGCTGTGGGGCACAGCAAGCGTTAACTTTATGTCAGCAACACAATATTCGTTTTGCTCTATTAAAAGAATCAAGCCCTTCGTGCGGTAGCACACTTATTTATGATGGTTCGTTTACCAATAATAAAGTTTTGGGCCAAGGCGTAACAAGCCAATTATTGACTGAACACAACATTAAAGTATTTTCTGAAAACACAGTAGAGACATTGGAAAAGTTACTTGATAAAGCATAGAGCTAAATCTTTTTCACTCCGTTTTATTACCTTCCATGATTATTCGTGTTCTATTGATAAATTGATTCAGACGTTCTTTATGTTGTATTTCACTCGTACCACATGAAATACTCATTTTAGGTAGTCGCACACCAGATTGAACACTAACAAAACGTATTTTTTCAATACCATGCTTTATTTTTTCAGCGATTTCATTCGCTACAGCATTGTCAACATCAGGCAATAAGACTATAAATTCATCGTTAGCTGAGCGAACCGGCAGACCACTATCATCAACATAACTGGCTACTTTTTTTGCTATTTTTGATAAAATAACATCACCTATCAAGGCACCAAAGCGTTCATTGAATTGATCAAAATGATCAACATTAATCACAATGGCAGCAATGCCTCTTTCACTGTCTTCACTAAGCCAAGCTTCCACATGCTTCGACATAGCTTTTCGATTATACAAGCCAGTTACGGGGTCTAAATAAATTTCTTCCCGAACTGCTTCTAACTCCTCTTCTAATGCTTTCGTTCGTATTTGAGACTGCTGTAGTTGTTCTACTAATTGTTGTTGCTGCTTTTTAAATATAATAGAGGCGTGATGCAGCTTAGCAATAGCTATTTTCACTTCCGTTTTTTCATGAGACATTAAGGCTGGAATATTATCGTCTAATTGCTCAATAAAGTTTTGAGCGCCTAAGGTTGATTGTAGGCAATTATCATGAATTTCAGAAAATAACAGTGAAATGTCCGTAATAATTTCATCTCGAAATTGACTTTGTTGGAGTAGGTTATCTTTATATAATTGCTCCATAAAGAACCCGTCTATCTTTTTACCTGACAATAATAAACGCTTAATGCTTGCCGTTAAAATTGGCTTTTTATTTTTACAGTACTCATAACTAACAGCATAGTTTGTCGGGTTCAATGGCAAAAGCCACTGGTTCAGTTGGGCAACTGCCAATGTCATTGTTTTATTTGCTTGCTTTATTGAATCGTGATATCTCACCGATTCACCTCTATAATATTTTACTGTGATGATGCTCTTTGGCACCTATAAAATTTATTCTCTAGTAAATATCGAAAAAAATCTACTCTTATTTTCCATGCCCATAAACTAATTATCCGGAAAATTATTCCGTATTATTTTAGACTGTTTTTATTACAATAATATTTTTCTACAGTAATTAACCGTAAGTAAAAGTAAGTATAGCGAGCATCTAATCGGCTAGAATTAAAGGAAAAGGAATGTACCGCTAAACTAAAACTAGAATAAAAGTATAGGAAAATAAAAGTGAAGTATTAATGAATTAGATAATGAATAAGATAATGAATAAGATAATGAATAAGATAATGAATAAGGGAAGCCACGCAAAGTAACCGAAGAAACAGACATGGAACTGTTTAAAATAGAAGAGCCCCCACTACATCTAAATTTGGCAGTCCCGCTGTCATAGGTTTCCCATTAGACCGGTAACTTTGCGTATCTAGCTTTCACTAGATTTGCCCTTATCGAGCTTTAGCAGCTCTATAACATTATAAGCCATGCTTTAGAATTGTAAACAAAAAACTAACACTCTAGTATTAATCACGTTAAAATAAGCATCTTGTTTTGATAACGCTGTGTTTTCACTCATGTTAATAATAAAAAAAATACTATGTTTTTTCTATAACTTACTTATCTTTTCATTATTTTCCGTGAGTTTTAGTACCTTAGCTGACAATAATTTAAACTCTCAAGAAAAGCTTATTGCTGAGGTTGAATATTTATTTGAACAAAGTGGCTACACATTAAATCATAATAAAGTGATTAAGCTAGGTAATAAGATAATCAATCAACGCATTAATTACCCTAGCGAAATTATCGCTAAAACATACCTATTACTCGCCAATGTTGCTATCAATAAAGGTGAATTAGAAACTGCCTTACAATTTACCAATGATGGCTTAGCAACCGCTAATCAAAATCAAGCTATCATACTCCCCTTACAAATAAATTTAGCCCAAATATTTTCAGCTAAAAAACAATATAAAAAATTATTAACTACAGTGGAACAAGCGATAAATACGCCAAAAAATAAAAAAAACACCACCTGTTTTTTAATTGCTTTAAGTTATAGAAGTGTTGCTTTTGCCATGTTGGGACAGCATTCGAAAGCATTGACTGACCTTCAACAAGTTGAAAGCGTTATTCAGCAAAATGCTGCTTTTTCTGAACACATATCTTTATTAACAATTTTAGCAAATGCTTATTATTACTTAGGTGATTATCGAACGGCTCTTACGGTACAGTTAAAAATATTAAAACTACGATTTAATTTAGATAAATTAAATAATATTGATCAAACTTACTTCCATTTAGCTAACGCATATTACCGTTTAAATAGATTGAATGACGCATATACTGCTTTTTGGGAAGCTAAAAAATATGCTATAAAAAAGAATGCACCCATCTATGTTGGTTATGCTAGCCAAGGTCTTTCACGAATATTGTTGCGTCAAAAACAATATGTTTTAGCAAAAGCTGAGGCGTTACAAGCCAAAGCACTATTTTATCAATATAACTTAGCAACCCCACATTTAGAAAGTATCATTATTTTAACGCAAATTTACCATGCAATAAAACAAGAAGATCAGCGTTTGATTTTATTGCTAGAAGCGGAAAAATTAGCAACTAGAATTGAGTTAACGCCAGACTATATTATTTTGTATCAATATCTCGCAGATATGTACTTAATTAAACAAGATTTAAAAAAGGCTTATTTATGGCAAAATAAATATAGTGAGTCTTTATTAGAAAACATCCTGTTTACTAAAAAACTAGCCCAATTTAATCGCTATCCCACTAATAGCAAAGTAATTAAATATAATAAGAATAAAGATATACTAGCCAGTACAAAAGCACGAGAATTAGCAATAAAACTGGCTGAACAGAGCGAATTAACGTCCTCTTACTCTAGTAAATTTCATAACCAGCAATTATCTATTTTAATATTAACTTTTGTCACTTTTCTTCTATTAATTTTTATTATCATTGTATGGATTAAACAGCGCAGTAAAAGATTACAAACAGAATATGAAGCGTTAGAGAAACCAGGATATATATTGGCTAACTCAAGACAAACTAAGCAGCTATACCAAACAAGTTTTGATATGTCTAGACAGTATAACTATGCATTGACGCTAGGTTACGTTTCAATCACTAACTGGCAAGAACTCACATTTCAATTTAATAAAAAGACAGTTTCGGAGGTTAGTAGAGGTATTGCCAGTCTGATAAACGAGCAGTTGAATGATTTTGAAAGCGCAGGCTTAATTAATAATGGTGAGTATTTATTGCTTTTTCCACACCAAAATAAAGAAAATGTAACTAAAACGATGGAAAAACTAGTCTCCGCATTAAACTTAAGATTTTTTGCTAATTTAGGAGAATTTTCCATTACCATAGCCTATTCAATAGAAAGCCCAGAATTTCAGGATATTGACCCCTATATTTTTCTTTCACAATTAAGTGACTCGATAAAAGTAGCTTAAAAATGACAACGGACTTTACTGAATATTTATAAAATGAATTTACAGAGGGTTACTCAGAGTGAAATGACGATACCCCCACTAGGGACAGTAATAATTTTATTGCCTTTGTTTTATTAGCAGAAGCATTCATAAAATAAGATACAATCGAAGTGAGCATCGCTTAAATTCGAAAAGGCATCAACTTAAAGTAGGGTTTAGAGACCCTCTAAAGTGGAATATATTATCTTGTTAGTTTCTAATGATAATATCTGGTGAGGTTTCTATTTCGCCTTCACTAGAAATAGTGGCAGCATTACCATTGCATAATAGTATTGCTAAACTGCCTGCATTGCTGTTTCGAATATAGGTAAGATCATAACCAAACTGGGCCAGGCTGCTGGCGGAAAATTTTTGCGCTAATGAAAGCTTTCCCCACAAAGTTTCAACGACAACTCCTTGCTGTCGTCTTTCTAATAAAACTTCTCTTTGGGCTATTGCCTGCATACCGAACCTCGACAATTTAAATACTACGTAAGCATTCTAAAATAATTTAGCTTAAAAATTAAGCATACATTTATGTAAAATAACTTACTTTGCTGTATACATCAACAACTATATAGCTAACAATCCTGTTATTATAACTGGTAATACCTATTGGTATAATATAAAGCCAACAGTAAAACTGAGAAATAAAAATTATGAGTACAGTGTTAGATGAGTTATTAGCTCTATTAAAATTAGAAACCATTGAAAAAGGTATTTATCGTGGGCAAAGTCAAGACTTAGGCTTTAGAGCTTTATTTGGTGGTCAAGTAATGGGACAAGCATTGTCAGCAGCCCAGGAAACTGTTGGCACTGATCGTTTTGTACATTCACTTCATTCTTATTTTTTGCGTGCTGGTGATGCATCAAAGCCTGTAGTTTATGAAGTAGAAGACATTCGAAATGGTGCTAGTTTTAGTACACGTAGAATAAAAGCGATACAAAATGGTCAAGCTATATTTTACATGACCGTCTCTTTTCAATGTCCTGAAGAGGGTTATAATCATCAAGACGTTATGCCAACTGTGCCTAACCCCGAAGATGTTCCTTCATACTGTAATTTTATTTTAGAGAATCAAGATGCGTTACCAAAAAGCATGCGTGAAAAATTTTTAGCTGAAAAGCCAATCCAAATTCGTCCTGTTCAACAATATAATTGGCTCAAACCAGAAAAAACCGATTCTAACTACCAAATTTGGTTAAAAACTAATGGTAATTTACCTGATGATTTGCGCGTTCATAGCTGTATGCTTGCTTATGCGTCAGACTTTCACTTTTTGCCTACGGCATTATTACCGCACGGAGCGAGTCATTTACTACCAAATTTTCAAATAGCTACCGTTGACCATGCTATGTGGTTTCATCGTCCATTTCGCTTTGATGATTGGTTATTATATTGTATGGATAGCCCATCGGCGAGCAATGGAAGGGGCCTAGTTAGAGGACAAATATTCAACCGACAGGGTGAATTAGTTGCATCAACTATGCAGGAAGGCGTTATAAGACAAAGATAACCTGTAGTGGATAATGAGCAATGAGTTTTTAGTGTGAATCGCTAAAACAGTAATATCACGCGTCAAATCTCATTACTTCATTATTCGTCAGTGTAACGGTTATTTAGCTGCTGAATGCTGCCAGTCAAATCCACTCGGGTGTTGAAACACTCGTATGTCAAATTGTGGCGCGATAGCAAAAAGATGATCGAATATATCTGCTTGTATCGCTTCATATGGTATCCAATCAGTTGTGTTGGCAAAACAATACACCTCTAAAGGTAAGCCGCTAGCCGTAGCGGGTAATTGCCTGACCATACACGTTAAATCGTTACGTATATTAATATTTTCATTTAAATACATTGCAATATAGGCACGAAAAGTACCGATATTAGTCAACTGTCGCATATTGATTTTTGTTAAAGCTTCATCCTGAACAATATTTGCATTAAGTGCGTCATGATCTGCAGAAAGTTGCTGCTTTTTATCTGTTAAATAGCTTTTTAACAAAGTAGTATTAACTAGAAAATCTATTTTTTCCAAACTATAAAAATCGATACTGGCAATATCAACAATGATTGTACGTTTAATACGTCTTGCGCCAGTATGGTACATATTACGCCAGTTTTTAAACGAATCGCTGATCAATGCATAAGTCGGAATTGTGGTGATGGTTTTATCAAAATTCTCAACTTTTACGGTACTTAGACCAATTTCAATTACATCACCGTCAGCCCCATACTTTGGTAATTCAATCCAATCTCCAGCAACAACCATTTTGTTAGCTGAAATCTGAATGCTAGCAACTAAGCCTTTAATCGTATCTTGAAAAATCAATAATAAAACAGCAGTCAGCGCCCCTAAACCACTCAGTAAATAGACTGGAGAACGGTCCAGAATAAGTGCAACAATAATAATAGCCGTCACTAAATAAACAACTAATTTAATAACCTGGATAATAGAGTTGAGCGGAAGATAACGCTGCTTTGCACTTTCACAGTACAAGCTATTACCCACATTAAGCACAGCACTAACCGATTGCGCTATTTGAAAAACTAATAACACCTTAGCAATAAGTACAAGTAAAGTAGCAAGTAGAATCCCCTCGGGTAAAATTAAAGGTGTTAAAAACAACACCAAAATGAAGGGCAATAGCACAATCAAACGACTTAATACTTTATGTTCTATTAAGGCGTTGTCCCAAGTATTTTTTGTTTTTAAAATGAGCTTTTTTACTATTTTAAGCAGGTAGTTCTTAGCTACATAATAACTAATGACAGAAATAAATAAGATGAGAAATAAACCAACACTAGTAGCGCTTGTATCAATATAGCTAGAACTTAAGCCCTGCTCTATCAACCATGTTTTTATAAGCTCATTCATTTACAGTCCTTTTAAATTATTTTTGTCAGTCGATTTTTGTCTCATGTTATTAAGCCTAACATCTTTGTCATGCCAAAATTGTGTTATCCATTTTTGAAAAGAAATTTTAAAACTCCGATCGTTAAAGTAATCACCACTTAACTCCTTAGGAATTTCTGTGGTATGTACTTCCACCTGCACTTTTTTAACGCGACCATATAAAAAATCAACAAACGTTGGAGTACCATCAGGGTAATATATGGTGACATCCACAATAGTATTTAAATGTTCCCCCATGGCATCAAGTACAAAAGCAATACCACCCGCTTTTGGTTTAAGCAAATGATTAAAAGGTGAGCTTTGCTTATCATGTTTTTTTTGAGTATAGCGCGTACCTTCAATAAAACTCATCACGCTGACCGGCTTATGTTTAAATTTAGCACAGGCTTTACGCGTAGTTTCTAGGTCTCTACCTTTTAGATGGGGGTTTTTTCTTAAGAATGATTGGCTATAACGTTTCATAAAAGGAAAATCTAGCGCCCACCAAGCTAAACCTAGAATAGGAACATAAATAAGTTCTTTTTTTAGAAAAAACTTCAAAAAAGGTATCTGACCATGCAAAGCACGCTGTAACACCACAATATCAACCCAACTTTGATGATTTGCTAAAACTAAGTACCAATCTTTTCTATTTAATTTTTCTAATCCTGTAATCTGAATGTCAATCTTCGTAAATAATTTCTGGTTGAGTGTATTCATTACAACCCAGCTGCTTGCCATTAAATCTAACAAATAACTAAAAATTTTCTGAGCAAGCGTTATTGGTATAAGTGCCTTTAGTAGAGAAAACACTAAAATAGGCATCAACCAAAAAATGGTATTGACGGTGTATAGTATCAGCGACAAAAAGCCAATGAGTGCAGCGGGAAGAAAATTAAGCATGGAAAGTTTTTAACAACAATTGCGATAATAAGCTTATTTAATCATGCTTTAAGTTAAGACTCAAATTACTTCAATTAAGTGATTACAGTATTCTTTCTATAACTATACCCGTTCCACTTAAATATACAGGTTTTAGTAAGTTCAGAAGTGGTATCGGTATATGCAATATAGCGATTAAAAAGCACAATTTTGTCTATTACTTTAGCCTATTGAGTAAACAGTTTGGTTGTAATTATTGTTGCAATACCGCATGCTAACCGTACTCAAACCATCTAAAAATAAGGCTTTATCCCATATTAAGGTGATTCGGGTCTACGTTTTTAATAGGAGTAATAATGAATTTTAATCGAGCTGTAATCAAAGTGGGTAGCGCCTTAGTAGCGCCAACACAAGAAGGTTGTAGCGGAAAATACATCTTAGCTATAGCGCAATTTATTACCAAGTGCCAACAGCAAGGTAAGGAAATAATTTTAGTTTCTTCGGGTGGCGTTGCCGCTGGACGAAGCCTTATTCATCATGGTTCACCTGAGCTATCTGTTGCCACCAGAAAGGCAATGTCGAGTGTTGGTCAAATGCAAATGATGGCCAACTGGCAACGTTTTTTTGATATTCCTTGTAGCCAAGTGTTAATTACTCAACATGATCTAGAAGACAGAAAACGTTTTATAAGTATAAAAGAAACCATTGAGATCCAATTAGCTAATGGCGTTCTCCCCATAGTTAATGAAAATGACACTGTCACCACAGCCGATTTAAACGTGGGTGATAACGACAATCTCGCCGCTTTAGTAGCGCAAGTTTGTGGCGCAGATAGTTTGTTTATATTAAGTGACATTGAAGGTGTTTTCACTAAAGATCCAAAAGTAAATGATGACGCAGTACTTATCCCAGAAATAGCCAAAATTACTGATGAAATATATGCAATGGCTGGCACAAGCCGAAGTCATTTAGCAACCGGGGGCATGAAAACAAAAATTCAAGCTGCGGAAAAGGCGGTTGAACATGGCATTAACACCTACATTGTTAATGGTAGCCGAAGCGAAGTATTTTCTTCTTTATTAAAACAGGTAAATCCTGGTACTCGCTTTATTGCTGATAAGGATATTATTACCGCTAAAAAACATTGGCTTAAACATACAAGACAAAGTCAGGGGAAAATTATTTTAGATAGTGGTGCTGTTAATGCCTTGTTGACCAAAGGTGCTTCATTGCTCCCTGCAGGTATTAAAGCAATAGAAAACGAATTTAAAGCTGGCGAATCTGTTGATTTGATTGACCATAAAAGCAAACGTATTATTGGTAAAGGTATATGCCTATACGGCCATTATGATTTACGTCGTATCATGGGTAAACACAGTGATGATATTGTCACTATATTAGGCCATAACCATGGCGCAGTAGTGATTCACCGTGATGATATGGTTATATTGTAGCCAAAAAATGATTCAATGACTCGTATTATAAATTCCAACTAAATCATGCCTATTCAAGTGGAACCGACATAAATACTAAAAAACTCATCTTTGCTATCGCTTTGATGAGTTTTTTCTTTTATGCTACGCGACCATTTTTATATTCGAGTAGAAAAATAGTTAATGATAGGTTTTGATTACGGTACTTCAAATTGCAGTGTGGCCAAAATGCATAATGGTCAACCACAGATACTTCAACTAGCGAATGGTAGTAACACCATAGCGTCTAATTTATACGCACCTGACCGTGATATTATCAGCCATTGGTTATGCCAACAGCTTTCCAGTGAGCAACAAAAAGCATTCAAAAGCGTACGTGCCCCACAATTACAAAAAAGTCAAAGAGCATTGCGTGAATTAGCTTTTGACGGTATTGGCGGTGAATTAGTCTTTGGTCAAGCGGCTCTTGATAAGTATCTGGAAGATCCTGAAGAAGGCTACTACATCAAATCGCCAAAATCTTTTCTTGGTGCCAGTGGTTTAGCACCAATACAAATTCAACTATTTGAAGACATGGTTGCCGCCATGATGAGTAACGTAAAAACACTAACTGAAGCCAAATTAGGTCATCAAGTCAATCAAACGGTGATTGGACGCCCCATCAACTTCCAAGGATTGCATGGCGAAGAAAGTAATCGTCAAGCCATTGAGGTATTAACCAATGCCGCCAAACGCGTTGGTTTTAAGGACGTTGAATTTCAGTTTGAACCCGTTGCCGCAGGCTTTGAGTTTGAAGCCAGTTTAACGCAAGAAACAAAGGTATTAGTGGTCGATATTGGTGGTGGAACCAGTGATTGCTCCATGTTATTGATGGGACCAAAGTTTAAAGAAAATGACTGTCGACTAGCGCATCTATTAGCGCATAGTGGCGTTCGCATCGCAGGGAATGACTTTGATATTCAATTAGCGCTACAAGGTATCATGCCTAGCTTAGGTATGAATGGTGTATCGAAAACAGGTAAGCAACTACCGACTAGTAGTTTTTTTCAAGCATTGGCCATTAATAATATCTATGAACAAACTGAGTTCTACAGCGCAAAAAACAGACGTCATTTAATGCAGCTATCACGAGATGCTAAGGAAACTAGCATTGTCGAGCGATTAGTCACTGTGCATGATCATAAATTAAGCTATCAATTAGTCAATGCGGCTGAACAAGCAAAAATTGCTTTGTCAGATCATAATCAACAAACCATTGATTTACATGATGTCAGTGAGCAACTGAGTATCGAAGTGAATAGAGAAACATTACGTTCAGCCAATAAACGTACATTAGCAAGCATAGGTGAGTTAATGCAATCAGCCGTTGCACAAGCTGGGTGCCAACCCGAAGTCATTTTTGTTACGGGCGGTACAGCAAAGTCGCCAATATTAAGTGAATTTTTACAGCAACAAATACCGAATGTTCCCGTTGTTGTTGGTGATCATTTTGGTAGTGTCACCGCTGGATTAGCCCGCTGGGCACAAAGAATATATCGATAGCAGCAAAGCTAGAAGTGCACTACATTCAGATGAAAGTAGTGCACTTCTTAAATTTTAGCCTGACTATATAGGCTTAACCAACATGGTATTGCCTACTATCGCCACAATTTTACACTGACTTTGCTCACTTATTGAGGTCACATTAGCCTCATCAGCTAAACGTGCTGGCCAATTTATACCTGAATAACGAATAGTACCGGCTATCGCGGTAATTTCTGCACTTACCAGAACTTGTAAACCAACCATATCACTGGAGTTATCTGTTTTATCTTTAGAGTTCTGCAGTAATTTCAATGGCTTCCATAAAAGAGTAGCGGCTAAGGCCGTTAATAGGCCAACCGTCAATATTTCATTTTGCCAGCCATCGACAACACCTATGGTGATTAAAATACCAGTAATTAAACTGCCAATAGCAAAAAACAGTAACGGGCCACCTAAGCCCATTACGCTCAGTTCAATCACAAAGCTAATACCTGCAATTAAGTACCATAAGTGATCTGGATTTTCTAAAAAATATTCCATAAAACCTCATTAAGAAAATAAACTACTCAAATATAGAGACTAGGTATTAACTTGGTAATTTCAAACTACTTGATACCGCAATAGCCTGCGCCACCGTGTTAGCAATATTTTCACCTGTTTTACCATCGGTAAGTACCACAGTACTATCACTGGCTATAGCTTGGTGCGCTGTAATGGCATTTTGAGCTAACGTTAGCATTACTGCTGATTGACCGCCTTCAGTATTCGCCACATTACCCACTACCAGTAATGCACCCGCATCTGCCTCAGCCACCAAATGTATGGCTTCAGCTTTACCTATTGCTTCAAGGATTTGTGACTCTTTTGACGCCTCTGCTGCAAGTACTTGTTCTAATTTTGCTGCCTCTGCATCTAGTACTCTAGCTTGTTTTTGACCTTCAGCTACAGTGATCGCCGCACTTTTAACCCCTTCTGCGGTTAAAATAACTGAGCGTTTCTCACGCTCTGCGGTCATTTGCTTTTCCATGTCTTCACGAATAGTTTGTGGTGGTGTAATATCTTTAATTTCATACCGTGTCACCATTACACCCCAAGGCGCAGTCGCTTCAGTCATCGCAACTAAAATCTTTGCATTGATAGCATCACGATTTTGGAAACACTCATCTAGCTCCATTGAACCAATGGCATTACGCATAGTTGTCATGGCAAGCTGGATTACTGATAATTTATAATCAGTAATATTGTTGGTTGCCGCAGCCGCATCAGTAACTTTCATAAACAAAATCCCATCAATTTCTAAGGTAATATTGTCTTTAGTAATGGCCGGTTGTGAGACAATTTCTAGTGATTGTTCTTTCAAGTTACGATCAGCCGCAACCGATTCCACGAAAGGGATAATAAAATTTAAACCCGCGGATAGTGTCTTGCTGTATTTACCTAATGTATAAATTACGTAACCACGGTTTTGTGGGACAAAATAGATACCTTTTTTCAAAGTAAATAAAATAACGATTGTTAGCCACAATACCGGGCTAGTTAGAACAGTTTCAGCGATGTTGCCCATACGGATAGACTCCTTTAATAATAGTTACTTTAATTAAAGTAACTATTATTAACTATTCATACCAATTCAAGCAATAAATAGATCATTCAGCAAGAATTAAAAAGTGTAGAGACAAGGCATTGATTGAAGATAATGGTTATTCAGGAGAATGGTTACTACATTCTTTAATAAGCTACTCCCATGTAGCGCCCTTCTCAAAATCAATAACGCAGCATGTAACTCGTTAAAACTTGCACTTAGGAGCTTTTCAGCAAGGTGGTAACGTCACAAACTGGCTTAATATAGAAAATACTATAGTCGCACAACTTTTGCTTGTTTTAACTTCCCTGACACAGCTCTGAATTGACTCGTTCATTATTTCATTTGGTATTAGTTAAAAGCAATCGATAAAATGTATCAAAAAAACCCAATGCTAACTAGTTAACATTGGGTTTTACAAAAGCGTTGAGCATGGCTTCTAATTATAATCGCCTTATATAAAGGTGAATAACGTTATTCACTAATATAGTTACAACAATAATCAATAAGTGTTTTAGCTTTAAGTTCAAATTCACTGTTTGCTGGCACGTAAAAAGACTCTCCACCTTTAATCGTTTGCCACTGCGTCGCTTCTGGTAAAAGAATTTCACAATCACCTGCGGTTATTTCCATTAATTCTTTTTCGGCTGTACCAAATTTATATTCGCCAGGCATCATAATACCTAACGTTTTAAAACTACCATCGCTAAAAGTGATTTTACGACTAGTGACTTTTCCGTCAAAATAAATATTGGCTTCGGTGTCTATTGTTACATTTGTAAATTCAGTCATGGTAATTTCTCAGTTAAGGTGATGTTGATTTTTGTACCATTGATTAATGGTACAGATATAAAAAAAAGGTACATCGCTATAAAGCTAGTACCTTTGTTTACTAGGGAATAAAATAAACTATTGTGTTGCAATACGCTTCATGTCGGTCATGTAACCGCGAAGTTCTTTACCGATTACTTCAACACCATGGCTGCGGATCGCTTCGTTAACTTCAATTAAACGTGCGTTATCAACATTGTTTGAGCTATCTTTAAGGCCTTCACCTAATTGCTCTAATGTTAATTTAGAAGTGTATTCTTCAAGTAATGGTACCGCAGCATGGGTAAATAAGTAGTTACCGTACTCTGCAGTATCAGAAATAACAACATTCATTTCGTATAACATGTTACGTGCAATACAGTTAGCAATTAATGGTGTTTCGTGTAACGACTCATAGTATGCCGAGGCATTGATGATACCTGAATCAACCATTGCGTCGAATGCTAATTCAACACCGGCTTTTATCATAGCTACAACAAAGATACCTTTGTCGTAATATTCTTGCTCTGAAATTTCAGTGTCACACTCAGCTGACTTTTCAAAAGAAGTTTCTGCAGTTTCTGCACGCCATGTTAATAAGTTAACATCGTCGTTTGCCCAATCTGCCATCATAGTTGCAGAGAAACGACCTTCAATGATGTCGTCCATGTGTTTTTGGAATAAAGGACGTAAAATCTCTTTTAATTCTAAAGACATATCAAATGCTAACACTTTAGCAGGGTTTGACAAACGGTCCATCATGTTAGTGATACCACCATGCTTAAGACCTTCAGTAGTCGTTTCTAAACCGTATTGTAGTAATTTACGTGCGTAAGCAGCGTCCATTCCTTGAGCAACTAGTTGCTTATGGCCTAAAACAGCCGCCGTTTGCAACATGCCACAAAGGATAGTTTGCTCACCCATAAGGTCAGATTTAACTTCAGCGATAAAAGAAGACTCAAGAACGCCTGCTCTGTCACCACCCGTTGCACTAGCGTAAGCTTTAGCTATCGCTAAACCGTTACCTTGTGGATCATTTTCTGGGTGAACAGCGATAAGTGTTGGCACACCAAAACCACGTTTATATTCTTCACGTACTTCAGTACCTGGACATTTAGGTGCAACCATAACAACCGTGATATCTGAACGAATTTGCATTCCTTCTTCAACAATGTTGAAACCATGAGAATAGGCTAATGTTGCGCCTTGTTTCATTAATGGCATTACCGCAGTAACAGCTGAAGTATGCTGCTTATCTGGCGTCAGGTTTAATACTAAATCGGCTTGAGGGATTAATTCAGCGTAATTACCCACAGTAAAACCATTTTCAGTAGCCCACTGGTAAGACTGACGTTTCTCAGCGATTGCTGAATCGCGTAATGTATAAGAAATATTTAAACCAGAATCACGCATGTTCAAACCTTGGTTTAAACCTTGAGCACCACAACCAACAATAACAATGTTCCAATCTTTAATGAAGTTACAGCCATCGCTGAATTCTTCACGTTTCATAAAACGACATTTGCCTAATTGGCCAAGCTTTTCGCGTAAACTTAAAGTATTAAAATAATTGCTCATGGTATTTCCTATAATCCTGTCAATAATTTAGTCAGCTTTTCTGACCTTGAAAGCATCATACACTAGCAACCTCATTGCAAAAAGTGATATATTTGCATCGACACGTTGCGTTTTTTGCAAGAGTGATTGACAACACCGTTTTACAACAAAGTAAGAGATTAATACTTATGGATCAAAAATCATTAGCTATGTTTGTGCATTTAAGTCACACATTACACTTTGGTAAAACGGCACAAGCATTTCATATGAGTCCTTCAACTTTAAGCAGAGCGATTCAACGTATTGAACATGAAGTTGGTATTGAATTGCTATTACGTGACAATCGAACGGTGGCACTTAATGAGGCAGGTAAAAAGTTTCAACACTACGCTCAACAACAAGCTGAACAATGGCAAATATTTAAGCAATCATTAGATGAAACACAACAAGTGCTCACCGGAAAACTCAGTATTTATTGTTCGGTAACGGCCGCCTACAGTCATTTACCGCCGCTGCTAGAGCGCTTTCGTCAGCAACATCCACTAGTAGAAATTATGCTAACCACCGGCGATGCTTCCGATGCCCTGGAACAAGTACAAAATAAATCTGTCGATTTCGCTATTGCCGCTAACCCTGAAAATTTACCCCGCAGTGTTTACTTTCAACACCTTGCCACCATTCCATTAGCCGTTATAGCACCGACGATGAATTGCATAGTGCAACAACAACTTAATGAAAGAATACTGCCATGGTCAGAGATCCCATTCATTTTGCCTGAGCATGGTCCGGCCCGAAAACGCTTTGAGCTTTGGTATCGTAAGAAACAACAAGGAAAAGCCAACATT
The DNA here is from genome assembly GCA_047633255.1 of Colwellia sp. Lineage (GTDB taxonomy): Bacteria > Pseudomonadota > Gammaproteobacteria > Enterobacterales > Alteromonadaceae > Colwellia. The sequence goes on from JBLIEW010000035.1 coordinate 37,277, forward strand.
TACGCAACCGTTTCTGGTCATGAAGCATTAGTCAGTATGGTCGCCTTGGGTTGTGGCGTTGGCATAGTGCCTCAAGTAGTGGTAGAGAATAGCCCGGTGAAAGATCGTGTGCAATATTTGGCGAATGTAGGTGAAATAACGCCTTTTGATTTAGGTGTTTGCTGTTTGAATCAAAGTAAAAGCCAACCACTAATCAAAGCTTTCTTTGATGCTATCACCTAACTCTGCTGTTTAGGGCTAGCCATTAACTGAATTAGTTAAGTGCTTTAATAAGCGATCCATCGCCCGATATGAAAGTGCTTCAAGCAGATGTTCATGTAAAATATGCTCACTGTTAACCATATCAGCCAAGGTACGTGCAATTTTTAAAATTTTATGATGGGCACGAGTAGATAGCCCCAACTTCTCCACCGCCAACTCTAAAAATTCATTCTCATCGGTAGTCAAATGACAATAGTTTTTCAAATCACTTGTGCCTAGATGGGCATTGGCATCACCCTGACGACTAATTTGACGCTCCCTACAAGCTTGTACTCGCTGCTGAACCACTTCACTGGTTTCGTTCAATTGGGTATCATTCGACCAAGTCCCCCGTGGTAAACGCGCCACTTCAATTTGAATATCAATCCTATCAAGGAAGGGTCCAGATAAGCGATTCAAATACCTTAAAACTTGCTCAGGAGTGCTACGATTATCATTGAAAAAACCAGTAGGGCTTGGGTTCATCGCCGCAATTAATTGAAAGCGCGCAGGAAAACACTGCTTGTGCATAGCCCGTGAAATGGTGACCTCCCCTGACTCCATTGGCTCACGTAACACATCGAGTACTTTACGCTCAAACTCTGGTAGCTCATCTAAAAATAACACGCCATGATGTGCTAGTGAAATTTCTCCGGGCTTAGGCTGGCTGCCACCGCCCACTAACGCGGCTGAAGATGCGGTATGATGTGGGGCACGAAAAGGCCGTGTCAGCCATGATTTAGCATTAGTTGTTTGATTACTAATGGATTGAATGGCGGCAACCTCTAACGCCTCGGTTTCAGTCATTTTAGGTAATATGCCCGCTAAACGACTTGCTAACATAGTTTTTCCTGTGCCAGGAGGACCAATAAAAAGTAGATTATGATTTCCGCTAGCGGCGATTTCCAAAGCACGCTTAGCAAGCGGCTGACCTATCACGTCACTAATATCGAAATAACTTTGAGTATCAAAATCTTCAATGGGTTTTTCGAGTACCAACGGCAATAATGTTTGTCGTGCAAAATGAGGGTAAAGTTGCGTTAAATGTTCAATAGCATGAATTTTAGCTTGTTTTACCCAACTGGCTTGTTCACTATTTTGTGCTGGCAGTATCAGCATCCTACCACTATCACAACAAGCCATCGCCATAGGAATCTCGCCCACAATAGCTCTCAATTCTCCTGACAAGGCTAATTCACCGGCAAATTCGTACTGCGCTAAATCCACTTGTGGCAATTGCTCTGAGGCCGCTAAAATACCGACAGCGATAGGTAAATCAAAGCGGCCACCTTCTTTTGGTAAATCTGCTGGTGCTAAATTAATCGTTATACGTTTGGCAGGGAACTCATAACCACAATTAATAATGGCACTACGTACTCTATCTTTGGATTCTTTTACCGATGCTTCAGGCAAGCCAACGATATGAAAAGCAGGCAAACCATTAGCTAAATGTACTTCAACGGTAACCAAGGGAGATTCTAAACCAACACGGGCGCGACTATAAACACAGGCAAGCGACATAATAATTCCATTTATTTGATTCCATGCGTTAAGTGTAGCTAAGTATTACTTTTTTTCCCGAATATAGTTCTACTATCATAATTTTTTATTTTCAAAATAGAACTTCAAACTAAAAAAAAGCTTGTTCAAAACCTCAGAGCTATGGTATAAATTTAACATAAGCATAAGTACTAAAAACAATCGATATAATAAATAGTCAGCCAACCCGAACAGCAAAACAAACAGTGTATGAGACAAAAATGCTAAAAATTAACTCAATTATAATAGAAATTCTCGTCGTGGTGATTAAATTACCCCGAGGGTTTTCATTGAGCTAAAAAAAGCAAAACTGAAATACAAACCCTCGCTTCGAAAGAACCGAGGGTTTTCTGCTTTTTTAGCAACACACATTACATAAATAAACACAAATTAACTTACATTACTTTTAGACAACAGATTTTGGAATTATCATGAACGAGAGCAAGCCTTTAACAGGCGGTGGATTACTATTTAAAGTACTAGAACAGCATGGTGTAGAGCATATTTTTGGTTACCCTGGTGGTGCCATCATGCCGATTTACGATGCTCTCGTTGACAGTAATGTTCAACATTTTTTATGTCGACATGAACAAGGAGCCTCATTCTCAGCCGTGGGTTATGCCCGTGCTTCTGGAAAAATCGGTGTTTGTATGGCAACGTCCGGTCCTGGTGCAACAAATTTAATCACTGGCTTAGCTGATGCGCTTGCTGATTCCATTCCCTTAGTAGCGATTACTGGCCAAGTACCTACGGCGGCTATGGGCAGTGATGCTTTTCAAGAAACCGATATTTTCGGTTTATCATTAGCCTGTACTAAGCATTCTTTTCAAGTAACTGATATTAATGATTTAGAAAAAGTATTACACCAAGCATTTGCCATTGCACTTGAGGGACGCCAAGGACCGGTATTGGTCGATATTCCCAAAGACATTCAAATCGCGGAAGTTGAACAAACATTTACCAAAGTTGCTTCATTAAAAAATAAAGTAAAATTACCGCTGGCTGATATCACTAAGGCGCTTGATTTATTAACCCATGCCAAAAGACCTATTTTATATGTTGGTGGTGGTGTAGGTATGGCTAATGCTATTGATGAAGTAAGAAGCTTTGCAGAAAAAACTGGTTTACCTTCTGTTTCTACCTTAAAAGGTTTAGGCGCGATAAACCCTGATAATCCAAATTACTTAGGTATGCTGGGCATGCATGGAACTAAAGTAGCAAATTTAGCGGTACATGACTGTGATTTATTAATTGCCGTTGGCGCACGCTTTGATGATCGAGTAACCGGTAAGTTAGACCAATTTGCTCCCGATGCTAAAGTCATCCATTTTGATATTGATCCAGCTGAAATCAATAAACGTAGAATTGCTGACGCCCCTATTTTAGGCGACTTAAAAGAAAACCTTCCTTTATTGACTATGTCATTAAATATTGAAAACTGGCAAACACAAGTACAAAAAATGAAAGAAGAGTGTGCTTGGCGATACGATCACCCAGGTGAGGGAATTTTTGCTCCCGCAGTATTAAAAGAAGTTAGCGATTTAATGCCTAAAAACACTTGTGTTACCACCGATGTTGGACAACATCAAATGTGGGCTGCACAACACATGAGTTTTGACGACCCAAGTAATTGGTTAACAAGCGGTAGTATGGGCACTATGGGTTTTGGTTTACCAGCTGCCATTGGCGCACAAATCAGCCGTCCTAACGATACCGTTGTTGTGGTTTCAGGTGATGGTTCTATCATGATGAATGTACAAGAATTAGCAACGATAAAACGCTATCAAATACCTGTTAAAATCATTCTAATAGATAACGCTAAATTGGGTATGGTTCGTCAATGGCAAGACTTGTTTTTTGATGGTCGCCTAAGCGAAACCGACTTATCGGATAATCCTGACTTTGTTATGTTAGCAACAGCTTTTGATATAAAAGCCAAGCAAATCACACAAAAAAGTGAAGTCACTGCAGCGATCAAAGAAATGTTAGATCATGAGGGTGCTTATTTCTTGCAGGTTAAAATAGATGCACAAGAGAACGTTTGGCCACTAGTGCCACCGAATAGTGCTAACAATGAAATGATGGAGAGCGCGTAGAATGAACAATTATAAATTAATCATCATGACTGATGACAAACAAGTGGTACTTGAACGAATTTTACAAGTAACTCGTTACCGTGGTTTCCTAATAAATGGTATGACTGCTAGCGTTAATAACGCTAATAATATTGCAACCATTGAACTACTCGTCAGTAGCGATCGACCTATCTCACTTTTAGTTGACCAAATCAATAAACTGGTCGACATCAAAGGTGTTGAAGTAGACAATAGCGACGCAGAGCTTTGCAGCGCATAAAAAATAAACCCTGTTGGTTTAATGAATTATATCGCACCTAGGCTAGCTGCATCGAAATTAATGATCAATATGCCGACCCACAACAGTCACAAATTTAGGATGAAAAATGGCAAAAGTACATGCAGACTTAATTTGGTTTAACGGTAAACTCATGCCGTGGGAAGATGCTACCGTTCATGTCATGAGCCATGCGTTACATTATGGATCGTCTGTTTTTGAAGGTGTTCGTGCCTATAAAACTCATAATGGCACATGTATTTTTCGTTTAAGAGACCACATTGAACGCCTATTTGATTCCGCTAAAATTTACCGTATGCATATCCCGTATACGGTAGAAGAAGTAATGCAGGCCTGTAAAGATGCGGTAAGAGAAAACAAACTCGATGCGGCTTATTTACGTCCATTAGCCTTTTTAGGCGATGTTGGCATGGGACTTCGCCCGCCAAGTGATGCGGTGTCTGACTTAATGATTGCGGCATTTAGCTGGGAAGCCTATCTAGGTGCTGACGCCATTGAAAACGGTGTTGATGTGGGTGTATCTAGTTGGAATCGTTTAGCGCCAAATACTATGCCAACAGCGGCTAAAGCTGGCGGTAACTATTTATCTTCACAATTGATTTCTGCTGAAGCAAGTCGTCATGGTTATGCCGAAGGTATTGCCATGGATGTTAATAATCAAATCAGTGAAGGGGCAGGACAAAACTTATTCTTAGTAAAAAAAGGCATTATCTATACGCCACCAGGTAGTGCGTCAATTTTACAAGGTTTAACCCGTGATGCCGTATTCATATTGGCCAAAGAGTTAGGTTATGAAGTGCGTGAAGAAACTATTTCACGTGAAGCTTTATACCTTGCTGATGAATTCTTTATGACCGGAACCGCAACTGAAATTGTACCAGTAAAATCAGTTGACGGCTTACCGGTAGGTACTGGATCACGTGGCCCAGTGACTAAAGCGTTACAAGACATTTTCTTTGGTATTTTTGACGGCACTACTGAAGATAAATGGGGTTGGTTAGATCCCATATCATAAGCCCTGGCTCATACCACTATTTCAGCACATTTATTTGTCTACAATCGACAAATAAATGTGCTAATTCCACATAACATCAAGTTTCATTTTTAAAACTATTTAACCACACTGTGGTAACGCATTATTCGTTAAAAATATTTTTATAAATCAAAATTTATTTACCTTTGAATTGGATACCAAAAACATGCCTAAATTAAGATCTGCAACTTCTACCCAAGGCCGTAATATGGCCGGTGCTCGTGCCCTTTGGCGCGCAACAGGCATGACAGATGGCGACTTTGGTAAACCTATTATTGCGGTAGTGAATTCTTTCACTCAATTTGTACCCGGTCATGTGCATTTAAAAGACATGGGACAACTAGTTGCCGGTGCTATCGAAGAAGCTGGCGGTGTTGCCAAAGAATTTAACACTATTGCTGTTGATGATGGAATTGCCATGGGTCACGCGGGTATGCTTTATAGCCTACCGTCTCGTGACTTAATTGCTGACTCTGTTGAGTATATGGTAAATGCTCATTGCGCTGATGCGATGGTGTGTATTTCTAACTGTGACAAAATTACCCCGGGTATGATGATGGCCGCAATGCGTCTTAACATTCCAGTGATTTTTGTTTCAGGTGGTCCGATGGAAGCGGGTAAAACTAAACTAAGCGATCAAATCATCAAACTCGATTTAGTTGATGCCATGATTCAAGGTGCTGATCCAAAAGTCAGTGATGAACAAAGCGACCAAGTTGAACGTTCTGCCTGTCCTACTTGTGGTTCATGTTCTGGTATGTTTACCGCTAACTCAATGAACTGTTTAGCTGAAGCGCTTGGCTTAGCCTTGCCTGGTAATGGCTCTATGTTGGCAACTCATGCAGACAGAGAGCAGTTATTCTTAAAAGCCGGTGCACAAATTGTTGAACTAACAAAACGTTATTATCAAGATAATGATGAAACAGCGCTACCCCGTAATATCGCCAACAAAGATTCTTTTGCCAATGCCATGTGTTTAGATATTGCGATGGGCGGTTCAACCAATACCGTATTGCATTTACTGGCGACTGCACAAGAAGCTGAAATAGATTTTACCATGGACGATATGGATAAATTATCACGCATTGTGCCGCAGTTATGTAAAGTTGCGCCATCAACGCCTGAATATCACATGGAAGACGTACATCGCGCCGGTGGTGTTATCGCTATTTTAGGTGAGTTGGCCCGTGCTAACTTACTAAAAACCGATGTACCTAATGTATTGGGTACCTCGTTGGCTGACGTAATAGCTAAATATGATATCACTATTACCGATGATGAAGACGTTAAAAAGTTCTACCGTGCAGGCCCTGCAGGCATTCGTACCACCAAAGCGTTTAGCCAAGATTGTCGCTGGGATACCCTAGATGATGATAGAGCTAATGGTTGTATTCGTAACCTTGAAAATGCTTTTTCATTAGAAGGCGGTTTAGCAGTACTTGCCGGTAATATTGCGGTAGATGGTTGTGTAGTTAAAACGGCGGGAGTAAGTGACGATAACCTAGTATTTACCGGTCCAGCTCATATTTTTGAAAGCCAAGACGACGCGGTAGCTGGTGTTTTAGACGGAAAAGTTGTCGCTGGCGAAGTGGTTGTTATTCGTTATGAAGGCCCTAAAGGCGGACCGGGCATGCAAGAAATGCTTTATCCAACGACTTACTTAAAATCTATGGGATTAGGTAAAGCCTGTGCATTGTTAACCGACGGACGCTTCTCAGGCGGAACATCGGGCTTATCTATTGGACATGTTTCTCCAGAAGCCGCTGATGGCGGCGCTATCGCGTTAGTTGAACAAGGTGACATTATTCATATTGATATTCCTAACCGTTCAATTGAAATTCAAATAAGCGATGAAATTATGGCTGAACGTAGAGCTGCTATGCTCGCCAAAGGCAAACAAGCTTGGAAGCCAAAAGATCGTGTACGCCCGATCAGTTATGCTCTGAAAAACTACGCGATGCTAGCCACTAGCGCAGATAAAGGTGCAGTACGTAACCGTGATTTATTAGATGGCTTACTTGATAAATAGTTGAAAAATAATGAGTAAATTATGACCGAAACACAAAACCAAGCATCGCTAAGCAAAGAGCTAACACAACAAGCTGAACAACTTGATTATTTAAGACGTATTTTACTTGCGCCAATTTATGATGTTGTAATAGAAACTGAACTAACACCGTTTACTAAGTTATCTAGCCGCTTAAATAATCAAATTTATTTAAAACGTGAAGATCAACAGCCGGTACATTCTTTTAAACTGCGCGGAGCTTACAACAAGTTATCAACGTTAAGTGAAGCTGAATGTATTCATGGAGTTATTGCTGCTTCAGCAGGTAATCATGCGCAAGGTTTAGCGTTAGCAGCAAATAAATTAGGCATTAAAGCCACGATTGTTATGCCTAAAACCACACCCGAGATTAAAGTAGATAATGTTAGACGCTTTGGCGGTGAAGTACGTTTAGTAGGCAACAATTTTAATGAAGCACAAGTCGCTGCAATTCAATACGCTAAAGATGAAAATAAAACCCTCGTTCATCCTTTTGATGATAGTGATATTATCGCTGGACAGGGCACTGTAGCCAAAGAACTATTACAACAGCTACCTCATGCGGATATTGTTTTTATCCCTGTTGGTGGTGGCGGTTTATTGGCCGGAATGTCGGTTTATTTAAAACAGCTTAGCCCAAATACTAAAATTATTGGCGTTGAAGCTGAGGATTCGGCTTGTTTGAAAGCCGCCCTAGAAGCAGGAAAGCCAGTTGATCTCGATCAAGTCGGTTTATTTGCCGATGGTGTTGCGGTAAAACGTATTGGCGAGGTTACCTTTGGTCTTATTGAGCGTTACTGTGATGAAGTTATCACGGTAACAACCGATGAAATATGTACCTCGATTAAAGATGTTTTTGAGCAAACACGTGTTATTGCAGAGCCTGCCGGCGCTTTATCATTAGCGGGTCTACAAAAATATAGTAATCAACATAAACTGAAAGATAAATCTTTAGTTGCCATATTATCCGGCGCTAATATGAACTTTCATAGTTTACGTTATGTATCAGAGCGCTGTGAATTAGGTGAGAAAAAAGAAGCAATCTTAGCCGTTACTATTCCAGAAGAGAAAGGTAGCTTCAAACGCTTTTGCCAAACGTTAAACAACAGAGTGATCACTGAGTTTAACTACCGTTATGCTGGCGAGCCCAGTGCGCATGTTTTTGTTGGTGTGCGTTTAGGTGGCGGCATAGAAGAAAGAGCACAAATGCTTGACGAGTTAGCAAGTGCTAACTATAAAGTAACTGACTTTACTGATAACGAACTGGCAAAATTACATGTTCGTTATATGATTGGTGGAAAAAGTAGTGCTACCGCTAAAAATGAACGCCTGTTCAGTTTTGAATTCCCTGAATATCCTGGCGCGCTAGAAAAGTTTCTTGATGCGATGGGTGAGCTGTTCAATATCACCTTATTCCATTACCGAAATCATGGTGCGGCATTTGGGCAGGTACTCGCGGGATTTGACATAAGCAAAGATAAAGAAAGTGAATTTTTTCAACATTTAAATGCCTTAGGTTATCAATTTGAAGAAGCAACGGATAATCAAGCTTATCAAGCATTTCTTAACTAATTAGTTTATTCCACTAAATTTTATTCAGGATGCACTCCGGTGTTCATTCTGAGTAAGGTTTAATACATCACCAAGCAAAAATCACCACATAATTTACCCATCCAACATTTACCCCCTCCTATAAACACTATATATAGACAAAACTTAAATTTTTATCACAATATATTGTATAAGATTGCAAAAGTTGATCTCGATCAACTACCAAACCAACCAAATTACTATATATTGTGCTCTATTATAAAAAAACAACACACTATATAGGTTTATGATGAAATTTAACTGCATATCTCCTAGCATTGTATTTCAAGAAGTCCCCGATGAAATTAGCCTTTGTTTTAGCATAACGGGCTGCAAAGTTGCCTGTAAAGGTTGTCACAGTACAGAGCTGTGGCAAGAAAGTTATGGTATGCCATTAACCAACATTAACTTTATTACTTGGCTAAATAAATATAAAAATTTAATTAGCTGTGTTGTTTTTTTTGGCGGTGAATGGCAGGAAAAAGTGTTAATAGAAAAACTTATTATTGCCAAAAACCATGGTTTAAAAACCTGTCTTTATTCTGGTCAGAAGCACATCAACATGAACATTTCTCAGCACCTTAATTTTCTAAAAACAGGCGCATGGCGTGCTGAACTCGGCGGTTTAGATAGCCCTATTACCAACCAAACTTTTCGCAATGTAGCGACAGGTAAAAAACTTAATCACTTATTTATAAAAACACACATCAATGAAAATAATGACTCACAAGGAATCAACAATGTTGCGGCTTAGTAAAGAACAAATTAACAATAAAAAAGATTTTATCCATAATTATTTTTTAGCCAAAAATGCGGCTGATGGCTCAAAAATGGATGCGAATGCCAATGTTAGTCATAAAAACATTGCCACCTTAGAAGCTGAATTATTAAAAGATTGTTTTGTACAAATCAATAGAGCATTAGTACATGACAAAATTCGTGATACATTTGATGAAGATCTCGCTAAAGAATATATGCGTCAAATTGAAGATCATGAAATTTATGTACATGATGAAACCAATTTAAAGCCTTATTGCACCTCAATTAGTATGTATCCATTTTTACTTGATGGTTTAACTAAATTGGGAGGTGAATCAAAAGCACCAAAGCATTTAGAATCTTTTTGTGGCTCTTTTGTAAACCTTATTTTTGCCATTTCAGCTCAATTTGCTGGTGCTGTGGCAACAGTTGAATTTCTCACTTACTTTGATTACTTTGCCCGTTTAGAATATGGTGACGACTACTTAGCTACCCATCAATTTGAAATTTCAAACCATTTACAGCATGTGGTTTATGCCGTTAATCAACCTGCGGCTGCACGTGGTTACCAAAGTGTTTTTTGGAACATATCCCTGTTTGATCATCACTACTTTGCTTCCATGTTTGGCGAGTTTGTTTTCCCTGATTTTTCAGAACCTAACTGGGAAACAGTAGACAAATTACAACAATTTTTCTTAACTTGGTTAAACAAAGAACGTGAACAGTCGGTATTAACTTTTCCGGTAGTCACAGCAGCAATGTTGACTGAAAATGGTCAATGTAAAGATCAAGATTTTGCCCGCAAACTTGCCAGCCAAAAGGCCGAAGGTAATTCGTTCTTTATCTATTTATCTGATAGCGCCGATTCATTAGCCTCATGCTGTCGTCTGCGTAATGAAATATCTGACAATACTTTCTCTTATACCTTAGGCGCAGGAGGTGTAGCAACTGGGTCAATTAATGTTATCACCTTGAATATGAACCGTCTTATTCAAGATGGTCGCGATTTAAAAACAGAAATTGGAAAAATTCAAAAGTACCAAGTCGCTTATCGCAAGTTAATGGAAGACTATAAAGCACAAGGCGCACTCTCTGTTTACGATGCCGGTTTTATCAGCCTAGACAAACAGTTTTTGACCATTGGCATTAACGGCATGGCGGAAGCCGCTGAATTTAATAATATTACAGTTGGCAATAATGAAGAATACAAAAACTTTGTCAGTAAGCACCTCAAAGTGATTTATCAAGCAAATCAGCAGGCGAAAAAAGAATTTGGCTATATGTTTAATACTGAATTTGTACCCGCAGAAAACCTAGGCGTTAAGAACGCAAAATGGGATAAAAAAGACGGTTATCAAGTCAATCGTGACTGTTATAACTCTTATTTTTATCTGGTAGAAGATGATGACACCAACCATATAGACAAATTAGTGATGCACGGCCAAGAAATGATTCAATATCTTGATGGTGGCTCCGCATTACATTTGAATTTAGATGAAGCGTTATCAACAGAAGCTTATGTGAAGTTATTTAATGTTGCCGCAAAAACCGGCTGTAACTATTTTTGTATTAACGTAAAAATTACCATTTGCAATGACTGCGAAAAAATAGATAAACGCACCCTAACCGCCTGCCCTGATTGTGGCAGTGATAACATTGACCACGGCACACGCGTTATTGGCTATTTGAAGCGTGTTACTGCGTTTAGCCAAGCCAGACAAAAAGAACATGCGCTGCGTCATTATCACAAAGAAAGTGCCTAAACTGACAAGTGCTTTATAGATACCAGTGGTGTAACTATTCAGCTAGTCTATTACATCATTCCCGAAATGTCTGATCGGGAATCCATAGCTTTAAAAACTGGAGCTTTGATTAAAAGACCACGAAGATGACGTAATATTGGCTAAAAAGGCATAATTATTTTCATGACCTGAATGGTTACTTAATGTTTATGGCTGTTGCTATGCAGATCGAAAATCACTTATCTTCAAGCAGCTCAGTTAAACAGTCAACTTGTTCAATTAAGGAAGCAACTTGTTGCTCTAACACCGTTACTCGCCGAATTAATGGATTATCACTTTCTGAAGGAGTGACATCTGTTTGAGTACCGCTGGATTCCACCAAATAACTTTCATCAATATCAGAAAACAAATGCACGTAACGGGACTCACGTTTTCCTGGCTCTCGTTCGAGCTTTTTCACCAATGTTTGATTGTTTAAATCTTGTAATTGATTTAAAGCGGTTTCAACTTCACCTACATCGGCAAAGTCAGCTAAACGATTAGTGCGAGTTCTTAACTCACCTGGCGTTTGAGGCCCTCTTAGCAATAGCACACAAATAATGGCTCGTTGCTGAGCCGTAAACTTTAAACTACCAAATTCGGTATCACAAAAAAGATGAAAATATTTACTTACTCGACCTGACGCTTTGTGATCAATCATTAACTGGTTCATTTTTGCCAGTTCATCCACACTATTTTGTACATCACCGTCTGAAAGTGACATTACTGGCTCACGGTTACTTTTTTGATTACAACCGGTGGTAATACCGTTTACAGAAAGAGGATATTGCTCTGGTGTTGTGGTTTCTTTTTCTAGCATTACACCAATAATGCGGCATTGCTCTGCGGATAGTGTGATCATATTGAAGGCATCCTTATTAAAACATCTACCTATGTTATACCAAGCAACATGCCTATTTACTATGTAATCCTGTTTAATGGCGCATAAAAAAGCCACAGTTGAGGTATTGCTTAGCTATGACTTTTAAATAGACAGAATTCGTTTGATAACTATTCTATATTCGC
>JBLIEW010000036.1:0-49146 GCA_047633255.1 Colwellia sp.
GTAAATATTTAATCGTTTCTCTTATTTGATCATTGTCTTTTTCTTGTTTTTCACGGGTAGCATTAAAGCGGTTGAGAATATTTTCTTGTCCTTCTTGCGCTAACGTTACTTGAGACTTTAACGAAGATACTTCTTGCGCTTGCTGCAGTTCTTTTAGCTGTACATCATTTTCTTTTGTGTCCGCTAATTGCTGCTTTATTTGTGACTTCTCATTGTTCAGTTTATTTATCAATTGATTAGCATTCTTTGCTTCTATTGTTTTCTTTTTAACTTTCTCATCGAGATCTACTAATTGTGCTTGTTGATCCGCAACTATTTTTTGTTGGTCTTCTTCAGCAATTTTAAATTGCTGAAGTCGTTTGCTAAGTTGAGTGGCTTTTTGCTCTGACTCTTGCTTAAAAAGAGTTGTTTGTTGCTGATATTGGGCTTGAGTATTATCTAAATCAATTACTGCCGTCGCTAACTTTTGCGTTAATTCTTTAATTTGATTCTTTTGCTCAATCGAACTATTAGTGTGCAGCTCTTCAGTTTTTTTAAAACTAATTTCTGCTTTCTGTAAGGTGTTATCACTATTGTCTCGCTGTTGTTCAACTGTATTTAAATGCTCTATTAACGCTTCCTCTTGCATTGAAAATACCGCTAAACGGTTATTTAACTGTGATATTTCTTGTCGTTGCTCCAATAATTTTTTTTCATTAGACGCTATTTGACTTTGTAACTTTTGATTTTGTACAGAAAAAACCTGCTCTAATTGATGAGTTTGTTCAGATAGTTTTTTGTTATTTTCAGCTAGTGCATTTTGACTAGTTTGATAATTGGCCTGTAACGCGAGGTAATCAGGACTTTGCTTTATACTGATTTGTTTAGCCGGTTCTTTTGGCATAGCTGTGCATATAAGCTGAGTTAGTTTTTCTTCTATTTGAATATAAACGTCACTCGCTAAACTTTGTATCTGCTCTTCTACTTCCTTGGAAAGCTTATCTTTTCCAGCCATTATATTTCCATTATAAATAATGATTACAATTAAATTAGCACAAGAAAGCCTACACCGAAATAAACAATTTCATTTATTTATCTTTAAAAGTAAAAAAGGAGCAAAAGCTCCTTTTTTACTTAGATATATTTTTTAAAAACTAACTATCATTTGCTGCTTTATCAACGACAGGAACAATCTGTACGCCTGTTACTTTATTGTCTGAAAATTGATTACGTAATTGCGCTAAACGATTCATTTGACTTAAAGAGCCCAACATTGAATAGATAGGAACAAATAAACCTCGCTTGTGGAAATCAAGCACTTTATCATCAGGAAAATCTTTCACTTTTTCTTCATTGATAGTGAAAATACCGACTAATTTTTTCTTTTCTCCCGTGCTTAACGCTATATTAAGCTCAAGCTCTTGCAATAAATCATTGTCTTGCAATTCTTTAATGAATTTTTCAGTCATTCGTTCGTTGTCATATAAGCGACCTAAAGCTTGTTGCACGTTAACTAACACTTCAGACTCTTTACCTTCTTCTTCAAACAACGGCAAATCTTTTTCTTCGCCAATAAACTCACTATCTAAATCAACACAAGCAGTTAAGGTGTTTTCTTTTTCTGGATCGATACCTAAAGAGAAAGGTACCATTGAAATACTTTGTGGTATTGAAATAGCTGTCCACTTCTCATCTTGATAAAATAAGTTTTCACCGGCTTCTAAACCTAACATTGCAACACTGCGGTAACGGTCTGAATCTGGATTTTTAACCAGTACTATAGGAAAACTTGCTGATGCTTGGGCGAACTCAGCAGCCGTTAATGGCACAATATGCTGTCCTTTAACGTGTGATAAATCACGCGCTTTAGCAAGTTTCAAATTATTATGTTGTTCTTTTTTGATTGGAACGATATTCGCCATTATTTATACTCTTTCTTTTTTTGTGCCTCTATTCAACTTTATTTGAATAGAAATGCATATTTTTTATGATGATGTAATTTATACCTGTTATCAATCAAAACCTGTTTCAGAGTGCTTGAGCTATTTCAATTCAAGCCACTATGATGAGCGATAATGGGTATATTAACTACTACGTTATTTTTTACGTGTAGGTAAGTTATGGAGACACCTGTTTTCGCTTTCAATGCTAAACTTAAAATAATTGAATTTAATATTGAATGTATACCCGCTACACCTCAATATGCAGGTATCAGCGAGTCGAGAAAGGGTTAGGTACAAGGCATGGATTGATCTGATTTCCTAGCTTAACTCTGAAACTGCACTTTGAATGGTAACGGGTATAAGGTGAGCTTGCTCAATGAGAATTAAAATATTTATTTGTTTCATGGTATTGGCTGTACATACTGCAGTTTATGCCGCACCTAAAGTGACAGTGAAACATAATCGTAATGCCAAAAATTTAGCTGAAATTCAAATTATGAACCAAACAGTTGAGAGTTTAATTTGTTATGTCGCTATAGATGGTCACAAAATTTACTTTCGTTTACACCCTAGACAACCATCAAAGTGGTATGTGGCAACTGATGAACGCTTTAACCATAGCAATTACAGCACATGGTGTGACTACCTAGCATTGCATCCTAAATATCAGAAATATTAAGCTAAAAAGAAGCCTGTTCCCGTTATTCATCAATTAATAAAGTCTTGACGATTTAAGTGATGTTTTTTTAACTTTGACGCCAAAGTTGTTGGTTTTAACCCCAATAGCTGAGCAGCACCATTTCCACCATAAATTTTACCCTGGCAATGCGTTAATGCATTAGCCAAGTTATTCTTTTCAAGTGCTGTTTGCTCTTCTATTCTCATCAACTGCGGAGTAGACTTAAGGTTGAATGATTCATTATTAAAGACAGATTCACTGGCCAAAAACTCGAAATTTATTTTATTACTCTTGGCTAATATTATTTGGCGTTCGATAATGTTTTCAAGTTCTCTAATATTTCCAGGCCAATGATATTGCGTTAAAAACCTCATTTGTGAAACTGAAACTTGTGGCTTAGGTCGATTAAAGTTCAAACACACTTTATCAATGAAATGCTTTACTAACAGAGGAATATCATCAGTACGTTCACGTAATGCGGGTGAATGAATAGGAAACACATTAAGCCTAAAATATAAGTCTTCTCTGAATTTATTTTGCTGAACTAATGTTTTTAACTTTTGATTTGTCGCTGAAATAACTCTGACATCAACATGTCTAGTTTTCGACTCTCCTACGCGCTCAAACTGCTGTTCTTGCAATACCCTCAGTAATTTCCCTTGTAATTGTAAGGGAATCTCACCCACTTCATCTAAAAAGATCGTTGCCCCATCAGCCAGTTCAAATCGGCCAATTCGGTCTGATATTGCGCCTGAAAAAGCCCCTTTTACATGACCAAAAAATTCACTTTCAAATAAGTCAGCCGGAATTGCCGCACAATTCACTCTAATTAATGGCCTTGCTTTTCGTTCACTTACTTCATGAATCGCCCTAGCAATAAGCTCTTTACCCGTGCCTGATTCACCTGTAATGATGACATTCGCGTTGGTAGCACCAACTAACTCTATTTGATTAACCATATGCTGCACTTTAATACTCTGACCAATGATCTGGTGATGATTAAAGTCCGCATTTAATTCTTCAAGCAAATACGCATTGTCCATTTCAAGCCGCTCTTTGAGTGTATCTACTTCTTTTATCGCTTTTAGCAATTTAGCCTGAATAGACTTTCTTTGGGTGATATCTCGAAAAATAACCACTGCACCGATTAATAATCCGTTTTCAGTTACTGGCGTACTTTTATATTCTACCGGGACTGGCGTACCCTTTTTTGACCAAAACACTTCGTCATCAACGCAGTGCACTTCTCCATCTTTAAAAGCAGCATAAATAGGGCATTTATACGCGTGATAATGGGCACCATCAGCGTAAGAATGATGAATAACATTATGAATATTTTTCCCTGCAAGTTCTGCTTTTTTCCAGCCTAATATTTGCTCTGCCGCTTCATTCACAAAGGTTGTATTACCGTCAACATCTACGCCATATATACCATCACCTACCGCACTGAGTAATAATTGATTTTGTCGTTCAATTTCTTCAAATACAGTTTCATTAGCATTCCAATGGACAATTCCAGCTTGATATTCGGCTTGTGCTATCGCGTGATGGTATCGAGCATAAGTAATTTTTGCGTTTTGACAAGAAAATAAAAGCTTATTATCTAAAGCGCCTGCAGTAATATCCAAATATATTTTTTTATTATTAATCGTGATAAATAGATCATTTGTCCACGCTTCTCCCTGCGCCAATATTTGTTGAGTAAAGTGAATTAACTTATCTAAACAGCCATTAAAAAACTGCGTCACCGTAATATCAGTTAACGCATTATTTTCTAGTCCAACAGAATTTTCAATACCGAATAATGCAGCGGCTTTGTTGTTTAACTGCAAAATTTTATTAGTAAATGGATCAATAAATAACAATGCTTTCGGTGCATTTAAAAATAGGTGCGCTTTCATAAAACATCTCTAGTGACTAATCAACTACTACCGCCATTCAATTTCCAAGCCAAACAACGAGATTTCGTTATTTGTAGCACGATATTTCGTTTATCACGAAAAATCGTTGTTCCGTACAGACAAACAAAAAAAACAATAACCAATAAAATCAAAACTTTAATTTAAAATATATCGTTGGCATAATTTTCGCAGTTACTGATATCAAGAAATTACCACGGTAGTCGTTTGATTGTTAAATCAAGGCGTAATTTAAAATGCTTGCACCAATTTGAAAAGAACGCACTAACAGTAAACAGCTAGCTTAATAGAATTATTTTTAAACTTTAAGGAAGTAGCATGAATAAACTTGATGTAACTGAAGCAATATTCTTAATAAAAAATGAGCAGACACTCAGTTGGCAAAGTATTGCTGACGCTGTCGATATGTCTGTCGTTTGGACCACGTCAGCCTGTTTAGGTATGAACAGCTTCCCTGAGCCTGAAGCGGATAAATTAATAAAATACTTAAATTTACCTGCCCAAGCAAAGCAAGCATTAATGGCATACCCAACCAAAGAGTGGGACAAATCAGTACCACAAGACCCTTTAGTTTATCGCCTTTATGAGGTCGTTGGTGTCTATGGAGATACCCTTAAAGAGGTTATCCAAGAAAAATTTGGTGACGGTATCATGAGTGCTATCGACTTTTCTATGGAAGTAGAAAAAGAAGAGAATCCAAAAGGCGATAGAGTCATTTTAACTTTGAATGGTAAATTTTTACCCTATAAATCATGGTGATCTTATTTGGTGCGACAAACTAATTAAAGTTGTGCAATATTTCCAAATAACCATACTAAAACCAAGGCTTAAATAACTTAAACAATAAAAATCATAAACTTACATCACTGGCATTTAAATTGCTCTGTTAGGTAAGAAATTAGAATCAATCCAAACACTACATTGTGAGATACATATGGCTTATATAGAACCAAGTGAATTTGTAACCAAGATGGTAGATGCAGGTGAACAAAAAGTTTACATGTCTACCAAAGATACCCTTATACGTGCCTTTATGGCCGGTGCTATCTTAGGCTTAGCGGCAATATTCGCTATTACAGTTGCAACCAAAACAGGCAGCCCTATTTTAGGCGCTTGTCTGTTCCCTGTCGGTTTTATCATGCTTTATTTGATGAAATTTGATCTACTCACCGGTGTATTTACACTGGTGCCATTAGCTTTATTAGACAAACGTCCTGGTGTTACCTTTGGTGGCGTAATGCGTAACTGGGGGCTTGTGTTTTTAGGTAACTTTGCCGGAGCGATGACCACTGCATTCTTAATGTCCTTTATATTAACTTACGGTTACAGTGCAGACGGCGGCGCTATTGCAGCCAAAGTAGCGAGCATTGGTGAAGCAAGAACCGTAGGCTACCAAGAGCACGGTTTAAGCGGCTGGATCACTATATTTTTCCGTGGCATGTTGTGTAACTGGATGGTATCAATGGGTGTTGTTGGTGCGATGATTTCTACTTCTGCTGGTGCTAAAATGGCCGCTATGTGGATGCCAGTAATGTTGTTCTTCTATATGGGTTTTGAACATTCAATTGTTAACATGTTCTTATTCCCATTCTCAATGATCATGGGTGGTGACTTTACTGTTTATGATTACTTGGTATGGAATGAAATCCCAACGGTATTAGGTAACCTTGCCGGCGGCTTATTATTAGTAGGTTTACCATTATACTTTACCCATGTTAGAACCTCACCAACCCGAAAACTGGCTTAATTATTACTTATAAATTACCCATCAATCGTTTATTTAAAATAAATGGATTGAATAAGTAAGTTAATGAAGAAGTGATAGCAATTAAAAGACTTCGTAATTTAGATTACGAAGTCTTTTCTTGCTACAACCTTTACCGGTTTAAGCTAATATTCATACCATAGGAAGCGAGTTATGAGTCAACCATTAGGTGTCAGTATTGGCGGTGCGACCAATAAAGGCATAAAGGAAGTGAATCAAGACTTTCTCGGCTGCGTAATCCCTAAAGAACCCATGCTTAGCAGTAAGGGGATTGTGCTTGCTATGGCTGATGGTATTAGCTCAAGTAACGTAAGCCAAATTGCCAGTGAAACCGCTATATCGAGTTTTTTAGAAGATTACTACTGCACATCTGACTCATGGTCTGTTAAAACATCTGCACAAAAAGTTATTCAATCGATTAATTCTTGGCTTTATTCACAAACACGTAATAGCCCTCATCGCTTTAATAAAGACAAAGGCTACGTCTGCACCTTCAGTGCACTGGTATTAAAGTCAAACACTGCCCACCTTTTTCATTCAGGTGATACCCGAATTTATCGTTTATGCGGACAACAATTAGAGCAATTAACCCAAGATCACCGCCGAGTTATTTCAGCCGATGTTAGCTATTTAACGCGGGCATTAGGCATTGACCAAACATTTGAGATTGATTACCAAAGCCAAGTTATTGAACAAGACGATATATACATTATTGCCACTGACGGCGTTTACGAGTTTTTAAACGGGGCTCAAATTGTCAATACCATTGCAAATGCTGACACCTTAGAAAATGCTGCCGATGCCATTATCGAACAAGCGCTTGCCTTAGGGAGTGACGACAATCTCAGTGTCCAAATAGTACGTATTGATAATGTACCAGAATATCAGCTTGATGAAGTGCATCAACTCACCATGTTACCACTACCGCCCAGGCTTTCACCAAGAATGCAGTTTGACGGTTATGAAATTCTCCGCGAAATATATATCAGTAGCCGTAGCCATGTTTTTTTAGCGCGCGACAACGACACACTCAAAACGGTAGTAATAAAAACACCATCAACTGAATTAAGAACCGATACGCAATACCTTGAACGCTTTATGCTTGAAGAGTGGATAGCTAAACGTATTAATAATCCACATGTTGCCAAAGCTATTATTCCCAAAAGAAAACGTAATTTTTTATATTTAGTCACTGAGTTTATTGATGGCATATCATTAAATCAATGGATGATAGATAACCCAAAACCCGAATTAGAACAAGTTAGAATAATTATTGAACAAACAGCAAAAGGCTTACAAGCTTTTCATCGCCAAGAAATGATCCATCAAGACCTACGCCCCGCCAACATTATGATTGATACTAACAACACAGTAAAAATAATAGATTTTGGCTCAACCTTTATTGCTGGAGTTACCGATGCTAACACCGAAGAAGTTATGCGCGGTACCATTCGTTATTCAGCCCCAGAATATTTTTTGGGACACTTAGGCACACAAACGTCAGACATTTATGCATTGGGCATAATCACTTATCAAATGTTGTCGGGTAAATTCCCTTATGGCAGTGAAATAGCGCAAGCTAACAGCGTATCGGCACAACGTAAGCTGAAGTATAAATCAATTATTAATGAGGATTCTGAATTACCTATTTGGATTGATGATACGCTGGAACGAGCATTAAAAATGAATCCATTACAGCGCTACTCTGTACTATCAGAATTTATTCATGATTTGCGACAACCTAGTACATTATTTTTAGCTAAAACAAAACCACCGTTAATTCAGCGTGATCCGGTGATGTTTTGGCAAGGGATTAGTCTTATTCTATTTGTTCTTTTGATCATACAGACAGTGTGAAAAATATTTCCAGCGAGTTAACGTGTAAATTCACCGTTTGATATTTTACCATATACTGGTTTTTTTAAGCGCAGGGGAAAGCTCATCTAATTCAGCTGTCATTGCCAAAAATTCTTGCAGATAGATACTTTTTTCAATACTAACTTCAACAATGCGTTCAGCGCCATTAAATCCTTCTCTGGCTTTTTCATCCCATAAAATATTTGCTTTTCCTGCAACAAATACTGCATTACCTGTTGTGAAATCTGGAAAAAATAAGCCAACTCGGTTATCTGATTCAATATTACCTAAGGTATTAAAAAAACCATTTCCTCTAAAGTCAGGAAATTTCAGTTTATTATCTTCAACTTTAACAAATCCAGGTTTTCCTCCGCGGTGCGATGCATCAATACCAGTGCGCCTGTCTTTATCAAAGGTTTTAGTGCGTGATGCAATAAAAAAAGTATCTGAATCTTCTATTAATGCTATTGCGTTATCATCTATTACTTTTGTTAATTTTTCATCTAAGGAGTGTTGTAATGGTTGTGAATGAGCTGCCCGAGTTAATTCTCGTTTTTGAATGTATTTAGGGCAATTGCCAAAACTTTGCTCTACTTGGATTAAGAAACTTTCGTCGCCAATCGTTTGAATAACCCCATTGACTCGGTTTCTTCTTCTTGTTGATAGCTGCATACCCAACAGTCCAATTTTTTGTCCTGTGATAAATTCAAGATCAAGGGTTTTTATTAGGTTAGGTAAACCAATAAGCTGTAAAGTGGTCTCGTTTGGCGATTGAATAAACCCAACTTGACCAAACAATGGAATTAGCCAAGGGTAACCTTTGTGATCGGGAACACCTAATACCACAAAAGGTAATTCGCTATAAAAATGTCTATGTTGTTCAGGCATTGTTGTCCGAATAAATCCTTCACTGTACTGGGCCACTAACTCCGCAATACCTAACCGTTCTTGCACGGCGATTTCTGCCGAATGAAATTGAGACTGATTAGTTTTAGTCATTATGGCTCCAGTGAATTTATTGATTGTAAGTTAGACTTTAAGTTCAGGTGAACGCGCCATACCTACAAATTTAGGATGTGCTTCGATTCTCGCTAACCAGGCACAAATTGCTGGGTAAGGCTGTAAACTTACACCGCCTTCAGGTACATGTGAAACGTAACTGTAGCCAGCTACATCGGCTAATGTGATATTGTTGCTGGCTAAATAATCCTGTTTTGCTAACAACGGTTCAAGTACAGTAAATAACGCATCCGTTTTCTGCTTGGCCACATCCCAATCTAAATCAACACCAAATACTTTTACTAAACGAACAGAACAAGGACCATAAGCAATTTCACCTGCGGCCACAGACAACCAACGTTGAACTTCTGCAAATGCTGCAGGCTCTTGAGGGAACCACTCATAACCGTCATTATATTTTTTTTCTAAATAAGTAATGATGGCATTAGAGTCTGATAACGTGAAACCATTGT
The DNA here is from genome assembly GCA_047633255.1 of Colwellia sp. Classification (GTDB taxonomy): domain Bacteria; phylum Pseudomonadota; class Gammaproteobacteria; order Enterobacterales; family Alteromonadaceae; genus Colwellia. Next base: position 9,615 of record JBLIEW010000036.1, read on the forward strand.
CGTCAATAGCAGGGACTTGGCCAAAGGGACTGATTTTTAAATACTCGGGAGCTTTATGAGCGCTATTAACCAAATCAAGATCAATAGTTTCATAAGGTATATCAAGTAATGCCATCATCAGCTCTGCTCGATGACAGTGTCCCGAAATAGGATGACGATAAAGTTTAATGGGTGTGTTGTTTTTTGGGAATTTAGCATTCATTTTGTGCACCTAATATATTGTAAAAGTTAAAAGTAATTGTAGTTTCTGTAAAACTAATCACTTAACTATAATCATGTTACCAATAGAAATAATTAGTTAATTATGAAATTTATTATTACACTATTTGAAACAATAAAAATGAGGGTGAATAATTGGATAAACTTGAAGCGATGAAAGTATTTGTAGAGGTCGCGAAACATCAAAGTTTTATCGGGGCTAGCAAACAGTTAAATTTATCAGCTCCTGCCGTCACAAGGTTTGTGGCCAGTCTTGAAACGTCACTTGGGGTTAAACTTTTTAATCGTACAACTCGGCATGTACGTTTAACCGAATCAGGCGAACGATTTCTAACTGATTCAAAACGTATTTTAGACGATATGGTGGAAGCGGAGGCGGCGGTAACCGGGATTTATTCCAAACCTAAAGGAACCTTAACGATAACCGCTCCGGTGTTGTTTGGAGAAAAGCACGTGTTGCCCATTATTACTGAATACCTAGAACTTAATCAGGAAGTGACGGTGAAAACTCTTTTCTCAGATCGTGTAACCAGCCTTGTTGGAGAAGAATTAGATATTGCAATTCGAATAGGCCATTTGAAAGATTCAAATCTTTATGCAACTCATGTTGGCAATGTTCATCGAATTGTTTGTAGCTCACCCCATTATTTTGAAAAATACGGAAAACCAATCTACCCTTCAGATTTACGTGAACATAATATTATTTTCCCAACAACTTTTGAAGCATCACCTGTTTGGAATTTTATCAATAATGGCGAAAAAGAAACAGTAAAACTAAACCCAAGATTACATTGCAATCAAACTAATTCGGCTTTACAAGCAGCAATTCAGGGGTTTGGTATTACTCGATTAATGTCATACCAAGTAGGGGAAGAGTTAGAAAAAGGCACATTACAAAGTGTATTAACGGGTTATGAAGAAAAACCTTTGCCTGTTAATATTGTTCGTATAGAAGGTCGGCGATCTAATGCTAAAATTCGTTCATTCCTAGACTTAGCTACCAAACGTTTGGAAGCTAATCCATTTATTCATACTAATATATGAAGTTAACCCGTATCTTTTGTGATTTATTGCATGTCAATTATTGTTCAATCAATAATTGAGTATTGTGAAACCCAAGCTGTAGTCCAAGATTAAAAATTTCACGTCACAAGCAATGTGGAATTAAATCTGGTGATATTAAAGACAAATAGTTAAAATAAACTTTTAAATTCATCCCAAATACCTAATGATTCGTTTGGAAATAAATCAATCCCCATCCATGATTTTAATAGATATATTAGCAAAAAAGCACAACCAACAATAATTAAACCCATAATAAAGGTAACCAATAACAGCATAGTGAAAGCTATAAAGCGTTCCGCAGGGAGGAGGTCCCTTTTATTTCTACCGGCAAGGAAAACAATATAAAAACTCCAAGGTAAAAAGGGCAATACTAGCGTAGGCCTAAAATCTACACTGTGTTTGCGCCAGTCTTGAGTGGTAATACTTTTTTCTAATGCTTTACGCTGTGTTTCAGTAAAACTATCAGCATCAGATTTCTTCATCCCCCTAAATAGCTGATTAACTTTTAAATTTTTATCTGCTTTTTTTATACGAGCCATATTGCCTCTAAATGTTAAGTAGGGATAAACTAGCAGCTAATAGGCGCTCTGGAGTTCAATCCAGAGCAACAACAAACGGCTTAACAATTTAAGCGACAACTACCTTAAACAGCACAGTTATCTATTCCACGGTGACTGACTTCGCCAAGTTTCGAGGTTGATCAACATCAGTCCCTTTAATGATGGCAACATAGTAAGAAAGTAACTGTAAAGGTAGGGTATAAACAATTGGTGCGATAATGTCGTCACACACAGGTACATCAATCACTTTCATGGTGTCATCACTAGCGAAATGAGCATCACTATCAGCAAAAACATACATTAAGCCACCACGTGCACGTACTTCTTCTACGTTCGACTTAAGCTTCTCGATTAAATCATTCTTTGGCGCCACAACAATTACCGGCATTTCTGCATCAATAAGCGCTAATGGACCATGTTTTAGTTCACCCGCAGCATATGCTTCAGCATGAATATAAGAAATCTCTTTCAGTTTAAGCGCGCCTTCCATTGCGATAGGGTATTGATCGCCACGACCTAAAAATAATGCATGGTGTTTATCTGCAAAATCTTCAGCTAGCTCTTCAATTGAAGAGGCAAGTGCTAATACTTCATCAAGTTTTGCCGGTAGTGACATTAATGATTGTGTTATTTCAGCCTGTTTTTCATCAGACATACCGTGATGTCTACCAATAGCTACGGTCATCATTAATAAGCCAACAAGCTGAGTAGTAAAAGCTTTGGTTGATGCGACGCCAATTTCAGCGCCCGCTTTAGTCATAAAGGCAAGATCAGATTCACGTACTAGCGATGAACCCGGTACATTACAAATAACTAGGCTAGATTCATAGCCAATTTCTTTCGCTAAACGCAAAGCAGCTAAAGTGTCAGCTGTTTCGCCTGATTGTGAAATAGTAACCAATAAAGAGTTTTTAGGTACAAAAGATTTACGGTATCTAAACTCACTGGCAATTTCAATATTACAAGATACACCGGAAAGCTCTTCTAACCAATATCTTGCAACCATGCCTGAGTGGTAACTGGTACCACAAGCAATAATTTGTACATGTTCTACATTTTTGAATATCTCATCAGCACCTTCACCAAACGTATTGATATCTAACATGCCGGCCACTAAACGACCTTCTAATGAATTACGAATGGCGGTAGGTTGTTCGTAAGTTTCTTTTAACATGTAGTGACGGTATTCACCTTTATCACCGCTGTCGTGCGAAACGTTAGCATCTTTGGCTTCACGCTCAACAGGATCGCCATTCGTATCAAATATACTGACGTTAAATCGACTGATTTGTGCAACGTCACCCTCTTCAAGATAAGAGAATTTATGAGTTACAGGTAATAACGCCATAATATCTGAGGCAATGAAATTTTCGCCTAAACCGTAACCGATAACTAATGGGCTACCCGAACGAGCAACAATGATATTGTCTTTATCGCGACTATCCATTACCACTGTGCCATAAGCACCTTCAAGCTGCTTAACGGTTTTTTGTACTGCGGATAATAAGCTATCACAGGTTTTTAATTCATGATGGACTAAGTGAGTAATCACTTCGGTATCGGTTTGCGATACAAACTCATAACCTAAACCTTGCAGTTGGCTACGTAAGGTTTGATGATTTTCAATAATGCCATTATGCACTACCGCAAGAGTATTGTTAGAAATATGAGGGTGTGCATTCACTTCGCTTGGTGCACCATGTGTAGCCCAACGTGTGTGTGCTATTCCTGTGCCACCACTTAACGGATTATCTTGCAAAGCTTGTGCTAGTTCTTTCACTTTACCCATGCGCTTAACGCTAGCTAATTGGTTATTTTGGTCTACCGTTGCAATACCTGCTGAGTCGTAACCACGATACTCTAAACGCCTTAGCCCTTCGACCAAAATTTCTGCTACGTCGCGTTGTGCTACTGCACCAACTATTCCACACATGTTTTCTATCCTTTATTATTTTTCATACCGCTTTGGCACAAATTAAATTTACGCCCTGAGCGATCAATTGCTCCCTTACTGACAGATCTAAATCATCATCAGTAATGAGGGTGTGTATTTGTTGCCAAGTTAACTCTAAATTAGGTATTTTTTTGGCTATTTTATCTGACTCAACCATAACAATCACTTCTCGTGCTACTTCAGCCATGACTCGACTTAATCCGGTTAATTCATTGAAAGTAGTGGTACCTCGATCAATATCAATACCATCTGCACCAATAAATAATTGGTCAAAGTCATACGAGCGTAATACTTGTTCGGCGACCTGCCCTTGAAAAGCTTCTGAATTTGCATCCCAAGTACCACCGGTCATCAATAAGGTTGGTTCGTTTTCAAGGGCATGAATTTCATTAGCTATGCTTAACGCATTAGTCATCACAACTAAGCCCTTCTTACTCTGTAACTCACCGACTAATGCTGAGGTTGTTTGACCACTATCAATAATAATTCGGTTATGATCACGAATTAATGTGGCTGCATATTTGGCTATAATTTTCTTTTGTTTTGAAAGCTTTTCAGATTTAGGCTCTGTTATCTCGCATGGTAACGCTATAGCACCACCATAACGTCTTAATAATAAGCCGCTATTTTCCAATGCTGCTAAATCTTTGCGAATAGAAACTTCACTTATTTCAAATTGCTTAGCTAAGCTATCTACGCTTACTTCACCACTGAGGTTAAGATCGGTAATGATGTGATGACGACGTTGTTGAGTGTTTCTCTTTGACATTGTTTTTTAAATAAATCTTCGAATAGCTTTCACTTTGATTGTTATTATGTTTCAAAACGAAAGTTAAAGCAATAAACCTATAGATTACTTAGTTAATAATTTGAAATATTCTGAGGTTTTCTAAATTTCAAAATAGCTCTATGTAAACTATTTAATACATCCTAATCTATACCCGCTCCACTTGAAGTAAAGTGCCTTAAGACGACAAAAAAATGTACCTCACGGGTACTCGAATTCAGACACCAACACTTAGGTAAACTAAAAACCTATATTAAATTGAATAATGGCAATTTAATGAAATCTACAATTATTTTTTTACTGGTCGTGGCCAATTTTTAATATTACGTTGCTTACTGCGTTCTATCGCTAGCTCGCCTTTATCTATATCTTTAGCGATAACCGAACCTGCACCTACGGTTGCTGAGTCACCAATAGAGACGGGGGCAACTAATGAGCTGTTTGAACCAATAAACGCATTATCATTAATAATTGTTTTTGACTTATTAACGCCATCATAGTTACAGGTAATGGTACCTGCACCTACATTAACATTTTTACCTATAAGCGCATCGCCAAGGTACGTTAAGTGCCCAGCTTTACTGCCTTCACCAAGGGTGGTTTTTTTCATTTCAACAAAGTTTCCCACATGAGAATCTTTATTCATCACACTACCTGGGCGAATGCGGGCAAATGGCCCAACCGAACAGTTTTCACCAATACTGGCGTCTTCTATAATGCTATTAGGTTTAATTTCAACATTGTCACTAATATAACTATTTTTAAGAATACAGTTAGCACCAATTTTTACGTTATTTGCTAAGGTTACTGTCCCTTCAAAAATACAGTTTATATCAATACTCACTTCACTGCCGATGTTCAAAGAGCCACGAATATCAATTCGAGCTGGATCGCGTAAACTAGCGCCTGCTATCATTAACTCTTCAGCTAAACGCATTTGATAAGCACGTTCAAGTGCGGCTAATTGTACGCGATTATTAGCGCCTTCTACTTCAATTTCAGTTTCAGGATGGGCAGTGGCAATAACTTTTCCTTCACTATGAGCCGCGGCAATAATATCGGTAAGGTAATATTCTCCCTGAGCATTATTATTAGAAAGACCACTTAACCAACGTTTTAAATCACCGCCCTTGGCAAACAAAATACCTGTGTTAGCTTCATTAATTAATAACTGTTCTGGTTTGGCATCTTTTTGCTCAATAATACCGACTACTTGACCGTCAGTACGTAAAATTCGACCATAGCCATTAGGGTTAGCTAAATAAACAGTTAATAACGACATACCGTTTTCAGGCTTGGCTTGAAGTAAGCTTTCTAATGTTGAGACTTTAGTTAATGGCACATCACCATAAAGCACTAAAACATCTTCTTCATCTTTTAAGAATGGTGATGCTTGGTCAACGGCATGACCCGTACCTAGTTGTTCTGTTTGCTCAATAAAAGTAAGGTCATCACCTGTGTTGCCTTCGGTTAGTTTCGCTTTAAGCACTTCACCACCAAAACCATATACAACATAAATATTAATAGCGCCTAACTGACGAGCACTATCAATAACATGAGACACCATTGGTTTATCAGCAATAGCATGAAGTACTTTAGGTAAAGAAGAGCGCATGCGAGTACCTTTACCCGCAGCAAGAATAACAACAGAGAGCGACATAGAAAATCCATTCAATTAAGGGTATTAGTTATAAATAATATTGTAACTAAGTTTTAGCTTACTTTGCTAGTGATTATGTTCATTAGCCACGTTTTCTCCCTGCGTATTGTAGATTCCAGAAGAACCATGCTCGATAAAACCTAAGTTAATCATTTTAATTAGGAAAGGGTCTGATTCATTATCACCGATATCGGCAAAGTCTGTTGCCTGGTATTCTGATCGTTGAGCGAATGCAGCCTCAATAACTTTCTCATCCTGCTCTATTTTCTCAAGTTGTAAATGACTTTGTCGACCACCTTGCTTGATAGTGAGTTCTGTAATCAGTTTCAAATCTGTATTCCATAGTAATTTTCCCTGTAGATCCAATTCATCATTTTCCCATTGATAACTTTCTTGCTGATAACACCCCTTCAACTGACTCCCTGAGAGCTTTAATGATTTTTTATTACTGTTTGAAATTAATTGTCTAATTTGTTGCCAGTGATCATCTGACATTGGTTTAGCCTGATATTCAATACTTCGTTTGAAATGATCAAAATTTGCAGTTTTTTTCACTGAGCCATTACTCAGTTTAAACCATGTGGTTGATTGCTCTCCGCTAACCGATAATACTTTCTGATTTTTTCGCCATAAAGAGCTTAACTTAATCGCTTTATCTCTTTTTAACGGTTCATTTTGCGCAGTATTCAATTGGCTATTCACCAACCGGTAATGTGCGCCAAGTAAGCCTTCATTGGTTTGGCATATTTGTTCAGCTTTTGCGCCACTACAAACAAGCGCTAATACCAATGCAATAGATAATTTTTTTTTCATAATAGTCTCCAAGGTATGCAAAGACTTACACACCCTTATTTAGAGAGTAGATATAACCGTTAACGGTTAAACCTGCTGCATAATTCATGATATGGAATATTAAGCTTTGCTCATTTGTTCCGGTAACTAAATGTGCTCCAGGTCCCGAAGCAAAAATGGCAACATCCTCACCTGCATGGGTTTCTGATGAGCGAGGCACTAGCGCTTCTTGATGGAAGCCAACTGTAGTGGTATCAATAGTTGTCAAATCAACACGGCCTGCCGATATATCAAGATCATAAGCGACATCAGCATCAGTTTCTGCACCTAAGTTTTGATAACCACGGCCATTGGTGTAGCCCAAGGTCGTGTATGGCATACCATCTGTAGCTAAACTAGCTTCAGTTTTACCAACACCAACGACTTTACCCAGTATTGGATTACCACGTTTAGGATAGCCTGCGATGGTGAATACATGACTGTGATCTGCAGTAACCAGAATTAAGGTCTCTTCTGGGTTTGTATTATCGATGGCCATTTGCACCGCTTTAGCAAACTCAATAGTGTCGTTCAATGCGTTATAAGCATTACCTGCATGATGTGCATGGTCAATACGTCCTGACTCAACGGTTAAGAAAAATCCTTTCTTGTTATTATCTAAGATATCAATGGCTTTACTAGTCATTTCACTCAAGCTAGGTTCGCCCGCAACATCATTTGCTCTGTCCGCTTCATATTGCATATGTGATTCATTAAATAACCCAAGTAAGCGCGTTGTAGCTTCCGGGTCAATAGCATCAAAGCTTGCTTGATCAATAACATAGTCTCCTGCACTGTAAGTTGCCTGCCACTCGGCAGTTAAATCACGTCCATCGCTTCGATCACCTTCTTTTTCACTTTGTGCATCGATACTATTATACGCTGCATCTTTAGGTAAAAAATGGCGACGTCCACCTCCCATGACTACGTCAATTCCATCAACATCTACGCCCACCATTCTGGCTTCTAGGTTGGCTTCAAAGTTGACCAGTTGCAAGGCAATGTCTTCACAACCAGCTGTAACGGCATCAGCTGGCATATCTGAAATATCTTCCCAATTACGCTCTGCTGATTTTGCATAAGCAGCAGCGGGTGTTGCATGTGTAATACGTGCTGTAGAGATAATACCAGTGGCTTTACCTGCTATTTCAGCAAGCTCTAATGCTGTTAACATTTCATTACCTGCAACACTTGCACACTCTCCCCGTTGAATATCTGCATCAACCCCTAATACGCCTGCATCAGTTTTTATCCCGGACATCATTGCAGTCATGGTACCTGCAGAATCAGGCGTTTGTGCATCCACATTATACGTTTTAGCAAAACCCGAAAAAGGGAACTTTTCAAAACTTAAACTGTTCTCTTCACCTAGCATGCCTTTTCGCTGTCCTTCAAGAATACGCGCAGCAGTTAAAGTGGAGACCCCCATACCATCGCCAACAAATAAAATTACATTTTTCGCTTTCCCTCTTAAATCTTTTATTGCCTCCACGCCCCGCCAATTAACTTCAGCCACTTTAATTGCACTCGCACCTTGTATAAACCAATCATTGGTAACGTTAGTCGCTAACTTATCGCTGGATAAACTACTGATTGTTTCTGAACAGACAAAGTTGGTGTTTGTTGCTTCATCACTTGATAAGTTGCCATCACTATTAGTATCTAAACCGGAATTAACAGAGATACCGCCATTTTTACAATGTTCATTTCCCACTGATAATGTTGTCTGGTTTATAAGGCTACTTGTGCCATTAGCACCAGCCGAACCATTATCACCACTATCACAAGCAGATAAGCTACATATAACACTGATAGCCACGATTGAATTTTTCAAATTTTTCATAAATATATTCCTAAAATTATCTATTGCTATTAAGGTTATTTCGTTAAACCTAGGGCTTTATTGATGATATGGAAAATTACACTTTGCTCAATATTGCCTTGCACTAAGTGAGCGCTTGGTCCCATAGCGTGTAGTGAAATATCTTCACCTGCGTGTGTTTCTGAGCTTAAAGGAATATTAGCTTCTTGATGAAAACCGCTATCGGTTGTATCAATCGCCGTTAAATCTATCCGTCCGGTATTCACCTCTTCGTTGTAGCCTTTATCCGCATTAGTTTCGCCTACGAGGTTGCGATATCCTAATCCGTTGGTATAACCAACTGTGGTATAAGGCATAGCATCTTGTGCTAAAGCCGCTTCGGTTTCACCAACCGAAACAACTTTACCCAGAATAGGGTTACCGCGTTTAGGGTAACCGGCAATGGTGAATACATGACTATGGTCTGCAGTGACCAAAATTAACGTTTCTTCAGGGTTAGTATTATCTATAGCCGCTTGTACTGCATTTGAGAATTCGATGGTATCTGTTAAGGCGTTAAATGCACTACCGGCATGGTGGCCGTGATCAATACGTCCTGACTCCACAGTAAGAAAATATCCATTCTCGTTATTATCTAAGATGTCCAATGCTTTTGTCGTCATTTGACTTAGACTTGGCTCTCCAGCAATATCATTTGCTCTATCGGCTTCATATTGCATATGCGATTCATTAAATAAGCCTAAAACTTGTGGCGTATTAGCGGTATCTAATGCATCAAAACCGATTTGATCAATAATATATTTACCTTGTGGGTAACTCGTTTGCCACTGTGCTGTTAAATCAAGGTCATCTGTTCTGTCTCCTTCAACTTCACTCACTGCATCCGCACTATTGAATGCTATATCTTTAGGTAAAAAATGACGACGGCCACCACCAAACATAACTTCAATACCATCAACATCAACCCCTTGATATCGTTGTTCTAGATTTTTTTCAAAATTAATTAACTGTGAAGCAATGTCCTCACAACCTTGAGCTACGGCTTCACTAGGCATATCCGAGATATCTTCCCAGTTTCGTTCTGCTGATTTAGCATACGTTGCTGCTGGTGTTGCGTGGGTAATGCGTGCGGTAGAAATAACACCTGTAGATAAACCACGTATCTCTGCAAGTTCAAGTAACGTTACAACTTCGTTACCCTTAACACTCGCGCAGTTGCCACGTTCTATATCTTCATCAACACCAATTACACCGGCATCACTTTTTAATCCAGACATCATTGCTGTCATTGTGCCTGCTGAATCAGGCGTTTGTGCATCAACATTGTAAGTTTTTACCAACGCACTAAATGGGAACTCTTCAAAACTTAAATACCCTTCTTCTCCATCTTTACCCTTTTGTTGTCCTTGTAATATTCTTGCCGCAGTTAGTGTTGAAATACCCATACCGTCACCAACAAATAAGATGACATTTTTTGCTTTATTATTTGTCTTTTGCGCTAATTTTTTTGTCAGTACCTGTTCACCTTGCGTATACCAACTATTTGTTTTTTGATCATTTAATAGATCAGCGGCAGCGGCAGAAAAGCCGACACTCGAAAGTACAGATGTTAATGCCGATACGACGAGTTTTTTATACATTATTTACTCCAATCAGATAAGTTTTAAAATAGTAATGCCGACTAAAGTAAATTATTTTTATGAAATTAATGTGACAGAATTAAGATGTTTTATTGATGGTTTTATGACGGTAAAATGAAATGAGGATAACTGTAGGTGAATAACATATTGTTTTTTTAAAAACAAAAACGCCCTATTACTTGACGTAATAGGGCGTTTGAAATTCATTCACTAAAACTTATTATAGCGCGATTTAGAGATCGCCTACACGTTAGCTTTTCTTGTTAGTCGCTTGGATAACACGTAGTTGTGCAACCGCACGTGCTAATTCAGCAGCAACAGCGGCATAATCAACATCAGCGCCATGGGCGTTCATGTTTTCTTCTGCACGTTGCTTAGCTTCTAAGGCTGCTTGTTCATCCAAGTCATCAGCGCGACAAGCTACATCAGCAAGTACGATAATTTGATTCGGTTGAACTTCTAACATACCACCTGAAAGATAAATAACTTCTTCGCTACTATCTTCTTTAGTGATTAATGCCATACCAGGTTTTAGTGAGGTCAATAAAGGTGCATGACCAGGCATAATACCTAGCTCACCTTCACTACCTGTGATCTGTAATGATTTAATGCTGCCTGAGAACAAGCTTTCTTGTGCACTAACAACATTTAGATTTACAGTAAATAATGCCATTTGACTCGACCTCTAATAGTGTAAGTATCTAAACCAACGTTTAGATACTTACTAGATGATTACATCTTACTTGCTTTCTCTACGGCTTCTTCAATAGAACCAACCATGTAGAATGCTTGCTCAGGCATGTCATCAAAATCACCCGCTATAATGCCTTTAAAGCCAGCTATGGTGTCTTTTAATGAAACATATTTACCTGGAGAACCAGTAAATACTTCAGCAACAAAGAACGGCTGAGATAAGAAACGCTGTATTTTACGTGCACGGAATACAGTTTGCTTATCTTCTTCAGATAACTCATCCATACCTAAGATGGCGATGATATCTTTAAGTTCTTTATAACGTTGTAATATTGTTTGTACACCACGAGCAGTTTCATAATGTTCAGCACCAACCACTAACGGGTCAAGCTGACGTGAAGATGAATCGAGTGGGTCAATCGCAGGATAAATACCTTGCGAAGCAATATCACGACTTAATACAACAGTTGCATCTAAATGCGCAAAAGTAGTTGCAGGGCTAGGGTCAGTTAAATCATCCGCAGGTACGTATACCGCTTGAATTGAAGTGATTGAACCTTTCTTAGTTGAAGTAATACGCTCTTGTAATATACCCATTTCTTCAGCAAGTGTTGGTTGATAACCAACCGCTGATGGCATACGACCAAGTAGTGCTGAAACTTCAGTTCCCGCAAGAGTATAACGATAAATGTTATCTACGAAGAATAATACGTCACGACCTTCGTCACGGAATTTTTCAGCCATAGTCAAACCAGTAAAGGCAACACGTAAACGGTTTCCTGGAGGCTCGTTCATTTGACCGTAAACTAACGATACTTTATCAAGTACATTAGAGTCGTTCATTTCGTGATAGAAATCGTTACCTTCACGTGTACGCTCACCAACACCAGCGAATACAGAATAGCCGCTATGCTCGATTGCGATGTTACGGATAAGTTCCATCATGTTTACTGTTTTACCAACACCAGCACCACCGAAAAGACCCACTTTACCACCCTTAGCGAATGGACAAACTAAATCGATTACTTTGATACCTGTTTCTAGCAATTCGCTAGACATGGCTTGTTCAGCATAAGCAGGTGCTTCGCGATGAATAGACCAACGGTCTTTTTCGCCGATAGGGCCCGCTTCATCAATTGGCTCACCAAGTACGTTCATGATGCGACCTAACGTCTCAACACCAACAGGTACTTGAATACCTTGACCTGTATTTTCTACATTCAGTCCACGACGCAAACCGTCTGAAGAACCCATTGCGATAGTACGTACAACGCCGCCACCAAGCTGCTGTTGAACTTCAAGTACTAAACCTTCAAGGTTACCTTCAGTTATTTTTACTGCGTCATATACCTGAGGTACGGCATCTTGTGGAAATTCAACATCCACAACTGCGCCAATTATTTGGACGACTTTACCTGTACTCATGTTTATTCCTCTTAATTTAAGTTAGCTAAGCGTCGCTTGAGCTAACTTTTGTTAAATTACGAAAATTGTTATCAGCTTAATTCGTTTTAGAACTATTCTGCTTACCCTACCGCAGCTGCACCTGCAACAATCTCACCCAATTCTTGAGTAATCGCTGCTTGACGCGCTTTGTTATATACCAATTGTAGGTCATCGATTAAATCACCTGCATTATCTGTTGCGGCTTTCATCGAAACCATACGAGATGCTTGTTCACAAGCAATGTTCTCAACAACACCTTGGTATACTTGAGATTCAATATAACGAACTAACAATTTATCTAACAAAGAGTTAGCATCAGGTTCGTAGATATAATCCCAACGATGACTAATTGCTTCGTCATCTGATTTAGGTAAAGGTAACAATTGATCAATTGTCGGTGCTTGCGTCATAGTATTAACAAATTTGTTATACACAACGTATAGCTTATCAATTTCACCGTTATCATAAGCTTTAAGCATTACCGCTACACTACCAACTAAGTCAGTTAGTGAAGGAGCATCACCTAAGCCCGATATTTGTGCGGAGACTTTAGCGCCCATATTGTTGAAAAATGATGTGGCTTTTGAGCCAATTACACCAAATTCAACTTCAGCACCTGATGCTTGCTTTTCAGAAGCATCAGCAAGTACTTTCTTAAATAAATTAATATTTAAGCCACCACACAAACCACGGTCGCTTGAGACGACAATGTAGCCAACACGCTTAGTTTCACGTTCTTCCAAATATGGATGACGATATTCTAAGTTACCAAGCGCGATGTGACCGATCACATTTCGTATATTTGTCGCATATGGACGAGAGGCTGCCATGCCATCTTGCGCTTTGCGCATCTTGCTAGCGGCAACCATTTCCATAGCGCTTGTGATCTTTTGAGTATTTTTAACACTCGCAATCTTGGTTTTTATTTCTTTACCAACGGCCATGACTCTTCTCCAAAAAGGTTACTTAATTAAAGACTCTATTACCAAGTTTGCGTAGACTTGAATAATTCAAGTGTTTTATTCAAACTGGCTTCAATATCTTTATTGTAATCACCCTTTTCGTTGATAGTAGCCATCAGCTCAGCATGCTCATTGTTTACGTATGCATGTAACGCTGCTTCACAATCAACAATTTTGTTGAGTGCAACATCATTTAAATAGCCTTTTTCTGCGGCAAATAATGACACGGCTGTTTCAGCGATTGACAATGGGCTGTATTGCTTTTGCTTCATTAATTCAGTTACACGTTGACCATGCTCTAATTGAGCTCGAGTCGCGTCATCTAAATCTGATGCAAATTGAGCAAATGCTGCTAATTCAGCATATTGGGCTAATGCTAAACGAATACCGCCACCAAGTTTCTTGATGATTTTCGTTTGCGCAGCACCACCAACACGAGATACTGAAATACCGGCGTTAACAGCTGGGCGAATACCCGCGTTAAACAAGTTAGATTCTAAGAAAATCTGACCATCAGTAATTGAGATTACGTTTGTTGGTACGAAAGCAGATACATCACCCGCTTGCGTTTCAATAATTGGTAATGCAGTTAATGAACCTGTTTTACCTTTAACTTCACCGTTTGTGAATTTTTCAACGTATGCTTCGTTTACACGAGCAGAACGTTCTAATAAACGACTATGAAGATAGAAAACGTCACCTGGGTATGCTTCACGACCTGGCGGACGACGTAAAAGTAATGAAATTTGACGGTAAGCAACTGCTTGCTTAGACAAATCATCATATACGATTAGTGCATCTTCACCGCGGTCACGGAAGTATTCACCCATAGAACAACCAGCGTATGGTGCTAAGTATTGTAATGCTGCCGCTTCAGAAGCTGATGCAACAACTACAATAGTATTTGATAACGCGCCGTGCTCTTCTAAGTTACGAACTAGGTTCGCTACAGTAGAAGCTTTTTGGCCGATAGCAACATAAACACATTTAATACCAGTGTTCTTTTGGTTAATGATAGCGTCAACTGCAATCGCTGATTTACCGATTTGACGGTCACCAATGATTAATTCACGCTGGCCACGACCAATTGGAATCATAGAGTCAATAGACTTGATACCAGTTTGAACTGGTTGGTCTACTGATTTACGTTCGATTACACCTGGTGCAACAACTTCTACTGGAGAGAAGCCGTCATTATCAATTGGGCCTTTGCCATCAATTGGTTCACCTAGTGTATTTACAACGCGGCCTAATAAACCACGTCCTACTGGTACTTCTAAAATACGACCAGTACCTTTAACTTTTTGGCCTTCCGCTAAATCAGCGTAAGGGCCCATTACTACCGCACCGACCGAATCACGGTCAAGGTTTAACGCGATAGCAAAACGGCTACCAGGAAGTTCGATCATTTCGCCTTGCATTACATCGGCAAGGCCATTGATACGAATAATACCATCTGTTACAGAAACGATAGTACCTTCGTTACGAGCTTCGCTGACAACGTTAAACTGTTCAATTCTATTCTTGATCAGTTCAGCGATTTCAGTGGAATTCAGTTGCATGCTCTGTTCCCTTATCTAAGATTGTAGTGTTGTTGCTAAGCGGTTCAGTTTACCTTTGATTGAACCATCTATTACCATGTCACCAGCTTGTATAACTAAGCCAGAAACGATACTCGCATCAACAAAACAATTAAGCTTTACTTTACGTGCCAAGCGCTTTTCAAGCGCGGCGCTTACTGTTGTTTTTTGCTCTGCAGTTATTTCTACAGCAGAGGTTACATCCACAGAAACTTCTTGATCAAATTCAGCTTTTAACGCAATGAATTGCTCAAGAACTTGTGGTAGCACCAACAAACGTTCGTTTTCTGCCATTACTTTTAAAAAGTTTTGGCCTTGACTGTCTACTTGCTCACCACAAACATTTAAAAATAATGTTTGTGCTTGCTCTACCGAAGCGCCACCAGATAAATAACCTTTAACAGTTACATCTTTAGCAACTTCAGCAGCAAAAGTTAGCTGGATTAACCAGCTATCAATTGCTTTAGCTTCGACAGCAAATTCGAACGCTGCTTTAGCGTAAGGACGAGCGACAGTTGTCAATTCAGACATAGCTCTTTCCTCTTAAAGTTCAGCGACGAGTTTATCTAAGATGTCGCTATGTGCAGCGCCATCAATTGAACGCTCAAGAATTTTCTCGGCACCCGCTATAGCAAGAACAGCTACTTGTTTACGTAGTTCTTCTTTAGCACGGTTACGTTCAGTTTCGATTTCTGCATGACCAGAAGCTAAGATTTTTTCTTTCTCAGCTTGTGCTTTACCGGCTGTTTCCTCAATAATTTTAGCTTCATGTTTTTTAGCAGCATCTACAATAGATGCAGCTTCAACTTTAGCTTCTTTTAATTGGGCTGTAGCTTTATCTTGAGCAAGCTCAAGATCTTTAGCGGCACGGTCTGAAGCAGCTAGTCCGTCAGCAATAATTGCTTGACGAGCTTCAATAGCAGCCATAATCGGCGGCCATACAAACTTCATACAGAAAATTACAAATACGACAAATGCGATTAACTGACCTATTAATGTGGCATTAATATTCATTTGTGTACCTCCTAGTTAGTTATTCGTTAATAATTCTAGTAGCTTACTTATTAAGCAAGTACGAATAACATGTATAGGCCGATCGCAACACCGATCATCGCGATAGCATCAATAAGACCTGCTACGATGAACATTTTTACTTGAAGTTGTGGTGCTAGTTCAGGTTGGCGAGCAGCAGATTCTAAGAATTTGCCACCTAAGATACCAAAACCAATCGCAGTACCTAAAGCACCTAGACCGATTAATAACGCAACAGCGATATATAACATATTTATCTCCGATAATTTAAAGTTAATGTTAAAAGTTAAAAAAGTTTAAAAGTTTAAAAAGTTGTACAAAAATCTTTCTTTGGGACTTCCTGTCCCCATTTAGTAGAGTTAACCCTACCAATGTAAATTAGTTTTTTTAGGCTTCCTGCCTTTTACTCTAAGAGCCGACTCCGTCGTTTTAAATTCCCCTAGAAATTCTAGTGATCTTCATGCGCTAAACTAAGATATACAATAGTTAACATCATAAAGATGAACGCCTGCAATGGGATAATCAATAAGTGGAATGTTGCCCATAAAAAGTGTAGTGGCAATTGGAATAAACCAACTGTCGCAATAAGTAAAAATATTAACTCACCCGCATATAGGTTACCAAACAAACGTAAGGCTAACGATAATGGACGTGCTAATAAGGTAACCATTTCTAATACAAAATTTATTGGATACATAGTCCAATGATTAAAGGGTTGTGTAGTCAGCTCTTTAATGAAGCCACCCACACCTTTAATTTTGATCGAATAATAAATTGTTAGAATAAATACACCTAATGCTAAAGCAAAAGTCATGTTTGGATCTGTTGTTGGTACGGGCTTCATGTAAACATGCGACATTTCAATACCGCCAACCGTACTGATTAACCAAGGTAAGAAATCGACCGGTACCCAATCCATCGCATTCATTAATAATATCCAAACAAAAACCGTTAAGGCTAATGGTGCAATTAACGGGTTAGTGCCATGGAAAGTGCTTTTAACACTGCTATCAACAAATTCTACAACCAGTTCAACCCCACTTTGCAATTTACCTGGCACACCTGTAGTTGCTTTTTTAGCAACTGAGTGGAAAATATAAAGAAATACAAAGCCTAAAAACACCGACCAACCTAAAGTATCTAAATGCCAGGTCCAGAAACCTTCGCCGACAGATAAATTGGTTAAATGATGTTTAATATATTCTTGGCTGGTTAATTCAGCAGCAGCAGCAGACATATTAATGTTCCTAATGATTAAAGTTTAAAATAAAATTCTTTTGTTAATATTACTATTAGCTATTGTTTGATATAGAAGGGCGTTACTAAAGGTAAGGCCATAATTAAACAAAACATGCTAAAAAAAGGTATTGGCAGTAGTACAAAAAATTTAAAGGCAAGTACAAATAACAAGGCCGTTAATACCATTTTCAATTTTACACCGCTAAAGAAGGATTCAACCACTAATTTAGACGATTTGGCTCCAGCATATTTAAATGCTTTGAGCGCAAAAACACTATTGGGAATTATTGTTACTAAACCTGCAGCCAAAATTGACTTAACGTGGTCTAATCCCCAAATAAAATAACTTATTAATGAGCATAATAAAACAAGACTAATGGCTAACAAATTTTGTTGCCATGCTAACTTTCGACCAGCGATAGTAAGTCTATTTGTCATTATTACTTCTTACATAAATTTAAAATAAAGCTTACGAATAAAGTCGTAGGCTACATCCTTTTTTAAAGTAAAAACTGTATAAGCAAAAACTTTTCGCAAGTATACGCATTGTAGGTGCGTTTGCAAGAAAATAGGGCAGAGAAGCCCTTTATTTATGCGAATATTTACTATTTTTTTAATAAATACGACTAAAGGATTAGGCCTTTTATCAACTTCATAAACTAAAGTATCTAATCACCTCATTCTTAAGTATGGATAAGGTGATTAGTTGTGAAAATATTAATAACAAATAAAAATCATAAAAGCATTAATCGAATGATTTTAGTAAGTGACTTTATTTTTAAGCATTATTTTATTTGTGCTAATAATTTTTCAAGTTCTTCAAATTTACTGTATGAAATAACGAGCTTTCCTTTGCCTTTTTGATTATGGCTAACAGACACTTTTAAACCTAACTTATCTGTTAAGTCTTTTTCTATATCAATGCTTTCTTGATCTTTTTCTTTAATTGCTTTTTTGGCTTCTGGATTTTTAATTTGTTTAATAAGCGCTTCTGTTTCACGTACCGTTAATTCTTTAGTCGCAACAATACCAGCAGCTTCGGCTTGCAAGTCATCATCGAGCGCTAACAGCGCACGCGCATGACCCATTTCAATATCGCCATTTTCAAGAAAGGTTTTCACTTCATCATGTAAATTATTTAACCGTAATAAATTGGTAACGGTAGTGCGTGATTTACCTACCGCAATAGCAACCTCTTGATGGGTTAAATCAAATTCAGTTAATAAACGTTCTAATGCGATAGCTTCTTCCATTGCATTAAGATCTTCACGTTGAATATTTTCAATTAATGCAATTGCAACGGCTGACTCATCAGGTACATCTTTAATTAAGCAGGGCACTTCTGTTAATTGGGCTAATTTAGCTGCACGCCAACGACGTTCGCCAGCGATAATTTCAAACTCGCCTTTATCTTCGTCTAATGGCCTAACAACGATAGGTTGAATAATACCTTGAGACTGAATGGAGAGTGATAGTTCTTCTAGCGCGGCATCTGACATGTCTTTACGGGGTTGATATTTACCTGGTAATAACTTATCAATGGATATTTTTCTTAAATCACCATCTTTAGGTGCGGTATCACCACTTTCTTTTTCTTCTTCTCGGGCGGGTGCTTTTATTTGGGGGGTGAGCAAAGCGTCAAGACCTCTGCCTAATCCGCGTCGTTTTACTGGGCTCATAATATTCCTTGAATTTATTCAGCTGACTTTTCAGTTGCAGATATTTCATTTTCTGATGAAGACGGCGTAATTTTTGTATTGCCAGCAGGGCTATTTTTACGTAACACTTCTCCCGCTAATGCTAAATAAGCTTTAGAGCCGGTTGATGATTTATCATAATACATAACCGGTGATCCAAAACTTGGTGCTTCAGCTAAGCGTACATTGCGCGGAATAACGCTGCGGTATACTTTATCACCAAAATGCCGTTTTAATTGCTCTGAAACATCATTAGCCAAACGGTTACGAGGATCATACATGGTACGTAAAATACCTTCTATATGTAGATCGCTATTAACGACAGAGGTTAATTTTGAAATAGTATCCATTAAAGCGGTTAACCCTTCAAGTGCATAATATTCACATTGCATAGGTACAAGTACAGAATCGGCTGCAGTCATTGCATTGACAGTAAGCATATTCAATGAAGGAGGGCAGTCAATGATGATAAAATCATAATAATCTTTTACCGGTGCTAATGCTGTTTTTAGCCTTTGCTCTCGTGCATAAACTTCCATCAACTTAATTTCAGCCGCAGTTACATCTGCATTTGCCGCAATAAGATCATAAAGACCTGATGTTTCTTTTTGAACAACTTGCTCTACCGATTGCTCTTCAACTAACAGTTCATAGCAAGTCGCTGGTACTTCATATTTATCAATACCACTTGCCATAGTGGCATTACCTTGCGGGTCAAGGTCTATTAATAATATTTTACGCTTAGTCGCGGCTAAAGAGGCAGCTAAATTTACCGCGGTAGTTGTTTTACCAACGCCACCTTTCTGATTTGCAACTGCAATTATTTTTCCCACAAAAGCCTCTTTTTAATATTTGTTATTGTTCATTAAACTTTTTTAATACAATAACATGTCGCTCACCAACAAGCTCAGGAACAGTTATTTTATGACTAGACACTAATTTTATATTTTCAGGTAATTGTTCTAATTCATCTGTTGGGTATTGTCCTTTTAGTGCAAAGAACTGTCCATGCTCAGTAGTCACTAAGTGTGAGCACCAACTAACCATGTCATTAAGTGAAGAAAAGGCTCGACTTAGTACGCCATCAAATGGTGTTTCAACAATATATTCTTCTACCCGCGCCTTTACAGGCTGCACGTTAGTTAATTTTAACTGAAATACGACTTGCCTTAGAAAAGTAATACGCTTTCCTAAACTGTCTAATAGGACAAAATTTCTTTCTGGATATAAAATAGCCAGTGGGATACCCGGTAAACCAGGACCGGTACCCACATCTATAAAGTTTTCACCTTGTAATACTTCGCCAACCATTAAACTGTCCATAATATGCTTAACAAGCATTTGCTGTGGATCACGAACAGAGGTTAAGTTATAAGCTTTATTCCATTTATGTAACAGCTCTACATATTGAATAAGTAATTGCACCTGTTGCTCAGATACTTTTAAGGTTGTTTTTCCAAGCAATGCTTGTAAATCAGTTGTTAGTGTCATTTTTATTGCTTCTGACTGAATTGACTAAGCTATTTTGCTTAGTAAACCGTGTTTTTTTAAGTAAACCAATAATAACGAAATTGCAGCAGGAGTAATACCAGAAATTCGAGAAGCTTTACCAATAGTTTCTGGTCGTGCATCTTTTAACTTAGCAACTACTTCATTAGAAAGCCCTGATATTTGTTGATAATTAAAATCAAGTGGGATCAGCGTATTCTCATTACGATTTTTCTTGGCTATTTCATCAAGTTGTCTATCAATATAACCTGCATATTTGGTTTGAATTTCAATTTGCTCTGATGCTTGTTTATCGGCGATCTCAGGTCCTAGTCCTTCAATTTTCATTAAATCTTCATAACGCACTTCTGGACGTCGAATAAGATCTTCAAGACTGGCTTCTTTACTCATAGGACTTTTAAGTAATTTATTAACTTGTTCAGCGCAAGTATGATCTTTCTGTACCCAAGTATCTTTTAGTCGTTGACGTTCTAATTCAATATTTTCCATTTTTTCATTAAAACGCTGCCAACGAAGATCATCAACTAAACCCACTGATCGTCCTTTTTCAGTTAAACGGATATCAGCATTGTCTTCACGTAATAATAAACGGTATTCAGCACGTGATGTAAACATTCTGTAAGGTTCTTTGGTACCTAAGGTAGATAGATCGTCAATGAGTACGCCCATATAGGCTTGATCGCGACCTAAAGTAAATTCATCTTTACCCTTAACACGATTAGCCGCATTGGTTGCTGCGATCAATCCTTGTGCACCGGCTTCTTCATAGCCAGTGGTACCGTTAATTTGTCCTGCAAAATATAAATTTTCAATAAATTTACTTTCTAATGATTGCTTTAAATCACGTGGATCAAAATAATCATATTCAATGGCATAACCAGGGCGGGTAATAAAGGCATTTTCAAAACCTTTGATCGAACGAACTAAATTCATTTGTACGTCAAAAGGTAAACTCGTTGAAATACCATTAGGGTAAATTTCGTTGGTGGTTAAGCCTTCGGGTTCAACAAATATCTGATGAGAATTTTTATCTGCAAAGCGGGTGATCTTATCTTCAATAGAAGGGCAGTATCGCGGGCCTACGCCTTCAATAACACCGGTATACATTGGAGATCGATCAAGACCTTCACGAATATGTTGATGAGTTTTCTCGTTGGTGTGGGTGATATAACAAGAAATTTGTTCTGGATGATCTTCCCGTGATCCCATAAATGAAAATACCGGTCGAGGTGTATCACCCGGTTGTTTTTCCATAACAGAAAAATCTAACGATCTCGCATCTAAACGCGGTGGTGTACCGGTTTTTAAACGATCCATTCTAAAGGGCATATCACGCATTTTAGCGGCTAGATTCATACTAGCAGGATCACCTGCTCGGCCACCTTGGTAGTTATTTAATCCAATATGGATCAATCCTGAAAGGAAAGTTCCTACGGTTAACACGACCGTTTTGCCTTTGAATTTTAATCCCATTTGAGTTGATACACCAACGACACGATCATTCTCTAGAATTAGATCATCACAAGGTTGTTGAAAAATGGTTAAGTTTTCTTGATTTTCTAAGCTTTTTCGAACGAAAGATCTATACAGCGCTCTGTCGGCTTGAGCACGCGTAGCTCGAACGGCAGGGCCTTTGCTGCCATTCAAAGTTCTAAATTGAATGGCGCTGTGATCAATGGCTGTAGCCATTAGGCCACCCAGAGCATCAATTTCTTTTACTAAATGCCCCTTGCCAATGCCACCAATTGCTGGATTACAAGACATTTGTCCTAACGTATCGATGTTATGGGTCAGCAGTAAAGTTTTGCATCCCATTCGTGCTGAAGCAAGCGCAGCCTCAGTGCCTGCATGGCCACCACCAACAACGATTACATCATAAAATTCTTGATACCACATAAATCTAAACCTTCAGGGTTACGTTTTTAATAAAAAAATGAACTACTCACCAGATGAAATTATTTTCAGCAAAAAAGTAATTTGAAAAATCAGGAGAGATATTTTAGCGCTTTTTTGCCTTGAGGGAAACGATCAAATGATTAAAAAGATCAAACGCCGATCTCTCTAATATATTATAAGATCTTTATAAAGATCCTATTACTATTACTTATTAAGGAACGATATTTCTGTGTATAAGCCATTATTTAGTTTATTTATTATAGAGTTAAATGAATGATAAGTCTGTGATCAATGCTTGATCAACCGGTAAATAAGCTTTGATCAAAACAGCGACTTATACACAGGATGATTTAATGAGAAAGTTAACCACTGAATAATAAGGTTAAATTAATAGCTTATTCACCAAATTATCCACAACAGCTTTATAATGTGATCAATATTGTGAATAAGTTATGAGTAACTTACTATAAAAGATCTTTTTTATCTTTTAACCATTCTTGTGCCAGTAATTCTGGATCGATATCCTCACTCATATCTAGCATGTTGATCCTTGTAATTCCAATGCAACACTTTGATTTTAAAAGGTTATTTAAATCTACTCCGGCTTTGCAAAATGTATCGTAACTAGAATCCCCGATCGCTATGATCATAAAGTTAATTGAGGATAGATCTTGTTCACAATTCTTAAGATCGCTAACAAATGCTTGAATGTTGTCAGGGTAGTCACCGGCACCATGAGTAGAGGTACAAATTAGCCAAACCGGTTTTGTGGTGGTTTTTTGAGCAAAAGTATCATTGAGGATCGATGTAAAATCTGGTTTTAAATGTAAATTTACCTGATGATCAAGTGTATTTAGTTGTTCTTCACAGGCTTCGGCAACATATTCAGTACCCCCTAACATGCTACCAACAATTATCTGAAATGAGCTCATATTCTAATATCCAATAGTAAATTATGTGTCTATTGTAATATTATCTAACCGGTAATTTAACCCATATTTTACTGAACGATGCAAGATAGTGATAATTATTAATCAGATCTTTTACGGTTTAAGTCTTATAAATAGCCTTATAAATTATATTTTGTATTACTTATTTAACAATTCATCATAGGAAATTAGTAAATATTTAATATAATTATAATCCAAAGTTAATTATATTCGTATTACAAACACACGATTAATGAATGGTAGAAAAAGTTTTTCTCCGTTTAATACAATATTAACTGCATAGGAGATTTGATGAAGTATTTTGCATACGGTTCAAATATGTCACTTTTAAGGCTTCAAGAGCGGGTTCCAAGTGCCAAAAGACTTGAAATAGTCACGCTTAAAAACCACCAATTACGTTTTAATATGGGGGCTGATGATGGTTCTGGGAAGTGTGATTCTTTTCAAACTAACAAAAATGAAGATATCGTCATTGGTGCTCTATTTGAGATAAATATAAATGAAAAAGGCATTTTAGACAGAGCTGAAAGTTTAGGATATGGATACGATGAAAAACTAGTTTTTGTAGAAAATGATTTAGGCGAAGTATTTGAAGCATTAATATACTGTGCAATTAAAATAGACCCCTCATTAAAGCCTTATTCTTGGTATATAAATCACGTTATTATTGGAGCAAAAGAAACTAAAGTACCTGCTCACTACCTTGCTTTTATTGAATCGGTTGAGTGTATAGAAGACCCCGATCACAGTCGAGATGCACAACAGCGTGCAATGTACAGTCAATAAGCCTTTTAAGTAGGATAAAAGACCTAAGCGCAGCGTTATTCTAAATCCCAATAGTAAGCTATTGGGATTTAGAATATGACGTTTTAATTGCTATAGAAAGTATGTGCCAGTATGTGTGCAAGTAATTAGGTAAATTATTTACCAATACAAAATGAACTAAATATTTTACCTAATAAATCATCACTGCTGAACTCTCCAGTGATTTGATCTAGTTCTTGTTGGCATATTCTTAATTCTTCTGCGAGTATTTCGCCCGCCACGTAAGATTCAAGTTGATCTAATCCGGTAATCAAATGTTGATGTGCATTACTTAAAGCGGTCAAATGACGTCTTCTAGCCATAAAGCCCCCTTCAGTACCACCTTGGTAACCCATAATGCTTTTTAAGTGTTCCTTTAAGCTATCAACACCTGCGCCCGTTTTTGCTGATAAGGTTACTACAGTATGTTTGACTTGTTTATTATCGGTAAAGTCAGTTAAACCTATGCTGGTATGGTTAATTGATTGGTTAATGTCAGCTTTATTTCTAACTAACGTTAAACCGATATTATCGGGTAGTTTTTCAAAAAAGTCAGGATAGTAATTTCTAATATCTTGTTCATCTTCCAATACGTTATGGTTTTCACTGGCGTCTACCATTAACAATACCCGATCAGCCTGCTTTATTTCCTTCCAGGCGCGCTCTATGCCTATTTGTTCAACTTTATCATCACTGTCACGTAAACCTGCAGTATCAATGATATGTAGTGGCATACCGTCTATATGGATTTGTTCTGTTAATACATCACGAGTGGTTCCGGCAATATCGGTTACTATCGCGGTATCTTTACCACTTAATGCATTTAAAAGACTGGATTTACCCGCATTGGGACGGCCAGCTATAACTACGCGCATACCTTCACGAATAATACTTCCTTGTTGTGCTTGTTTTTGAACACTTTCAACTTGCTTAATAATTGTTTTTAGATCGGTTACTATTTTTTTATCAGCCAGAAAATCAATTTCTTCCTCTGGAAAATCAATAGCGGCTTCAACATACATGCGTAAGTGAATTATACTTTCAACCATTTCATTAACGAGCTTAGAAAAATCACCTTGCAGGGAGTGTAGGGCAGAGCGGGCAGCTTGTTCTGAGCTAGAATTAATTAAATCGGCAATCGCTTCTGCTTGTGTTAAATCGAGTTTATCATTGAGAAAAGCTTGTTCACTAAATTCTCCCGGTTTAGCCATTTTTATTTTGGGTAGGGCAAGAATAGCATTGAGTAACATATCTAGAATAACAGGCCCGCCGTGACCTTGAAATTCTATAATATCTTCACCAGTAAAGGAGTTAGGCGCTTTGAAAAATAGGGCTATGCCTTGGTCTAATACTTCATTGTTTGCATCGGTGAAAGGCAGGTATTCAGCTTTTCTTACTTCGGGTATTTTACCTAAAATTGCTTGTGCAACATTTCGTGCTTCCGGTCCTGAAACACGAATAATACCGACACCACCTCGACCGGGGGCGGTAGCTTGTGCAGTAATGGTACTTTTTTCATTAAATGATAATGTCATGATATTGTCTTTATAACGGAATAACTAATGAGTGGCATTTTACTTTATTTAATGGCAAGTAACAAAAAAGCGATTTCTTTTTCAAGAAATCGCTTTTATTTTACTTTTACTTATTTGCAACTTAACACGTGTTGCTAACTGTTATGACTTTGCTTGATCAGCAGCCAATTTTTTCTTTTCAATACCGCTGAAAATAATTTTCATTTGAGTTATTGAAATTAAGTTACTTATAAACCAGTAAAGTACTAAGCCAGATGGGAACCACGCCATAAATACAGAGAACGCAACAGGCATATATTGCATTATTTTCTGTTGCATAGGATCTTGTACTGTCATCGGTTGTAGTTTTTGCATTACATACATACTAATACCCATTAACACAGGTAATACATAGTAAGGGTCCATTGCTGATAAATCTTGAATCCAGAATATGAATGGCGCATGGCGTAATTCTACGCTTTCTAAAAATACCCAGTATAGCGCTAAGAAAATAGGCATTTGTAAAATTAGAGGTAAACAACCACCGGCTGGATTTACTTTTTCTTTACGGTACATTTCCATTGTGGCTTGAGACATTTTTTGCTTGTCATCACCAAAGCGTTCTTTTAATTTGGCCATTTTAGGAGCCAATTCACGCATTTTTGCCATTGAAGTATATTGTGCTTTGGTAAGCGGGTACATACCCCCTTTAACAATTAAGGTGATGATAATAATAGCAAGACCCCAGTTAACAACAAAACTTTGAATCTTTAATAACAGCCAGAATAACGGTTGGCTGATCATCCATAAAAACCCATAATCAATGGTTAAATCTAAGTTAGGTGCAATCTTTTCTAGTACTGCTTGATCTTTAGGTCCTACATAGAAAATTGCTGACGTAATACCTTGTTGACCTGCATCAATAGTGATTGCGGGTGCTTTAAAGCCAATTACGGCTTCTTGGTTATTACTATAGCTAGTATAAAGTTGGTTATTGTCTGTTGCAGAGGGTACCCAAGCTGAAACAAAATAATGCTCAAGCATTGCTACCCAACCACCCGGTGTTGTTTTGTTTAAATTAGCTTCGCTAATATCATCAAAATCATATTTCTCATAACGGTCTTCGCTAGTTGAAAAAGCAGCGCCACGATAGGTTGGTAACATACCTGATGAGGTATCTGCCAGTGTTGATTGTTTTAGCTGTCCGTACATTTGTACAGAAACGCTGTTTGCTGTGTTGTTGTCAATAACATAATCGACATTGACACTATAGCTGTCAGCAGTAAATGAAAAACGTTTAGTAACGGTTAAACCTTTATCATCTTGAAATGTTAAATCAACGGTCAATTCATCATCTGTTAATTCGTAGCTTGATTGTGAGCTGCTATAAATAGGACGACCTTCAATGACTCTATCAACACCATTTGCACCGGTTAAACCACTTTGTGCAACATATTTTTGATTGCCATTTTGCAATACTGTAAATGGAATACCGTTGCCTTGTTCAGTATCGAACTCACGTAGTTTCACATCAACAATATCACCACCTTGAGTATTAATTGTAATAATTAAGGTGTTAGTGGTTACGGTAACTAATTTTGAACTTGCATTAGCTGTGTTTATTTGTGGTGCGGTGGAATCTGATGATTCAGGTACAAAATCTGAATTAGCACCTTGCTCTGTTGATGTCGTTTGACTGATGCTTGATTGTTCAACTGTTGGAGCATTTTCTAATTGCCACTGACTAAATAATAAGTAAGTAACAACCATAAGCGCAATAAATAGCAGACTGCGTTGAGATTCCATAAGGTTTATTTCTCTTCTTTTTGTGTTAATAGGTGATTATAACCACCTGCATTTAATTAATTGCAAAGCATTTTAGTATACGTTAGCGACTTAACCAACTACCTTTTAAACTATGTAGACTAAAAGCTACTATTATTGAGATAGGATAAGTTTTATTTATCATCATCTAATGGTGGTACTGGATCTTCACCCCCTTCATTAAGCGGATGACATTTTAGTATACGTTTGCTTGCTAACCAACCACCTTTGACAACCCCAAAGCGTTCTATTGCTTCACAGGCATAACAAGAGCAGCTTGGATAAAATCGACAATTTGATCCCAATATTGGGCTAATAAAGCGCTGATAACCTTTTATAAAGGTTATAGCTAACTTTTGTGGCGCTGATTTATTTTTCGCCATATTTTTGATAATTGTTGATTAATTTCTTTGTTGTCTAACTTATCGATACCGGACTTTACCATAACAACCATGTCGATTGGAGGTAATTCATGTTGGTTTAAACGAAAGCTTTCTCTGATAATTCTTTTAATTCGATTTCGTTGTACGGCAAGTTTTACACGTTTTTTAGCTATAGCTAGGCCTAGACGATTATTTTTAGATGAATCATCAGGTAAATTAGAGGGTGTTAAAAGGATAGTAAAGTGGGATGAGCCAAAACGAATTGGTTTTTTAAATACACATTGAAAGTGAGCGGGAGTCAACAGACGTGACTCCCGAACAAATTCATAAGTAACCTTATTGGTTACCATATCTTAAGTCTAATTTCTTAGTAAGAAAAAGTTTAAGACTAAGCGCTAAGGCGTTTACGGCCTTTGGCACGGCGACGTGCTATAACAGCACGGCCATTTTTAGTTGCCATACGAGCACGGAATCCGTGGTTACGCTTACGCTTTAATACGCTAGGTTGAAATGTTCTTTTCATTACGCTAATCCGTCGGTTGTTGTTGCCCTGACAAAAAAGCCATTATGAGCACACTGGTCTAAAAAAAGAGGGCGAATTCTAAAGCTAAATTAAGCTATTGTCAATAAATTAGTTTCCCTTATTTATTAATGATCATACTTAGGATCCTTTGGATCTTACTCAGCAGCCTAAATATTTAGTTATTCTCGTACTTTATAAAAATAAAATATCCACAGGTTTTGATCATATTATTTAATGTTATGATTTATCTATGATTTACATCATCAGAAACAAATGTACTATCCAGTTTTTTTTAGTATTATTTTAATCTATCTAAGTTGAAAATAGTTATCAATTATAATGAGTTAGCTAATAACCAATAAAAATACTTAATAATACTTGCCTGTCAATATTGCACTTGTGGATAAGTATAGAGATAATGGCGGAATATAATAAAAACTTTCACTTATGGCAGTTTTTCAAGTTCACTATTTCTTGTTTATTTTGACATTAGATATTCTTTTTATACTGCATTCATTTTTCATAAATAGTGAATATAGTTTGCAAGTTGATTAGATCACTTTCCTTTGGAGTTTTGGTTGGAACATTCACTTTGGCAACGTTGCCTTTCTGTTCTGCAAGAAGAATTGCCAGCTCAGCAATTTAGTATGTGGATTCGACCATTACAATGCGTCGTAACCAATAACGTTTTGACACTTTATGCCCCTAACCGATTTGTTTTGGATTGGGTGCGTGATAAATATGTCAATCGTATCAATGAATTAATTACAATGACTGATGGAGAAGATGCCTATCTGTTAAGATTTGATGTTGGCAGTAAACCTTTAGCACCCACAGTGAAACCTAATTCATTATCGCCTACCTCTTCGGGTCCTAATTTTAGTAAAAACAACAAAGTACCAGCTATTAACGATGTTAGTACCGGTTTACCTAAGAAAGCTAATGTTAGAATGAAATATACTTTTGACAATTTTGTTGAAGGTAAATCTAACCAATTAGCACGTGCTGCAGCATCACAGGTTGCCGATAATCCAGGGGCCGCGTATAACCCTTTATTTATTTATGGTGGCACGGGTCTTGGTAAAACGCATTTATTACATGCAGTGGGTAATGCAATATTAGAAAATAACCCAAACGCAAAAATCGCTTATATGCATTCCGAACGATTTGTTCAAGATATGGTAAAAGCGCTTCAAAATAATGAGATGGAAAAATTTAAGCATTATTATCGAAGTGTAGATGCGCTACTAATTGATGATATCCAATTTTTTGCCGGTAAAGATAGAACGCAAGAAGAGTTTTTTCATACCTTTAATGCTTTATTAGAAGGTAATCAGCAAATTATTTTAACCAGTGATCGTTATCCAAAAGAGGTTGCGGTTGAAGATCGCTTGAAATCCCGCTTCGGTTGGGGGTTAACTATTGCCATTGAACCTCCAGAGTTAGAAACTCGAGTTGCAATTTTGAAGAAAAAGGCACAAGAGAGTAATATTAATCTTGCTGATGAAGTTGCTTTTTTCATTGCTAAACGTTTGCGTTCTAATGTACGTGAATTAGAAGGCGCACTGAATCGAGTCATCGCCAATGCTAATTTTACCGGTCGCGCTATTACGATTGACTTTGTACGCGAAGCTTTAAGAGATTTATTAGCATTGCAAGATAAATTGGTTACCATAGATAATATTCAACGCACTGTTGCAGAATATTATAAAATTAAAATTGCCGATTTATTATCAAAACGAAGAAATAGATCTGTTGCTAGACCTAGACAGTTAGCGATGGCATTATCTAAAGAATTAACCAATCATAGTTTACCTGAAATAGGTGATGCTTTTGGTGGAAGAGATCATACTACTGTGCTTCATGCTTGTCGTAAGGTTAAATCTTTACGAGAGGAACTTCATGATATTAAAGAAGATTATTCTAATTTAATTAGAACACTTTCTTCTTGATATATCGAAGTTAAGTGATAGAATATTTAAATTTGTCATTCAAATTTTCTTTTAAAATAATAAATATTAGTATAATCAGGAATATAAATGAAATTTTCAATCAATAGAGAATTATTACTAAAACCACTATTGCTAGTTTCTGGTGCGGTTGAACGTAAAAGTACATTACCTATTTTAGGAAATATCCTTTTTGATGTAAGTGGGCAGTCACTTACGTTAACAGCTACAGATTTAGAACTAGAAATGGTCGCTTATGCTGTAGTAGACAACCAAGGTGATGAAGGTAAACTAACCATACCGGCAAGAAAATTACTTGATATATGCAAAAGCCTACCTGAAAATTCATTGATCACTTTCACTGCACAAGATGATACCGTTAAGCTGTCTTCTGGTCGAAGCCGTTATTCACTTTCAACGCTACCCGCTACTGATTTTCCTAACATTGAAGAATGGAAAGGAGATGTAGAATTTAAATTATTAAAATCTGAATTATTACGTTTAATCGAAAGTACTCATTTTTCCATGGCTAATCAAGACGTACGTTATTATCTTAATGGTATGTCTATTGAAAGTGAAGGTAATGAAATTCGTTCAGTAGCAACAGATGGCCATCGATTAGCTATTTGTAAAATATCTAATGGTTCTTTAGCATTACCCGCTAGACAGGTTATTGTTCCTAGAAAAGGTATTTTAGAAATAATTCGTCTACTATCACCTGTCGACGAAGAGGTCGATGTCTATTTAGGTTCAAATCATATTCGTATTATTGATGCTGAATTTTCATTTACCAGTAAATTAGTTGATGGTCGCTTTCCTGACTATCGCCGAGTGTTACCACGTAATGGAGATAAGATTTTCCTTACTGATAAAGAACAATTACGCCAAGTTCTTTCACGTGCATCTATTCTTTCCAATGAAAAATTTAAAGGTGTCCGTTTAAACTTCTCTAATTCTTTGTTAAAGATAACAGCGAATAATCCTGAACAAGAACAAGCAGAAGAAGAACTAGAAATTGATTTTCCTTATGAAAATTTAGAAGTTGGTTTTAACGTTAGTTATGTTCTTGATGTGCTTAGCGCTATAAAAGACGAAAAAGTAAAGTTTACTTTAGCAGATGCAAATTCTAGTGTAGTGATTGAAGGTGCTAATTCGGGTGAAGCACTTTACGTTGTTATGCCAATGCGTCTTTAAATAACTATTTAGTTTGCTGCCCTTTATCAAAATTGAAAAAACATAATGAGTGTTGATAAATTAACAACCCAGAACTTTCGTAACTTAGACGGAGTCTCAATTAATTTTCACCCTAAATTAAATTTTTTTGTTGGCGATAATGGCAGTGGTAAAAGTAGTTTATTAGAAGCTCTGTTTTTTCTTGGTCATGGTAAGTCGTTTAGAACCAGCAAAGTAGATTCACTTGCTTGTCATGATACTAAAAGTTTTGTAGTCAGTGTAAGAGACACCAACGATCGTCAACTAGGCTTGAGTAGAGATATATCATCTGGTCTAACGAATATCAAAATCGACGGAGAAAGACATAGCCGGTTATCTATTTTAGCGAAGAATATTGCTATACAGATTGTAACACCGGAAAGTTTTAAGCTTTTTTTTGGCGGGCCTAAAGAGCGTCGGCGTTTTATTGACTTAGGAATGTTTCACGTGAAACATGACTTTTCTACTTTGTGGAAGAATTTCAATAGAGTGCTTAAACAACGTAATGCCTGTATTAGATCTATTGATAGACCTAGTGATATGAATAATAATTCAATGTTGTCTTATTGGTCAGAGCAGTTTTGCCAGTTGTCTATTGAAGTATCAGCGTTGAGAGCAACCTATGTATCAGAGATTATTTCTGAATTAAATCACTGGTTAGCTATTTTACTACCTAACTTAAGTGAGCGAGTAACAGTACAATACTTACAAGGTTGGCCACAAAAAGCTGCTCTTATTGATGTGCTAAATAGTAATAAAGAAAGAGAGGCTAATTTCGGATACAGTCTTTATGGTGCACATAAATTTGATGTGAAATTTCTTCTTGATAAAAAATCGATAGAAACTGAATTATCAAGAGGACAACAAAAGTTGTTTTTACTAGCATTAACTTTTGCCCAGGCAAGTTTCATTGCTCGAGTTAAGTTAGTAAAACCAATTTTATTGATTGATGATATAGGCGCAGAATTAGATATTAATTCACGTTCAGCTTTATCAAAGGCAATAGAAGAATTGGATTGCCAGGTTATTATTACGGCAATTGAATCCAGTGTTTTACAACCATTTTTTGGATCATGTGACGATAGAAAATACAGCATGTTCCACGTGAAACATGGTAAAGTATTAGAAAGATGTCCAGACGATTCTGAGTTTAATAAATCAGAAAAAGCAATATAGAGTGAATAGGCTAAAACTATGACAGTAGAAAATGAATATGGCTCGTCCAGTATTAAGGTACTAAAAGGACTTGATGCGGTACGTAAAAGACCGGGTATGTATATTGGTGACACCGATGATGGCACAGGTTTGCATCACATGGTTTTTGAAGTCTTAGATAATTCAATCGATGAAGCTCTTGCCGGCCATTGTAAAGAAATAGTTATAAAAATACACCTTGATGGTTCTGTTTCTGTCAGAGATGATGGTCGTGGTATACCAACAGATATTCATCCAGAAGAGGGCGTATCAGCAGCTGAAGTTATCATGACCGTATTGCATGCGGGTGGTAAGTTTGGTGGTGAAGACTCGGGTTATAAAGTATCCGGTGGTCTTCATGGCGTGGGCATCTCTGTTGTTAACGCTTTGAGCCGAAAGCTAAAATTAAATATACGTCGTAAAGGTAAGTTGTACGAACAGTTCTATACGGGTGGCGTGCCTGATGCACCATTAGCACCTGTTGGTGATAGTGAACACACAGGTACAGAAGTTCGCTTTTGGCCAAGTAGTGAAACATTTACCGATGTATTATTTCACTACGATATATTAGTCAAACGTATTCGTGAATTGTCATTTTTAAACTCGGGTGTGTCTATCCGTTTGATTGATGAACGTGGCGAAGGTAAAGATGAACACTTTTGTTATGAAGGTGGGATCCAAGCGTTCGTTGATTATTTGAATACCAATAAAACAGCAGTTAACCAAGAGATTTTCTATTTCGATTTAGAAAGAGAAGACGGTATTGTTGTTGAAGTTGCTATGCAGTGGAATGATGGGTTCCAAGAAAACATTTTCTGTTTTACTAATAATATTCCACAACGTGACGGCGGTACTCATTTAAGTGGTTTTAGAACGGCATTAACGAGAACCTTAAACTCATACATGGTTAAAGAAGGCTTAAACAAAGCCAAGAAAGGTAGTAGTGAAACAAGTGCAACAGGTGATGATGCGCGTGAAGGTTTAACTGCCGTAATATCAGTGAAAGTACCTGATCCTAAGTTTTCCTCTCAAACTAAAGATAAGTTAGTTTCTTCTGAAGTTAAGACTGCAGTTGAGCAAGCTATGGGCGAAAAGCTCGGTGAATACTTACTAGAAAACCCAAGTATTGCACGCACTATTATTATGAAAATTGTTGACGCGTCAAGAGCACGTGAAGCCGCGCGAAAAGCGCGTGAAATGACTCGTCGTAAAGGTGTGTTAGATATTGCAGGTTTACCAGGTAAATTAGCGGATTGTCAGGAAAAAGATCCGGCACTGTCTGAAATTTATATTGTGGAAGGAGACTCTGCTGGCGGTTCAGCCAAGCAGGGACGTAACCGTAAAAACCAAGCTATATTGCCATTGAAGGGTAAAATTCTTAACGTAGAAAAAGCGCGTTTTGATAAAATGATTTCATCACAAGAAGTCGGTACTTTAATTACTGCATTAGGTTGTGGTATTGGCCGTGATGAATATAACCCTGAGAAACTACGTTATCATAGCATTATCATCATGACTGATGCTGATGTCGATGGTTCACATATCCGTACGTTATTACTTACATTTTTCTATCGCCAAATGCCAGAAATAATGGAACGCGGTCATATCTTTATTGCTCAACCTCCTTTGTATAAAGTGAAAAAAGGTAAGCAAGAACGCTACATTAAAGATGATGACGGATTAACAGAATACTTAACTACGCTAGCGTTAGAAAACGCGACTATTCATGTAAATGAAGTTGCACCTGCAATTGCTGGTTTTGCGCTTGAACAGTTAGTTAATCAATACCGTACAACAATGGATATTATTAAAAGAATTTCAAGACAAATTCCAAGTGATATTTTAGAGAAGATGATTTACAGCGTAAATATTTCTCCAGAAAACTTTTCTGACAGAGCTACAGTAGAAGCATGGGCAAAAGATTTAATTACCCAGCTTGATAATCAAGAAGGTAATGGCTCTATTTATACCGTCAGTGTTGAACATGACAGCGAGCGTCATATTTATTACCCTCGATTTAATGTTCGTCAACATGGCATAGATAAAGTTTATAATTGTAGTTATGACTTTATTCAGTCCAGTGAGTTTGCTGCCATTGTTTCATTAAACGAAGCGATCAATGGATTAATGGAAGAGGGTGCTTATGCCAAACGTGGAGAGAAAACTAAACCGGTAGAAAGTTTTGAAGAAGCATTAAGCTGGTTAATGGCAGAATCTAAACGTGGACAATACATACAACGTTATAAAGGGTTAGGTGAAATGAACCCTGAGCAATTATGGGAAACTACTATGGATCCTGATACACGTCGTATGTTACAAGTAACCATTGAAGATGCTATTGCAGCGGATCAATTGTTTACTACCTTAATGGGTGACCATGTTGAACCACGTCGTCATTTCATTGAAGAAAATGCATTGAAGGTCTCGAATTTAGACTTTTAATCAAGTTACTACGAATAGTAATTGTGTAGTTAAAATACAAATAATATACCCGGTCTTCATTACTGGGTTTTTATTTTTTAAGCGTTACAGTTTAATCAAAAGCTTGTAATTAAATCTAAACAAAAGTGAATTTGAACATCCATGACTAGTTTCAATTGTAAAACGTTTCAGGGCCTTATATTGCAGTTGCAAGATTATTGGTCACGTCAAGGTTGCGTTATCGTACAACCATTAGATTTAGAAGTTGGGGCAGGAACATTCCACCCAATGACTTTTTTACGTTCTATAGGACCTGAGCCAATCAGTAGTGCCTATGTACAGCCTTGTAGACGACCTACTGATGGTCGTTATGGTGAAAATCCAAATCGGTTACAACATTATTATCAATTCCAAGTAATGTTAAAGCCATCACCCAAAAATATCCAAGAGCTTTATCTTAATTCTTTAAAAGAGTTAGGCATTGATCCTCTAGTACATGATATTCGCTTTGTTGAAGATAATTGGGAATCACCCACATTAGGTGCGTGGGGTTTAGGTTGGGAGATTTGGCTTAATGGTATGGAAATTACACAGTTCACCTATTTTCAACAAGTGGGTGGTTTAGAATGTACACCAGTAACGGGCGAGATCACGTATGGTTTAGAACGCCTTGCTATGTATATTCAAAATGTTGACAGTATTTATGATCTTGTTTGGGCTGATGGCCCTATGGGAACAGTGACTTACGGTGATGTTTTTCATCAAAATGAAGTAGAGCAATCGACTTATAATTTTGAACATGCTGATGTAGACGCGCTTTTTAAGCAGTTTGATCAATGTGAAAAAGATAGTCAAAAGTTGATTGAAGCTAACTTACCATTACCTGCTTATGAGCAAGTAATGAAAGCCTCTCATGCGTTCAATTTACTCGATGCTCGTCATGCCATATCTGTTACTGAGCGCCAACGTTATATTTTACGTGTACGTACTTTGTCAAAAGCTGTCGCACAAGGTTATTATGCAAAACGTGAAGAGCTAGGCTTTCCTCTGTGTAAAGAGAAAGCAGGTAAAAACAAAACTGATCATTCAGTTAAAGGAGACAAATAATGATTAACGAAACTCTCCTGATTGAATTAGGTACAGAAGAATTACCACCGAAATCACTAAAGACATTAGCAATAGCCTTTTATGATAATATTAAAAGTCAGCTTGATAGTAACGATCTCTCTTATTCGGACATTAAATGGTTTGCTACACCGCGCCGTTTAGCCGTACAAGTAATAGACTTGAACGATAAGCAAGCTGATAAAGTAGTCGAAAAACGTGGACCGGCAGTGAATGTTGCTTTTGATGAGCAAGGGCAACCAAGCAAAGCTGCTATGGGTTGGGCTCGCTCTAACGGTATTACTATTGAGCAAGCTGAACGCTTAGTTACACCCAAAGGTGAATGGTTGCTACACAAAGCAACTGTATCAGGTAAAACTATTCATGAGTTAGTGCCAGATATGGTTGTTACAGCACTAAATAAATTACCTATTGCCAAGCCTATGCGTTGGGGTGCAGAACGTATTCAGTTTATACGACCTGTTCATACATTAACGTTAATGTATGGCGATCAAGTTATAGCGGGTACTGCGTTAGGTGTGAATTCAAGTAATCAAGTGCAAGGTCATCGATTCCATCATCAAGGGTTGGTTACACTTAAGCATGCAAATGATTATCAAGCTGAGTTATTAAAAGCCTATGTTGAAGTCGATTACCAAGCACGCCAAGATAAAATCATAGAACAAATTAAACAAACAGAATTCGATATTTCTGCTGTTGCCTTAATCGATGAAGAATTACTGGAAGAGGTCACTGCATTAGTTGAATGGCCGGTAACGTTAGTTGGTACTTTTGATGAAGACTTTCTCAATGTGCCTGCTGAGCCATTGATTTACTCTATGAAAGATCATCAAAAATACTTCCCAGTTACTAATAGCGATGGCGTATTAGTTAATAAATTTATTTTTGTTACCAATATCGAATCAAAAGATCCACAACAAGTGATATTTGGCAATGAGAAAGTCATTCGTCCTCGATTAGCTGATGCTGAATTTTTCTTTAAAACAGATAAAAAGCAGACATTAGAATCAAGACTATCGACCTTAGAATCTGTGTTGTTTCAAAAACAACTTGGTACGTTAAAAGCCAAGTCGATGCGCATCGCTAGTTTAAGTAAAGTTATCGCTGATCAATTAGATGAAAACAGTGACGATGCTTATCGTGCTGGTTTGTTGAGTAAAACAGATCTAATGTCGGACATGGTGTTAGAGTTTCCACAAGTACAAGGCACAATGGGGAAATACTATGCCCTCAACGATGGCGAAAATGAAGCAATAGCTCAAGCGTTAGAAGATCAATATCGTCCACGTTATGCCGGAGACAGTTTACCTGAAGCGACTATAGGTTGCGCAGTTGCTATCAGTGATAAAATTGATACCTTAGTAGGTATCTTTGGTATTAACCAACCACCTAAAGGTGATAAAGACCCGTTTGCCTTGCGAAGAGCTGCCATTGGTGTGATTCGCATTATCATTGAAAAGCAACTAGATTTAGATCTTGTTACGCTAATAGCTGAAAGTATTAATTTATTTGGTGATAAATTAATAAATGAGAATACTGCTGATAATGTCTTTGATTTTATTATGGGCCGTTTCCGTGCTTTTTATCAAGAACAAGGTATTACGCTTGACGTTATTCAAGCTGTGCTGGCGAAGAAGCCAAGTGCGCCGTTAGATTTTGACAAGCGTATTAAAGCGGTTACTTTCTTTGGTGAACTTGCGGAAGCTGCTACATTAGCAGCAGCCAATAAGCGTGTTGGTAATATTCTTGCTAAGTTTGATGGCCAACTTTATGATGCTTTTAAAACTGAGTTAGCTAGCGAACAAGCAGAGAAAGATCTTGCTGATGTTTTTCAAAGTATCAGCTTGAAAGTCGCACCATTAATGGCACAGAAAAATTATCAAGCTGCTTTATCTGAGCTTGCTCAGTTAAAAACTCCGATAGATACTTTCTTTGATAACGTGATGGTGATGAGTGATGATGAAGCAGTAAAAATAAACCGCTTAACGTTACTTAATGAAATACGTAATAGCTTCTTTGCTATCGCAGACATTTCTCTATTGTAAAAAAATATCATAAATTTACAATGACAAACGAAAGGGCCTATTATACTAATTGATATAAGAGGCCCTTTTTTTAACTCATATTTTGAAAAAATTTTTAATCAGACCCTTGTGCTAGATCAAATACTGATAGAAATAAAAGCGTAAAGTGAGAATGAAGATAGATATAATACCAATCAAACTAATTAAGTGATCTTTATAAATGGTCTAAATCTCCAATAACATCGTTGCTTTCAATCCCAATAGCCAGCTATTGCTCAATCAAGCGCCTCGTTCTTGAAAATTTATCCTCATTAAAATTAATCACTAAATTAATCACTAAATTAATCACTAAATTAATCTGTTTGGTATAACTTAACGAAAAACATGGCACAAGGAGAACACTATGACCATACAAAAACATGATCTACACCACGAGTTTCCAGAGTTTAATGATGAGATTCATCACTTAAAAATGAATGATAATCACTTTTCTCGCTTATTTACGGAGTACCATGATATTAATCAAGAAGTGCTTCGTATAGAGAAGGGTATTGAAAATACCAGTGATGACTATATCGAAATGAAAAAGAAGCAACGTTTGAAATTAAAAGATGAGTTGTTTGTTATGCTAAAAAAAGTAGAGTTACCTGTATAATAAATTAGCAGGCCAACAAATAAGAAGAACTAATATACTCGTTCCTCCTCAATTGGAGCGGGGATATACCCGTTCCAATTGAAGATGCAGTT
Organism: Colwellia sp.; assembly: GCA_047633255.1. Lineage (GTDB taxonomy): Bacteria > Pseudomonadota > Gammaproteobacteria > Enterobacterales > Alteromonadaceae > Colwellia. Next base: position 48,877 of record JBLIEW010000036.1, read on the forward strand.
TCTAGCTTAGCTCCCTACGGGCAAGCCGATAAAGGGTCATCTCCTGCGTTATTGATTTCGACAATAGAATAACTATTCTCTTCAATCAATTCCTGGTAGCTAACCCTTTTTCGACTTGCTGAAATCTGCATCTTGAAGTAGAGCGGGTACTGACGAATCCCCTCGAAATATAATCATAAAAATAGATGATTAGGGGATCGACCTTCATGGCAAATTGTGATCAAATTACTTCGCCAAAAACAACATTACACAATTGCCATGAAAGTCACC
>JBLIEW010000037.1:0-48418 GCA_047633255.1 Colwellia sp.
AAATAAAGACTATTGAAAGCTCATTCAATACATGACCAAAACTAGTATTGATTAAGTTATCTTTAGGGATTTATCGATTAGTTAACACTAACGCGAGCAAATTTGCGTTTACCTACTTGGTATACGGCTTTACTTCCACTGCTGAGTATTAAGCCTTTATCGGTAATTTTTTCACCGTCAATTTTAGCTGCACCTTGTTTGATCATTCGGTATGCATCTGAAGTGCTACCGACTAAACCGGCTTCTTTTAATAAGTTAGCAATGGCTATTTCACCATTTTCAGGGCTGAGTTCAAACTCTGGCATTTCATCGGGCATAGCGCCTTTTTGAAAACGATTAATAAACTCATCATGCGCGGCTTGTGCACAAGCTTCATCATGAAAGCGAGTAATAAGCTCTTTCGCTAAATCAATTTTTACATCACGTGGGTTTTTACCATTTTCAATCTCGGTTTTATAACCTTCAATTTTTGCCAAAGGTTTAAAGCTAAGCAGTTCGTAATAACGCCACATTAATACATCAGAAATCGACATGATTTTACCGAACATATCTGAAGGACTATCAGTAATACCAATGTAGTTACCTAAAGATTTCGACATTTTCTGTACACCGTCTAATCCTTCAAGTAATGGCATCATCAGCACGGTTTGTGGACGTTGGCCTTCACTTTTTTGTAATTCACGACCCATTAATAAATTAAACTTTTGATCGGTACCACCTAGTTCTACATCGGCTTCAAGCGCGACAGAATCCCAACCTTGTACTAACGGATACATAAACTCATGAATCGCGATGGCCTGACCGTTAGCGTAACGTTTTTTAAAATCATCACGTTCCATCATACGCGCAACAGTTTGACGAGAAGCAAGCTGTAACATACCCGCAGCGCCTAATTTTTCCATCCACGTAGAGTTAAAGGCAACCGTTGTTTTTGCCGGATCTAAAATTTTAAAAACTTGCGCTTTATAGGTTTCAGCATTGGCTAGCACATCTTCTTTAGTGAGCGCCTTGCGAGTAACATTTTTACCGGTTGGATCGCCAATCATGCCAGTAAAGTCACCAATCAAAAAGATAACTTCATGACCTTGTAGCTGAAACTGACGTAATTTGTTAATTAATACGGTATGGCCAAGGTGTAAGTCGGGTGCCGTTGGATCGAAACCTGCCTTAATTTTTAATGGTTTACCTGTTTTTAGTTTTGCTAAAAGCTCTTCTTCTACTAATATCTCTTCCGCACCACGTTTCAACTCTGCAAACGCTTGACTAACATCGGTCATTTTCAGCTCCATTTATGATACTCATGTGACTTCAAAATATTTATTTCAAACATTTTTAATGTTGCATGAATATAGGTCTATACCCGCCCCACTTCAAGGTGATGTTTCAGAGTGAAACGAGTATAAATATAATTCAATAGCCGAATTCTACTCACTTTATTCGCTACATAAAAGAATAAAAGCCATTGTGAGCTTATTTTTTAAGAACTTTTTTAAAAACTTTTATAAAAGTTTGGTATAGTGCAAAACACTTAACGACGGTTCCCGTATTTCAGCCTCTATCTAATAAATAAATATCTCCGTGAATAAACAACAAATATTACAGCGTCAATTAAAAAGCCTTCAGGAAATACTTCTGAATTTGCGGGACATTTTTCTGCGCCTTCCCAAAAAACATCGCTTGTTCATAATATCAATCAGTGCCTTTTTATTACTGTTAATGATATTACCAACAGAGCAAGAGCTGACAACAAAAGAGGCAAGTAGTAAGGGCTTTGCCTTAGGTAAACGCTACCAAGTTGCTATGCCCCAACAAGCCAGTACGCCAACCACTGATAGCGTAATAAAAATCCCATCGATTAAAGAGACCGTTATAATTGATGAGCCCTCCCCTAGTGCAATAGTGAGTAAAGTTAATTCACAGCAACAAAATAATATGTCTTGGCAAACAGCGAAGGTACGCAGTGGGGATTCAATAGCAAGAATATTCAAACGTTTAGGTTTTAGTGCACAAGAAACTTATGCGGTTAGCACTGCCCAAGGTAAAGACAGTAAATTACTAATGAAAATTAATGTCGGTGATACGTTGCGCATAGCGAGTAATAACGAAAATCGCGTTACCGCATTAGAATACCCATTATCAAAAACAGATACCTTATATATCAACCTTGTTGGTGATAAATTTCAATCACATAAAGAATCTAAAACGGTCGAAATTCGGGAAGCCTTTGCTCATGGTAAAATAAGTTCAAGTTTTTGGAATGCTGGAACTAGTGCGGGCTTAACTGACGCACAAATCATCAATTTTGCTAATGTTTTTGGTTGGGACATCGATTTTGCTTTAGATATTCGCGCGGGTGATAGCTTTCATATGATTTATGAAAAAAAATATGTTGAAGGCGAATACATAGGAACAGGTAATATTCTTGCCGCTGAATTTATTAATAGAGATGAGCCTTTTCAAGCAGTACGCTTTACCGATGACCAATACTATACTCCAGACGGTAAAAGTATGCGTAAAGCTTTTTTACGTGCGCCAGTGAACTTTAAATACATCAGTTCTAGTTTTAAGAAAAGGCGTTTTCATCCGGTACAAAAGCGTTGGAAAGCACATCGAGGTATAGATTATGCCGCTAAAACAGGCACACCAGTAGTTGCTGCAGGTGATGGTAAAGTCACCCACTCAACCTATAATAAATACAATGGTAATTATGTTTTTATTCAGCATGGCAATGGCATAGTGACTAAATATTTACATTTTTCAAAACGTGCAGTCAAAAGAGGTCAACGAGTAAAACAAGGGCAACTCATTGGTAAAGTAGGCGCAACTGGCTTAGCCTCAGGGCCACACTTACATTATGAATTTCTACTTAATGGCGTACATCGCAACCCTAGAACAGTAAAGCTTCCTGACGCTAAACCTATAGCTAAAAAGTATAAAACTAAATTTACAGCACTCTCTAAAAAACGTATAGAAGCGTTAATAGGCTCTAAAAATGCCATGCTTGCTTCAATAGACAATTAGCAAACACACAATAAAGTGATGAGTAATATGCAGATAAATTCAGCCAAGAAGAAAAAATATTACCTTGGTTTAATGTCTGGTACTAGTGCCGATGGGTTAGATTTAGCCTTAGTTACTTTTGATGAAAATAATAAACTTGAACATCATGCTAGTTATTATCAAGCCTATAGTGATCAAACCGCCGCTAAAATTACCGCTTTATACTTCGCTGATAATAACAACCCTAATAATAATGAAATTGATCGTGCTTTTGAGTTAGATGTAGAACTCGCACTACTTTTTGCTAATGCCATTAATGCCTTTTTAATCCAAGAGAAACTAAGCTGCGATGATATTATTGCTATAGGCAGCCACGGTCAAACTATTCGTCACCGACCACTAGCCAAACACCCTTTCACCTTACAAATTGGTTGCTGTCAAACGTTAGCAACCTTAACTAATATCCGCGTTATTGGTCAGTTTAGGCGTAAAGATATGGCGTTGGGTGGTCAGGGTGCTCCCTTAGTACCCGCCTTTCATCAAACTATTTTCAGTGAAAACTGTGCTAATAAAGCTACTATTGATAAAAGCATAATAAAAAATGCCAGCGATGTTTTTGTTGTTAATATTGGCGGTATTGCCAATATCACCTTCCTGCCTGCCACAAATCAGTTAAACGTCATTGGTTATGATACGGGGACAGGTAATGCCCTAATGGATGATTGGTTCCAGTTACACAACCCCACTAGTAATTCTCACTATGATAAAAATGGTGACTGGGCTGCAAAGGGGAAAATAAACGATGATTTATTAAAACGATTATTGTCTGATGATTATTTTCAACTAGCACCACCTAAAAGTACCGGCCGAGAATACTTTCATTTATCATGGTTAAAAAAACGATTAAGTTACGTTAACCCAATAACAAATCAAGATGTTCAAGCAACACTCACCGCATTTACCGCAACAACCATAGTGAACGCGATTAAACAGCATAGTACTAATAACACAAGCATCACTAAGGTTTATCTTTGTGGTGGTGGCATACACAACCACACATTGAAAAGCCAAATAAATGAATTGTTAGTATCAGAAAAAAAACAATACGAACTATTACTCACTAAACAAAAAGGGGTTGATGGCGATCAATTAGAAGCGGTCGCTTTTGCTTGGCTGGCATTTGCTTATGACAAAAAGTTATTAAGCAGCATGTCAGCGGTTACAGGCGCGAGTAAGAGTTGCACGCTTGGCACTGCATATTTTCCATAAACATCATCACGGAACAGGAAGAGTCGAGGATTTTTTCTGCTGTTTTTTTTGAATAAAACTTTTGAACAAAACTTTTGAACAAAAAATGAACTAATACTGCAATTATCACTCTAAGTAAGTGTGTCTGATAACAACCGGAGGATGTATGGAATTTAATGATATTCATATTGGTATGAAATGTGGTAGTAAAAAAGGTAGTGGTACCGTAACTTGGATCGATGGTTCAACCCGCACAATCTATTTAGCAGATACCTGCAACAATAATAATTTCGAAGTAGATTTTGAAGAAATCATCGAAGACCCTCAAGCACATAATAGAGACGATACTTTTTATTAAGCTAACGTCGTAGATGTATTAAATCTTTCAGCCCTGTAAACTTCTGTTTACGGGGTTTTCTTTATCCAAAAACATGAGACTATTTTCATTTAACCGGTGAATAAATGAAAATAGTCTCATTAAAGTTTACCCGCGATAAGGTAAGTACAATAATTAGCTTTGATTGAGTATAAAATAAAAGATCAATTGAGTTGAGCGCTAAAGAGGCCTATTTTACCCCCCATATTTAAAAGACAAATCCTATTAAGATGCCTCTACTCGTTGGGTTTGCTCTGCTTTAAGATATCAATATTTTAACAATCTCATCATAACGATAATGAGCGATCAACATTTATAAGACTCAGTTTATGTGATTTTTTTACCACACGTTTTCATTAGTCAAACTCAATTAATATAGTTTCAGTACGAACCTTTACTTTGTCAAAACAAACATTTCCTCTCTTCATCAACACCCACCATTTAGTTTTTTTTCGCTGTTTTTCACTGCTTTTCGCTGCTTTTATAACACTAATTTGATCTGTTCTAATAGACTTAGCTTGATAACTCCATCAAAAATCATTAGACTTATAATTAATTGAACGTTCAATTAAAATAAAAAGTTGAGAAGTCTGTGCCAAAAGTTGGAATGAAACCTCTACGTAAACAACAATTAATTAACGCTACTTTAGAATCGGTGGCGCAATACGGTTTACAAAACACCACCATTATTACCATTAGTAGAATTGCCGGTTTATCCTCGGGGATTATTAGCCATTACTTTGGTGGTAAACAAGAGTTAATCGAAGCAACAGTTAAACATTTATTGGATCAATTAAAATCAGCATTACTTGAACGTATTAGTCAGCAGGATCTTAGTGCGTCCGAGCGACTTAAAATGATTATTGAGGCCAATTTCACACAATTACAACGTTCAGCTCCAGCAACAAAAACTTGGCTTAGCTTCTGGGCGCAATCTATGCACCAACCCGGATTAGCTCGGCTGCAACATATCAACAGCAATCGCTTATACAGCAATCTACTTTTTTCTTTTCGTCAATTATTACCTGATGATTTAGCCATTACAGCGTCTAAGCAAACCGCTGCGATGATTGATGGTTTCTGGTTGCGCAGCGCATTAAGCCCAAGGCCTGAAGACGAGTTCAAGCAGGCCGAACAATTATGTAAAAAATTTATAGACGATCTAATTAAGCAGTACGGAGATAGCAAATGTCATTAATACGTTATAAGAATTTTATCGATGGTGCCTACATGGCCAACGATACGGGTGAAACATTCGATGTAATTAACCCAGCAACAGGCAAAGTAATCTATCAGGTTGAAGTAGCCGATGAAAAAATTAAAGAGCAGGCAATAGCCAGTGCTCTGCGTGGCTTTACTACTTGGTCAGCAATGAGTGCAACACAGCGTAGCCGAATTTTACTAAAAGCTGTTGTATTGTTACGTGAACGTAATGATGAACTGGCAAAAATTGAAGTACTTGATACGGGTAAACCATGGCAAGAAGCGTCTGTAGTTGATGTAGAGACAGGTGCTGACTCTATCGAATTTTTTGCTGGGCTAGCACCGGGTATTGAAGGTAATCAACAGTCAGTTGATGGTGATTTTTATTATACCCGTCGTGAACCACTAGGTGTGTGCGCTGGTATTGGTGCTTGGAATTATCCTTTGCAAATTGCTTGTTGGAAAGCTGCACCGGCATTAGCTTGCGGTAATTCAATGATTTTTAAACCCTCCGAAGAAACACCATTAGGGGCATTAAAACTCGCAGAAGCGTTTTCTGATGCTGGTATTCCTAACGGCGTATTTAATGTTGTGCAAGGGAATGGCGAAGTGGGATCTTGGTTAACTCATCACCCAGATATTGCCAAAGTTTCTTTTACCGGTGAAGTCGGTACAGGGAAAAAAGTAATGGCAGGTGCCGCAACTACGCTTAAAGATGTCACCATGGAACTTGGCGGGAAATCACCACTGATTATTTTTGATGATGCCGATATCGACAATGCGGTTTCTGCTGCAATGTTAGGTAACTTCTATACTCAAGGTGAAATTTGTACCAATGGCACACGCGTATTCGTACAAAAATCGGCTTATCCAAGCTTTATAGAAAAACTCGTTCAGCGAACTAGCCAAAATATTATTGTGGGTGATCCGATGGATCCTGAGACTAATTTTGGTGCACTTATCTCGTTGAAGCACTTTAATCTAGTGCAAGACTGTATCAATATTGGTATCAAAGAAGGTGCTACGCTACTTCATGGCGGCAAACCACTACAACCAGACAATGCACCTGATGGTTATTTTATCGCACCCACTATTTTTACCGATTGTACTGATGAAATGACTATTTGCCGTGAAGAAATATTTGGCCCAGTGATGTCAGTACTGACATTCGATGATGAAGATGAAGTGATTAGCCGCGCTAATTCAACTGATTACGGACTAGCAGCCGGTGTATTTACGCAGGACATTAGTCGTGCGCATCGGGTAATACATCAAATGGAAGCCGGTATTTGCTGGATCAACAGCTATGGACTCTCTCCGGCACAAATGCCAGTTGGTGGCTACAAGCAATCAGGCATTGGTCGTGAAAATGGTTTGGCAACCCTCAATAATTATACCCAGATTAAAGCGGTATATGTCGGTTTACAGCCGTTAGAAAGCCCGTTCTAACAAGCACTTTATAAAAGTAAACGGTTAACGTTTGCTATCAATAAAGCATTAATACTTCCCAAAGGATGTTTATACCTGTTCTATTTGAAATGTCGGATTTAGCGGGTATTTACCAACATCAAAAAAGTTGAGTTTTAAATGAATAACGAAGAGTATGATTACATTATTGTAGGAGCCGGCTCTGCTGGTTGTGTATTGGCTAACCGTCTAAGTGAAGACAGCAACAACAAAGTGTTGTTAATTGAAACGGGTGGCAGTGATAAAAGTATTTTTATTCAGATGCCAACTGCCTTGTCCATTCCAATGAATACTAAGAAATACGCGTGGCAATTTGAGACTCAGCCAGAGCCACATCTTGATAATCGACGTATGCATTGCCCGCGCGGTAAGGTACTAGGCGGTTCTTCCTCTATCAATGGCATGGTTTATGTTCGTGGACACGCCAAAGATTTTGATGAATGGCAGCAACACGGTGCACAAAATTGGGATTACGCCCATTGCTTACCGTATTTTAAAAAGGCCGAGACATGGGCTTTTGCTGGCGATGAATATCGTGGTAAAACTGGACCATTAGGGGTCAACAACGGTAACCAAATGCAAAACCCACTCTATCAGGCATTTGTTGATGCCGGTGTTGAAGCGGGTTACCTTGCAACCGATGATTACAACGGTGCCCAGCAAGAAGGCTTTGGTCCGATGCACATGACGGTAAAAAATGGTGTACGCAGTTCAACTGCTAATGCCTATTTACGCCCAGCGATGGCGCGTGAAAACTTAACGGTTATTACCCATGCTCAGGTTCATAAAGTTTTACTTAATGAAGAAAAAGTTGAAGGAAAAAAAGCAATAGGTGTGCGCTACGAGCGTAAAGGGAGAATGTTTGACGTTAGCGTGAATAAAGACGTTATTTTATCTTCTGGACCTATCGGCTCTCCGCATATATTACAACTGTCAGGTATTGGCCCTAAAAAGGTACTTGAGGATGCCGGAATTAAAGTTAAGCATGAATTAGCCGGTGTCGGTGAGAATCTGCAAGATCATCTTGAGTTTTATTTCCAATTCAAATGTAAGCAACCAATAACCATTAATGGCAAGTTGGACTGGTGGAGTAAACTGCAAATTGGCGTCCGTTGGATCCTGACTAGAAAAGGACTAGGTGCAACGAATCACTTTGAATCTTGTGGCTTTATTCGCTCAAAAGCCACTGTTGAATGGCCAGACTTACAATATCACTTTTTGCCCGCAGCAATGCGCTACGACGGTAAAGAAGCATTTGCAGGTCACGGATTTCAAGTCCATGTCGGTCATAACAAACCCAAAAGTCGTGGTGCGGTTAAAGCCGTGTCTGCTGATCCTAAAGCACATCCACAAATACGTTTTAATTATCTTGAGCACGAAGAAGATCGTGAAGCGTTTCGTGCTTGTGTTCGCCTGACTCGAGAAATCATTAATCAGAATGCCTTAGATGATTATCGAGGCGAAGAAATTCAGCCTGGAACCGATATACAAACAGATGAAGAAATTGATACTTTTGTGCGCCAATTCGTTGAAAGTGCCTATCATCCGTCATGTTCGTGCAAAATGGGCACAGATGAGCTAGCAGTGGTGGACTCACAAACTCGCGTTCATGGAATTGAGGGATTGAGGGTTGTTGATTCCTCAATATTCCCAACCATTCCAAACGGCAATCTTAATGCACCAACAATTATGGTGGCTGAGCGTGCCGCTGATATTATTCGTGGCCGAGACGTTTTGCCGCCATCAAATGCACCCGTGAGCCTAACGCCTAACTGGCAACAACAGCAACGTGAAAATAAAGTAAATCAAAACTAAGCTAAATAAAAACTAAAGTAACGTTAATAAAAAGTACTCTTCAGAAGTTAATTATCGCAATTAAGCATGTAATCATGATTGCGATAATTGAAATTTGAAACCTTAAATAGGTGTTACCGAGTGCGCTATTTTAAAACTAAAAGAGGAATAATACTTGTTTAAATCCATTAACATAATTATCAGGAGGCCGTTATGACTTCATGGTTATCCGCCGGGATCTTATTTACCTTTACCGCTATAGCGTTTGTATTATATCGCTGGGGTAATATTCGCTGTGTCGGTGTAACACCGGTTAAAACATTTACCTTTATTGCTATTTTGTTTACGTCAGGCCTTGATGTCGGGCTTATCATGTTTCCACTCACTGAATTTGCCGGTTATGCTGATTTAGCTGCCAGCCCTGAATATAGCTTCACCAATCCGTTAGCGATTGAATTTGGCTTTTGGGCTTTTCTAATCTGGGGATTTTATTTCCTCACCTGTTTCTATTTTTGTGTTATTGAGCCGCGCGTAAAGTTCTTTGAAATACCAATAATAAAAATAATCAATAATGTGGTCATCATAGGTACCTGTGCATTTACTGCCTATTTATTGTTAACCAATTTACCTTGGTATATTCCCGAATTAGGTGATGGTGAATCAGCCATTAGTAGCTTCTATCTCATTGTGTTTTTGGTGATTGCTTCCGCGGTTTATTCTAGTACCAACATACGTTATGTGCGCATACTCAGTTTAGCGAGTACTTGGTTATTTATCGGATTAATTGCCCTAATGTGGAGCGGAGCTTTCCTTTCAGAAGGGTCAAGTATAAGTGAATTTGCCAATACTATCGCACTGCTTGGTGGCTATTTTGGCAATCTGCATGAATTTGTTTTACCACTGAATGATTACCATGAGTTTTATCTCTATTGGTGGTTTGCTTGGAGCATTATGATTGGCCAGTTTACCGCTCGCTTTGTTGGCGGACTGCGTACTTATCAAGTATTACTTGCCATGGTAGTGTTTCCGTCTATTCCAATCGCCATATGGTTCACTGTGCTGTATTACTACAGTGCCAACGGACTTGAAGTGACTGGTTTCTATAATATAGCCATGGCTATTGTCGGCATAACCTTTGTTATTAACTCTCTTGATTCACTAATTCGTTTATACACTGACAATCTAAATTTAAGTGTGGCACGACTAGGCAAAGTAAAATACTTCTTAGGTAACCTGGTTGCATTAAGCTTACTAACCCTGTTATTTAAGCTAGATTTCCTCCAAATTCAATGGGTTGGCGCGGTTGTTATCGGACTATTTTTCACTTGTTTTGGTTACATATTACTGACTAAGTATAAAGAAGTCAGTCAAATAGAATGTTCACCAAAAGAGAATAAAATCGACTTTAATAAAATTGAATTGATTAACTAGAATATAAATTATTGAGCGATTAAATACAAAGAAGCGATTAAATAAAATGAGTATAAAAGTAATGAATAAAAAAGTAATGAATAAAAGTCTAATTGCCGTTGCAACAAGTTTTCTACTAACATTATCTGCCACAGCCGCAGCTGATGTCTCTTCAACAGTTAACTTGGCTTCTGACTACACCTTTAATGGTGTGAGCCAAACCGGTAATGATCCGGCGCTGCAAGCAAGTGTAGATTATGCAGCCGAGAGCGGTTTTTATGCCGGCACTTGGGCGTCAAATGTTGATTTTGGCGGTACTGATGACACTAACATTGAGTGGGATGCTTATCTTGGACAATATTTTCAGTTAAATGAGAGAATTGGTCTTGATGCGGGTATTGCTTATTACACTTACCATGGTGACTCTGCCTCTGATGCATACAACTATCCTGAAGCGTATGCCAAATTTGGTTACAGTTCATCTATGGGTGATAGTGCATTAAACTTTTGGTACACTTGGGATTATTTTGGCTACGATGTAGATCACTACATCGCCATGATAGCGCATACAGTCGAGGTTGCTCCAGGCCATAGTGTTAAGGTAAGTTTTGACCGTTCAACCTCTGCTGATAAAACTATATGGCCTTGGGATGGCAAAGCGGCTTACAACCATTATCGTGTTGAATACATGACCAGTTGGAAAGGTTTTAATTTTGATCTTGCCCTTGAAGACACTAATATGGATTATGATGCAGCTGATGCTCGTGTAGTACTATCGGTATCTCATACATTTAGTTTATAATCTACGATATGATTAGATAGCCTCTGACTTTTCAGGGGCTAAATGAGTAGAAGATTATGGAAAAATACGATCAGCTTTTAATTTCATTACGTCAAGTAATACGAGCGATTGGCATACACTCTAAACAACTGAATAAAAAGTCAGGGCTAACCGGCCCTCAGCTTATGGTCATGACAAAAATTTCTCAGTTAGATGGACCAATGGCAAAACAGGTAGCTAAAGAGATTAACTTGAGCCCCGCAACGGTTACCAGTATCATCGACCGTCTGGAAGTAAAAGAATTGGTTGTGCGTAGGCGTAGTCAATTAGACAAGCGTAAAGTCGAGCTGTATCTTTCTTCAGTAGGAGAAACTCGACTACAAGATGCACCAAAACCGCTACAAGAGCATTTTATAAAGCGTTTTCAGGCGCTAGAATCTTGGGAGCAAAGTCAGCTATTATCCTCAGTTGAACGTATCGCCTCGATGATGGATGCTGAAGACCTTGATGCTGCGCCAGTACTGATGGTTGGGCAAATTCAAGAAGAACTCTAACTATTTTATTTTAACTTATTCGCTTTTATTAAAAGTTAACAGTGAATTTTGTTCTAATTTGTACTGAATTGGCTATTTTAGCCCTTTTCCCCTCAAAAAACATCCATAGCGCTTTCTGTCGTCGCACTAGCGCTGTATTATCTCCACTATTAAATTTACAGCCAATACCCAATGCACTAATCAATGATCAATGCATTCGCTTAATTGGTTCAATATTAAAAATTATTTATTAAGATGGAAGTTCCCCATGACGAAGAAACACAAACCCAATAGCAATGCCTTGTTTAAAAGGGCCATTGATAATATGCCGTTAGGTGTGGCTGACAGCTATCGTTACTGGGGTGAAGAAAACACAGTCTTTTTAAGTAGTATGAAAGGTTGTACTATTACTGACTGTGACGAGCAGACCTTTATTGATTTTCGCTTAGCTTATGGCCCAATTATTTTGGGTTATCGTGATGAACGCGTTGATAATGCCGTGATCAATGCCATTACTAATGTGGGTACTATTTCAGGATTTTCTACCGGTCTTGATTCTGATGTGGTTGAACTAGTCAAATCACTTTGTCCTAATATCGATAAAATGCGCTTTTCTAATTCAGGTACTGAAGCCGTTATTGGCGCAGTGCGTACTGCACGTGGTTTTACTAAACGCAATAAAATTGTTGTTGTTGAAGGCGGCTTTCATGGCCTACATGATGAAGTTATGTGGAAATCTGATGTGGATAACTGGGACATTAATACTGAAGAAACGCCAGCCATAATCCCGTTTGGCGGCGGCATTCCACAAAGTACGCGTGAACATCAAGTAAGTGTACCCTTAAATGATTTTGATGCTATCGACGCTGTATTTGCAAAACATGGTGGCGATATTGCCGCTATTTTAATTGAACCTATTATGGGCAACTGTGGTTCAATTTCTTCAACTCAAGCTTATATGCAAAAACTACGTGATGTTTGTGATGGTAACGGTTCCTTATTGATCATGGACGAAGTCAAAACGGGTTTTCGTGTCGCCAAAGGGGGAGTACAAGAACTCTATGGTATTAACGCCGATTTAACCACTTATGCAAAAGCGATGGGTAACGGTTACCCTGTCGCGGCTTTTGGTGGACGAGCTGCAGTGATGGATGCGATCTCTTTTGATAAAAACGGGGTCACCCATGGCGGTACTTATACCGCCAACATGGTTGCTTTAAGTGCAGCCAAAGCGACGTTAACCGTGTTGAAAGAAACTGATGCACTGGCAACCATTGCGAGCGTAGGACAAAAAATCCAAGCATTACTTGCACGTGTTTTTACAAAGTTTGGTATTGAACATTGCTTTGCCGGTCCTGACGCTATGTTTGGTGTGCATTTTGGTAGTAAAGTGCCACAAAACTATCGTGACTGGAAACAAACCAATAGCGACCTTTATACTCAATTTGCCCTTAATTTAATCGACAATGGTGTTATGTTGGAGCCAGACTCTCGTGAACCTTGGTTTATTTGTGAAGCCCATCAAACAGCCGATCTTAACTGGTTAGAGCAAGTGGCAGAGCAATCAATGGCTGAAGCAATTAATAGCCACTAAAAAAATCTATGAAGGGCAAAGAATAACGCTTTGCCCTAAAACATAACTTATCTGAAATAACTTATTGGAAATAGCTTATTGGCACTGTAATTATTGTAGGCTAACCGGCAATTCCCCCAGCGCATTTTGCTGACCAAAAACAATCGCCATACTAGTCGTATAACCTGAGCTATACATTTGTTCTACTTTCGTTTTTTCGTCTGTTTTTTGATAAATATGATCATCAAAAGTCACTAAAATTGTATCGGTTAACTCATTATAAGGTTGCAATAAATACGGAGAGCCTTTGGCAATTAATACACTCGGTACTTTTTGCTTTTGTGCTTGTTGTAACTGAGAACTCAGTAACAAGCCATAACCAACTCTATCTTGCTTATGCTGAATCGACGTGATTTGAGTTAACAAATCTTCTGCCCCACCCGTGTCGACAACGCTATGGACCGCACCGGCTATTTTAGTATCAACCGTTGCAATCACTAAGTCTGCCTTGGCTAGTTTTTCACCGCTTTGCAATTGTGCCTGCGTATCACCATCCGCGACAACGGTTGCACTAATGGCTGGAACTGCTTTACCAACGCGTTGCCATTGATTGATGATCGCTTGTTTTAACGCGCTAAATTCTTGCCAATTTAACAAAAACAAATGAATGCGATTAATCTCGGCCATATCAACAGGGAGACTATTTTGTTTAGCCGTTAACTGAACCACAGCATTATTAGCTAAAGTCTGCTCAAGTGCTAAATGTTCTGGTTGAGCTATTAACTGCTCAGCTAAGATAATTTTTTTGGCAAGCGAGATTTTAGGTAGTTGACGATATTGCACTTTATAACGATTAATTCTTGTAATAGATTGTGTTAATTCTGCTGATAACAGTGCATTACTCTTGATTTTTTGTTGCAACCTTTGCGCAACGTCTTTGATAAATTGATAAAACTTATCAATATCTTCAACTTTTCTTATTTTAAAAGGCATTACCGCTAAATCAGCGCCAGCAACAAAGGTTTCAACTACCGCGGTAACGTCATCAAAATAATGAGCAATACCCGCCATATCTAGGGCATCTGTGGCAATAATGCCATCAAAGCCCATTTCTTCTCTGAGCAGATCCGTTAATATTTTACGTGACATGGTAGCTGGACGAATAATGTTTTCGCCTGCATTATTTAAAATCGTTGAGTTATCTAAGGCCGGATATTGAATATGGGCAGTCATGATCATTGCAGGTTTACTGTGCTTAATCGCCCACTGAAAAGGCGCTAGGTCTTGTTTTTCTATGGTAGCAAGATCATGCGCAACAAGTGGTAAGCCTAAATGGCTATCAACATGGGTATCACCGTGTCCAGGAAAATGCTTTAAGGTGGCCATCACGCCATTTTGTTGAAAACCATTCACTGCTGCAACGCCTAACGCGGCTACCTTCTGCGGATCTTCACCAAAAGAGCGAGTATTTATCACTGGGTTAGCCGCATTAGTATTCACATCAACCACGGGGGCATAGTTATTATTAAACCCTAAAGCGGTGAGTTCTTTTGCGATAACAGTGCTTGTTTGCGTAGCAAACGTAACACCATGATCTGCATAAGTCGCACCTATTGCCATATTGCCAGCAAACGAAGTAGCGTGAGGTAAACGGACAACTCTACCGCCTTCTTGATCGATAGAAATAATGAGTGGCTTTCCTGACGGAGATTTCACCGCCGCTTGTTGTAAATCATAGGTTAGCTGAACTATTTGTTTGGTTGTTACTAAATTTTCAGCAAAAAGCACCACACTGCCAAGACCTGTTACGGTAAGCATATCAGCTAATGCTTGAGGCAGTTTGGTGACGGGTTGTAAGCAGTGCTTAGTTGATCCTGATTGCTTTGTTTGCTCTGATTTACTAGAAGCTTCAGGGCAATAATAACGAATATCTAACGCCATTTTTGTCGCAACTAACCGCTCTAAATCAGAAAATTGCTTAGTTGGTATAAACGCTTTAGTCATAAGATTATTTGAACTATCATTATTTGAATTGGATACATTGTTATTGGCCAAGGCGTAACAAGCGTTAAAGGTAAAAAAACAAAGGATAAAAAAGCAAAAAACAATATAAGAAATTTTACTACTTTTTAAAGTGCTACCTGTCATTCCACTAATGCCAAAACATTTTTGACCAACTTATTAATACCCGATGCCGCTTCAGTTAACGAAGTTGCCAACATGTAAGCCGGCGTAGTCACAACGTTATGCGCTTGATCGATAACCACATCGCCAACAGCGCAAGAGTTATGCACTAACCCCTTCGCTTCGATTAATGCCGCCGTATCTGGATCGGTACCAATGGTTCCCTGCACACCTTTAGGATAAATGAATGGCAACATCGTTGGCGCAATGCACATATAACCTGCGGGCTTTTCTACTTTAGCAAAAGCCTGACAAGCGGTTAATACTTGCTCATTCACTTGATAGTTTTGTGCATCAAGCGCAAAGCTAGATAAATTTTTCGCTGCACCAAAGCCGCCCGGTACAATCAAGGCATCAAAATCTTGCTCACGTAACTCACATAAGTCTTCAACATCACCACGATTAATTCGAGCGGCCTCAACCAATACATTACGTGTTTCATTTTCGCTAACCTCACCAGTTAAATGATTAATAACATGATGCTGAGCAATATTGGGCGCAAAACAATGATAACTTGCACCATTTTGTTCTATAGCCAACAGTGTTAATACCGTTTCATGAATTTCGCTGCCATCATAAACACCACAGCCACTTAAAATTACTGCTACTTTTTTCATGCTAATTCCTTTAGGTTAATTGTTCTCATTTAGGGTGATTTTTTCATTACAATGAATTTTAATCTGACATAGTAACACCACCAATACAGCAGAAAACATTAATACTGTAAAAGGAAAAGCACTCGCATCATAAAAGTAGGCTAATATCGGCCCGGCTAAGGCGCCAATGCCAAAACGTAACGTACCTATAACAGCCGTTGCCGTACCCGAGTGTTCAGGAAACTTAGTGATAACCAAGGCATCTGAGTTAACTGCTACCATAGAAATCCCCCCCATCAAGGGTAAGATAGACACCACAGTATAAACAAGCGGTAATGAAAAATAATTGACGATTAATAATGTTATTGAAGCAATCAAAGCAACCGTTAAGCCGTAGCCCAACATTTTTCTTGATCCCTTACGCACGACCAAGCGGGTATTAATAAAGTGTGCACTCATTAATGCCAATACTGTAATACCAAACAGTATACTAAAGTTAAATTCTGACACCTGAAAAACGGTTAAATAAACAAAAGGAATTGCGGTAATATAAGCGAAAAAAGCCAGTGATATCATCATAGAACTGATAATATCAAATCGTGCCTCATTGTTTGAAAAAACAATTTTATAGCGTGTTAAAAAACTAATTTTTTTATTGGGTTCAGTGGTATTTCTAACCACTTCGGGTAAGTATTTTACCACCAGTAACAATATCGCCACACTATAAAATGACAACACATAAAAAATCATCTGCCAACTGTGCGCAATTAATAACACACTGCCAATACTTGGAGCAATCATAGGCGCTACCATCATAATCATAGAGACATACGATAGTCCTTTTGCCGTATCTTTTTGATAATATTCTCGAATGGCACTTGGCACAACCACCGTAGCCGCACTACTAACAAATGCTTGCACAAAACGCAGCGCTAAAAATTGCTCAATGTTGCTGACAAAAGGAAGTAACAAACTGGCCAATAAAAAACCACTGACCCCAAACATCACCATTTTTCGACGTGATGACGTATCAGCCATTGGGCCAAATAAAACTAACCCTAAAGCATAACCGAACAAGTAAACACTTAAGCTGTTTTGTACCATAGGCATATCAGTGGCTAAGTACTCGGCCAAAATAGGCATTGCCGGCAAATACATATCAATTGCTAGTGGTGACAAAGCCATTATTGACGCTAGCAAGGGCAGTAATAATTTTAATGAAATTTGATTGGGGTTATTTCGGCTGTGGGTCATTTTATCATTGCTCTTCTGGTTGGTGATTGCGCTTCTCCCTTATTATTTTTCTCATGGCATCGACTTTTGACTGAATATTCAAACACTAATTTTCCCAATGTTTTTACTGCATTTTCTACTTGTTCATTCCACTGCACACCATAACTAATACGCATATAATTAGCGTATTTTCCTGAAGGTGAAAAAATAATGCCGGGGGCAAAACTAACCCCTTGCTCCAGTGCTTGTTGAAAAAAGTCGCTGGTATTAACATGCGATTGACATCTTACCCATAGCACGCTGCCTCCTTGAGGCTTAGAGATACATACTTCTTTAGGAAAGTGCTCTGCTATTAATGCGCGCATCCGTTCACAGTTATAAATTAATTTTTTACGCAGTACACATAAGTGACGATCGTAATCACCACTTTGAATATACTCATTTAATGTCCACTGCTGTAACATCGGCGTTGAACAAGACTGTGCTCGCTTAATTCGCTTTGCTTGCTCTTCATATTTTCCCGGTAATATCCAACCGGTTCTATAGCCTGGTGCCGCAGTTTTTGAAAATGACGAACACGTCATTACTAAGCCTTTTTCTGAATATAATTGCGCGGGTTTAGGTTTATGCTCACTAAAATATAACTCGCTATAAACATCATCTTCAATTAAGGGAATATCATGTTGCTCAAGTAAACTAACAATAGCTTGCCGCTGCCGGTCTGTTTTCATAGAACCCAGTGGGTTGTTAATAGCCGTTGAGAATAAGCATGCTTTAATCGGATGTTGCTTTAACGCTTTTGTTAATTCATCTAAGCACACACCATATTCCGTGCAGGTGTAAACTTCTAATGTTTTCATGCCTAGCGTTTCAATCAACTCGATCATGCCAAAAAAACACGGTGATTCTACAGCAATAACATCACCTCGTTGCGCGACACATTGCAAGGCAATAGACAGCGCTTCTTGGGCACCATTGGTAATTAAGATATCATCAGGATTGATGGCTACACCTTGGTCTTGATAGCGAAATGCTAACTGCATACGTAATTTAACATCACCAGTGGGTGGTCCATAACTCACCGCTTTTTCGGCTACTTTTGAAAGCACTGAACGCATTAATCTCGCTAAGGTTTTATCCGGTGGATTGGCTAAAATAGGATTGGAAATGCCTAATGCTACCGTATTTGGTAAGTGCACGGCTTCATGTACTTGTTCAATCATACTACGACACTGTACCATTGTAGGCGCGCAATGAGACCATTGTGACGGCCTAGTTTTTAAGGTGCGCGCCTGTAAAGCCTTCAGGTAATAACCTGATTGTGGCCTGGCACAAACACGCCCTTGTCGCTCCAATTCAATATAAGCTTGCTTGACTGTTGGTACACTAATTTCAAACTGCGCACTCAATTTTCGTAAACTGGGTAGTTTATCCCCAGGTAACAAAACGCCTGTTTGTTGTTGCTTTTCGATAAAATCTATTACTTGTTGATATAAAAAGTCTGAAGAGGTTTTGTCTAATAAACGCATAATTAATTCTATCTTACCAACGCAAACTGTATAGGTTACATTTTCATTATTTTGTACATGTTATTAAACCAAATTATCGTTACACTGTCATCTCATCTTTTGATATTAGCGAAAAAGGACAAACCGCATTAATGAATAATTATTTTTTATATTTGATCACCGTTTTAGTTTGGGGATCCACTTGGATTGCCATTAATTACCAATTAGGTGATGTTGCTCTGGAAGCGTCTATAACCTATCGCTTTGCACTGGCTGCTTTTATTTTGTTCTGTTTTGCTAAAATAAAAAGACTACCGATGCGCTTTTCCCTTAAACAACATGGCTTATTCATGGCCTTTGGCATTTGTTTGTTTGGACTAAACTACTTATTACTTTACTCCGCACAGCAACACATCAATTCAGCACTAACCTGTATTGCTTTTTCAACTTTAATGATTATGAATATTGTCAATGCACGAATTTTTTATAATACTAAAATCACTAAGCAAGTGTATGTTGGTGGTGCTTTTGGTTTATTTGGTATCGTGACGCTTTTTTGGCCGCAATTAACAGATATAACAATTGGTACCGCCACGTTATTAGGATTAGGTATGTGCTTATTAGGCACCTTTTCAGCCTCCATAGGTAATATGCTATCGATTAAAAATCAAAAAAACAATGTTCCTATAGTGGCAGCAAATGCCTGGGGAATGATGTATGGCGCTATTTTCACCGGTTTAGCGGTAATCATACAAGGTAAACAATTTAGCTTTTCTTTTGAAATAGCCTATTTAAGTTCATTACTTTATTTATCATTGTTTGGTTCAGTTATCGCCTTTGGTTGCTACTTAACCTTAATGACACGTATAGGCGCGCACAAAACCTCTTATGCTAATATTCTCTTTCCTGCTATTGCCGTATTAATTTCTACTGTCGTGGAAGATTTTCATTGGAGTGAATACACGGTTATTGGTTTAAGTTTTATCTTATTGGGAAATTTAGTCGTGCTGACAAGGCTTAGGTTTCTAACACGATTATTTACGAGTCGGTTAGCAACAACCAACAGGTAACCTAGTTAAAGACTGCGCTAACTAAAGTAATGATCTGCTTATGCATTGTAATGAATGCTAACAGTCAGTAGCACTTTGCTTTATAAAACTGAACCTTGGAGCAAAAAAACAGGACTAAGAGCGAACGGTAGGCAGAATAATCATTATTCCACTCAAATTAACTAAACTTATCGGATTAAAGCTTCTGACATATGATGTAAACTTGTTATAATTACCGTGAAGGTGAAATAAATCACTATAAAAATGCCTTCAAGCAATAAAGCGCTATTAACAAGTACACCCTCATTAATAGCTACTATTAACTTATTTTATAAAGTATATAAATAACTTTAAAGCAATTAGGTAACCCCATGCAACGATTAGCTCCCTCTTTACGTCGAGATAATGTACCACTAGACCTTATTTCATTAATCAAAACCATTTTAGCTGCAACCAAAGAAATTTCTTTTCGCGTTAGCCAAGCACATTTAGGTGGTTTAATGGGGTCAACCTTAGATGAAAATATTCAAGGTGAAGTACAGAAAAAATTAGACGTGGTCGCTAACGAATTATTTAAAGATATTTTGCTTGAATCAGGTTTTGTTAAAGCTATTTCCTCTGAAGAAGAAGATACCTCAGTAGCGGGAAACCCTGATGGTAAATTTTTGGTTTCATTTGACCCGCTAGACGGCAGCTCAAATATAGACATTAACTCACTAATTGGTACTATTTTTTCTATCCATGAAGCGCCAACAGATATGGCTGCTGATGACTCTGATATGTTCAAACAAGCCGGTCATCGTCAAGTGTGTGCTGGTTATGTTTTATATGGCCCTGCAACCATGTTGGTGATGACTACGGGTAGCGGTACACATTTTTACGTATTAGATAGAACTCACGGCGGCTATTTATTAGTTGAACGTAACGTGCAAGTACCTGTTGATACGCAAGAGTTTGCTGTTAACATGTCAAATCAGCGTTTCTGGCAGACACCTATGCAGAATTACATCAGCGACTTAATTGCCGGTGACTCTGGACCACGTGATAAAAACTTTAACATGCGTTGGATTGCGGCAATGGTGGGCGATATTCACCGTGTTTTATGTCGCGGTGGTATATTCACCTACCCTACCGACAGCAAAAACGCAAAACAACCTTATAAATTGCGTTTAATGTATGAAGCAAACCCGATGGCATTTCTTCTAGAACAAGCCGGTGCTTTAGCCATGACCAGTGAAGGCCGTATTATGGATATAGAACCAAGCAGTATTCACCAAAGAGTCGAAGTGATTATGGGCTCTAAAAACGAAGTGGAAACTTGTTTAAGTTATTATAAATAAACAACACCCCTCTTAAGATAAAGCCTTATTTTGTTAAGGCTTTTTATTGTCTGTACATTTCATTATATGTAATAAAAGGCCTTACCTACTCATGAACAACAGCGGTATTACCAAGTAGATCAGGGCGATATTTATTCATCTTGTGAAACCGCTCTTAGCGAAATATCCGAAACAGTTATTGTGGATATTATGCAAGTGAACTTCATACTTTAGTGGATAATCACTCGCTAAGAGTATCTTGCTAATAATTTTCTTGATAAAATACCGACAATATTAACTTTATTTTCAAGAGATTTAACCATGCCAAATTATGTTGTTGGTCACAAGATTCCTGATTCTGATTCAATCTGTTCTGCCATAGCTTTATCTTACTTAAAAACTACGTTAGGCGAAGAAACTGTTCCTGCTCGTTTAGGTGAGTTAACACCAGAAACTTTATTTATTTTAGACAAGTTTGGTTTTGAACAACCTGAGTTGAAAACTAGCTATGCAGGCGAAAGCCTTTATATTGTTGATCACTCTGAGCGTACTCAAGGTCCCGATGATATTGATGATGCGACTATTTTAGGCATTATTGATCATCATAAATTAGGTGATATCACTACATCAACGCCTTTAGAAATATGGGTACGTCCAGTAGGCTGTACTAATACTATTATTAAAATGATGTATGATTTTCATGACGTTGAAATTCCTAAAAACATCGCTGGTGCCATGATGTGCGCTATTTTAAGCGATACCGTTATTTTTAAATCGCCTACTTGTACTACTGCTGATATCAAGTGTGTTGAAGCCTTAGCTGAAATTGCCGGCATTGAAAACCCTGCTGAATTAGGCATGGATATGTTCAAAGTTAAGTCTGCTGTTGAAGGTACACCCGTACGTGATTTAGTATTGCGTGACTTTAAAGACTTCAATATGAATGGCAAGCTTGTTGGCATAGGTCAATTAGAAGTGATTGATTTAGCAATTTTTGATGAGATGAAGGCTGATTTAGAAGCTGATATCGCAAAATTGAAAGTTGAAGGTGAACGCCACAGTGTATTATTATTATTAACCGATATCATGAAAGAAGGTTCAGAGCTTCTTGTAGTAAGTGATAATGACAATTTAGCAGAGGCTGCTTTTGGTAAAGCAACCACAGACGGTAAAGTATGGCTTGACGGCGTACTTAGCCGCAAGAAACAAGTTGTACCACCACTACAAGGCGTATTTGCTTAATTATTCACTTTAGTTTTGAAGTGAGTTATTGAAGCAAAGAATTGAAATGACAAAAAAACCAGCAATTGCTGGTTTTTTTATTTAACTACTTATACAAGAGTTTTAATATTGCAGATGAAAACTTTAGTAACAAGGCGAAAGCACGGAGTTGACGTGAGTCATTACTCCGTACATCCTGTACTTCGCCTTTCAGGCCACCCTCCGGGTGTTCAAATTATTTCCCGAAGAATTTGTGAGTACTTTCAACGCTGTTAATAAAGAATTTCAGCAAAAAGATTAAACTCTTTCGAAGACAGTTGCGATACCTTGGCCTAATCCTATACACATAGTGGCTAGTCCTAGGTTTACATCTTTTCCTTCCATTAAGTTTATCAAAGTACCTGAAATACGCGTACCCGAACAACCTAGTGGATGACCCAATGCAATAGCGCCGCCATTTAAGTTAATTGCATCATCTAATTTATCTTCAACTTTTAACGCTCTTACACAAGATAGTGCTTGTGCGCCGAAAGCTTCGTTAAATTCAAATAATTCAATATCTTCAATAGATAGACCTGCACGTTTTAATGCTTTTTTCGTCGAAGGTACAGGGCCGTAACCCATAGTAGCAGGATCGCAACCCGCAACTGCCATGCCACGAATTTTAACACGTGGTGTTAAACCTAGCTCTTTGGCTTTATCCGCTGACATAATTAACATGGCTGAAGCACCATCAGACATTGCTGATGAAGTACCTGCAGTGACTGTGCCGTTAACTGGGTCAAAAACAGGTCGTAAGGTTGCTAAACTTTCCGCTGTAGTCTCAGGACGAATCACTTCATCATGTTCAACTAATGTTAATGCGCCATCTGCATCATGACCTAAAATGGGTACAATTTCGTTATCCCAACGGCCATCAAGCATCGCTTGGTGTGCGCGTTGATGTGAACGAGCACCAAAGGCATCTTGCATTTCACGGGTAATACCATGCTGTTTACCCAACAATTCTGCCGTTAAACCCATATTACCTGAAGCACGTGACATGTGTTTGCTTAGTGCTGGATCAAAATCAATATCGTACATCATAGGTACATGACCCATATGCTCAACACCACCTACGAGGAATACATCCCCTTGGCCAGCAATAATGCTAGTTGCTGCGTCATGCATTGCTTGCATCGACGAACCACATAAACGATTTACCGTTAAGCCACCAATAGATTTTGGCAAGCCTGCAAGTAATGAGGCATTACGAGCAATGTTAAAACCCTGTTCTTTAGTTTGCTTAACGCAACCCCAAATAACATCTTCAATGTCGTTTGGATCTAATCCTGGGTTACGTATTAAAATTTGCTCCATCAAATGAGCAGATAAAGTTTCAGCACGAACATTTCTAAAAACACCGGCTTTTGAACGTCCCATAGGAGTTCGAATACAATCAATAATAACTACTTCTTTCATAACAGTTCTCCTTAGGCTTTTGAAACGTTGGTATTGCTTTTTATTGCAAAGTAGGATTTACCTGATTTAGCCATTTCACGCAGGCCATCAGTCACTTGATAAATTTCGCCTAAATGCGCATATTTATCAGCCATAGCAATAAAATTATCTAAACCAAGTGTTTCTAAATAACGAATTGCACCGCCTCTAAAGGGAGGAAAACCAATACCGTAGATTAAGCCCATGTCAGCTTCAGCTGCACTTGCTACAACACCTTCTTCTAAACAACGTACGACTTCGTTAACCATAGGAATCATTAAACGACCTATGATTTCATCACTTGAAAAGTCTTTCTTATCTGCGCAATGTGGGCCAAATAAGTCATAAGCTGTTTGAGCAGCAACCTTTTTAGGACGACCGCGCTTATCTTTAATATGATCGTAGAAGCCTTTACCATTTTTCTGACCAAGACGTTCATTACTATATAGCGTGCTAACCGGATCATTATCCAATTTTTTCATACGGGTTGGAAAACCAGCAGACATAACACCTGTACAATGATCGGCGGTATCAACACCAACCACATCAAGTAAAAAAGCAGGTCCCATTGGCCAACCAAACTGTTTCTCCATCACTTTATCAATAGCAACAAAGTCAGCACCTTCAAGTACTAACTGGCTAAAACCAGCAAAGTAAGGGAATAAAACACGGTTAACATAAAAACCAGGACAGTCATTAACAACAAGCGGCGATTTACCCATTTTAGCTGCGTAGGCTACTACTGCAGCTACCGTTGCATCTGACGTAGCTTTACCACGAATAACTTCAACTAATGGCATTTTATTAACCGGGTTAAAAAAGTGCATACCACAGAAGTTTTCAGGGCGCTTAACGCTTTGCGCTAGCAAATCAATAGAAATGGTTGACGTGTTTGAAGTTAAAATTGCGTCATCACTCAACACGCCTTCAACTTCGGCTAATACCATACCTTTAACTTTAGGGTTTTCAACTACCGCTTCAACAACAATATCAACATCTTTAACACTGTCATAACTAAGTGATGGTGTGATGTTGTTTAATACCGCTGCCATTTTTTTAGCATTCATACGGCCACGATCAACTTGCTTAGTTAAAATACCTGCGGCGGTTCTTAAGCCTAAATCAAGGGCTTGATCGTTAATGTCTTTCATTATAATCGGTGTACCTTTATAGGCCGATTGATAAGCAATACCACCCCCCATAATGCCGGCACCTAATACTGCCGCTTTTTTCACAGCTTTAGTTGCTTGCTTCGCCGCTTTTTTCGCTTTGCCTTTAAGCACTTGATCTGCCATAAACAGACCAATTTGCGCTGTTGCGGTATCGGTTTTAGCTAACTTCGCGAAATTGGCATTTTCTAACACCATTGCGCCCGCTCTATCAAGCGTAGAAGCAGCTTCTATGGTATTAACCATCACCATAGGTGCTGGATAATGTTTACCGGCTTTTGCTGCAATCATGCCTTTACACGTGTTAAAAGTCATGACACTTTCAATTTTACTTAACTTTAATGGTTCTAATTTTTCTTGACGTTTTGCGCGCCAATCAAGCTTACCCGCTATAGCTAACTTAAGCATACTAATAGCAGCTTGTTCTAATTTTTCAGGGGCTACGACTGCGTCTAATAGACCGACTGCTAAAGCCGCGTCAGCGCGATGAGCTTTACCTGTACTCATCCATTCGATAGCATTATCAGCACCAATTACTCGTGGTAAACGCACTGTGCCACCAAAGCCTGGCATTAAACCAAGTTTCGATTCAGGTAAACCTATGCTAACGCTAGTATCACCAACACGATAGTCACATACTAGAGTCATTTCACAACCGCCACCTAATGCTACACTGTTTATGGCAGCAATAGTGGGTAGTTGAATATCTTCAAAAGAGTCAAATATATCAGTCGCATTTTTGATCCAAGGAATTAATACTTCCTCAGGTTGCTTAAACGTTTCTAAAAATTCAGTGATATCGGCACCAACGATAAAGGTTGATTTGCCTGAGGTAACCATCACCCCTTTGGCTTCACTACAATTATTAATAGCAGCAACAACTGCTTTATATTCTACAAATGTTGCTTGGTCGAATTTGTTTACTGATCCTTGAGCATCGAACTTAAGTTCAACAATGCCGTCGTCAAGTAATTGCGCGCTAAGGCTTTGGCCTTGGAATATCATACTTTGTCTCCTTCACCTAAATGTGGTGTTGATGTATTGATGATTTATTTTATACCCGTACTAATCAATATGCTTCAAACTGCATTTGAAATCGTAACCGGTATATTTAGCCAAATAGGTAGATTCCTATCTGAACAATTGAATATTATTGTGTTATTAATCTACTACTATTGAGTAATAGACGACTGAGTGTGCCTTGAAAAAAGGTTAATTGCAACACCAATTAAAACACCTGTTTAAATTGGTCGTATTAAAGTGTTTTTTTTACATTTAGATGCAACATGTTTTCTGTCGAAATGAATAGTGATACGCTTTAAAATAAAAGTTCATGAGCGTAAACATTGTATTATTAAGATCTTATATTTTACAAAAAAGTTAGATTAATAATCTGTCGTCGCAGCCGACAAAGCTAAGCTCATTTCAGTAATTGAATTAGCTCAATATGATAGGAATATAAACAGAGAAACAACTGCCTTTACCTTCCTCTGATGTGACTTCTATTCTGCCATCATGTTGCTTAATGATTCCATGACTAATGGATAAACCAAGGCCCGTGCCCTCACCTACCGGCTTAGATGTGTAGAAGGGAGTGAAAATATGGGGTAAAACACCAACAGCAATACCGCTGCCAGTATCTTTAACTTCGATTACAATATCCGACTCTTTCTGAAATGTTCTAACAAAAATATCTCCACTACCTGTTATTGATTGGCCTGCGTTGATTAGTAGGTTCATAAAGACTTGATTTAATTTACTTGGAAAGGCATAAATCATAGGTAAGGGGCCTAGCTCAACATGTACTTTACAATTATATTTGAGTTCATTGTTAACCATGGTGAGTGTTGCAGTTACTCCCTCATTTATATCTGTTTTACTTTTTGTTGACTGCTCTGTTCGAGCGAAATTTTTTAAACCCAGTACAATCTCTGTGATTTTATCTATACCACCAATACTGCTTGATAATATGTCAGGTATATCATCAAAAATAAATTCAATATCATATTTTTTAGCCAAAGCTGCCCGCCACTCTGTTGATACTTCAGTTGTCAGTTGTTTATTAGTTTCTTGATGGTGCTTTTGAATATCAGTTAAATACTCATTTAGAACACAAAGGTTACTTTTAACATAACCCAGAGGGTTATTGATTTCATGAGCAACACCTGCTGCTAATACACCGATACTGGCCATTTTTTCAGATTGGATCAGCTGAGATTCACTTAAGATCAACTCGTCATTGGCTTTGGATAATTTGTCGTAACTGAGCTTTAATGCTAACTCTCTTTGATGTACGGTATTGGTCATCGCATTAAATTTTGTAAATAATTCTGATAGCTCTTTTATTACAATATTGTCCTGTAATAACTTGAATTTACTGCCTTTATCTAATTCACTGGTCGCTTGTGACAATAACAGTAACGGTTTAACAAAGTAGCGATAACCAAAAAGATAGGCAAGTAAGCTTGTCATAATGAGTACTAATAAAATTAACGAGCTTAATTGGATTATTGCATTATTTAATTCTCCACTATTGATACTATCGTCAAAGGTAAAACTAAAAACAATTCCTATATTTTTCCAATCAATTAAGTGTTTTTTACCGTTTATTTCTTCTCCAAAAGTACTCAATAATTCATCATTCCTCATTATTTTGATCATTAAGCCATCAAGTCTTTCTCTTGATTTATATTTTTCATCGATTTCTTCTAGTGGGATTAACGCGGTTAATATACCTTCGACATTGTTGTTATACATAATGGTGACAGCCAAACGCCAAAAATAATGGTCATTTAGTTTTTCAATGCCGATATGTTGAGTCACTTTGTTGTTAAGTAAATCGGCTAACCAAGGTTCATTACCATAATTGAGAGGAGGACCTATTTGTTTTGAATAAATAAAATTACCCTCAAAATCCAACAAATTTTGTTGATATTGATGCCCTAAAATAGTGAGGTCAGCCATCACGTCTTGTAACTTGCCTATATTAGTTTCTGGCTGCATCAAGGCTTGTACCATGATGGGATAGTTTGCCTGCTCGGCTAGTAGAGTAAGCCGATGCTTGAGAAATAACCGGTAGCCATCAGTGATAGTGGTTGTTTCTCTGTTTATCAATTTTTGTTGTTGTCGTTGTGCAGCATCGACCTCATAGTCAATAACTAAGACCGTAGAAATAAGTGCTAGACCGAAGCTACTTATAAAAACAAAACGCGCCAAGGCAAAAGAAATACTAATTTTATTCATTGATTTATTTACTCAAATGAATGTTAGGCAATAGCGCTATACTATTATCAACTTGGTAATAGCCCATAGCATAATCAGTTTCGTCTAGGGCTTCATGACTATTTTCATTATCTACAGTGTAGGAAGAGTACGGCATTTGATACCGCTTAATTAGTCCCTGTACTGGGTTCTTTAAATTTTCAAGGGCTAGCTTTATAGCCTTGATATCGTGATGTTTATCTCCAGTTAAACCAGACTGTTTAATTGCGGCAATAAGTAGTTTGGTGAGATCGTAAGCATGAACAAAGCCTGTTGGGGCTTTAATATCCTTTGCAGTATTAATGCCTGGATACATAGTTATCGCTTGAGAAAGTACTTTTTGGGCTAATAAAGGTTGCGGTTGTGTTAAAAAAGAAAATTTAGTTTGAATAAACTGTAGATCAAGTTTTTGCCTTGCCTCATTATTTATCACTGTAGAAAAGTCGCCACCCGTAACACCCCAGTGGCTTCTAATAGGTAATTGCAATTCTGCTTCAAGTGCTAACATTGCCTTTGCAAACGTTTTCCCTTCACTCGCATTACCAACAAAAAAGATAACATCTGCGCCTGATGACTTGGCTGTTCTTAGCAGTAATTTAGCATGATGTATGCCAAGCCCCCAATTAAACCAAGAAATTCCTTTTGGTTTAATATGCTTAGCGATCAAGGTTTTCGCCATGGTGTTTTTGTTTGAGCGTCCCCATCCGGTATCTTCTAATAATAAGTATGGCTTATTAAAACCTTCTTTAATGGCATGTTTACTAATGAAAGTGCCCGCGTTACTGTCGTCAATAGATAATCTGAAAATCCAGTTGTTTTTATCTGTCGTTCGCGTAATTGGGCCAGCTGCTGCCCAAGGGGTTAATACAAGAATGTGTTTGTCATTTATAAATTTTTTGTTCGCTAATAATGGTGGTGAATGTAAACCAGAAAATACCAGTAGCCCATTGCTATCAGCAAGAAAACTTTCTAAGTTCCTTTTACTACGAAGAGAGCTCCCTTTGTGGTCTTTAACAATTACCTCAAACTGATAACCATTAATACGATGATTTTCTTCAGCTAACGCAACATTGATACCCTGCTGTATTGAAAGGCTCGCTATTTTTGTTGCCGTAAAATCAGCGTCAAGGTATATGCTGTAGCTTTTATTAGCATTGGCAGGGAGTGTGACAAACACAGTACAAAATATAGCGATTATACTTTTTTTTATTTCAGCTAAGTACTTTTCCATTTCATGTATTCCATTATATTTAGCTAAGAGATAGGCAAGGGTATAGACAGAAAAGCGCATAGTTACTAGCTAGGTTTCGACTTCAGAACCGCTAACTAAAAAACTAATACACTAATACACTAAATAATTATTTTTTAAGAAATGTAAGAACTCATCTTCTGGCATTGGTTTAGCATAATAGAAACCTTGGACTTCATCACAACCGAGTTCAATTAAACGTTCTTGCTGTTCAATTTCTTCAATACCTTCAGCAATAACTTTAAGGTTCATTTTTTTACCTAAATCAATAATCGTCTCAGCAATAACAGATTCACCTTCTTTAGCGATATTGGTAACAAAAGCGCGATCGACTTTTAGGCGATCTAACGGTAGTTTTTGCAAGTAACTTAATGAAGAAAAACCCGTACCGAAATCATCAAGGGCAATACCAATACCATGAGATTTTAATAGCACCAGTGCATCAATAATCACTTGCGGATCATCCATCAATATATTTTCAGTTATTTCTAACTCCAGCATACTGGGTTCTATTTGATATGTTTCAATAGCATTGAGTACGGTATTAACAAAGTTACCCCGTCTAAATTGTGGAATTGATACATTCACTGAAATAGTTATACCGTAGAAATCGTTTTTTTTTAACAACTTGATCTGAGCACAAGCTTGATTAACAACCCAGTCACCTATTTCAACAATTAGCCCCGAATATTCAGCTAATGGAATAAATACTGCGGGAGAAATAAACTGACCATCTGCCGTACGCCAACGAAGCAAAGCTTCCGCACCAATAACTTTTCCAGAGCTTAACGATAACTGTGGTTGATACCATAACTCTAAACGATCATCGGCAAAGTCAGTACGTAATTGCCTGATCATATTCAAGCGCCACTGCGTTTCATCTTCCAAGTCCGGATTATAATAAGCAAAATATTCTAATCTATTTTTCTTCGCTAAATTTAACGCTATATTTATTTGGTTCAACACGTTAACGCCACTGGTATTAGCATGTTCTTTAGTACAAAAACCCAAACAAGCATTAATTGGGAGCTTTTGTTCACCCGCAGTAAAGGGTTCTGCAAATAAGGCAATTAATGACTTGGGTGATAAACAGTCATTAGAACCAATAATGCCAAAAACATCCGCACCAACACGAGCTACTTTACAGTCACTACTTAAATTTTGTATACGTTGAGCAACCGCCGTTAGTAATTGATTACCAACATCTTGTCCTAGTGCGTCATTCACGTCACTAAAATGGTTTAAATCGATCAGTGCTGCAACATCATTTTCACAATCATTTTTAGCGAACACGTCCAATAGCCGAACAAACTCTAATCGATTTGGTAAATTTGTTAGCCAATCCTTGTAAGCTACATTATTAAGTTTTTGGAATAAATGTACGTTTTCATAACCTGGAGCAACACCGGTTAAAAAAACTTCTAGTAACTGCTTTTGCATATCACTAAGCGGCTCAGTTAACGCCAAATAAATTACCGCCCGATAATTCCCCTTTGATAAATATAAATAAAGTGAATCGTCTAAATATTGGTGGGTTTTCTGGGTAAAGCATTTTTTTACTTCATTATTAATCTGTTCATTTTGTAAGGTTTCTAATTTTTGCTTTACTAAAAGAGAAGAAAACCCTTGTTGGGCAATAATGTAAAAACTTAGGTCATTGGCATTTTCAATTATTCCCTGACCACGAGCACAAAACAAACAATCAGCCCCTTGCTCTATCAGCTGAGTTAACTGCTTTAAGGTACCTTGAGTATATTCATCAATCGAATGTAGTTCGAGCAAACTAGCAGAGCCCGAAACAATTTTTTCTAATCCATGACGACTTTCGTTGACGGTAGCAATTTGTTGATAAGAGCGAATAGCAGCATAAACGGTAGTAACTAATTTTCGACGGGTAAGCTCTGTTTTAGTTTTGTAATCATTAATGTCGTATTCTTTAATTACACTTTCTTCAGGAGCATAACCCGGTTGACCTGTTCTTAATACAATACGAATATCGTCTCGTTGTAGAGTTTTACGAATGTGTTTAACCACATTTAAACCTGCATCATCCGTTTCCATAACAACATCAAGTAGCACTAAAACAATATCAGGGTTTTCTTCAATTAGTCGACAAGCATCTTGACCTGAATAGGCATGGAGGTACTCTAGACGACGGCCTAGTACAATTAAATCTGATAATGCTAACTGGGTAACTGAATGAATTTCGGGGTCGTCATCAACAATAAGAACTTGCCATGTTGCTCCGTAACCCTCATCTAAGATTTCATTTTCATCACTGTCATCGATAAATAAGAAATCATCGTGCGAATTTTTTGATGCTTGCATCCTGCCCTCAAGTACTTTAAACGACTATTTTTTGTAAATTAAAAACTTCATTGAAACGATTTACGATTACGTCAATCCGTAGCCATAACTTAACTATACCTCAATGCTACTTTTCACGCTTTCTTTTGTGAAAAAATATGCGATATCTACATACTAAAAGCCCTTTTGACATTATTCAATAAATCCATACAATTATTTTTACTATTTGCTCTGTTTCTAATTCTGGTTATAATAAAGTGTTAATAACAAAATAAAATATATACTTTTTGTATTAATTGAAAAGCATATCAAGTTCCAGGTATAGGGAAGTAAAAATGAAAACAGATGAAACTTCAGTTATTGTGATTGACGAACAAAGTGAAAACAATGGCAACCTTCCTATCGAAAGCAGTGATCCAGAAAAAAAATCAGCCGATTCCCACACGCACGACCATTTTTTTAAAATCACGCAACAATTTGGTCTTGAGGCAGCGATACTGCCAACTGAAAAAAAAATGCCCATAGAAGATCGCAGTTCAAGGCGTGAAAGATTGGCAAGCTTGCGCAAACAAAAAAACATTGAAACCATTATGGAGAAAACTTTCGCTTTTTGTGCAGATAAGTCTATTGATAAGAGAACCGATTTAGACTGGTTTAATCATTATATTACCTTGGCTGAAAATGTTAGTAATAAAACTATGCAAGATTTATGGGCCAAAATATTAGCGGGCGAACTATCTCGCCACGGCTCCTATTCACTCAAGGCATTAAAAGTATTTCGTGAAATGAGTATTGTTGATGCCAAATTACTCGCTAAGGCGTGCTCTTTAGCAGTAAAAGACAAAAGTAAAAAGAATATACGTATTATTTCAGGCGCCTACCAACAACCTGGCCTATTCAATTTTTTTAATAAAAACAGACAAAGCTATATTAATTTAAGCCACTTTGGTTTGAATTATGCCGACATATTATCATTAGCTGACAATCATTTACTTTATCAACAAGAAAGTGAGTCAAGCATGATGGCAATTGGCGAAACCCACAACTTTAACTACAATGGTCTGCCATTAAAGTTGAATAGTAAAAAGCCAAATATTGCCTTGCAGTTTTATAAGTTTACCCCTATAGGTGCCGAATTAGCTCATTTGATCAGTGATAAACCTAACGATGAATTTTTTACTACGTTGAAACAGCAACTTAGTCACCATTTTGAGATAGATGTAAGCCCTTAGATAAGCTTCCTTCGACAAGCTCAGGACAAACGAATTTTTTCATTTATATCGTTGATACTGAGCGCGAGGTACGATTTATTCCGTTCCTACTAAGCGCGAAGTACGATTTATTCCGTTCATTCTGAGCGATAGCTACAAGTTACCCTGTTCATACTGAGCACGAGGGACGCGTTGTCGAAGTGACAGTTTTATTCGTTAATTTCGCTTAAATGCCATCGCCATCAGTATGTAAACCACATTCGCGTTGTCCTGGGCCAAAGCGAGTTTCACTTTCATCCATACCTAACGTCAGTGGTTTAGTACTATGAACATCACCAACAGAAACATAGCCTTCATCCCATAATGGGTGATAAGGCAAGTTGTGCTTAGTTAAATACTGATGAACATCTCTATTATGCCAATCAATGATTGGATGTACCTTGAAACGACCACGTAAAATACTGACTACTGATAAACCTTGCCTGTGATCAGATTGCTGACGACGTACACCAGAAAACCAAGTCCCACAATTTAACTCAGATAAACCACGTTCTAGCGGTTCAACTTTGTTTTTTCTGTTGTACTCTTTTAATGCATCATCATCTTGCGCCCATTGCTCGCCATACTTTGCGACTTGCCAAGCGGCACTCTCAACAGCACTATAAACATGTAAATTCAAATTTAATCGTTCCGTAAGCTCTTCAATAAAACGATATGTCTCTGGAAACAAATGCCCTGTATCAGTAATTAATACCGGAATATTAGGATCTACCTGCGTCATCATATGCAACATAATGGCCGACTGAATACCAAAACTAGAAGACAACACAAATTGACTTGGTAAATTTTCCATTGTCCATTCAATACGGGCAAGCGGTGTCTTTTTCTCTAAATCTTGATTCCACTGTGCTAACCAAGGTTTAGGTAAAGACGCAGGAAAGCGATTATTTATAGGTGTTTCTGCTATAGCGCTATTATTTACTAAGGCAATAGCTTTAGTCGGCACTAATAAATTAGTCATCATGAAAATCCCTAACACTTATTTTAACTTGTTCAACAATACCGGCACGCACAACAAAGTCACCAAATGCTTCCGCGTTAATTCGCTCTGTTGACCAACGTGCAGTCAACGCATCAATTTCAGTTAAAATGCCAGCTTCATCAACATTTTCTTTATAAAGCTTCGGCACTCGAGAACCGGCTAAGTCACTACCTAAATACATATTATATTTACCTGGACCTTTACCTATTAAACCAATTTCAGCAAGCATGGCGCGACCACAACCGTTTGGACAACCGGTGACACGAAGAATAATACTTTCATCCGCTAGATTGTTTTTAGTTAGAATCGCTTCAACATCATCCACTAATTTAGGTAAATAACGCTCGGCTTCTGCCATCGCTAATGGACAAGTAGGAAAAGCAACACAAGCCATTGAACTTTTACGTTGATTTGACGTAGTGTCATTTAATAAACCATGTTCACGAGCAAGCTGTTCAATCGCGGCTTTGTCCGCTTCAGCAACACCAGCGATAATAATATTTTGATTAGCCGTTAAACGGAAATCACCTTGATGGCTTGCCGCTATTTTAGCCATACCCGTTTTTAAAGGCTTATTCGGATAATCTAATATCCGGCCGTTTTCGATAAACAACGTTAAATGATGCTTACCATCAATACCCGAAACCCAACCAAAGCTGTCACCACGATGAGTAAATTTATATGAGCGAGAATCACCAAATTCGATACCTGCTCTGTGTTCAACTTCCGCTTTAAAAGTATCAACACCGACTCGGTCTAAGGTGTATTTAGTTTTTGCATTTTTACGATTAACTCGGTTACCCCAGTCACGTTGCGTAGTTACTACCGCCTCAGCCACCGCTAAGGTATGCTCAAGTGCGATAAAACCAAAGTCATCAGCACAACGAGGATAAGTTGCCTTATCACCGTGAGTCATGGCTAAACCACCACCAACAAGTACATTAAAACCAATTAACTTGCCATTATCGCTAATCGCAACAAAGTTTAAATCATTCGCATGTAAATCAATGTCATTATTAGGCGGTATTACTACTGTCGTTTTAAATTTACGTGGTAAATAATTACTACCTAATATAGGCTCAACCACTTCATCTTCTGTAGTTTCTACTCTCTCTTCATCTAACCAGATTTCAGCGTAAGCACGTGTTTTAGGTAATAAATGTTCACTAATTTTTACCGCCCATTCATACGCTTCTTGATGAAGCTCTGACTCAACTGGGTTTGAAGTACATAGCACATTACGGTTTACATCACCCGCGGTAGCGATAGAATCAAGTCCGATACTATTCAATGTTTGATGCATTAACTTAATATCTGGCTTCAATACACCATGAAATTGAAAGGTTTGACGGGTAGTCAAACGAATGCTCCCGTACGAGGTATAGTCATCGGCAAACTTGTCAATTCCTAACCACTGTGTAGGCGTAATAACGCCACCAGGCAAACGGGCTCTTAGCATCACATTATGCAAAGGCTCTAGTTTTTGTTTTTGACGTTCACCACGTATATCGCGATCGTCTTGCTGGTACATACCATGAGTACGAATTAACTGAAAGTTATCACTAGTAAAACCACCCGTCATTCGATCTTGAAGATCTTCGACAATCGTACCGCGTAGGTAATCGCTATCCGCTTTTAAGCGTTCGTTGTCGGCTTGCTTACCTTCAACAATCAATACCGGGTTTTCAACTTTAATAAAATTGTTGCTCATTAGTAAACATCCTTCTGGTAACGCTTATTAGATCTAAGTGATTTTAAATAGTCTTCTGCTTGCTCTGCACTTAATTTTCCGTGCTCTGCAATGATGTCAACCAAGGTTTGATGAACATCTTTTGCCATACGATTAGCATCGCCACAAATATATAAGTGTGCGCCACGTTCAAGCCAAGTAAAAACCTCACTTGCATTTTCTTTTAACCGATCTTGTACGTAAACTTTCTCTGCTTGGTCGCGAGAAAACGCAACATCCATACGCGTTAACAAGCCTGATTTAAGATAGTTCTGCCATTCAACTTGGTACAAGAAGTCTTGAGTGAAAGTTTGATCACCAAAGAACATCCAGTTATCACCGCTAGCTTCATCGGCTTCACGCTGTTGCATAAAGGCTCTAAATGGTGCAACACCCGTACCTGGACCAATCATAATAACTGGCGTGCTGCTGTCGCTAGGCAAGCGAAAGTTATCATTGTGCTCAACAAAAACACGCACTGGCTGACTTTCATCAAGACCTTGCGCTAGATAATGTGAAGCACCGCCAAAACGTGTTTTATTGTTATATTCATAACTAACTAAACCAACCGTTAAGTGCACTTCTTCTTCTACTTCAGCTTGAGCTGATGCAATAGAATATAAGCGCGGCGTAATTTTACGTAACGCATCAACAAACGTTTGAGCCGATAACTCAGTGGCAGCAGCTAAGGTAACAACATCAATAACTTGATGATTACCGGCAAACTCTCTCGCGCTATTTTTATCTGTAGCAATGGCTAATAATTTTTCATCACCACTTTGATTTGCCCAAAATTCAATAAAAGCAGGGGCTGTTTGAGTAATTTCTAAGTCACGGGTTAAGGCATCTTTTATGGTTAAGCTTTGTTGCTCACCATTAAGCTTTAAACTAACTTGCTCATCACCGGCAAAGTTTAGCGCGGTTAACAATTCGGTAACTAGTGCACTCTCATTCTCAAAGTAAACACCTAAAGCATCACCTACTTGGTAGGTTAAGCCTGATTCACCTAAATCAATTTCAATGTGTCGTACGTCTTTAGCAGAATCACGGCCAGTAATTTTTTGACTTACAATGAATTCAGCATTCAGTGGGTTTTGCTTACTGTAAAGGCTTTCTGCACCCGCGGTTACTGATTCAATATTGCCTAATGAAGTAACTGAAGCAAGACTCATCTCTTTTGCTGTTAGCTCTTCTTTTAAGCTTTCGACAATACTTAACGTCCAGCTTTCACTTTCGCTGTCGTAATCAACATCACAATCAACGCGAGGAGCAACTTGTTTAGCACCTAACGCCTGAAGACGTTCATCAAAGTCTCTACCTGTTTGGCAGAAGAATTCATAGCTACTATCACCTAGGGCAAGTACGCTATAACTTAAGTTAGGTAATTTAGGTGCTTTCTTACCAAGTAAAAACTCATGAAATTCAATCGCGTCATCTGGCGCCTCACCTTCACCATTAGTACTGGCGATAATTAGCACATGCGTTTCGCTTTTTAACGATTTAGCTTTGTAATCGCTAATATTTTTCAAATTCACAATTATTCCAGCAGCACTAGCCGCTTTCTCAACTTGCTTAGCAACACCCTTGGCATTACCTGTTTGTGATGCATATAAAATAGTTAATGTTTTAGCGGCTACAGCTGCAGGTGCTGGCGATAACTGAACATTGTGTCCCGATTCACTTTTCGCAGCAAGGTAACCACTTGCCCATGCAAGTTGTAATGGTGAGTAGCTCGATGTGGCCTGCTGCAACAACGCAAGCTGATTCGCATCAAGCGCACTTGATACGGGGTTTAAGTTGTGCTGTAAAGATAGCTGATTTTGTGGCATGAGAATGTTTACCTATAACGATTTATGAGCGTATCATAAACAAAAACATGTAAAACTAAAAAGAATAGATAATGATTTTTTATATCAAAAGGTAATAAGTACGGTGACATAATAGTAAAAATGCTTAGACAAAAAACCGCTTAACCGCTATGTTATTCATAACATTTACTTTTCTGAGTTCACTAATCATCATTGTAAAAAGCATTTACCTTTATCTGGTTTTTATTTTTATTTTTTACTGTAGCTTAGGTTATAGTCAAGAAAAAACGCTGATTTATAAATACACCGCTGCCAATGGTGTTCTATCCTTTTCAGATATTCAGCCATTAGAAGCCTTCTATGAACAAGTGAGAATAGGTTGCTTTGCTTGCCAAGTAGATTCGCTCATTGATTGGCATAATGCGATACTCTATTTAACTCACTATCAGCGCACCATTGAAAGTGCCGCGACACTTTATAAAGTAAATCCTGCATTTATTCGCGCTATTATCCATGCTGAATCTCATTTTAATGCAAAAGCAGTCTCTAAGCAGGGTGCGCAAGGTTTAATGCAATTAATGCCAACAACAGCTCAAGCTCTTGGCGTAAAAAATTCATTTATTGCTAAACAAAATATTTATGGAGGCGTTAAGCATTTAGCGCATTTACTAAAGGTGTATCAGGGAAATAATCGATTAGCCGCTGCCGCTTATAATGCTGGGGAAGGTGCGGTAAAAAGATATTCAGGCATCCCCCCTTTTGCGGAAACTAAAGTTTATGTGGAACGTGTTGATATTTTATATCAGCGTTATCGAAGGGCAATTAAAATTTGAGTGAGTATTCAGGGGTATATAAACAAAAAATCCCTGACGGCATAACCTATCAGGGATTTTTTAAAACGTTTTAGGTTTTAGCTATTTTAAAAATATACTAAAAACGCACTAAAAATGTACTATTGCACCAACAAATACACCATCAAAGGTTAGATCTGAATATAGATCATCTATATCATCTAGTTCTAATTTAACCGCTCGGTAACCTACGGTTAAATCTAAATCGACTGCTAAGTTATCAACTAATTCATAACTAACACCTATTTGATAGTCATATACCGAATTATCATCATAAGATAAAAAGTTTGCTTCAGCAAAAACATTAAAGCCAGTGAAAGGCAAACCAATAATAGTGTTCACATAAAGCAATGGAATAAAACCGGATACTGAAAGGTTACTGTCTGATGCGGTATTACTGGTATCAACAACGTTAATCTGGCTATCAAGATCACGCGCAGTAAGACCAAAATCAAAGGTCAATAAGTCGTTATCAAACAACTCATAATAAAAGGTATAATCAACATAACTGGCATCAAAGGTTGTATCTAATACCGAATTAGCACTATAAGTTTCGCCTTCAAAAGTAAAACTGCCGGAAATAGTTGCTCCACCGATGGTGTCTAAGGTTGTTGAAGCGATTTTAAGGTTAGGAATTAGCGGAATTGGATGTTCAAGCGCGACAAAAAAACTGCCTTGATTTTCATCATCAAAATCGAATGTGGCTTGATTATCATTTCCTTGACCAAAAGAGCCTTCTGCTTGATTGGCCCACATATGCCCGCCAATATAAAGTCCTAGTAAGGTATCTGCTTGAACACTCGCGGATAACAGCGTTGCTATCCCTGCTGCTATTATTGTTTTTTTCATTGTTATTACCCTTTTCTTAGTAGTTCATTTAAATCAATTAATGCCGCATTGGCGCGTGAAATGTAATTGGCCATCACTAAAGAGTGATTAGCTAGAACACCAAAGCCATCGCCATTTAACACCATAGGGCTCCATAATGTTTTTTGGCTCGCTTCTAATTCACGAATTATTTGTTGTAAGCTAATTTTAGCATTCTTGTTTTCTAAAACACTATCAAAATCAATTTCTATTGCTTTGAAAAAATGTAATAGGGCCCATGCTGCGCCGCGCGATTCATAAAAAACATTATCAAGCTGCAACCAACTAGTCCTTAATTGTGAATGAGAGGCTTCGTAAGAGGATTGCTTAGCCATGTTATCACCCGCTAAATCTGTGTTTATTTTGTCTTTACCAACACTTGCGCTTAAACGTTGTGAATAACCACCTAAACGTTTTTGTACTTCATCAAAATATGCGGTTAAGTTATCAGCACGGGCGTAAAACTGTGCATTATCATTTTTAGCTTTACTAATACCCACTAAGGCATTTCGGTAGCTATACAAGCTATCAATGGCTTGTCTATATTCAGATTCAGCGCTTGGCATCGCCCAACTTTTGTTATCAATGTTAAACTTAGGTTGTGCCCTTGTTATATGCTTATTCTCTAATGATTGTGATTGTGAACGGCTAAAGTCTTTACGTATAACTAATGCCATATCACGCACCATTTCTAGCACACCGAACTCCCACGATGGGATATTGTCTAACAATACACCCGGAGGTAGGGCATCATTAGATAAATAGCCTCCGGGCTTATCCAAAATACTTGACGCCACTTTAATTAACATAGTGGTAGTAGCATAGCCAACAACGGGCGCTACATTATCAGCTGTTGCGGCAATAGTTATTTCCTGCTGAACATCCATGGGCTCAACATCTAAACTCCAATAAACACCAACGCCATAAAAAAACACAAAAATACCAAGCACTGTAAAGCCAATAGTTTTAGCTGAGAAATTCATTTTCATTTTTTACTCCTAGTAATACCCTAATGATGATGCGCTGGTTGTAACGCTGAGTCAGCTTCATGCGCTCTTTTTTCCTGCAAAGGGCTATAAACAGGTACCTGTATTGTTACCGATGATTTATTCGAAAAATTTAAGGTTAGTTCAGCCTTCTGCTGTGCTTTTAAGGGATTTTTAACATCAAATAACATTAAGTGTAAGCCTGATGGCTGCAAAACAATTCGTTGTCTAGCTTTGATGTCAATTGAGTCTACCTGACGCATACGCATCATACCATCAGACATACTATGTTGATGAATTTCAATGCGTGGCGAAATTTTACTGTTAGCTCCCAGTAAAGTCACTGTTTTTTCACCTTTATTTTCTATTATCATATACGAGGAAGTTATAGTGGTTCCTGGTATTGAGCTACGAATATAAGCCTGTTCAACTGAAATTAGTGATTGTTGTACTAATCCAGCCTTCTCGTTCGAAGATTCTTTGGCAATCCCAAAAAATGAACAAATACAGCATAGTAGTAATAAATAGCTATTTTTCATCTGTAGCTATACTTCCATTTTAAGAACACTTAAAGTTCACCTTACCATTCTTCACAAAGTAACAAAATGACTGACTTAATTATAACAAAAGAAAATCAGGGTGTGTTTACTATCATTTTAAATCGTGTTGATAAAAAAAATGCGATAAATAATGTAATGTATAAAGAGCTTGGTCAGTATTTTAACTATGCTAAACATAATGACAATATACATTGTGTATTAATTCACGGCGATAGTACCTGTTTTTGCGCCGGCAATGATTTACAAGACTTTATTGAGTGTTCACAAGGTGACTCTCTAGCCGCGCTTGATTTTTTGAAAATATTAAATACCTTCAATAAGCCGATTGTGGCGGCAGTTGCGGGGCCTGCGGTTGGTATTGGCGCAACACTATTATTACATTGCGACATGGTCATTGCAGCCAACAATACAAAATTCAAACTACCTTTCACTCAACTCGGCTTGTGTCCAGAAGGCGGATCAACTTTATTATTAACAAGACTTATTGGTCAAAACCGTGCCTTTGAATTAATGATACTAGGTGATACATTTACCGCAGAACAGGCCAAAGAATATGGTATCGCGAATCAAGTTTGCCAACCTAATGAGTTATTAAGCATCGCCGAAAAAACGGCTACTACCATCGCTGCGTTACCTAGCGATGCAGTGATAACCGGTAGAAAACTTATTCGTCAAGCAACACAGTTATCGTTATCTCAAGTAATAGAAAGTGAAGGTAAAGAATTTGCTCGTTTAGTTAAAACTGATACTTGTAAAGCGATTATGTCGAGGTTTTTTAAAAAGTAAGTCATGCTTTTGAATATCAATGAGGATTAACACTTACCTTTTCTTGCCTTTAAAGTGCTAAGCCTCATATTCAACTATTACCACTACACTAACTGTATTGTGTTTCATCTTTGATACTCAACTTTTTATTGCGCGTCACCAACCAAATAACAACAGCAATTAACAGTACCGGCCAAAACACACCAATTGCCACCATAGCGACCGAGCCCATAACTAATAGACTAATAAAAATAAACGAGCCAAACACACTTAACACTATCGCTAAGGCAATTAGTACCAGAATCACGGTTGCCACTGCTGAGACTCCTATCGCTTTTAATGGGTCAATTAATTCACCATCCATATACACATTAATATCAAGTAACTCTAAAAAGCTAACACCCAATACATAGGTTAAAAATAATGTTGCGAAAATGGCTAATAATAATGATTTGAAAAATGTCATCATTCCTCTCTTAATAACTAGGGTTTATTGTTTTGACTGATTACTACTATTTTTACTGATTACTACTATTAGTTTTCTGGTAATAACACACTAGCGACAACATAAGCCACGCCAGCTGCAACAGGTAACATAATTAATGCGATAATAGCGGCAACTCTAATAGCGAGTCGTGGATAATCATAATACTTAGCAATTCCAGCGCAAACCCCAGTTAATTTTTTATTAAAACCATCCTTACATAATCGTCTATTAACCGTTCGACTAGATGAATACTCTTGTTCATATCTCATGATTTTATTCCTTACTTACTTCACTTTTGTGATGCGAATCAGCATAATAATAACTATGCCGCGACTGTTTTTCTCTTCATTTCAGCCAATTCTTGCTCAATAGTCTCACCTTTTTCTAATGCGGCAAACTCTGCGGCTAAACCTGGGTTCTGTGACGAACTTTGCATTAGATCATACGCTTCAACTTCCGCTTCAACTCGGTCTACTTTCTGTTGATAGCGTTCAAATTTACTCATTGCTGCTTCAATATTATAAACAGAGGCTTGTTCGCGTACCTTTAATCGAATTTGAGCAGACTCTTGTCGGATTATAAGCGCTGTTTGACGACGCCTAGCTTCTGATAACTTTTCATGTAAACGCGATGCATCATCTTGCACTTGGGTTAAAAATTCAGTTAATTGTTCACCCTCTTGTTCAAGTATCCCCAGTTCAACTTGATATTTATGCTTTTGTATTAGCGCTGACTTAGCAAGATCTTCCCTATTTTTAGTGACGGCTAACTCGGCTCTGGTATGCCAATAATTGATACTTTCTTTCGCAGAGCTAGCTTGACGGGTATGAGCTTTTTGCTCTGCAATGTTTTTTGCCGCCGTTGCCCTTACCTCTGCCAACGTATCTTCCATTTCTTGAATGATCAAACGGATCATTTTCTCTGGTTGTTCTGCTTTATCAAGCATACTATTTAAATTTGCATTAACAATATCGGTAAAGCGTGTAAATAATCCCATGACTTCTCTCCTGCTATTACAATGATGTATTATTAATTTTTTGCTTACTTTCACTCTTTTCACTTTCGATACTGATAGCTGTTTTGTCTTCACCGGTTATCCAAACTAAAGAGTCAGTAAATGATTCATCAAAAGAAAAGTTGGCTGTGATACTAGATATTTCTGCCGTAATTGATTGTTGTAATTTATCGCTTAATTCATTCATCATCTGCTTTGATTGCGCTATTACTAATTCACTAATTGAGTATTCAATGCTAGTTGTTTCGACTGCATGCGTATTAAAACTAAAAAAAGCACTTAGAGTAAGTAATAAAGCAACGCTGATATTTTTACGGTTTAAAGTATTCATTTTAAAATTCCTTGTGGTG
Source organism: Colwellia sp. (assembly GCA_047633255.1). GTDB lineage: Bacteria > Pseudomonadota > Gammaproteobacteria > Enterobacterales > Alteromonadaceae > Colwellia. Next base: position 43,632 of record JBLIEW010000037.1, read on the forward strand.
TATTTGTTTAATTAATTGATTAAAGTAACTAACAACATTTATATTGTTGTCGTTTGTGATTTAACTATTACAAGTGTTGTGCCAACAATTCAAAACCATTTATCATATTGTTTTTAAAAGAAAAATAAATATAGCGACAATCGAAAACCAACAAGACATAATATGTCATTGCGACAAAATAGTTAAATTAACCACTGTATTAGTAAAATTGACCACTTCATAAGCCCAGTACAAATAACAATCAAAAATACTGCTGTTTACTGCTGGGTAAAGCGTAAAAACACCCCGTTAAAATGAGTTTTATAGTAAAGGAAAGAGTTAAATAGTATCAGGGAGTGCAGGTACTATAGGGCTTACAAAGAATATGGTGAAGTATGATTGACGTTGAGCGGGTAGTAGATAGAGTTAGCTTGCTTGGTTTAACAAACTAGAATACTTGATTAAGACGTTTTTCGCTCAAAAAAGCCAACAAGCAAAGATAAAATAAGCAGTGATAGAGCAGGTAGTAGCATTAACGCAAATAAAGAAGCAGAAGTTAACATGAATTTTTCCTTGTAATAATGTTGGAATATCTACTACAAGGGTTGTGCCACAGTTTAATATTTAACTTAAGTAACTGATATTATAAACATTTATCTTTACACCTTTATTTTTAAAATAATTTAGTTAACTATCAAGATAATTAAGTTGGTTTAAAAAACCATTTTTTAGTGGTTTTTTAACAAAATAGTCTGTTAAAAATAGTGGTTAATAAATTGAAAGGTTTGAATTTCCCGATTTAGAGACAAATATTCCCTAAATCGAGATTATATTTACTTAAACTTGTTCGTTAAGCATTGTCACTTTAGCAAAAGCTTCTTTTAACGTATTTCCACCGGCACCATCTGCTCTGGCAGATTCACTCAAATATCGACGAAATTGACGAGCACCCGCCAAACCATTACACAGACCCAACATATGCCGTAATACGTGCCAAGCGCGTGGATTACGGTAAGCGTTACCCTGCTCAAGTGTTGAACTGACATAAGCATCAATATAGTCAGCCATTAAATTAATGACTTGCTGTCGAGATATCACTTCTTTTTCAACACCATAAATTTGTTGATCCGCTTCTGCCAATAAATAAGGGCTACTGTAGATTTCACGACCAATCATCACACCATCAATGTGTTGTAAGTGATCATTAGCCTCAGCGAACGTTTTAATACCGCCATTAATGGATATTTCTAACGCTGGAAAATCTTGTTTTATTTGATATACGCGCGCGTAATCAAGTGGAGGAATATCACGATTTTGCTTAGGGCTTAAGCCACTGAGCCAAGCTTTACGCGCATGAATAATAAAATGCTGACAACCCGCTTGTGCTACCTGCTCAATAAACGTGTGTAAAAACTCATAACTATCTAAGTCATCAATACCAATACGAGACTTTACCGTAACAGGCACCTTGGAGGCGGCTTGCATCTCATTAACACAATCGGCAACTAAGTTAGGCTCAGCCATTAAACAAGCACCAAAACGACCATTTTGCACTCGGTCTGACGGGCAACCCACGTTAATGTTAATTTCATCATAACCATACTGTTCCGCCATTTTGGCGCATTCAGTCATCGCTTTAACATCACTACCACCCAACTGTAAAACTAACGGATGCTCAGCATTGTTATAAGAAAGATAATCCCCTTTACCATGCAATATAGCGCCAGTGGTGACCATTTCAGTATAAAGCACAGTATGCTTTGACATTAAACGATAGAAATATCGACAATGGCGATCAGTCCAATCGAGCATTGGCGCAACGCTAAGCTTGTGATCCACTGTATAACCTGTTGTAACTGGCTTTAAAGCCTTATTTGTGTACATATACTCACTACCTGAACTGCTCTGAATCGCCTATACTTTCGTTGAGTTTCCATATAAGGTGTTCCAAATGAGCCCCCTTTTGAGTAGGACGATTAAGGAATAATACGATGGCATCAGTAACAATTGATAAACGCCAGAAGGCAAACGGAGAATTTAGCTACCGATGCACAGTGCGTGTAAAAAAGAATGGCGTAATTATACATAGAGAATCAAGAACATTCAGTAAAAAAGAATTAGCAAAAACATGGGGCAAAATACAAAAAGAATCAGCAGAACCAAACGCTACGTTATACAAATGTTACGCGATTGCCCAATAGCCTCAGTTTTATCTAATGAACTTAAAAGTAGTGATTTAATAAGTCATTGTAAAATGCTCAGAGCGGCAGGAGCTGGAGGTGCAACCATTTATCATGATGTTGCCTATTTACGCAGTGTAATGAAAACTGCCCTACCCGTTTTTGATGTAACTGCTAATTGGAATATTTTTGAAGATGCTGTACCAGTACTAATTGAAATGAAGTTAGTAGGTAAAAGCCAAAAGCGAACACGCAGACCTACCGAAAACGAATTAGAAAAACTGATAACGGCATTAACAGAAAGGCAGAACCAACGAGGTAGTAATATTCCCTTTGTTGATATTCTCAATTTTTCCATACTTACATGTATGAGAATAGGTGAAGTTTGTAAAATAGAATGGAAAGACTTAAACCATGAACATAAAACCATCATCGTAAAAGACAGAAAAGACCCAAGAAAAAAAGAGGGTAATCATATGATCGTGCCATTGTTAGCAGGTTCATATGACTTAGTAAAAAAGCAGCCAGAAACAGATAATAGAATATTTCCTTATAATTCTAGGTCTGTAACAGCAGGTTTTCAACGTGTGAGAACAGCCTTAGGTATAACTGATCTAAGATACCATGACTTACGACGAGAAGGCGCATCTAGGCTATTTGAGAAAGGTTATAGTATTGAAGAAGTAGCACAAGTCACAGGACATAGAAATTTGAATATACTTTGGCAAGTATATACACAGTTATTCCCTCATAAATTGCATGAAAAACAAAACAAAATTGATAAAAGCCTCTAAAACGAGGCTTTATAGTTCAGCTAGATTGACTATCTAGCCTTATCTGACTGTGATAGCAAAGATGCAGCTAACCCCTTAGTAACTTTGCTATACTTTTTACTTTTAAGTATTGCGCTTACCTCTGTTTCCATCGCCGAACTAGTTTGATTCTTACTTTTTGTTTGAGAAAGTGCCGAAGCTGCTAATTTCTTTTGGATTGCTGAAGAACTATCTGAGCTTAGAATTTTACCAGCATTTGAAGCAACTTTTTTACCAGTTTGTTTTTTATTAGTCATGATATAGAACCTTAGTTTTTGTTGAATGTCAAAATTGACAGGATTGACAAAAATCAATATAAATGTGCAGCCTCAAAGTAAGACTGCACAATAATTAGCTACTTGTTAGGGTAACTTCTTGTATGCGGACATACATCTTGCCACTTACCAAAAACAAAACGTTGGTAGGCAACAACATAAACAGGTTTATCAGGCGACATGTAAATCGTCATAATAGATCCTCTAGTATTACTTGTTATGAGGAATCTTTTGACTAATAATCAGTTCCAGTGTAAATTCACACTTGTTATGCGGAAGCAATTACTATGACCAATTCCTCTTTTTGGGCGGTCAATTGTTTTTTGTAGGCTAGGGAGTTGGATCCCTAGCCAAACTTTACAACTTCAAATCCCAACGTTACTTTGTTGCTAATTCAATCATATCTATTATTTTCTTTAACTCATATTCCTTTAAGTCAACAGGAAGATTTTTAATATCTACAATAAATTTTCCATCCCTAATTGCACACTGAACATCTACAATTGCAACCTTTTCTTCAAGCACTAAATTATCAGGTAACTTATCTTTAACTGTATCGTGCTTCGGTTTCTCTCCAAGTTTTTCAATCCTAATATAATCTTCTATAGATCTTTTAATACGGCTTTTATACGTATTAACTGTTGCAGGATTTGTATTAGTAGTCCCCCCTTCTCTCTCGATAAATTCAGCAATAACCTGGTCTAAATCTAAAGTCATTATATTTTCTTTATCAAAACTACTTTTCAGGAATACTTTTCGTATAGCTGTCTTCCTAGTTCTTGTAGTTTGAAACTTCATACTGCCTTGATTGTATAATTTGTCTAAAAATGATATCAAGCATTCATAGTTTTCATAGTTTTCATAGTTTTCATAGTTTTCATAGTTTTCCATTTTGATACCCTCTCAACACATCGATAAAGTAATAATAGAACAAACAGGTGATCTTTGCAATGATACAGAGTAATAAAGATTGATCTTTTTAAGTGAAGATCATGCATCTATTGTAATAAGTGGTCTTCGAGACGATACAAGGGCCTTATATATCAACACCAAAGCCAGTTAATACATAATAAATCATCAGAGACACAACATATAGACATTATAGCCCCAAATAAACACAACAACAATCCATAAATACGTCCAACCAAGTTCTTTGGGTTATAATTACAATCCAAAAATAATGAAAGGCTGCTTTAGATATGACATAAAACACGACTAGGAATGAATACATAACATATTTCAAGGAGATATATCCCGCAAAGACTCAATAGAGAGTTCACTAGTAACCTAGCAACAGAGGACATGAAAAAAGAGGCTGGGAACAAACGCTTCGCTAAAAAAGAAAGTTGAGCCAAGACCGCAGTTTGGTGGAATCTACCCCCGTAATACATAATACTAATAGATCAAATAGATCAAATAGATCAGGACATATATGGACGCTCCCTTAATGTCAAACCGAGTTTTGCTGTAAATATAGAAAAAGTCTATATTTATGACGATATTTACTAAAAACCTTCTTTAACTTATTTACTGACTACTTG
>JBLIEW010000038.1:0-48029 GCA_047633255.1 Colwellia sp.
TTATAGTCTCGCATAGGTTTTCCTTCTTTCTCTTGGTCGAGATTAAAGGATACCTATATTTACCGCAGTATAGGTAGAACCTATGCGAGTCTCCCCGGCAGAGCCGGGGGTTTACCTGTGTTAATTAGGGTTCTGTCGCAAACCCCAATTAAGGCTACATAATTGGGGTTTGCGACAGAACCATTATTACTCATACTAGGCAGGAAAAAATTCAAATTGACTGGAATCTATTTCAGTCATAAGTGCTGTAACATTTCCTGAGTATTGCTGGCACGGATCAACATCTAATTTAAGCGCAACATTAGCATTACTTAAATCCAACTCGTCCAAAGCGACCCAAATTAAATTTGGATAATCCGTCGACTTAAAATAATATTTTTTGTTCGTTTGATCTGACACTGTTGTCCATAGTGTATTGGAAATGTTTGGTTCATCTGGATTAGGAACATAACCAATTGGCACTGAGGCGGTATTAATAAGACTAAAGGCCTGCCCAATGACCAGACGCTCACGATCACTTTTACTCACAATTTCACTTTCACTTTCACTTTTAAAAGTATTCTCCAGGTAATAGGAAACTCGTGCGAATCGATCTGGCGATCTACTTGTGCCCGGCAGGGTCTTTGTCTTGGCCGATTCATTGGCCTTTTTTACACTACCGTTTCCCTCTTTTTGCCATTGCCACTCCCAGTAATAGTTCAACTTGATTTGTTGATCGTAAACCGGTGAATTGGTCATAATAGCGCAATTTTCATGGTAGTGAATTGGGCTGTTTACACCATTAATATTGAATTCTTCTTTACTGATATTTGTTGTTATATGAAGCTTGGGGGAATCTTCGAATTCATAATATTCGAATATCGCTGAATTTCCAGCTGAGTCAGACAGAGATATATGCTGCGATGCTGGCTTTGAGTTAACATCTGACGGGATAATAATAGTAACAATTTGTGCATGTAAATTTACCCACCCTTCTACAGCATCTTTCACGCAGGCATAGTTGTCTAACATAAATTGCCCCCATATGCTCATGCATATATCTTTATCACCGGCACTCGGTTTTCCGTAATCAGACTCAGATAAATACAACGTGTTAACGACTAACCCTTGATCATTTAATCCATCCGTAGTAGATATAAGTTCAATAACATCTTCTTTGTCTGACAGGGTGATAACCGAAGCAATACTTTTATATTTTGACTTCCAGCTATAGCTTTTCTTGTTTCCAGGCATAGCATATCGAGTTACATTTGCTGGAAATGCCCATAAGTTTGTGTTGAAGCGCTCAAACCAGTCCATGTTTCTAGCTGTTAACATAGCTCCAGCGCCATCGTCTATAAATACTCGCGTGCACATATATTGTTTCCTAAATTTAATTTGGCGTTCAAGAATAATTCATCCAGATTTATAACGCCCTAATAGGGTTACGAACAATAGCATCAATGTTTTTTATTACTATTACAACCTATTACAGATACAGGGCAATCGCATTAAAAAAAGCTTGACACAGATCCCCTAATTTGACCTATTACTTCGCTTTAAGCGACGTAAAATGACCAAAAAGAAGCCAACACTTATCGAACATTTCAAAGATATTACAGATCCACGCCTTCAAAGGAAGCAATTACATAAATTGGATGACATGTTTTTTATGGTTCTGTCGCAAATAGATGTAATAGTTTAAAATCCTACAATCACTTCTTATGTTTACATTTATGCCTATCAATTTTTCAGGTCGACATTTTCCCTCAGCAATCATCATGCAGGCTCTTCGTTATTATCTGGCTTATAAACTCAGTTATCGTGAAATCGAAGAGATATTTGCTGAACGTAATATTTATTTTGATCACTCCACCTTAAGTCGTTGGGTGATCAAATATAGCCAACAACTTGAAGCCAATTTTAGAACAAGAAAACGTAACTTGGCAGACTCGTGGCGAATGGATGAGACCTACATAAAAATAAAAAGGAAATGGGTTTACTATTATCGAGCTGTTGATAAACATGGCGCTATTGTTGATTTTTACTTGAGTGAAACACGTGATGAGCCCGCTGCAAGAGAATTTTTTGATAAAGCACTGGATAGTAGTGGCTTACCCAGTAAAGTCGTTATTGATAAAAGCGGAGCGAATATTGCGGCGCTTGATACCCTCAATGTTCAGCTTTGGTTGTCAGGATATATGCTTTGTATGATTGAAGTGTTAACCGTGAAATACCTTAATAATATTGTCGAGCAGAGTCATCGAAAAGTGAAAGGTAAAATGCACCAATGTTTAGGATGGAAGTCTTGGGTTGGAGCAGAAGCGACATTAGCTGGTGTTGAGCTTTGCTCAATGCTCAAGCAAGGACAGATGATTGACTCAGAAGATAAGACAGTATGGGAGCAATTTTATTCGCTTGCAGCATAGTGGTATCTGAGGAAAGCGACATCTTCAATTAAGGCTACGGAATTTGAGTTTGCGACAGAACCAAAAATAATGCTATGAACTACCTTAAAAATCTGTCGCTTTTGGTCTAGATATTTATACCCTGCACAATCTGACAGTTATAAGTTTTTGCTACTCAGGTGATTATACTCTATCAAAGAAGGATAGGGATCGGACTTGGCGATGGAATTCAAAAATATAGAAAAACTGGTTAGTTCACTCAAAAATAAATTAATTAAAAAAAAAATAGAGCAACCAGTAGAGAAAAATATTCAAAATAGCGAAGACTCGAGCAGACCCGATGAAACGCAAGATCTTGCTATTATCGGTATGTCATGTCGATTTCCTGGAGCAGATAACTATTCGCAATACTGGAATAATTTACTCGCTGGCGTTAACAGTGTTAAAGAAATACCAAAAGAGCGTTGGGACCTGGAACAGTTTTTTCATAGACCCGACAGCACAGAAAATCTTGATAATATAAATGCTTCAACCAGTAAGTGGTGTGGTTCAATTGATGATATTGCCAGTTTTGACAACAGATTTTTTAATATTTCCCCAAAAGAAGCCAAAGAGATGGACCCTCAGCAGCGTTTTTTGCTGGAACAATCGTTACTCTGTATAGAAGATTCCGGTTTTCCAATTTCTGCATTACAAAAAGCCAAAACCTCAGTATATGCTGGGGTGATGTATGACGATTATCTTCATGATGGATTAGATAAAGGGATAAAAATTGAAAGCTTTTCAGGTATGGGAAACTGCCAATGCTTTCTTGCTAATCGTTTATCCTATTATTTTGGTTTAACCGGTCCGAGTGCATCAGTTAATGCTGCTTGTGCTTCGTCATTAATAGCCATTAATAATGCTAAACATGATTTGTTATCAGGCGATTCTGAATATGCATTGGTTGCTGCTGTTAATTTGAATATACACCCATGGAAATATATTTCTTTTGGGAAATATCGGATGTTTAGTCCGGATGGCCAGTGTAAAGCATTTGACGCTACAGCTAATGGATATGTTCCAGGTGACGGTGCAGGAGTAATATTACTCCAAAGATTAGATAAAGCTATCGCTAATAATGCAGTTATTCATGGAGTGATTAAAGGCGTTTCGGTTAATCATGTAGGTCGTTCTGTATCAGTAACTGCGCCACGAGTTGAGTTACAGCAAAGTCTAGTACTTGCAGCGCAACAAGATGCAGGCGTTAAAAGTAATGATATTAGTTACATCGAAGCACATGGTACAGGTACATCACTTGGTGACCCTATTGAAGTTGAAGCATTAACTCGTGCATTTCGAGAAAATATCGATGACAAAAAAACTGTATCTTCATGCCATATTGGCTCAGTTAAAACTAATATAGGACATTTAGAACCGGCTGCAGGCATGGCTGGTTTGTTCAAAGTTCTTTTGATGATGAAGAATAAAACATTAGTTGAAACACTTCATATTACTAATCCGAATCCAGTAATAAACTTTCCCCAAACCCCTTTTGAGCTTTCTCTCGAGAATCAACCTTGGATAACCGATTCAGGACGCTTACTTGCAGGAGTCAGTTCATTTGGCTTTGGCGGCAGTAGTGGGCATATGATAGTTGAGTCATATCAGGAAGCAAATAATAAAGAAAATAACAAAGAAAATAAAGGCTCGGAGCCGTTAGTTGTAGAAGAAAATCAGTTGAACTTACCAACTTTAATATCAGCTAAATCAGAAAAGGCTTTAATTGAGCTGCTTGAAAGTTGGGAAAAATTTTCGGATAAATCACAATTTGAAACGTTGAAATTAAGCGATATCAGTAAAAATTTGCTCTTTGGACGAGACCATTATAAATACAGATGGCAAACCAGTGTTAAAAGCAAAGAAGAATTGAAATTAGCCCTAAAAAATAAAAAGATTATTACCCCTAAATTTAATGATGAATTATTGTCATTAGCAATAGATGATTTAGAGTGGTCTGGTTATGAAGTTGTCAGTGCTTTATTAACGTCAGCCAAAGCGTTGGATAAAGCATTAGAAATACTGGAGTTTATTGACCAAAAGAATTCAACTCAGTTTAAACAAACGTTTACCAGTCTAGAGTGGCCACAAGAATATCGTGTTGCTTTTTCCGTATTAAGCGGAACATTGTTGACCCAACACATGTTAACTCATCTTCCACAACCCATTTCTTTTTACGGACGTAATAATGGCGTATGGGTAATGGCTTGCCAAGCTAAGTCATTGAAGTTAATTGAGGTGACCACTTATTTACTCGGTATACGCAGTATTGATACTGTTTCTGTGGCGTGGCCAAGCACTCCTTTGATCGATGCTAGAGATGGTACTTTGTTATCGGCCAGTTCAGTACAAGCTGACTATTTAAAAACACTTATCAGTAAAGCTGACATAGATAAAGATAGTATTGATAGTTTAAAAAATATCGCAGGGTTAATGGAAAAGCACCAATATACCTTCAAAAATTACCTTAAAGAATGGGACAATATTTTAGCATCATATGATATTAATGAATACCAGCAAGTTCTTCGTTCTGTTATTGATGGTAACGACAGCAAGGTTAACCCTAAAGGGAGTCATACATTAGCTTATATCATTTTAGTTTTTTGTATTGAAGAGCTTAACCGAAAGTGGAACTTGACCGAGCGTAAATGGCAGCATGATGCTTATATCGGAGAAATACTTTGCTGGTTACAGAGTCACCGAATTATCAAACATGAATTGGTTGAAGCATTTTGTCAGCCTACTCCAGATTGGGAAGCATGGGCTAAGGCGATTAATCAACGAATTATTCCAATAGAGATAGAAAAAAAATTTCCATTTTTACAACAATGGCAACAAAACCATAATGTATTAGTTAATCCACAGTGGTTTGTCGATTTAAGCAAAGCAACAGTGCCATTTTATGCGACTACAACAAGTGGAATTATTAATAAGACGATCGTATTTTGTAGTACGGAAATCGATGAAATTGTAGATTCTAAAAATTTAACACCTTTGGTGTTAAACGATGAGGAATTAACGATAGAACATTTGTTGGCCCAATTGTGGCAGCACGGCCTTGAAGTTGATTGGGCATTATTAGTTGCACCAGCTGAAGTAGCCTCAGTTCAATTTAAACGATTAAGATTACCAAGCACTGTCTTTATCAAGAAAAAATTCTGGCATAGTCAGGTATCAATCCGAGAACAAGAAAAGCAACGTATTTCAACATTGAAAAGCTTAAGCCCTGAAATACTTGAAACAGAGGATAAGCAAGTTGTACCAGAAAGCGTAAACGTAGACATAAATGAAGCAACAGAAAAAGATGATGAAATAACCAATCGCATTGAAATTGTTTCAGATGCACAAACAACGATTGCTGCTCATGTGATAACAGATAGATTACTACTGCCAGCTGCAGCATATCTAAGTGTTGTACAGCAATTAGCTACAGGCTTAAAAGCAACTGAATCTATAGCGGTAAAAAATGCCATGGTATTGGCCGCTTCTCCGTTAATATCAGGACATAAAACAGCACTGATAACATCTATTGATAACGATAAAGTTACGGTAAATATTGAAGATAAGGCGGTTTTTAGTGCCCAAATTGGTTTGGTTCAAACTTCTTCAGAACAAGCTGAAAGTAGAAAAAAACCATCTATACCTTTTGCTTCGGTTCAGAGCCTAAATAATCAAACAGAGCTTTATGGCTTGTTGGCTCATCGAGGTTATCAGTATGGTTCAAGTTTACGTTGTGTAAATCAGCTGCAAAGTGCGTCAGAAATTCAGGAATACAAAATAAGTTCAAATCCTGAATTAACCCTTTTTGAGCGCCAGGTTGCGTTATTCGATGGCTGTTTACAGTCCGCATTACTTGCTTTATATCAATCACAACCTGAAGCTGTTGCAGATGAGTATTTATTAGTACCTTATATTATAGGTGAAATGACGTTACTTCCCGAAGAGAGTACTGAAATTTTCACCCGTTTTTCATCCGCTGAATTGGAATTTAAGTCAGGAGGTTATACTACTGATATTGTGATGTATGACCAAAATGGCAATGAACAGGCTACACTTCTGCAGGTTGTTTTCCGTCAGGTTCCTAAAGGGTTTCTGGGCAAGGATAATCAATTACCCGCTCATTTATATAAACCTATTTGGCGCAAAAGCAGCTTGAACAATAAAGCTGCCTCAGCTGAACATCAATACGTAATTTCTAACAATGCAAAAGTAACTGGTTCATTACAGAACAATGGTGATGAGACTAATTGGCAAGTATTTAACAACCCAGAGCAATGTCTTGCGACAGCTAGAGCATTAACCAAGGATAAAAGCAGTAAAGGAGATTCTTTTGACATAGTCATTGATTTAGCTGTTTTATCGGTTAATAACACTCTCATTGATTCAATATCTGATGCAGTAAGGTCTGAGCAGGAAAGTATCAGAGGTTTCTTTGAATTTATAAAAGAGCTCAAGAAAGCATGTCGTCGTCACGAGTTACGCATTTTATTATTAACAGAAAACTCCTTAGCCGTTCTTGAACAAGATATTCCAGTTAACAGCTATCTCGCCTCATTAATTGGTTTTTGTAACAGTGCTTCGGTTGAACTCTCTAAAATAAGTTTTACTTATTGTGATTTACAGTTTGATAAAACAATTGATTTTAAAAAATTAATCGAAGGCGAGCTAGCTCCATCTAAAGGTGTCGCTATTGTAGCTTATCGTGATGGAAATCGGTTTACGCGCGAAATAAAATTATGCGCGAATGAGTTGTTAGAAGATACAGATTTTAACGTTAGCCCATTTAAAGACAGTGCAACCTACATGATTACTGGTGGATTAGGTGGAGTTGGATTACAGGTTGCTAAAATGCTATGCCAGCGTAGCGAAGCACAACTTGTACTTGTAGGACGTTCAGCACTTAATGAAGACAAGTCATCTAAGTTGGAGCTGCTACGCCAATACGGTAACCAAATATCCTATGTTATTGCCGACTTGAGTGATTACGACCAGGTGGTTGAATTATTTAATACATTTTCAAAACAAACTATTGCTATTAACGGCGTAATTCATTGTGCAGGCGTAGTTACTGATGGCTTGTTACTCAATAAAACATGGCAAACTTTCGCGAAAGTATTACAGCCTAAATGGGATGGAACAGCATATTTGCAGAATGCTATGTTGCAACAAGATAAAAATATTATCTTGGATTTCTTTGTCAGCTTCTCTTCAATTATTTCAATGCTAGGAAATCACGGCCAAGTTGATTATGGCACCGCAAACGCATACATGGATGCTCTTTCTCAATCTTTCTATGGAAAGACTGACTTGTCACGGTTCAATAAAATACTGTCAATTAATTGGACTTTATGGAGTGGCGAAGGGATGGGAGATGACCAAACAATTATCGACCAGTTTGCTGCTAAGGGTTTACCGACAATCACACCTTCACAGGGGATAAATGCGTTGTGGAATATTTTATCTGGGCCAGATCATCTTGGAAATATTTCAGTACTAAAACTCCCTTATAAAAATTGGCTGCAACCATATAACGAAGGAATACAAATTAAGGAAAAAACAATGCCTATTCAAAAAGAAATCTATCAAACTGAAGAACAGCTTATATCATGGATAAGCAAAATAGTGGCATCAAAAACAGGAGATGATGTTGAAGATATCGACAGTCAGGATTCATTTTTTGATTTAGGTGTAGAGTCACTGGCGCTACAAGATATCGTTGCAGAGTTAGGCAAAAGCTATGATAATTTATCGGCAACTTTATTATTTGATTTTACCAGTATAGATAAGCTGGCAGAGCATTTGGCAACCTTAGTTGTTACTGCGAAAGAAGTCTCTCATATAGAAGAACCGTCTGAAGCCGCCGTACAAGAAAAATTAGCGCAAGTATCTCAATCAGAAATATTAACAACTTTACAACCTGAAGTTATTGTTAATGATGAAGCAGCAAATAATCATTCGTCTAATGATAATGCATCAAGTGCCCGTCTTTTAAATGAAGGTGCTTCCCATAAAAAGACGGAAGAAATAAATAATCCAGCGCAAATGGCTATTGCCATCATTGGTATCTCAGGACAGTTTCCTGAAGCGGATAATATTCAGCAATTTTGGGACAACATCAACGCTCATAAAAATTCAGTAACTAAAGTACCAGCAGAGCGTTGGCATGTTGAAGATTTTACGCGTCCAGACGGCCTGCAAAGTTACGGTAAATGGGGTGGGTTTATTAATGATGTTGATAAGTTCGATCCTTTGTTTTTTAGCGTAACGCCAAAAGAGGCTGCGCAAATGGATCCTCAGCAAAGACTGTTTTTGCAAACTACTTGGCATGCTATGGAAAATGCAGGTTATGGTGATCCAAAGTCTTACCAGAATAAAAAAGTAGGATTATATGTTGGTGCAATGTGGAATGACTATTCATTAGTTACTCATGATGCTGGCTACACTCAGGATAGTTATCAAGGACCCGGTTCAATTTACTGGGCTATTGCCAACCGTGTTTCCTATATTATGGATTTTAAAGGACCTAGCCTTGCGGTTGATACCGCTTGTTCGTCATCATTAATTTCAATTGACTTAGCTTGTCAAAGCATCATGCGTGGCGACTGTGAGATGGCAGTAGCAGGTGGCACTAATCTTATTTTACATCCAAGTAAATATGCGTATTTGAGTGAAGCACGATTCCTCGCTGAAGATGGTTTGTGTCGAAGCTTTGGTGAAGGGGGAAGTGGCTATGTACCAGGTGAAGGTGTTGCTGCACTTATTTTAAAACCGCTTACTCAAGCAGAAAAAGATGGAGACTATATTTACGGCGTTATTCGTGGTTCGGCAGTAAATCATGGCGGCAAAGCTGCAGGTTTTACTGTACCAAACTCAGAAGCTCATAGTGAATTGATAAAAACAGCGTTTCAACGTGCTCAGGTATCACCAGAAAAATTAGGATATATCGAATGTCACGGAACCGGTACTCCGCTGGGTGACCCTATTGAAGTTAATGGCCTAGTTAATGCGTTTAAAGAGTTGGCTCCAGATCTTAAGTTAAGCAGTATTCCTATTGGCTCGCTGAAATCAAATGTAGGTCATTTAGAAGCATGTGCGGGTGTTGCCGGCATGATTAAAGTACTGGGTAGTATGCAATCAAAGCAATTGCCAAAAAGTTTGCATAGCGAAACGTTAAATAAAAATATCGATTTTAATCAAACACCTTTATATGTGTTGCAAGAAAATCAAAGCTGGCTTTCAGATATTAACAAGCAATGCGCCTCTATCAGCTCTTTTGGTGCTGGCGGCGCTAATGCACATATAGTACTTGAAGCATATGCGAACCAACAGCATGGTGTTACTGCAGGCGAGTGGCCGATTTTATTATCAGCAAGAACCCAAACGCAATTAACAAACACTATTAGCAATCTACTTGAATGGCTTAAAACTCCATTTTCTAACTCATTCAATTTAAAAGATATTGCTTGCACATTAATTCACGGTCGTAAACACCATGCTTATCGGGTAGGAGTGATGGCTGATACGCAAGAAGGTTTACAGGCAAGTCTACAGCGTATTCTCCAAGATAAAAATTATGAAAAGACTTCAAGAGAAGCAGCTAGAGAAACTACTTTACACGCAGGGGCTGGTGTAGATGTTATAGAGCCTTGGATAAAAGGACGGATGATCAATTGGCAGTCTTATTTTACTGCTCACCCCAATGAACTAGCTAATGACATTTCAGTGTCTTATACAAAAGTTCCTCTACCTGGCTACCCTTTTGCTAAAGACAGTTATTGGATAGGAGAATTTGGTCAAAATGCCAAACCTGGTGAGTCGATCAAAGGCCGTGGTGTAAAGCTGGCAGCGAGTGATGTAAATAAAGCTAAAAATGCTAGTTATCGTCATCGGTTATCAGCAGACGATATTAATATCGAAGGCCATTATTTCAACGCCTCGGTCATAGTACCGGGTGCTACGTTAATGGCGCATGTGCTGTCTAGTTATGAAGACTTTTCATCTACTGAGAGTCATGTACTTAAAGACCCTGTTGCGCTTAAAAATATAAAATGGCATCAGGCCATTCCTTTAAATAACGGGCAGGTTGCAGATATTGAAATTGTCTTTTCATCTGCATCACAAGGGAATGCGTTTAGCTTATCTTTGACTGAGCAAGGTAGAGAGCAATCTACTGCTTTAGTGATGTCAGGCTCAATTGAGTCAACAACCAGAAATTTGTCGAGTAGATTAAATCCAAATGTTGATCCTAAAAACGTGCAGCAATGGCAAAATGAAGCTTGGCTAGACCATAATGCATTCTATCAACATGTTCATCAAAAAATAGATTGGCCCCAAGCAGGTGATGTGAGCAATGATGTTTCTCACAATAAAGGTTTACGTTATGAAAATTCATTTCGCAGGGTTGCTCAATTAACACATCTTAGCCACCTTCATCAGAAAAATATCAGTATGGCAAGGGCGTTTGTTTGGCAGTCTTCAATCAGTAGTGTAGAAAAAAATCAGGCATTAACGATAGACCCTTTAGTATTAGACGGCTGTTTACAAACGGTATTAGGCTTAGTTCCCGACACCTCAATTAAATCGGTTATCCCAGTTAGTATGGGGGCCATTGAATTAATGGCTTCTCTAGAAGGAGATTGTGGGGTAATTGTACTTGCAGAGAAAAAAATTGACCAAACAACATGGTCATTTGACTTGGAGATTAGTGATAAACAAGGCAAGTTGATCGCAAGTATCAAACAGCTGTTATTACAAGAAACACAAGGTACTTCGCCCGAAAAAAATCATTTCTTTACCCCTGACTGGCTAAACGCTCCTTTGCCAGCCTTGCAAGAAACCGCTCCTTTATCTAGCGATCGTTTAGTTATGTTGATCGGCTGGCCGCAAATGCTAGGTAATAAATTAGTGTCTGCTTTGCAACAAGGTCAGGTAATTAACACAGCAAAAATACAGCTTGTGACAGAATTAAACCAGCGTAATGGAAAAACATTATTCTCTGAGGCTAAAGCACAAGGCTTTAAGAAAATTTCTGTGTGGCGCTACCAAAAAGAAGACTCGTCTTTTCCGGATTTAGTTTCGGATGAAAGCCAGCCAATACAAGCGATGAAAAATAATGCAAAAACAAACGTTGAATTATTTAAAACGATAGCATTTTATGATGAAGACTTTCAGTTTGATTATTTGTCAGTTGTTCATCGATTAGCCGCAGCCTTGCCATATCAGCTAGCAGAATATGGATTAATTCGCAGCTTAGAAAAAGAGCTAGATAGCTCACGGATGCGCTTATTAGAATTAGCACAAGCTGATGAACAAACCAGTGATGAGCTAATTACTCTTGTGATGAATGAAGCAACAACACTTACCGAGCAAAGTGAAAGTAGTACCACGCGCATTAAGTATCAAAATAATCAACGCTTCGAGCTTAACTGGGTAGCAAAAGAATCTGCCCCTGTAGCAGGTTCAGTTATACCTGAAGTTCGAGCTAATAGTTGTTATTTAATTACTGGTGGAGCTAAAGGTCTAGGGCTGCTTTTCGGCGGCCATTTATCTGTGCAAGCATCCAATGTTGATATTGTACTTTGCGGTCGCTCTCCTCTTAAGCCTGAGCAAGAAACGCAAATCAATAAACTCCAAAAACAAAATGTACGACTACATTACTTTATTGCCGATGTTTGCGTGCAAGAAGATATTGCAAAGCTTATCAATTACTGTCAATCGTTAACTACACCGTTAAAAGGCATTATCCACAGTGCTGGAGTGCTTCGAGATGGTTTGATGATGGGGCAAAGCAAGGACGATTATGAAGCTGTCTTGAGTCCTAAAGTTCAGGGAGCATTATGGTTGGATCATTATTCTCGCGAAATAGAACTTGATTACTTGATTTTGTTTTCTTCAATTACCGCCGCAATTGGTAATGCAGGACAAACTAATTATGGCTATGCCAATAGCTTTTTAGATGAGTTTTCTCAGGTACGAAACCAAAGAGTAAAACAAGGTGAGCGACAAGGGCATACCCTAAGCATCAACTGGCCGTTGTGGCAAAGTGACAATTTATTAGGAGGCATGTCGGTTAGCCCTGCAATAGAGAACGCTATTTATGACACCCTAGGTATGAAGTCATTGTCATCTACGCAAGGGCTAGCGTGTTTTGGTTCGTTAATAGCCGAAGGTTCAAATCAAATTCTGGTCTCCCCTGGCGATAAGCTAAAATTGTTGAGCGTGCTGAATGCGGGAGAGCAGAAAGTTATTAATAAAGCTTTAGGTGTCACATCTGAAAGCTTAACAGCAAAAGTCAGTTCAGTTACCGCTACTCTAGCGATAGCACCCGTTTTAGATTTAGATGTAGTGATAGAAAAATTAAATACAATTTTAGCTAAGTGCACGGGGATGAATACGAACAATATAGATGCTGATGAGACGTTTGATAATTATGGTTTAGATTCAGTCATGATAATAAAAATGACTCAAGTAATTGAAAATGATTTGGGGCAATTACCTAAAACCTTATTTTTTAAATGCCAAACCACGGCTGAGTTGGCAGGTTATTTAATTGAATCTAAACCTGAAAAACTTATTGCATGGCTGCCAAAACCAGAGGTAACTCAAAATCCTGCGGTAGCTCCATCTGATAGTCATATCGGTGCTAACTCTGCTGTTACAGAGCAGAAATGGTCTGTTGAAGACCAGAGTCCAGTGATTAATGCTAAGACTGAAGAGATTAAGAGTAGAGATATTGCAATTATTGGCTTAGCAGCAAAATTTCCGGAGGCTGATACTTTGGATGAATTCTGGACAAACCTAAGTCAAGGCCGAGACAGTGTCACTGAAATTCCGCAAGATAGATGGGACATTAATGGTTTTTATCGAAAAAATGACCCTAAGGCTGCAGAGCAGCAATCGTCAAAATTAACCAGTTACAGCAAATGGGGGGGATTTCTCAATGATGTAGATAAATTTGATCCCTTGTTATTTGGAATTTCCCCGAGAGAGGCTGAATTGATTGACCCTCAAGAACGTCTCTTTTTACAGTCAGCATGGCATACATTTGAAGATGCTGGGTATAACAAAGCTGCGATGAAAGATCTAGAAGTAGGTGTTTTCTCCGGCATTATGTGGAGCCATTACCAAATTTTAGGTGCAACCGAAGCACTCAAAGGTAATCCGGTACCAACCGAATCAAATTTTGCTTCTGTATCCAATCGTGTAAGTTATGTGATGGATTTAAAAGGGCCAAGTTTAACCGTTGATACCATGTGTTCATCGTCTTCTGTAGCAATTCATTTGGCGTGCGAAAGTATTAATAATGGCGACTGTCAAATGGCCTTAGCTGGCGGGGTTAATCTTAGTTTACACCCGTTCAAATATTATAAATTGTGTGACAGCAACTTTTTAGCTGATGACGGTCGTTGTCGTAGTTTTGGTGAAGGCGGACGAGGTTATGTACCAGCAGAAGCTGTCGGGTCTGTTTTATTAAAACCTTTGCAAGATGCTGAGCGTGATGGCGATCATATATATGCAATTATCAAAGGAACAGCGATAAATCATAGTGGTAAAGCAACAGGTTATACCGTGCCGAGCCCGAAAGGACAAACTAGGGTCATTAAAAAAGCTCTTACTAAAGCAGGTATTGATCCAGCCACTATCAGTTATGTCGAAACTCATGGTACAGGTACTGCATTAGGTGACCCAATTGAAGTGGAAGGATTAACAGATGCTTATCAGTTACCTGTAACAAAAGAGCAAACCTGCGCTATTGGCTCAATTAAGTCCAACATCGGTCATCCCGAAGCGGCCGCCGGAATTGCAGCATTAACAAAGGTTATTTTGCAAATGCAAAATAAAGCACTAGTTCCTTCTTTGCATAGCAGTGTTTTGAATCAGAATATTGACTTTTCTCAGAGTCCTTTTTATGTTCAGCAAAAGATGCAAAATTGGGCAGTACCTTCAGTTGATGCGAAGGGACAACCAGGTGTGCGACGTGCCGGTATTAATTCTTTTGGTGCTGGTGGAGCCAATGCTCATTTGATTATTGAAGAATATCAACACCAGTATCAGCCAGTTCAATTTGAGACAGAGCAGTTAATTGTTTTATCAGCTAAGAATCAAAGTACCTTGATATCATTAGCCAAACTTATGTTGGAAAAACTTCTAAATTGCTCTACTCAGGCGCAGTACAGTTTATTAAATATAGCCGGCAGTTTAATGCTAGGTCGTGAGCCACTTGAGCAACGTTTAGCATTTACAGCCAGTAATTCTGAACAAGCTATTGAAAAACTGCAAACAATAATTTCGGGTAATCAACCTGATAATTATTGGCAAGCTAATACATATGAGTCAAATGAAAATAAAGCTAAGCCTGATTTTATTAATACTTTATTAACGGGTTCTGATCTAAATCAATTAGCTCAATTATGGGTCTCTGGCAATAGAATAGACTGGTCAAAATTACCTACTCTTGCCAAGTTTAACCGAGTTTCCTTACCAGGCTATCCGTTTGCTAAACGTCGTTGTTGGTTAACCCAAATTGATGTTGATTTATCAGAAAAATTACAACCGAAGAAGGCAGTAAATAATTTAGTAACCAGTCATAGTGAGCACCCACTACTAAAAATTAAAGAAGATCACTATGGAACTGTGCGTTACGGTATTAGCTACAACGAGCTATGGCCTCTAGTTAAAGATCACAACATAAATTCTGAAGTTATGGTGCCTGGTATGGTGATGCTTGAAATGGCATTGGCCGCAGCATCTCAAGAAATATGCCAAAAGTATGATGTGGCTTCTTTACAGCAACTGTTTACCGTTCAGGATTTAATCTGGATGTCTCCATTAGTTTTATCTGATGCTGCATCGCAGCAAGATGATTTAAGTTTGAATATGATGTGGCTTACGCTGGATGTATTTGACGGCGGTTTTAATTTTAGCCTTATATCAGAAAGTATTCAGGGAAATACTATTGAGCATGCCAATGGTCAGTTACAGATTAATCAAAAATGTCTTGAAGGCCATTCAATACCTAAGTCTGCTGATGAGATTGAAGTCATTGAACTAGATTCATTATTCACTGATTTTGAAAAATTAAGCGGTATTCAAGTGTATCAAGAACTTAATAGTCAGGGAATGAATTATGGACTTGATTATCAATCAATTATAAATGCCATTGTTGAAAATAACCTATGTTTGGCACAGCTAGAAGGGAGAGGCTTTGGTAAAAACTGTCATTGGCAGCCTGTATTACTTGATGGCATGTTACAAAGTTGCTTGTTGGTAGTAAAGTCTTTGCATCCTGATATGAAGCAGGCATTAGTTCCTTTTACCATACGTGAAATTGCGCTATCTCTTGATATGGCCGAGGCGACTCAGGTACTTGTTGTTTTAACATCAGACAGCGGTATAACCCACAATGGTACAAACAGTCGTTATGTTTTTGATTTATATTTATTAAATGAAAATAAACAAGTAGTACTCGAAATATCTGACTTTGTTGCTTCTGTGGTGAATAAGGGAACAGGAACATCCAAAATTTCGTCAAACAATGAGTCGCAACAAGAATCAAATAAGCTAGCTTCTGTTGAAAATAAAGCATCAGATGCTATTTGTAGCATCACTGCTAATAGAAATGTTAGTAGCGCCCCCCATAATTTAATTTTTTCACTACAAGAGCAAGAAAGCTCGTTGAGTGAAGATGGGCTGTTAACTTTGCAAGAGGTAAAGGGTAGCTTAGTAAATAAAACTGTATTAGTAATTGACGGTAATGAGCAGCTGGCACAAACCCTTAAAACTTATCCTGCGTTTGGGCAAAGCAGCATATTATGGGCTAAACCTGTCGTAGAAGATGAAAAACCGAGTTATTGGCAGGGGAAAGGTCACTGGCTTAGTGAAAATCAATGCGCTTTCGAAGCGTCTGAAACTGGCTATACTTGGTTATTATCACAGCTGACAGTCCAGGGTATACATCCTGATCATGTTATCTTCAACATCTGTAAAGATCGTTCACCTAAATTATTTGATAAAAATAATTTATCACAGTCAAAGCCTCAAGGCGCATTAAGCATATCGCAATTTTCCAAGGCGTTTGCCGGACAATTATCTACCAAACCAACGTTTGGGGTTGTTGTTGTTCAACAAATGAAACAGCAACCTAATGTTTTCAATATGGGACTAGTAGGTCTTGCACGAACTATCAATGTTGAAGTTGAACATTTAAAAATTCATGTATTGACTCTAGAAACAGATTCTTTGCCTCGACCTGTGGCAAGTAGTCGATTGGCTTTAAAATTGGTTAATGAGCTGACACATCATGAGAAAGATGCCGATGTAGTTTATCGTCAAGGTAAGCGTTTCATCAAGGCGTTAACTATTGCTCATAATAAACCCCAAGACAAGATAACAAAAACACTCAAAGTCAATGCAAACTCAATTGTTTTAATTACGGGCGGTGCAGGAGGTATAGGGTTTTATTTAGCACAACAGTGGCTAATTCGTCATGGTGGTCAAATCATATTAACTGGACGCACACCAATTAATAGCAGTATTGAACAGCAGTTAAATACATTACGTCAATGCGGCGGAAAAGCTGATTATTTAACTTGTGATGTCACTATTCAAGACGATGTTAATCAATGTTTAGCTCAAATCAGACAAAAGTACGGTGCTATTAGCGGGATTATTCATAGTGCGGGAATAAAAAACGACGGGCTTCTTGCACATAAAGATTTGGCTTCAATGTTACCTATTATAGCAGTGAAGCAAAAAGGCTTGATCAATCTTGATTTAGCCAGTGCCGAAGATCCATTACAGTTTTTTATTGGTTTTTCATCAATAGCAGCTTGTTTTGGTAATGCAGGCCAGGCTGATTATGCCTACGGTAATGCATTTACCGATGAATATATTAGTTATAGAAATCAATTATGTCATCAAGGAGTAAGGAAAGGTTTTTCTCATGCGATTGCTTGGCCTTTATGGGAAGACGTGGGTGGAATGGATGTTAAAGAACATATTCGTCAATGGATGTTTGATGAATGGCAACTGGAAACGTTAACTAAAGAGCAGGGAGCAGAATGCTTTTTTCACATTATCGAGCAACAAATTGAATATGCGATGGTGTTTCCTGGCGCGATCGGTTCAAGTTTACTGGCACAACGTACGGTACTTAATAGTGATGAACGCCCTGTATTGTCTCAGTCAGAGGGGGATAGCATTTCAGAACGTAATTCAAAAAACATAAAAGACAAGCCTAAAACAGGAGCTGACCACAACATGGAAAGCGATAACAAACAAAGATCTAGAAATATATACCTTGACGATTTAATTGATTTAATTAGTGAAAAAGCAGCTAATATCCTGAAATTATCGGCGAATGATTTCAATACAAGAGCACCATTTGAGCAATATGGTTTAGATTCAGTATTGTCTATAAAATTGGTTAGAGACTTAAAAGAAAGTTTCCCTACAATTTTAAATACTGTGTTATTTGAACACACAACAATTTCAGATTTAGCTAATTATTTGATGATTGAACATAGCGGAGAAGTTACTCAATTATTTGGTGAAACTCAAGAAATATCAAAGACAGTACAGACAGCTAATACTCAGAATAGCGCCTTTCAGAGTAAAATTAGTCAGCAAAATGGCTTAAGCGCTACTACACAAAAAAATATAAATAGAGAGCTAGCTACAACGCTTGTTAAAGCAACTGTCGCTGAGTTTGTCAAACTAGAGCCTATTGATATCAGAGACAATGAACCTTTTGAATCAATTGGCGTAGATTCAATTATAGGCATGCAAATAGTTAGAGTATTGCGTAAGCAATTTCCTGACTTAGATTCAACAGCATTATTTGAATACAACACTTGTAAACAACTAGTTGATTATTTGTTGAGTAATACAAATCACTCAGCAGAGAAAGTTACGCCAATTGCTGAGCCAAAAAAACAACCCCCAATGAGTCGTGAAATTAAAACGGTAAAAAAAGTACAAGTTACAAAAACGAAGTTGACAGTAAAGCCTGATATGACAGAAACCATTCAGGTTAAAGCACCGAAGGTAACGCCATTTCAAAATACAGTTGCAGCTAAACATAAGAGAAATTCTAGTGACGGCATCGCAATTGTTGGCCTATCTGGACAATATGCTAATTCAGAAGATGTTCAGGAATTTTGGCAGCAATTATATGGAGGTGTAAATGCCATCACTGAATTCCCAAAACAGCGTTTGGGATCAAGTAGCCTGAAATCTACCCGTTGGGGAAGCTTCATGGATGACAGTGATAAATTTGATGGACCTTTCTTTAAAATTCCGATGAAAGAAGCTGAATTAATGGATCCCCAAGAGCGCATATTTTTAGAATCAGCTTGGCTAGCGATGGAAGATGCTGGTTATACGCCTGAGTCTATGTCTGCTTATACAACTGGAGTTTATGTTGGAGTTATGTGGGGGCAGTATCAATTGTTTGGAACAGGTAATAGTGAGGCTGAAATGCTGCCATTGAGAACATCTTTGGCTTCAATTGCTAACCGAGTTTCTTACATTTGTGATTTTAAAGGGCCGAGTATCGCTTTAGATAATATGTGTGCATCGTCTCTTTATACTACACACTTAGCTTGTATGGCGATTAACGCAGGTGAAATTGATTGTGCTTTGGTTGGTGGAGTTAATTTAACTTTACATCCACATAAATACAGAGTGTTGGAAGAAAAAGATCTGCTATCTGCTGACGGCTTAACCAGGAGTTATGGTCAGGACGGAGATGGATATGCACCAGGAGAAGGTGTTGGATCTGTATTACTTAAAAGTCTAGCTCAGGCTGAGGCTGATGGTGATCATATTTATGGTGTAATTGAAGCATCAGTAGTCAATCATAATGGTTGCTCAAAAGCATTTATGACACCCGATCCTAAAGCAATCACAGAAGTAGCCCAAAAGGCATTAGCAAAAGCGGGATTAAATGGTTCTGAAGTTGGCGTTATAGAGGGACACGGTACTGGTTCAAGGCTAGGTGACGCAATTGAAGTTAATGCATTAGCTAAGGCATATGGTCAAGATCAGAACAAGCAATTAGCCTCTGTAGATGAAGGTATAGCCATATCATCTTTGAAGTCAAACTTTGGTCATCTTGAGTCAGCTTCTGGCGTAGCGGCAATCAGTAAAGTATTACTTCAACTTCAACACGAGTCGATTGTGCCATCATTACACAGTAGTCAAATTAACGAAAATATTGAATTGCATCGCACACCATTTTATATCCCACAAAATAATGTTGACTGGTGCGCAACACAAACAAAACGTCGATATGCAGGAATCAATACCTTTAGTGCCGGAGGTGCTAATGCGCACTTAATTATAGGTGAACATGTTCAGGACGTGCAACGTCAGCCAGCAATAGAGCAACAGCATTTGTTTGTTCTTTCTGCGGGTGAGTTCGATACGTTAAAAGCTTACGCCGCTAAGTTTTGTGATTATCTGGGTAGCCATTTACAAAAAGAAGATAAAACCGATTTATCATGGTTATCAGCTGATCTTAGCTATACCTTGCGAGTTGGCCGAGTTGTACAACGTGAACGCTTAGCCATAGTTTATGGTGACTTACAGCAGTTAAGTGAATCAATCCAACGTTTTATCAAAAACTCAGCTAAACGTGCGAGCGGAGATATAGAGTTTGGTCGCAGCGTATATCAAGGCTGTGTGACAGATCAAACGAGCGAGTTACTCAATTCAGGTGATTATACAGAACACTTTTTGACTTTACTATCACAAAATAGAGAATTAGATCTTATTGCTAAATTTTGGGTTGGTGGATTATTGAATCGTATACCTGCCTTTGATGAAGACTCTCAATGTAAACGATGTGCATTACCTGTTTATCCGTTTATGAAAGAAACCTGCCAAATACCAAGAGTTGAGCCTGCAAAAATAGCTGAGCTAGAAGAACAAAGTGCGAGTAAGAAATCCTCTACCACTGAAGCTACAACAACTAAAAACACCGCTAACTTAGATATGGTTAACTCAGAGCTAGAAGGTTCAAGTATAGATAGCTCAAATACTATCGCAGATGAATCAAAAAATATAAATTTCTATCTCAGACAAAACTTTAGTGAAATCTTAGGTATATCTTTCAATCGTCTAAAACAAGTGGATAGGTTTGACAGCTTAGGTCTGGACTCGTTAAATGGTGTGAAAATCATTCGTAAATTACAAAGTAGTTATCCATCTCTTTCGGAAATAGCATTATTTGAGTACCCAAGCTTTAGTAAACTCACGCAACATTTGATTGATTGTCATAGTGTACTTAAAGAGGTTACTGCAGAAGCAGTAACGGGGAACTACGGTGAAGCTGTTCAGGAACCTGACAATTTAATGCACACAGATCTCAAAAGTACGCAATTAAAAGAAACTGATATCGATGATGAACTATTAAGCCTCTTGGAATTGGTTAGCTAAACCAATGCTTAGCACCTAAAGCGGCTAAGCCCATGAGTATGATATCAAATAATAAATAGACGGATTTAGGATTATCAGAATGAATAACAATATGAGCATTGCAATAATAGGTTTGGATGGACGATTTCCTCGCTCAAATACACTTGATGAATTTTGGAAAAATTTAGTTAGCGGTCAAAGTGTAATAACAGAAATACCTGAGCAGCGCTGGGAATGGCAAAGTATATTTAGCGATAAAAAAGGTGAAAAGCACAAAATATATAATCGCTGGGCTGGCTTTATTGATGGCGTTGATGAATTTGACCCCTTGTTTTTTAATATTTCTCCGGCGGAAGCTAAAGCATTAGATCCGCAAGAGCGCCTTTTTCTGGAAACCAGTTGGAATGTATTTGAAGATGCTGGTTACTCTATGGAACGCATTGCTAACGAACTTTCCTCAACGGGGGTATTTGTTGGTGCGATGTACGGTGATTATGGTTTAAAAGGAGGGGGGAATCATCATTGGTCTATTGCCAATCGTGTCTCTTTCTTCTTTGATTTACATGGGCCAAGCATGGCGGTAGATAGTGCATGTTCTTCTTCATTGTTAGCGTTACATCTAGCTTGTGAAAGTATCAGACGAGGTGAATGCCAGCAAGCAATAGCAGGCGGTGTGAGTCTTATTTTACATCAAAAGCATTTTCAAGACTTATGTAAAATGAAAATGTTGTCTGATTCAGACCGGCTTTCAGCTTTTGGTCATGATGCCGATGGTTTTGTTGGTGGTGAAGGTGTGGGAGCTGTGTTATTAAAATCTTACGAGCAAGCTCTTGCAGATGGAGACCGTATTTATGCAGTAATTGAAGGTAGTGCCGTTAACTCTGGTGGACGAACTAATGGCTACACTGTACCAAATCCACAACAGCAAAGCGGGGTTGTTAGTGGTGGGCTTAAGTCGGCAGGTATAGATCCTGCTGATATTAGTTATATTGAAGCTCATGGCACTGGAACTGCACTGGGGGATCCGATAGAAATTAGCGGTTTGATCAAAGCTTTTGACGTTAATTCATCACAAGATAAGAAGATAAATTGTGCGCTGGGCTCTGTTAAACCAAATATTGGACATTTAGAAGCAGCAGCAGGTATTGCAGGGTTAACTAAAGTTTTGTTGCAAATGAAGCACGGTCAATTAGTACCTTCCCTTAATTGTGAGCAAGAAAACCCGCGTTTCAATTTAGCCGACTCGCCATTTCATCTTAATAAAAAGCTTACACCTTGGTTGTCAACTCACGATGATGGCTCTATTAAAAATCGTTGCGCGGGCATTAGTTCATTTGGCGCCGGCGGCACTAACGTACATATTGTTTTAAAAGAGCATTTATCAGCAGCATCAAAAGTAACGGCATTAGAGAATACTGAAGTAACTTCGAGTAATTCGGCTAGTTACCTAATTCCAGTTTCTGCGAAACGGTCGGTTGATTTACATAACAATCTTAAAGCCCTGGAAGATTTTATTATTCAGGAGCCTGTTACGCAAGGAGAACAGCTGAGAATTGCTGACTTAGCCTATAGCCTACAGTTGGCCAAAACAGCATTTGAACATAGAAAGTTTTTTGTTGTTAGTTCTGTGTCTGAGTTGAAAGACAAGATAACTCAAGTATTAACTCAAGAAAACCATAATAAGCAGAGCAGCGATAGCGATAAAGCGCGCGATGAAAGATTGAAATCACTGGTTGAGCAAAAAGGTGGACAAGCCTATTTATATTCATTGTGGTGTCAAGGCTTGTACTCAGTTGATATGCAAACAACATTGGGTAAATTATGGGTATCTGGTGTTGATATAGATTGGCATTCTTTTTATCAACAAGACCAGTTGCAACACGTTTGTGATGGGATAAATAAAACATACCCTCAAATTTTATCACTGCCGAGATATAAATTTTCCAAGAAAAGTTATTGGTTAAGTGAAGAGAGTTCATTATTACCAGTGAAATCTAAGCAAGTAACCGAAAAAAACAAGCCTGAAATAGTGTTATCTCGACCTTCTGTAGAAGCTGATTCAACGGATAATAGTGTGCGCCAGATGAATATAGTGCTTTCGGATAACTCAGTCCTAATAACTGATACTGTTCGTTTATTATCACAACTAAAATCACCGGACAGTGTAAGCCTAGTTAATAATATTGACGAGCTTTATTCAACTGTAATTCAGCTAACGTCACTAGAATTTGATCGTATTAATATATTACTACCGATTGCCTTTTTATTTCAGGACGTATCAGATTCATCTATGAGTGATACGGATAATTATCAGCGAATTTTTAACTTACTAAAAAAATTATTAAGCTTATTTTTAAAATTGGATATGCCGCAAGGGTACGGTGTTGCTTTTGTTTGTCCAGAATGCAAAGAGCAAGTGGCAGTACAAAGCTTATCAGCTGCAGTTAATCGACTACCAAATAAATGTGATGTTAGTGTTATCAGTGGTGAAAAAAAACCTGATGCGCAGGAATTAATGACTGAATTATTAAATATTGCAGCTGAAGATATTCATTATGATAATAGTGGTCGAAAGGCTATTGCTTACCGTCAATTAATAAAAAACTATCCATTGAATGAAATTGAACCAAGTTTAAATGTATTTAAACAGTCTGTGGTTTTAATCAATGGAGGACTAGATCAATTAATCTTTGATCTTACCTGTGATATAGCCAGAAATGAACCTGCCAGCTTGATAATTTCAGGTGTTCTGCCTCTTGAACAGGTTACTGAACAATTGGACGAACTAAAGGCGTGTAATACTGAAATCATTTATCTACATATAAGTCCAACAAATGCATTTAACAGTGCAATTAAGGTTGTTAACTATGCCGTTCAACGATTTGGTCGATTAGATATCGTTGTTTCGTGTTCTGATACTATTCAAAGTTCGCAGTTATTAGTAAATGATTCGAGCCAGTCGTTAGAACAACAAACAAATTTGATTTTAAATACGCTAGCTTTAGATGCAGCCACAGCAAACCTAGGTTTAAGTCAGTTTATTAACGTTACTTTTACTGCTCCAGATCAAACCCCTTCTATTTTCTTTATCGAAGAATTTTGTTTGCAACGTAATAAATTCATTGCTTCTGGGCAGGGGTCAGGAGAAACACTGATATTGCGCTGGCATATATGGAAACAACAAAAAAGAAGGGAGATATTATCTAACGGTTATTGTTTGTCTGATGCACCAATAGAAAAACTTGGTGCCGAATTACTTGAACAGAAAGAGCCGTCTATTGTTAGTAACCAACCAATAGAGGTAGAGCAGCAGCAAATTCGTCAAACGTTAGTCTCGATTTTGGCATCAGAGTTAGAAATAGATATTGAGGAGTTTACTTCGACAGATTTAGATGAAAGCATGAGCTTTTCTGAATATGGAGTGGACTCTATTTTTAGTAGCAGTATTTGTAAACGGTTATCTCAATATACGGTAGAGAGTATCTCTCCGGTTACCTTATATAATTATAATACGGTAAGTGCTCTGGTAGAACATTTACAAGATGTATGGCAAAAAGATGAAACAGAAACTAGTGATACGATATTACCATCAGAGAATTCTGAATCATCATTTAGTGTAACTCCTACAAAGAATGAGACAGGAAGTGAAACTAAAGCAGCAACAAAATGTGCGGGTGATACTCAGTTATTGCTGGGACAATGGAAGCCAATCGAACTTTATTCTCATAGTAAACCTATTGACGGAAAAGTTTTAATTCTAGGTGCTTATCAGGCTCATTTTGAAGCTATTAATGTTATTGCCAATAACGGTTATATTTTCTTAGATGAAGAACAGCTACTAACGCAAAAATTAACTCAGATTTATCAGTCTGCTGAACCATCAACACCGTTGCATGTAATTTATTTTGCCAATGATTTTAATTGTAGTGTAGATCTTAAACAGAATAACTTAACTCAGATAAAGTTATTGTTTTCAACATTTAAAACCTTGGTTAGTGATACATCATCGCGTTGTAATATTGCCATAACTTATGTTTCTCAACTTGAATTTAAATCATCAATTGCTACATCAAATCTTCCTCTGCATGAGGGCGTTGTAGGTTTAGGTAAATCACTGATTAAAGAATACTCTCATCTTAGATTTAATGCTGTTGAATTATGGACAACTAAAGATGAAGAGGATAATAGTTCTTCGAATCTACTTAGTTTGATTAGTGATGACTATAAGACCGCTATTTCTTTTGCAGTAAAACCACCTAAAGCTGAATGGAACAAATCGACTCAATATAAATTAAAACAAGGTGAGGTGTTCATTAAATCTTGGGAAATAGATATTGATAGTAGTAAAAAGGTCAATGCAGCTTTGCAAACCAACTTTATTTCTTCTCAGCAAAAAATAGGTAAGCTAGCTGATAATAATAGCTATTTAATTACAGGTGGTTCAAGCGGTATTGGTTTGTTATTTGCGCAATATTTAACTAAAAAGTGTGCCAATAGTGATATTTATATTTGTAGTCGCTCGCAACCCAACACCCAAAGTCAGCGCTTTATTACACAAATAAATACTCAGCAGGATACATTGGAACAATGTTCTCAAATTATTCATGTGCAGGCTGATGTAACTGATTCAAATGATGTAGCACGTATTTTTGCCACAATTGAAAGTAATGGTAAGCCATTAAAAGGGATTATTCATAATGCAGGCGTGAGCCGTGATGCCATGTTTATGCGTAAAGATTGGCAGGATATAGCTTCAGTGATTGCGGTGAAAGTAATGGGGGCTTATTGGTTAGATCATTACAGTGCAGGACTTCCACTAGACTTTTTCGTAATGTCATCTTCTGTCAGCTCAGTAGTTGGTAATGCTGGTCAATGTGATTACGCCTTTGCTAATGGCTTTTTAGACGGCTTTAGTCAAGAGCGACAAAATCGTGTAGCTAAAGGCCAATGTTATGGACAAACTAGCAGTATTAACTGGCCATTATGGTGTAATAAAGACTTAGTAAACGGAATGGAGGTTCCAGCAAGTCACAAAGATTTATTAGAAAAACAATTTGGATTATTACCTTTAGATATTGAACATGGCCTGTCAGCACTGCAAAGAATTCTTGAACAGAATAATGTGCAAACCTTAGTTTTACACGGTATTTCTGAACGAATCAGCCAGAGCTTACTTGAACCTATGGCCAAAGATATTATAGCCAGACAAGAAAGTAAAACTGCTCAGGTAACAAATGGCACTCAAGAAAAAATAGCTGCTTCTAAGGATGAGACTACTCAGCAAGCAGCTAACAATCATCCTAATTCGATGGATATTGCAATAGTTGGAATTGCAGGTCGCTTTCCTGATGCTGATACACCTGATGCGCTATTTAGCAATTGTTTACAGCAACACGTTGCAGTTAAAGAGATAGCTGAACCTCGCTTTTGTATTGACGATATTTATGATGAAAAACCGTTTCAATTAGGTAAGTCAATTAGTAAATATGCAGGTTTATTAAATAACATAGATCAGTTTGATGCCAAATTCTTTGGTGTGATGCCAATGGAGGCAAATTATATTGATCCGCAGCAAAGACTCTTTTTACAAACAGCTTGGCATGCATTTGAAGACGCAAATTACACTAAAGCTGACTTAAATAAAAAGAACTGTGGCGTTTTTGTTGGTTGTATGACCAGTGATTACCAAAAAATAATAGAGACCCAATCACCGCCGAATGCTTTTGCAATGTTAGGTACTCATTCAGCAGCTTTACCAGCACG
Source organism: Colwellia sp. (assembly GCA_047633255.1). Taxonomy (GTDB): domain Bacteria; phylum Pseudomonadota; class Gammaproteobacteria; order Enterobacterales; family Alteromonadaceae; genus Colwellia. The sequence continues at coordinate 26,607 of JBLIEW010000038.1, forward strand.
CTTATCATACTGGCTAAACCTTAAAGGGCCAGCAATTTCTGTTGATACTGCTTGTTCATCATCGTTAGTAGCTTTACACCAAGCTTGCAATAGTTTGAGGTTGCAGGAAAGTGAAATGGCATTGGTTTCATCTGTTTATTTATTAACAAATGAGCGAGATTTAACAACGGCAAGTCAAGCAGGCATGATGTCGCCAACTAATGGGTGTAAAACCTTTGATGCTAATGCCGACGGCATTGCTATAGGTGAAGCCGTTACTGCTATGGTATTGAAACCATTAGCTGCTGCTCAACAAGATGGTGACCAAATTTATGGGGTGATCAAAGGCAGTGGTACAAATCATGATGGCCGAACTAGTGGTATTACAGCACCTAATTCACTCTCTCAGGCAACACTATTAAATGATATATATCAACGATTTAATGTTGACCCAGCAACGATTGATTATATAGAAACTCATGGCACTGGAACAAAATTGGGTGACCCAGTTGAATTTGAAGCATTAGCCAAAATATTTAAGCAGGATTCTGACAATACGAATCCAGTTAAACCATGTTATTTAGGGGCTCTAAAGCCTAATGTTGGTCATGCGTTTAATGCTGCAGGCATGTCTAGTTTAATGAAAGTGTTAATGGCTTTTAAGTATCAAACAATACCACCAGTGACTGGTGTTAATAAAGTTAATGAGCTGATTAAACTGGATAAAACACGCTTTAAACTACCTTCTTCTCCTGTTAAATGGCCAAATAACAAAGATAAACCTATGCGCGCTGGCGTGACGGCTTTAGGTTATGCAGGAACCAATGCTCATATTATTTTGGAGGCATATCAAGGACGTTGTACAAATGAAAACTATTTAAGGAAAGGCTATTTAAAAGAGAGCTTTGATGACAATACTTCGCTTGCTGTTAATTCACAAAAATCGATTTATCAATGTACTGTTATTAGTGGTACAACACCGCAACGTTTGGCAAATACAATAGAGCAGTTAGTAAGCTTTAAATCACGCTGGGAAAAAAACAAGTGTTTTCCTGCACTTGATAACTTGGCTTTTTCTTCTCAGGTAGGACGAGAGCAACATGATTATAGAGCGGTGATTATATCTTGTTCTAATCAGGGTTTTAGTCAGGCTTTAATGCGTTTACAAACAATGACATCGCAGCAGTTAACTGATGGTTTAAATATCAGCGAACCTTTGATATCAGATAAAAGTACTAATGAGTTGTCAGAATCGTGGGGCATAGTTACAGGTCAGCGAATTAAAGACAGTAAAGCAACTGCGAATAAAATTATTAGATCAGAAGATCATGTATTTAGTGAAAAAATGAACCTGTCCCAGGACTGGTGTCAAAATAAGGTTAAACTTTCAGATATACTCTCAGAATCTGATAAACGTAGACAGAAAAATGCGATTAAAATTTCTTTGCCATTAACTCAATATGACACGCAAGCATATTGGATCAAAGAAGCAGTTAAAAAGGGGCAGAGTATTGCAACTGCAAGCACCTCAATTACACCGCAGATTGCCAGAAATTCAGCAGTCAAAACCACAGCCAAGCGACAAATTCTAAACGATGTTGTTGCCCAACCTACTATGAAAAAAGCTTTGCAGCCTTTGGTGAAAAGCCAAATAGAAACTCCTAATGATATCGAACGTTTTAAGTTCAACGAATTTATCGAAAGGTTACAACCGAGGGAGCTTTATTACGGCTAAATTATCACGGTTAACAATATAAGGCTCTGATCAAGAGCAGATATTAATAACAGTTATTACATATTTTAAGTGCGTTAAATATAACGTGCTATAGGGCTTTATTGCCTCGAAATAAAGAATAAAATTTAGATTAAGGGATTGTTAAATGATTAAAAATGATATAAATCAATTAATTGCAGAGCTGACGGGTTTTTCTGTAAGTGAATTAGAGCCAAATAAAAATTTACAAATGGATCTGGCATTAGACTCAATAAAAATGATGGGTCTTATGAGTCAATTTGTTGAGCGCTTTGACCATATTCGTCCGCTAACCGTAGCAGATATGATGGAGTGGGAAGTTATAGAAGATATTTTGGTGTTTTATGGAGAATCAGCATCTTTAGTATCAGATGAACAAGATATATCAATTACAAACGATATAAATCAATTGATTGCTGAATTGACTGGATTTTCTATAAATGAATTAGAACCAGATAAAAATTTACAAATGGATCTGGCATTAGACTCAATAAAAATGATGGGTCTTATGAGTCAGTTTGTTGAACGCTTTGACCATATTCGCCAACTAACTGTAGCAGATATGATGGAGTGGGAAGTAATAAAAGATATTTTGGTATTTTATGGAGAACCAACACCTTTAGTATCCGACAAGCAGGTTATATCAAGAGAAGAGGAAAACAATGTTGCAGATTCAGTTTTTCCTATTCTTAATTCCCAACAACTTTTTCTACTTTCTCATTCGTTGAATTCAGGCAATGGGTTATGCACGCGTTTAAAATTATCGGGTTATATTAATTTTGATCTTGCACAACAAGCATGGCAACTGCTTGTTGAACGTACACCAGCACTAAGAACTTATTTTGTACTTAGCGAAGAAGCGAAATCTTTCAGCGAAACAGTTTGTTATCTTAAAGATTCACCTAAAGTTCCAGCATTAGGTATGATTGATTTGCAAAGTGAACAGCAAGCTCAAGAATTACTTGATGAAGGATTAAACCGTCATTGGGCATTAGATAAGTGGCCATTACATCAATTTGATTTTGTCAGAATTAATGAGCAAGAATCGTATTTGTATTTTACTAATGACCATGTGATTGCTGATGGTCGCGGTAATCAAAAAATTATTACTGGCTTTATGGAAATTTATGCAGCTTTGATTGCTGACGATATCGTAAAGCTTACACAGCCAGTTAGTGACTTAGAATATGCTCAAGCAATGAGCAGAATTAATGAAAGTACAGAAGATTATCAAGAGCAAGACTATCAAAACCATATGCGAGAATTAGGCAAAAAGCCATTTTTCTGGAATCCAAAGAAATCAGCCTCTGATCAGAACAAGTCTAGTTATCATAATATATTCTCCCAGCTTTCTGGTGAGTTAACCGCTCAATTATTAACACTAACTAAACAATATGGCGTATCAATGAACTCGTTATTGATAGGCTCTTTTGTACGCGCTTTACATACATTTGGATTAGAGGGGCATGAGGTTGTACTGCAATTGCCAACTAGTGGCACTTTATATCCTATTGATGGTATTGAGCAAATGGTGGGATGTTTCGCTCAAAACATTCCATTTATGACCAAAGATGATTTTAGTACTGAAAATTTTTCCACTCAAGTACAAAACTTACATCAGAAATTTTATCTTGCGATAAGTCAAGGAATTGATGTTGCTCAAAGCGATCTTACTGCTGCTGTTGTACGCGGTACTGTCACATTAGACAGGGGGAAAATTCCAACGAAAATGTTACCTTTAATTCGAAGCTCAATACGTTCTAATCTTTATTTTCCTTATGTAGGGCGAATAGACCTCAATAATTATTATGGCAATTTGCAGATAACTGAATATAGACCTGCAACGTCAAATAGTAGTGGTGCAATCGATTTTTTACAAGAAATTCATGATGAAAAATTAGTGATTTCTTTGAATTATGATGAACTGTTGTTTGATCGTTTGATGATGGAGCATTTAATGAAAACCTATCAACAATCACTGTTGGACTTGACAACAGAGTCAATAAAAAATAAAGAGGTTAGCTCTGTATGCACAGGTTATGAACCTGGAAGTCAGATATCATCACCAGTACAGAAAACATCATCTGTAGTAAAAGAAACAAGTGAGAGGTTAAGTCATTCACAATTAACAGATACGCAAATAGCTGATTTGGTATTCATGGTTACTGAGCAGCTTAATATTCAGCTCTCTGAAGAGGATGTAAACTTAGATTTTGAAGCCGATTTAGGCATAGATTCTTTAGAACTCATACGGTTATTTAATAAAATAGCTAAAAAGTATACGCATGTTAAGAAACAATCATTATTTTACTGCCGTAGCATAAAACAGATATTTGAATTTATTATTGAAAAAGATTCACCTCATACTGATGTTGAAAAAGTATCAAAATTAGCGTCAACGTCAACTCAAGCCTTAAAATCAAAGGTAGAAAACACTGATATTTCAAGCACTTTATACCATCTAGGTACTGATGATATTCCTTTATCTCATATAATTAAGCAGGCAAGTAAAACGCCTGACGCTACAGCTGTAAGCGATAAAAAATCGCAAATGACTTATCAGGAGCTTGATCAAACCTCTAATCAATTAGCTAATTACCTGATAGAACAGAATATAGGCCGGGGACGATTAGTAGGTATTCACATTGATCGTTGTTGCGATATGGTAGTTGCTATGCTTGCTGTACTTAAGACTGGTGCTGCTTACGTTCCAATTGATGACAGCTTTCCGGCACAACGAGTGTCTTACATTCTTAATCATGCTCAATGCGATATTTTACTGACTAACGCTACTGTAGCGAAGCAAGTTGATGAGTTATTAATGAATCAACATGTAATAAAAACCTTAGTTTTTATGGATCAATGGACGCCTCTGTTAGCTAATAGCATTGTGGCAAATGTAAGTCAGGTCTCAAAAGTGTCTTGGTCTGATCATGATGTTACCTCACCTAATATCAAACATGATCCTGAAGATACCATGGTGGTACTTTATACTTCAGGTTCAACGGGCGACCCTAAAGGCGTTGAACTGAATCATTTAGGTTATATGGTGCGTATGGAATGGCATCAGAATTTATTTCAAATGCAACCAGGTGATCGTGTTGCTCAGAAAACCTCTTGTAGTTTTGATATTTCCGTATGGGAAATTTACTGGCCATTAATGGCGGGCGGTCAGATCTCTATAGTTGATAAAAACATCGTTCGTAATCCATGGGCATTTTCAGAATGGTTAGCAACAGAGTCAATTAATTATCTCCACTTTGTTCCTTCTATGTTGGGTGAGTTTTTACATTCAATTGAAGATGATGTGCCTAACTTACCGGCATTAAAATATTTAGTCTGTAGTGGTGAAGCGCTCCCTCGTTCGTTTGTGCGCCATTGGTTTGAATTATTTGGGGAACGTATTCCTCTAGCAAATTTATATGGTCCGACTGAGGCTTCAATAGATGTTAGCGCCCATGTTATGTCTTCGATGCCTGCTAATAATGATAAAGCGATTCCTATCGGTAAAGCTATGCCAGGTGTTCAGTTGCTGATAATAGATACCAATGGGCAGAGAGTTAACGGACAGGGAACTGGAGAATTATGCATTGCCGGACCTCAGTTGGCTAAAGGCTATTTAAACAATGAGCAGAAAACAGCATCAACATTCATTAACAATGTTTGGGACGATATTGCTGGTGACAAAGTCTATAAAACGGGTGATTTGGTAAGTTGCGATAGTAATGGAAGTTACATTTATAGAGGCAGATTGGACCATCAAGTAAAAATACGGGGTTATAGGGTTGAACTAGGAGAAATAGAAAATGTTCTGTCGGTTCATCCTTGTATAAATGAAATCGCTGTGGTGGTCCGTGAATTCAATCATAGTCCTAAACTGGTATGTTTTTTTGTTGGTGAAAAAACCAGCCTCGCTGAGATTAATAATTATGCCAAAAACAAGTTGCCTAGCTATATGCTGCCTAGCTTTGTGGTGCGTTTAGCTGCTTTACCTAAAAATCATAATGGTAAATTAGACCGTAATGCCTTGCTCGATGTTGACATAGATATGTCAGTTCCACGCGGGCAAGCAAGCTTATTTGAGAATAGAGACAACGAACAGGATAATTTACTTCCATTAGGGCCTGCGCAACGCTGGATTATTCAGCATTTTGACAACCCTTATAGTTGGTTTGGTTTTCATCGTTTTACCTACAAACAAGCATTAGATGTAGATGCCTTCACCAAATCAATAAATCAGGTAATTATCGAGCATGATGCGCTAAGAACCGTGTTTGAACAAAAAGGGGATACTTACCGACAAAATATTATGTCAGAAAACCTGTCAGTAGAACCTTTATTGTTTAGTGCTGAACACCTTACGGCAGCTGAACTTGATGAGCATGTTTCATTACAAATTAAACAAATTGTTGCTGCAATAGAAATTAATACTCTGCCTTTGTGGCGAATGTTAGTGATTAAAGTAAGTGATAAAAAATATGATATTTCAATCGTTGGTCATCACTTGGTCTCAGATATGGTTGCTTCCAGTATATTTTTTAGAAGCTTATGGAGTCATTATAATCAGTTTCTTAATAACAAAACGGCACTGTCGGCAAATTTAAGTAATTCTTATGGCGACTATGTTAAAAAGCTTCAGCAGATGGACGATCAGGGAGAACTCACCAGCCACATAAACTATTGGCGAGAACATTTATCAGCAGTGAAAATACCAAGTATTATTCCTCCTGATTATCCACAAGGAGCAAATAATCAGTCGAGTGAAGAGGTTATTAGTCGTAGTTTATCGGTTGATGCCACAGCTAAATTAATGAGCTCAGTAAAAGAGCATTTTAATGCCAAAGTTTACAGTGCACTTGCAAGTCCTTTATATGATCAACTAGCTACTACATTGGAGCTAGATTCCGTTGTCGTTAGTCATAAACTTAATGGTCGTGGCATTGATATTAATGGAATAAATAACTCTGAAAGCTTAGGTAACTATGCTGTAAATGTTCCGGTAGCATTGGATTGGTGTGTTCGGGAAGATTGGCGTTCAAAAATTTCAAAAGTAGAGCAAGCTATTACTGATATTCCTTTAGGAGGGATCACTTACGATTGGATTGCAGAACGATTACCTGAGCATTGCTACCCAGATGATAAATTAACTTCTGTTCGTCTTAACTTTTTAGGACATATTATCAATCCGCCATCGCAATTGTTCGAGTTTAGTGAACAAGGCTCTCATCAACGTCTATCGTTGCCCCAACAAAAACGTGTTAGTGAAATTGAATTTTGGATTTCAATCGTTGACAAAGAGTTAGTTATTAAGGCGGGATACAGCACTAATCGTTATCGCAGCACTCAAATTGAAAAGTTGGTAGACGGTTATTTATCTAGCTTACTTAAATTGATTTTTAGTACGCAAGAGAATGAATCAAAAACAGAGTTAGAGTATGCAAGAGAAGGAGTTTAACCAGTGTTTAGTTCCGAAGCCTCTTCTTGCGACAATGATGTAACACGCTTGTATTGTCTTGCACTTGTGGCTGGTTTCTCATTAGGTATATTTCCCCCTTTGGTTTCTATTTTAATGGAAACCAAAGGGGTGAAAACTGATTTAATCGGTTTTGCTTCAAGTAGTTACTTTATTACTATGGCGTTAACAGCCCCTTTAGCAAGCAGGAGTATTGATCGTTGGGGAATTAAGCCAGTGATTTTTGTCGGTGCATTATGTACCGCGTTATTGTCTGGCTGTTTTGCTTTTATTGCGCAATTAGAACTGTGGTTCATTTTACGCGCATTAAGTGGTGTTGGTATGGGGCTTTTTTTGGTTGCGGGTCAAACCGCTATTAACTTAGTAGCCAATAACGATAACAGAACAAGGGTAGCTACTCTTTACTCTGTGTTACTGGGGATAGGGTTTGGTATCGGACCTGTATTTGCTGCTCACATGTATAGTTATGGCGTAATAGCCTCTTTTCTCATTGCCAGCGCCATCATTATTATAGGTTTGATTTTGGTTGGTTCTGGTTTTTATAACCATAAGCCCGAACCGCGTAATGTGTCCATGTCTGCTTCCCAGAGCTTGCTTATTATAGCACTTCCTTTGCATTTTATTTTAGCGTACGGCGTTTTAGAAAGTGTAATGATTTCCGTGCTTCCCGCTATATTGCTGCAAATGGGAGGCGCAACTGAAAGTACAGGTTATCCATTTTTTGCCTTCATTGCTTGTTCTGGTTTGGGAATGGCTGTAGTAGGGCAACTGGAGAAAATACTAGGTAAACAAAAGTTATTAATGTTGGCTACAGCAGTGGGAACCTTATTGTTATTTGGAATTTCTGGTTTGAGCCTTTCTGTTCAAAATCATGGGGTTTATGGCGAACAACCAGCTTTCAACATAGAGGTATTGTTGTTTGCATGTGGATCGCTTGGATTTTGTTTAGGCCCGATGTTTCCACTTATTTTATCCATAATAGGAGATTTACTTGAGGAGTCTGAATTAGCCATGGGCAGTGCCTGGTTTACCGGTATGTTTAGTTTTGGTTGTGGACTTGGACCTATTTTATCCTCTTTGCTAGTAGTGAAAAGTGGTCACAGAGAATGGTTATTTTTGGTGTCAGCAGTCTTATTTGCCAGTGTTTTAATTCATTGGCTGATCCATCAAATAATTTTATCCAGAAAGTTCAAACTCAACAAAGTTAATAATTAGTAAAGTAATCGGTTGGTATAAAAATCATATTGAATATCAATAAATTATAGTTTTTTAAATAAATATAGGAATTAAGAATGAAAGTAAAATTTAACCCAATAAAGGCCGTTTCAGGCGCTTTACTCTCACTGGTGTTAGCCGGATCGGCCAATGCTCAACTGTCAAAAGTAGAAGGAGTAATGGCCCAGGAAATTGCAGAGAAAGTGGCATTGATGGAAGATAATTATGGCGGAGAAAGCCGTAAAATTACCTTTTTAATTTACGATGCTAATGATAACGAAACCCGTCGCGAAATGAATTATTTTGCGCGCCAGTACGACAATAGATTTGATCGCAGCATAGTAAAATTTACTTATCCTACTCAACTTAAAGGAATACGTTTACTTACCCATTCTAAAGGTGTGGAAGATGACGAACAGTGGTTATTTTTACCTTCAATAAAAAAAGTAAAACGTATCGCAACATCTAATAAAAGCGGCTCATTCATGGGCTCTGAGCTTTCATATGAAGATATTTCTATTCGTCAGCTTAAAAAATATCAACGAACTTTACTTGGTGCAGAAAAAATTGATGGAGTTGATTCATACGTAATAGAAAGGATTCCTGTTAAAAAAAATAGTGGTTATAGCAAGCAGGTTATCTGGCGTGATCAAAATAATCTTCAAGAAATAAAAACTGAATATTATGACCGCAAAGGAGATTTGTTAAAAGTTAGAAAATCAAGTGACTGGAATCAAATAGGAGACTATTGGCGAGCTAATACTGTTGAAGTAATAAATGTACAAACGAATAAACGAACAGTAATGAAATTAAGCGATATTGAGTTATTTCAAGAATATAAAGACATTAACTTTACCTCGCGACGTTTTAAGGGGTTTTAAAAGCTTTTTAAAGAAAAATGAAGCGATATGTTTTTGCTTCAAAATATCTAACTTATTTAAGAGTTGTAATGACCATGATTGGAATTTCCAAGCGACTAACAGCTGGCTGTATGGTTTTTTTTCTTATGATATCCATGACAGTGACCGGAGCAGAAAGCTCTTGGGTAACACAAGCATTGAGTGACGCAGATTCAAGCTTGAAAATGCGATTTTATAGAGATCAATTTGATACAACAACGTCTGAAAAGCAAGACAAACACGGCAATATGTTGGAGGCGCGCGGTAAAATATCAGGTTTTGTGGGGGATAACGGTGCTTTTGGTGTTGATGCTTACATACGACATGATCAAGTAAATGACGACAAAATACTTACTGGCTTCGATGAACTTTGGTTACAAACCTTACAAGGAAACTTGGAAGTAACGATGGGTTACCAAATCGTTGATATGGGAGCGATGGAACATAAACCTATTGTTGATGTATTAAACAGTAGAGATTTTCAATATGACTGGTTACGACCAGCCAAAATAGGTTCGCCATTGTTAAGTCTTAAGTATTTAGGGGACAACAATAATTTGAGTATGTTTTATTCTCCTTATTTTATCCCGAACAGGGTCCCTGGGGAGAAATCAAACTTACATTTTACTGGCCTTAATACGGATGATTCAGATGTAAGACAAGATCAATGGACAGTTCGGTATAGCTATCTAGGAAATGGTTTTGATTTAGGTTTGAGCTATATGAAAGTAAGTCAAAAACAATTATTTAGTAGCCCCCATGAGCCATTAGATCGTAACCGTCGATTAGGATTGGAACTCACGAGTATTTATAAGAATATTTTATTACGTGGGGAAATTTCTTATCAGAAAAATGCTCAAGGCGATGCTGGCAGCGTTGGTGCTGTAGGTTGGGAGTATACCTCGCAGAGTCTTTGGGGCAAGTCTGATCTAACTCTTGTGCACGAGTATCTGTTTAATAATAGTAAAGGGTTAGATCAAACGGTGTTGGATGAAAACTATCTAGCTTTTCGTTGGGCTGCTAATGACGATGCGTTGACACAAATAGAAGCGATTGTGATCAACCAACGTTGTGGTTGTTCAGCTGATGTTTACAGGTTAAGTCTGAGACGCTCTCTTAATGCTCAAAGTACTCTAGAAGTGCAGTGGCAGAATTCTTCCGGTTATTTTAGTCAGGGCTTATCTGATGAGGATGGATCAGGTTGGTTACGTATAAAACTGGAATATACATTTTAATATAATTTAAATTTCATCAGGATGAAAATAGTGGCTACTTCAAAATTAGAACAAAGGACATCTAGTCCAAATAGTGAAAAAGAGTTGGATAATGATCAACAATTTAACGGAGACAAAAGCAGTTCAAAAATTCTAAATTACTGTGATTGGCTAATCGATAACAGAGGGAAAATGTTATTGCTGGCTGTTATGATCACGTGTTTTTTTGGATTTTTTCTAAAAGACTTACGCTTTGATTCAAATTATCGAATCTGGTTTTCAGAGGAAGACACGTATTTACAATCGTATGATCATTTTATTAATGAATTTGGTAATGACGATATGTTTGTGGTTTCATTTCACGATCCTAAAGGGGTTTTTAGTGAGAAACCACTACAAAGCATTTCAAGATTAACAGAGCAATTTTGGAAAATGACTGATGTGATCAGGGTCGACTCACTTAGTAACTATCAGGCGGTTTATGCCATCGGTGATGATATTAATGTTGATGCATTATTTCCAACTTATCAAAGCATAACCCCTGATAATATTCAGCGAGCTTCAAGCTATGTTGATACTGATCCGCTGTTAATGGGAAGTTTGGTAACCGCGAATAAAAAAACAGCTGTAATGCGGGTTAAATTCTCTCCTAATGCTAACAGAGAAGTATTACCAACAGTTATTTATGAAGAGCTAACACGGATCTTACAAATAGAAACAGAGCGTAGTGGTTATAAATTTCATATGGCAGGTGGACCAATCACTGACGCCGCGTTTGATCAATTAGCGCAGCAAGATGGTGCAACACTTAATCCATTATTATGGACAACCTTACTGATAGCCCTATTTTTATTATACAGAAACCTGTGGGCCGTATTTGTTCCATTTACTGTGGCTTGTATGGCTATTATTATGACTTTAGGCGTAACAGCTATGTTAGGTTTTAAGTTGAACAGCATGACGGTTTCATTACCGCAATTCATAATGGCGATCGCGGTCGCAGGTTCGTTGCATATAATGTCTGGATTTTTAATGAAAAAATCTACGTCAGAGTCAACACGTAACGCACTTCGCTATACGTTGGTCAAGAATTTTAAGCCAATTATCATAACAAGTATGACAACTGCAATTGGCTTTTTCTCTTTTATGTTCGCAAGCGTAGAACCGATTAAAGCGGTGGGAATGATGGCTGGTTTTGGAACCTTATTTTTGGCGGTGTTATTTTTAACGTTAATGCCAATTATCTTAAGCTTTCACCCTGAAAAGCCTTCGAAGCGACTTAGCAAGATGAATTATTTAAATGGCAGTGCTTTCGTACGATTGTCTAAATGGATAAGAGCACGAGAAAAAGGTGTTTTGATAAGTGGTGCTATTGCTGTACTGATTTCGGTAATGTGTATTCCAAATGTTAAAGTTGATACTTTAGTTTCAGAGTACTTTTCAGATAGTTATTGGTTTAAACAATCGATTAATTTTATTGAAAAAGAAGGCTCTGGTGCGGCTGTGTTTGAAATAGTAGTTCGTGGTAAAGAAGCCAATGAAGTGTCATCACAAGCATATATGGAAAAGTTATCACAACTAACTGATTACCTAACCAATGATGCACCAGGTGGTTTTACTTCAGTGTATTCGTTGTCAACGATTGTGAAGAATATCAATAGGGCGATGAACCAGAATGACCCTAATTACCACAAGATCCCAGAAGGTGATGAAACAGTAGCGCAATATTTATTTATGTACTCATTGTCGGTGCCTGTTGGTATGGATATAAATGATCGTATTAATGCCGATAGCTCAGCATCACGGATCACCGTTATTCGGCCTCTCATATCGACTAACCAAAGTCGTGCCGATATGGATGAAATAACAACATGGGTTAACAGTAATCTTGCAGGAATTAATATTGAATTTACTGGTCGAGATGTACTTTATACCAACATGGGTAACAACGTTGCGATGTCTTTCATTAAGTCATTAAGTATTGCTCTTTTGGGTATAACACTACTTATCGCTGTGATGTATCGTTCGCTTAAATACGCACTACTAAGTTTAATTCCGAATGTATTTCCATTGTTTGTGGTTGTTGCGATTATGGCAATATTTGATATTAGACTTAATGTGGGTACTGTGATGGTAGCAAGTCTCGCACTTGGCATTGCAGTCGATGACACCATTCATTTCTTAAATCACTATTTAGGCGCTAAATCGGCTGGAGAACCAACACCTTTAGCGATAGAAAATACACTAAAAGTTATTGGCTATCCGGCATTTTCTACCACTGTTGTGTTAATTCTCTCGTTTTTAACCTTTTTATTAGCCAACTTCAGTCCAAATTTATATTTTGGCGTGTTATTAAGCATAGGTATCTTTGTTGCGTTTATAGCTGATTGCTTGCTGTTACCAGCTGTTTTACTACGTTTCGACGATAAAGCTAAAGTTCCTGCAGTGGCAGAAGAAAAACAAGTTGGCTCTGAGGCATTGACAGCTTAGGTATATTTGCCAGCGATTAGAAAGCAATTGCTCTGTTTGATATTTAACAAATAAGAACAGAGCAAAAATTAGGTATTTATTATGAAAAAATCAATTAGTCGAAGAGGTGCACTTAAAGCATTTTTTGCTACAGGCTCTATTGTAGCTTTGGGAGGACTTGGACTGCGTAGTTATAACCAAGTCGATTATAGTGAACAAGCTTATCAGATGTGGCAACACGATGACCCATTAGGTTACAAGGTTGCTGAATACTTGGTTATGGCAGGTACATTGGCGGCTAGCCCGCATAATACTCAACCATGGAAATTTGGGGTAACTGAAAATACGATTAATCTGTACGCTGATCATAGCAGGCATTTAGGCCAAGCAGACCCTGTGCGTCGTATGCTGGCACAAGGCTTAGGTTGTGCAATTGAAAATATGACAGTAATGGCTCCAGCAATAGGCTATCAATTATCTGTAGATACTAGTATCTGTAATGACCGTTTTCATAATGATGGCTTAGTAGCCAAAATGGAATATCAACGATTAAGTCAATCAGGTCTCGGAACTGTCAACGGTAAAGAGATTAAAAATAGGCCTGAGATTCAGGCTATTTTTAATCGTCAAACCAATCGCAGTAGTTATTCAGGTATAGGAAAAGTGAGTTCGCAGTATTTTGATAGCTTACATAAAATGCAGCCAATATCTGGAATTGAAGTCGCATGGGCAAGTGATCGCGAACAATGTCAGCAAATAGGCCAGTTGTGCAGTACTACGGTACGTGAGTTTTTAAGTGGTGATGCAACCAATGATGCAATGCAATGGTTTAGGCGTAGCAGAGAAGAATGGTTATCTACTGGTGATGGAATTTCTATTTTCCCCAATGATGCGCCTTTGATGATCAAACACTGGATGGAACTGGCTGCTACTAAGGACGATTTGATCAATCAACAGTCAAAACAGTCAGAAATAGATATGACAGATAAAAGTTGTGATCAAGTACCTTTGTGGGGGGTTATTCACAGTAGTGCTGATTTACCTCACGACTGGGTAAATGCGGGTCGTGTATTAGAAAAGTGTTATTTGAGTGTTACTCAGCTAGGTTATGCGATTTGTCCCGTAAGCTATCCAGTAGAAAGTGTTGTAGGACGAGAAGCATTGCGCAAATTGATTGGATTACCAGAAAATCGTATTCCACAGGCGTTGGTACGCGTTGGATATGCATCAAAGATGGAGAGATCAGTGAGGCGAAAATTAACATCTGTATTGATATAAATAAGCTAAAGATAAAATTTAATGAAGATTCAAATAATTAGAAAAATTAAACAATAGAGAGGTGTATTATGGCGGTTTATATGTTTCCTGGTCAAGGATCGCAAAGCAAAGGAATGGGAAAAAATTTATTTGAAAGATATCCTTCTTTTGTAAAAAAGGCTGATGATGTTCTAGGGTATTCTTTAAGCGAATTATGCCTAGAAAACCCAGATGATAAATTAACGCAAACTCAATTTACGCAACCGGCATTATTTATCGTTAGTGTGTTGTCGTATCTGGATGAGGTCGAAAATAGTGGTATTCTACCTGATTATGTCATTGGACATAGTATTGGTGAGTATGCTGCATTATTTGCCTCTGGACTGCTTGATTTTGAAGTGGCGTTAAAATTGGTTGTTGCTCGAGGTGATTTAATGAGTCAGGCCGAAAATGGTGCTATGGCTGCTGTTATCGGACTAAAAAAAGAACAGGTAGAAAAAATATTAGTGACAAATCAGATTAATAGGGTGTGGGTTGCTAATGATAATTCATCATCGCAGATAGTGATCAGTGGAGAGCAAACGATAGTACCGGGGTTAGCTAAATTATTTCAAGATAATGGTGCCAGCTATTTTGTACCGTTGAAAGTAAGTGGCGCTTTTCATTCGCCATTAATGCAGGAGGCGCGGGAACGCTATAATCAAATATTAAGCCAGGCACAGATTACTGACGTTTGTATTCCTGTTATCTCTAATGTTGAGGCAACTCCTTATGATCAGAACAAAGTTCAAGATTTGCTTTCAGAGCAAATTACAGGACAGGTTCGCTGGCGTGAGACTATCATGTATTTACTGCAACGAGGAGAGGTGAATTTTAAAGAAATAGGTCCTGGGAATGTATTAACCAAACTGGTTAGCAAAATAGCAGATGATGCGGTGACTAAAGTTGCTTAATGACATAAAGGAAGAATATGCTAGTTGAAGTAATCGAAGCAACAAAAGGACAATTTACTAATTATTGTTATTTGATTATAGATAAATTAAATGGAATTGCAGTGGCTGTTGATCCTGCATGGGAAGCAGCCACTATAGGCGAGTATTTAGATTTTCATCGCGTAAAATTAGTTGCCGTTTTGTTAACACATCACCATCAAGACCACACTGTTTTGGCCAATGAATTGGCTGAGGTTCACGATGCTATAGTGTTGATGTCTAAAACTGAAATTGATTTCTATGGATTTCATTGTTCAAAACTAATGGCATTGCAGCGAGAAGGATATATCTCACTTGGCTCTATTAAGGTTGATGTGCTTTTTACTCCCGGTCATACGGCGGGTAGTCAGTGTTACCACATATCTAACACTAAAGATAATGCTAATGTTGAACATACTGGTTGGTTGTTCACTGGAGATACACTATTCGTAGAAGGATGTGGTGTTTGTATTGATCGTGGAAGTAGTTCGGCCAACCTTTTTGATAGTTTACAAAAATTGAAGTTATTCTGTGATGAATCAACATTGATTTATGCTGGTCATAGTTTTGGCCTTCCTGTCGGGCAAACTTATAGTACTGTAAAAGAAAATAATATTTATCTTGCGATAAGTAATAAAGAGCAATTTGTTCTATATCGAGATAAATCAACCCCTGCTAATATTATGAATTTCACCCGAAACAACTAAAGGTTGTTGGTTTTTATATTGGCAGCTACACAACTGAACTGTGATTATATTTTCAAAATTAATCTTTCATTTTTATATCCCCAAATCACTTAAAGGTGCGTATCTTAGGGCGCAATTGAAAGTCATAATTAAGGCAGTTTTTTTATTAATGGTTATTCAGGAGCAACTATCCTGAATAACCATTATCTCTAATCAGAGTCTTGTCTAAAGAGGGGTTCTTAACGCTAGGGAATAGGAACTCCCTATGCGAACTAATGGGGCGCAAGACTTCGAGTATATCAATAACTTGTTCTGATAGCGGTATTATGTGCTCTCGATTTTTTTTCATCTTTTCAGCTGGGATGACCCACTCCTTATCTTTTAGGTTAAACTCCTCCCATCGTGCTGTTGCCGCCTCAACAGGTCTTACTGCGGTATGTAGCTGTAGCTCAAACATACAGCGTGTTATACGTGAGATGTTAGCGTTAGCCATTACTTTTAGTAGGTAGGGTAGTTGTTCTGGTTTTAGTGTCTTGAAATGCTCTCTTTCAACTGTGGGGAATAATTTACTTAAATCGGAAAGGGGGTTGTATTCAATAGAGCCATCTGCGACAGCCAGTCTCATTATTTGGTTAATGAAGGCGCAAAGCCTTTTAACTGTTTCGTGCTTTCCTTCTGCAATAATGGGATTCATTATTGCTAAAACTTGCTTGGGCCTTACTTGACCAATGGGAAGGTCTTTTAGTGTGGGCAATGCGTGCTTGGTTAAGGTTTGATAAGCTCGTCTGATTGTGGGCTCTTTTAGTTCGGTTGTTTTAATTGCACGCCATTTTTCGGCATATTTGCCAAAAGTATTCTCCAAATTGTTTTTTTCTTCCTGGGCTCTTTCTTCTCTACTGGTTTTAGGGTCTATGTTTTTTGCTAATAATTCTCGAGCATTAAGACGTAATTTTCTAGCCTCGATTATAGAAAGTGCTGGGTATTGCCCAAAGCCAATATTGGCTCTTTTTTTGTATAAGGGCGGTAATAGTTAAAAATCCAGAGTTTAGAGCCGTTAGGCTTAACCCTTAAGGATAAGCCCTTAAGGATAAGCCTTCGCCATCGGATAAGTTGTACTCTTTATCTTTGGGCTTTGAGGACTTTACTTCTGTATTCGTAAGAGGCTTGGTTATTCTGGCCATATATCAACTCTTTTTAGGTAACCCGTATGAATTAGTAACACTGGCTTTGTTTTTGTGCCGTGGTGTTGCTATCAGTGTTACATCAGATGTTGGATTTTACAAGACTATACAGGTCGTAAATGGGTGTGGCTTATTACTTTATGTCACGTTTTTACTGGGATTCAGGCATAAAAAAAGACGCCCTAGGACGTCTTGATTCGTTAATGTGGTCGGAGTTTGTAACACCGAACCAGAGACACGATGGTCTTGATATTAAAATACTAGCGAAACGAAAAGTGTTGTATCAACAAAAAAGAAATGAGCATCCAGAACGATGGTCAAAAGAAGAGGGAAACTGGGAGACAATAGGTGCTGTGGAGTTAAATCCAGAGCAACACAAAGAAGCTGCTTAACCATTTAGGCGACAACTATCTTGAAAAACACCGCTAGCCCTTATATAGCTGAAACAATGGCTTCACCTAAAACTGCTGGTGTTTGAAGTCATTATCACGATCAGTTATTAAAAAATCATATCCAAGACTATATCAATATTTTAAACAATGGTACTGTCACAAGTTACATCACCATATAACTTATTGCTTTTTTTATAATTATAACAACACACTGTAAGATAGAACAGCTATCTAAAACATAACATTCCACCTAAATTTATCCCTATCAAATCGATACAAACAGGGATAGCAGCCATGAACAACATTCACTTTATTGATCCAAGTAATGCAGAACAAAATAACTATTTTCTTAATGATGTATATCGTCTTCGAAATGATACTTTTAAAACGCGTTTAGGTTGGGAAGTATCCTCAGAGAATGGCTTAGAAAAAGATGGTTTTGATAAACTTGATGTATGTCATATAGCAATGACAGATCAAAAAGACCATGTTGTTGGGTGTTGGCGTGCTCTTCCTACCCAAGGCCCTTACATGTTGCGTAATGTATTTCCTCAATTATTAAGAGGTGAATATTGTCCAGATCAATCAGATATTTGGGAAATAAGTCGCTTTACCGTAGATAAAGAGTTTGGTGCGAATACAAATAAATTAGTCAGTGATTCTACAGCTCGTTTAGTAAAGTCTTTTTATGACTTTGCTAAACATAAAGGTATTAAATCATATGTATTAGTAACAACGGTAGCATGCGAAAGAATCCTACGTTGTTTAGGCGTTAAAACACGTCGTATGGGTGATGGAAAATCCATGCAAGTTGGTATTGAAAGATCTGTGGCCTTATGGTTATATGTCGATGAAAGCTTAAATATACCTTTAATCGATAAAGCAGCTTAATAAAAGCTGACTGAACTAAAACCCTAGGAGTTTTTGATGAAAGGGTAACAAAACGAGTAGGAATATAAGCGGTTAAAAAATAGTCTAAAGTACTTTTTCTACATACTCACTGTCTAGGGTTCTGTCGCAAATAGAGGGAATAGTTTATGATCTAACGATTATTGATCACTTCTTATCATTATGACCCTCAATTTTTCAGGTCGACATTTTCCGTCAGCAATCATCATGCAGGCTCTTCGTTATTACCTGGCTTATATACTCAGTTATCGTGAAATCGAAGAAATAATTGCTGAGCGAAATATTCATTTTGACCACTCCACCTTAAATCGTTGGGTGATCAAATATAGCCCACAACTTGAAGTCAATTTTAGAACAAGAAAACGTAACGTGGCAGACTAGTGGCGAATGGATGAGACCTACCTCAAAATTAAAGGGAAATGGGTTTACTATTATCGAGCTGTAGATAAACATGGCGCCATTGTTGATTTTTACTTGAGTGAGACACGTGATGAGCCCGCTGCAAGAGCATTTTTTGATAAAGCACTCGATCGTAGTGGCTTACCCAGTAAAGTCGTTATTGATAAAAGCGGAGCGAATATTGTGGCGCTTGATACCCTCAATGTTCAGCTTTGGTTGTCTGGATATATGCTTTGTATGATTGAGGTGCTAACCGTGAAATACCTTAATAATATTGTCGAGCAGAGTCATCGAAAAGTGAAAGGTAAAATGCACCAATGTTTAGGATGGAAGTCTTGGGTTGGAGCAGAAGCGACATTAGCGGGTGTTGAGCTTTGCTCGATGCTCAAGCAAGGACAGATGATTGACTCAGAAGATAAAATGGTATGGGAGCAATTTTATTCGCTTGCAGCATAGTTGTCTCTGAGGAAAGAGACACCTTCAATTAAGGCGACGGAATTTGAGTTTGCGACAGAACCATAATTCCGGCTAAAATTTTCATCTTCAAACGTTTTGTTAGATAGGGAAGACTCGATGATAGTAGCCTTTGTTGTAAGATCTTACAGGTTGCCTATTAACCATTTATTATCGATACTTGCTTTAGGTTAATACGCTTTAAATCAACGCAGTTATTATTGGAAATAGCAGCTTAATATAGGCTTATTATCCCGAGTTCAAGTTATACCAATCCAATTAAGTTTGTTCTCACTCATCGAGAGTTAAAAGGCTTATAGGCAAGGCATTGATTACAGATAATAGTTACTCCCTTATCAAAATGAATAACGTAGCGTAGAAGCCTTTTAAACTCGCTCTTGGGAGTTTATTTATAGCACAATAACCGCATAAATTTGTTTGATTTAGAGTGACTAGACCATCACAAATTTTATTTGTTCTTGTCCTTTAAATAAAGCTCTGAGCTGGGAAGGGACTTGTTTGGTTTGGTATTAGATAATGTTTATACGGAGGCTCTTTATGAGCATATTTCACAAAGAGCATTAAGTCATTTTAAAAAGGGAAATAGAATGAAGTTAGGAAAAATATTAGTAGGTTTTTTTGCTTTTACGCTAGTATCTGGTTGTGCAAGTATTAAACAAGGAAAGGAACAAGTTGTTTCATTATCAACCTTAAATAATAGCGATATAAGCAATACGGTTTGTACTTTAAAAAATGATGATGGTGAATGGCAAGTTAGCGGCGAAAAGAGTATTTTAGTGTCGAGGGATGGGGATCCTCTTCAAGTTGTTTGTGAAAACTCAGCTCAGCAGGGAAGTGCTGAATTTATAGCCGAATTTGGGTATAAATGGCTAGCATATAATGCAATAATTGATCTTTGTACTATTTCATGTGCTGTTGATGGGGTTAATGGTGCCTTCTATCAATATCCAGAAGAGTTACAAATAGTAATGGAAGAAAAATAAAAACCTATAACAGATTTTGTGTAACTGCTAGTTTTAAATAAAGTCCTTTAAACGGTCTTCGAATTCAATCGTAAATCGATTCAAGGCCGTTTTCCAATTTCTTATCGGTATCACCCATTTCTTTGATGCCGCAGGTTCTGTCGCAAATAGAGGAAATAGTTTATGATCTAACGATTATTGATCACTTCTTATCATTATGACCCTCAATTTTTCAGGTCGACATTTTCCGTCAGCAATCATCATGCAGGCTCTTCGTTATTACCTGGCTTATAAACTCAGTTATCGTGAAATCGAAGAAATAATTGCTGAGCGAAATATTCATTTTGACCACTCCACCTTAAATCGTTGGGTGATCAAATATAGCCCACAACTTGAAGTCAATTTTAGAACAATTATTGCTAGCCAAGTGCCAGTTAAAGAATGGCATCAACTGATAAGTAATCCGACAATTGCCGATGCGCTGCTTGATCGGCTTATTCATAATAGCTACAAAATTGATCTTGATGGGGATTCACAAAGAAAAAATAATTTGACTCTATCCGATCACTAGGTATAAATATTAACTATGAAAAAGAGAGTGAAAAAAAGTGATCGGTTCAAACCGAACCAACTGATCGGTCCGACCGAAATACGGACATGGCGCTATTGTTTATTTTTACTTGAGTGAAACACGTGATGAGCAAGCTGCAAGGACCTTTTTTGATAAAGCTCTAGATAGTAATTCAAATCGGCAGTTAATTAGTCCTATTGGCGTTCAATTGGATGAAGTTTATTCAAGTGATATTATCGGGTACACCATTAAGTCTATGCCAAGTTATGCTCAGGACACCGCTCGCTTTATCGGTGTCCTTGGAATTGATGGGACTGATAGAATATCACCTGCCAAATATAAATGAACATCAGCGTTATCAACTGACATAGACAGTTATTTAATTTAGATCTTGAACGAATTTAAAAGTTTTTTTGGGTTCATTCGAGTCAACATCATCGACATTTTCAATCAGGGCAATCGCATTAAAAAAATCTTGACATAGATCCCCTGATTTGATCTATTACTTCGCTTTAAGCGACGTAAAATGACCAAAAAGAAGCCAACACTTATCGAACATTTCAAAGATATTACAGATCCACGCCTTCAAAGGAAGCAATTACATAAATTGGATGACATG
>JBLIEW010000039.1:0-47498 GCA_047633255.1 Colwellia sp.
ATAAACTCAGTGTGACTTTTTTCCGCAGAGATGAGCTGTTTACGCGTTTGGTTACTTTAGGAACAACACCCAAAGCTAAACTGAAAATTGTGCCAGTAGAGCAGGTTAGTGAAGCTCAAAAGGCTTTCTTCAAGCAATGGACGGGTATAGATTTTCCTAGTATTTAGATTCTATCCAACAACGCTAAGTGATTAATCAAACTCCTGTTAGGTAAACACTTATACCCGTTCCACTTGAAGATACAGCTTCGCTCCCTATGGGCAAGCCGATAAAGGGTCATCTCCTGCGTTATTGATTTCGACAATAGAATAACTATTCTCTTCAATCAATGCCTTGTAGCTAACCCTTTCTCATCTTGCTGAAATCTGTATCTTCAAGTGGAGCGGGTATAACAGGAGTTTTTAATTATACTTGCTCCTGAACTCGCTCCTGAGAGATCCCTTTGCAGTGGGTATATAACTAAATAATGTATCTTAAGCACTATATTACCTTGTTGAATTATTTGATTATTGGTTACTATGGGTAAATCATTACTCTTTTATTTACAATACAACAATTCAATTGGAGATTTTTATGCGCAGAGAAACCGCAGCCATTCATGCTGGCTATAGCCCAGAACAAACGACTAAAGCCGTTGCCGTTCCTATTTATCAAACCACAAGTTATGCTTTTGACGACACTCAACACGGTGCTGATTTATTTGATCTTAAAGTTGAAGGTAATATCTATACTCGTATAGGTAACCCAACCCAAGCGGTATTAGAGCAGCGAGTAGCCGCACTTGAAGGCGGTATTGCTGGTTTAGCGCTAGCATCAGGTATGGCAGCAATTACCGCAGCGATTCAAACTATCGCTAGAGTAGGTGATAACATTGTTAGTATTAATAAATTATACGGTGGCACGTATAATCTTTTTGCTCATACTTTACCGCAACAAGGCATTGAAGTTAGATTTGCTGCCCACGATGACTTTGACGCATTAGAAAACTTGATTGATGAAAATACCAAAGCAGTTTTCTGTGAAACTATCGGTAATCCATCAGGCAATATTGCTGATATCGCTAAAATGGCTGAAATAGCCCATAAGCATGGTGTGCCATTAATGGTTGATAACACCGTGGCTAGTCCAGCGCTTTGTCGTCCATTTGAACACGGTGCAGATATTGTTGTTCATTCGTTAACTAAGTATATTGGTGGTCACGGTACTTCTGTAGGCGGCATTATTGTTGATTCGGGTAAATTCCCTTGGAGCGAACATAAAGAGCGCTTTGCCCAGCTAAATAACCCTGATCCTTCTTATCATGGCGTAAGTTATACTGAAACATTTGGCGCTGCAGCATTTATTGCTAGAGCACGTGTGGTACCGCTTAGAAATATGGGCGCTGCAATCTCTCCAATGAATGTGTTTTTGATTTTACAAGGTTTAGAAACATTACCACTTCGCATGGAACGTCATTGTTCTAACACTCAAAAAGTTGCAGAGTATTTAACGACGCATGAAAATATCTCTTGGGTTAACTATTCCGGTTTAGAAACGTCTAGCGATCACCAATTAGCGAAAAAATATTTACCCGAAGGTAGCAGCGGTATTTTAAGTTTTGGCATTAAAGGTGGCGAAAAAGCCGGTGCAAAATTTATTGACGCGCTTAATCTTGTGGTACGTTTGGTCAATATCGGTGACGCTAAGTCATTAGCTTGTCATCCTGCTTCAACAACTCATCGACAACTTGATGAGCAAGAACTAGCCAAAGCGGGTGTGAGTAAAGAAATGGTACGATTATCTATCGGTATTGAACATATCGACGATATATTAGCCGATCTTATTCAAGCACTTGCGGCTAGCCAAGTATAACCGTTAGCCAAAAAATAATCGTTTAGGCTACAATTCGAGTTTCAAAACTCGAATTGTAGCCTGATTATACGACTATACGACTATACGATTACACTATTGTCTAAGCGTTCTCATGATGGGGGCACGCGTTAAATGTGTGCTTCTAAATGGGTTAATATCTAAACCACCTCGGCGAGTATAGCGGGCAAACACAGTCAACTCTTCTACTTGGCAATACTGCTGTATATCACAATAAATACGTTCAACACATTGCTCATGGAATTCATTGTGCTGTCTAAACGATATTAAATATTTTAGTAAAATAGCGTGATCGATAGCCTTACCTTTATAGTCAATATAAATGCTAGCCCAATCAGGCTGATTGGTAATTAAGCAGTTTGATTTTAATAAATGACTAACCAAATTTTCTACTACGCTACCATTAGGTGAGCTAGCTTGTGCTTCGCTTAGAAGCTCTGCCTGATAGTGATAACTGTCAATCGTAACGTCTTCGTCATCAATGCAAATAATCTCTTGTGCGGTAGCTTTTATCGCTAATGCCGGACATTGCTCAACGTTAAATAATGTCACTTCAGCTTGAATTTGTGCGGTAGCTGATAAATCTTTAATAAGCGTTTGTTCAACGTCATTGGCACTGGCAAATTTACTTTGATTAAAACTATTTAAATATAATTTAAATGATTTGGATTCAACTAAATTAGGGCTAGTGCAAGCAAAACGAAACTCGGCTACAGCAACAATAGGTTTACCTTTGTTATTTAACCAAGATAACTCATAGCCATACCAAACATCTTCACCGGTAAAAGGTAAATCATTACTTTGTAAAGATAAGTCGTCTCTATTTAAGCTTCGAGGTACCGCTTGTAATAAGTTTGGGTTATATTCACTGCAATACTCAGTGCTTTTACCAAGTGTTAAATTGTTTAATTCTTTTGAATTTTGGTAAGTAGCCATAAATTTTTCTATTGTTTTCCATGGTAATTATAATGATATCATGGCTATTTTAAAGGATCTTCGTATCGATGACATCATCAAATCAAATAAATGAAAATTTAGTACAAATACTACAAAAATTTTCTGAGCAATATATTACTGACTATCAACAAACCCATGGGTGCTTGCCCTGTGTTGAACAAGATGAAGAATGGCCTTCTCTTTGTGAAAAAAGGGCTACAGAGCCAAATGATTTACCCCAAGGTCAGGTTTATTGGCAGCCAATTCCCATCGATAAAAATGAAGAGTTAAGTTTTGAGAACGTTGAGTCAGCGTTAGATTTTACCTTGCATAATGATATTAAAGCCTACTTCACCTTACTTTATAGTGAAAGCCTAGAGGCACGTTGCGATGAAGGAGAGCTGTCATTATTATTTGCTTGGAATAAAAGTGACTTTGAGCGTTTACAAGAAAACCTCATTGGCCATATTTTAATGAAGCGAAGATTAAAGCAACAAGAGACTATTTTCTTTGCGGTAACCGATGAAGAAGACATGATTATCTCTGTCGATAATGCTAGTGGGGCTGTTTGGGTTGAACGTGTGGGTTGTAAACCTCATAAGCTACTTAGTGATTCTTTAGCTGAGTTTATCGCTCAGTTAACCCCTGTTATTAAATAGCGTAACTTAGCTTTTTTGCTGTTCAATTAATTGGGTTACTAGCTGCTTTAATTCAATTATTTCTTGCTTTATTTGGGCTAATTCATCATTAAGGTTTTGTCTGAAATTGTTAGTTTCTACTGCGATGTTGGTTTCTTCAGTTATATCGTGTTGTTCTTGTTTTGAAATGAAGCTGGGATCATGTTGCCAAATTCTTAATGTTGATATGATCACAGGTAAAGGCACCTTCTTATTTAATTTTGTTTTGATCATAGCGACAGTTGGTTTATAGCCTGCATTGGCTAATTGATTAGCTAAGATTAATATTTCATCATTTATTGTCATTTTGATTAACTCTATTGTTAGATTTGCTATATTTTAGCCAATATTACTATAAATGTCAGCTATAAAAAACAAAAGATAATAGTTATTCATTAATAATCAATGGTTTAATTGAACTTTTTAATTTTGGTTTAGTTTTTGCTTTATAAGCTTTGTATTTTAATAATTATTGATAACAATAGTTAAAAACTGGAGTTTAAAATGAAAAAATCACTACTTGTTTTATTGATAGCCTTACCATTAGCATCAACGTTATCCGGCTGTGTTATTTCGGTGAATGACGGTGAAATTGATCATTCACTGATGGGTGACAGTGAAGATAGAACGTATGAAAACCGTAAAAAAATAGCAAAAATTCAACTTGGATCTAGCTTTGCGGATATGCAGGAAAAATTAGGGGTTGCTGATTTCTCTCAAACTTACTCTATCAATGAGCAAACTGTACGGGTTTTATTTTACCGTACCCAACGTAAACACAAAGATGGTTTAACCACTAAAGATGAGTGCACTTATTTAGAATTTATTGATGGTGAATTAAGTCAAACGGGGAATGGTGGAGAGTACAGTCAAATAACAAAACAATAATTTTTATACTGCTTAGTTGACTAATAGATAATATTTATTTTACATTAAATATTATCTATTTTGAATCAATGGCGAGTAAATGATTACCTCCTTAGTTAAAATTTCCTTAGCGTTAAAACCCTTCAATAAGTTTATTTATCTTTTAGCAATAGTGCTTATTGTTAACATTGGTTATCAATTGGTTTTTTCTGTTATGCCCAGCGTCGCAGAGTCTAATAAAATAATGTTAAACTTTCTTGCTTTAGCTTGGCTGATATTAGTTAACCTAATGATACAGGTTTTTTCTCGAGTACCTTTTGTTTTGCAAAGTAAAAGTTCTTTTTTAGCTAGAATAAAAAACAAGTTTCATCGAGGTCTTTATTATGTGTTGTCACTTGTTTTTATTATTATATCGATAGCGGTTATTTTACTGTCTTTTAGAATGTTAAGGGTTTAAGCCGCATTCGTGTTAAGTTTATTTATCCTATTGATTTCATCATCGCTTTGTGATTTTCGTCTTCGGCAAATAAACAGGTTATTGCCCGCGTGCTTTTTAGCTTCTGATTTAGCTTTAGACGCTAAATCAGCAATTTGATGATATGAGGCATAGCAAGCGGCATCGGGTTGTATTACACCAATAGCTAAGCTTATTAAGGGATGAAACACTTCATTACCCCTGCGATCAAGTGCGCTATAGCCTTGTTGGATTTGATGCTCATCACTAATAAAAACTAAACTTTGTTTGGCAAAGTCGTCCAATATTTTCTGACAAATAACTTCTACGTCATCGTTTTTAAACATAATGATGAAGTCATCACCGCCGATATGACCAACAAAACAATGTCTATTGTTGGTATTGATCATAATGCAATCGGCTAACGCTTTTAGAAGTAAATCGCCCTTCGCATAGCCATAAATATCATTAAAGGGCTTAAAATGATTTAAATCTAAGTAAGCGATATGAAAATTTTTCTGTTTTCTTAACATGTAATCTATTTCTTTTTCTATCACCACATTCCCTGGTAAACCAGTTAGCGGGTTAGCATAGCGGGCTTTTTCTAGTTTTGAGTCGGTAATACTTCTGAGTAAATCTCGTGGTGAAACCACGCCAAGGTAATGACCATTCTTGATAATAATACTCGGGTGAGTAAACTCTGAATCTGCTCGAGCCGTTAGCAAAGCACTCACTTGTTCTAATGGCATGGTGTGCTCAATAATCATAGGTTTACTAAACATGATATCTACTGCCATTTTTTTTGCAAATAGGGCACGGCCATAAATATCAGAATATGATTCCATTAATTCATTACGGTAAATCATCCCTAATGGTTTTGTTCCATTAAGTACGGGTATTGCATGAATATGAGTGTTTTGGATAAAAATATCGTAGGCATCATCGACACTTTGATTATACTTAATCGTAAGCGCTGATGTGACTAGTATCGCAATAGTGCCTAATCGAGACTCCTTCTCAGAGTATGAACAAACATCAAGTGTAGGATAGGATCTAGTCGGTACTTCACTAGGCTTTGCTAAGAAAAACCCCTGACTATAAACCATACCTAATTCACGTAAAAGTTCAAACTCTTCTTTTGTTTCAATACCTTCAGCAATCACATGGGCATTGGAAATACGGCCTAATTCAAAAAGGATTTTCAGAAACTCTCTTTTCATTACGTCTTGATCGCATTGATCAATAAAATACCGGTCAATTTTTACAATATCTGGGCGAAGATGACTCCATTGTTTAAGACCTGAGTAACCTGCACCTAAGTCATCTATGGCAATATCGAAACCAAATTGTCGGTACTTATTCAATGTTTTAAGTAGTATATCGTTATTTGGAAAAGGAGACTTCTCACTGATCTCAATAACTACCTGTTGGGGTGACAAACCTGACCGTTCTACTAATTTGATCGTTTCACCATGTGGGTGATCTTTATTAAGCATGACATTCAAACAGATATTTATAAATAACTTACCTGTTAATTTTAGATCCACGAATTGAGAGATAGCATTTGCACGGCAAAGTAGATCAAGCTCTGATAGTAGATTGTATTGTTCAGCAGCTTGAAATAATAGATCTGGGGAATATAAGGGCGTTTTTTTAGGGCCACGGGTTAGGGCTTCGTAGCCAACAATTACTTCATTTTCAATATCAAAAATAGGTTGAAAAACAGTCGTGATGAGTTTATTGGATATTATAGATTTGATTATTTCTTTCATTAAATACTCTTATTATTCATTACGAGAGTACTTTAAGTCTTTCATGTGACAATTTTATTACAGCAATTATAAACTAACTGGCAGCATTATCTAAACCCATGCAACTTGAGGTGGCATCTGTGTATGCTACCAGTTAATTATTTACTGCTTTTATGACTTAGCTTATTACTTAACTTTTTACTTAGTTGCCGCTTTCATCTTATTCACAAAGTTTGTCAATTCAGTTAGCATTTTGTCATGATCAGCTAAGTTATCTTCAATAATTTTAACTACCGCAGAGCCGCTTATTGCGCCACTTGCTCCCGCCGTGAACGCATCTTTAACTTGTTGTGGTGCTGAAATACCAAAGCCTAAAACAGGTGGTGCCGCATGATATTGTGTTAATTTATTAATTAAGCCTTCTGCTGGAGAGGTGGTCTCAGTGCTTTCTTCAACCACATCAACACCGGTAACACCTGCACGACTTAACACATAAGTATAACCCTGACTGTAAGATGAAACTTCGTGTAACGTATTTTCACTCGCGTTTGGCGGCGCAATAAAAATAGGGGCTACGCCGTGTTTTAATGCGGCTTTTCTAAAGGGTAAGCTTTCACGAATCGGCAAGTCAGCAATTAACACCGAATCAACACCGACTTGTGCCATATCTCGATAAAAATTATCAATGCCACGGGCAAAAACTAAGTTACCATATAACAATAAACCAATAGGAATATGAGGTGCATATTCACGAACTTTAGCCAGTATATCGATACAAATGTCAGTATTTATACCTGAGTTTAGTGCACGAAGGGCTGCCCTTTGAATAGTGATACCGTCGGCGCTTGGATCTGAAAACGGAATACCTAACTCTAACGCATCAGCGCCAGCATCAACTAATGCTTTGATAACCTCAAATGATTGTTCAGCATTAGGATCACCAATAATAACAAAAGGGATAAAAGCGTTTTCATTTTTTTTAGCTAATTCAGCAAACGCTTGTTGGTAACGATAGCCAGCTTGCTGTGTTGATTGGGTGTTAGTTGCTTGACTCATTACGCTTCTCCTCTTTGCTTAACGCCGGTGTTATTATCTTGTTCGTCTGGATGTAAAATGGCATGAACATGAGCAAGATCTTTATCTCCTCGACCAGATAAATTCACTAGGTAAATAGTTTCTTTTGTTACTTTTTCTGCCATCTTAAGAGCGTGGGCTAACGCATGAGCCGATTCAAGTGCCGGTATAATCCCTTCAGTTATTGCCAGTTCTTGAAAAGCAGCTAAAGCCTCGTCATCATTGATAGCGACATATTGAGCTCTACCGGTCTCTTTTAAAAATGCGTGCTGAGGACCTACTGCAGGGTAGTCTAGCCCAGCAGAAATAGAGTAAGACTCTTGAATTTGACCATACTTATCTTGCATTACGTAGGTGTAATTTCCGTGCAACATGCCTTTAGTGCCGGCGATTAAGGTTGCGCCATGATGATTAGTCTCAATGCCTTTACCACCGGGCTCTACGCCGATTAATTTTACTTCTTCATGTGGAATAAAATCATTAAAGATACCAATAGCATTTGAGCCACCACCGACACAGGCAATAACATAATCAGGTAAACGACCTTCTTCTTCAAGAAACTGTGCTTTTGCTTCTTCGCCTATTATTTTCTGAAATTCTCTAACAATAGTTGGAAAAGGATGTGGGCCAGCAGCAGTACCTAATAAATAATGACAATTTTCATAATTAGCTGACCAATCACGTAATGCTTCATTTACGGCATCTTTTAAGGTGCCAGAGCCTGCGGTTACTGGAATAACTTCAGCGCCCATTAATTTCATACGAAACACGTTAGGTTGTTGACGCTGACAATCAACTGCGCCCATATAAACTCGACATTTTAATCCTAACAATGAACAAGCAATAGCTGTGGCAACACCATGTTGACCTGCGCCTGTTTCAGCGATAATTTCAGTTTTACCCATACGTTTAGCAAGTAACGCCTGGCCCAAAACTTGATTGGTTTTATGTGCACCACCGTGAAGTAAATCTTCACGTTTTAAATAAATTTTTGCCAGTGGATTTTTAACAATATTTCGACAACAGGTTAGCGGTGTTGGACGACCCGCATACTTGGTCAGTAAATTATTAAACTCAGTTAAAAATGCCTCATCAGTTTGTGATTCAATAAAAGCTTGCTCTAACTGCTCTAATGCCGGCACTAATAATTCACCGACAAACATGCCGCCAAATTCGCCAAAATAGGCAGGTAATGTCTTTTTTACTGTGCTATCGGTTGTGCCATCTAAAGTATTCTTTGCTGCATTGCTCATTTTTAGTAATTCCTAATTTGCGCAAAAACTTGGGCAAGTTTTTCGCTGGATTTTATACCTGGGCTAGTTTCAACACCTGAGTTGAGATCGAGTCCAAATAAATCTAATTCGGTTAATTGCTTAAGGGCTAATTGGATATTTTCGCTATTAAGGCCGCCGGCTAAAAAGCACCGTGATAAATCTTGTTCACTTGTGGCTAATATTTGCCAATCAAACGGTTGACCTGAGCCTGGAGATTTTCCATCAAGTACGTAGTGAGCAACCTGCTCATTTAAATCAGGGACATTGTCTAATACGGCTTTTGCTTGCCAAAGATCACAATGATCACTGTTGTTTTCGCTTAATTGAGCTTTAAGTGCGGCTACATAAGCTTCATCTTCACTGCCGTGTAATTGTATTGCAGATAAGTTGAGGCTATTAACTAAGTCAATAATGTCAGCTATCTGATGATTAACAAAAACGCCAACATAGTCTAAGTGTGGCAGAGTGTTTATTATCTCTAGTGCTTGGGCTTTAGTTACCGCGCGAGGTGATTTTTCAGCAAAAATCAACCCACCAAGACATGCGCCAGACTCTGCGGCGGCTACAGCATATTGGGGTGCGGTTAAACCACAGACCTTATTATTGCCAAAAATAAGTTTACGACAGGCTAAATCAATATCGCTATAACGATTGTTATCCATAGCCATTAACGAACTACCGACGAGAAAGCCGTCAACAGCAGGTGCTAATTCTCGCACTTGTGCATTGCTGTAAATACCCGATTCAGAAATGATTATTGTCTCGTCAGGTAATGTTGGTGCAAGTTCAAAGGTGCGAGCAATATCGGTACTTAAATCACGTAAGTTACGGTTATTAATACCAATCATTTTTGCGTTTAATTTAATCGCTCTATCACATTCATCAATGGTAGAAACTTCTGTTAAAACGGCTAAGTTATACTGCTCAGCAATGTTTGCTAGCGCTAAATATTCCTCATCAGATAATATGCTTAACATCAATAAAATTGCATCAGCGCCATAATAACGGGCTAAATAAACTTGATAAGGTTCAACAAAAAAATCTTTGTTTAATACCGGACAATTGACGGTTTCAGTCACTAGCTTTAAGTAATCAAAGTTACCTTGAAAATATTTTTCATCGGTAAGCACTGAAATAGCCGCCGCATATTTGTCATAGGTTTGGCAAATAGCTTTGACATCAAAATCGGGGCGAATTAAGCCTTTTGATGGCGAGGCTTTTTTACACTCTAAAATAAAACCTGCTTCGGGTTTGTCTTTGGTACGCCTAAGTGCTGCGTACATATCTTTTTTTGTCGGCGTTAGTTCATCAATAAAGCTTGCTAAGGGTTTTACTTTTTTAAGCGCCTCAATTTCAATGCGTCTATTGGCGGTGATTTTTTCTAATATGTTTGTCATGTTACTTGTTTTCCTTATCAACACTTTCTTCATCAGCATTTTTTTCATTAGAGAGTGACACTAGGAGTTCTAACGTTGCTAAGCCTTTACCACTTTTTAATGCGTCACTGGCAAGTTGAGCCGCTGATTTTAAATCCTTTGCTTTATCATGTAAGTAAAGTAGTGCCGCACAATTAATAATAACGGCTGCATTATGGGCTTCTTGCCCGTTGCCAGATAAAATCGCTTTAATAATGTCAGCATTCTTTTGTGGGGTGCCACCTTTGATATCTTCTAGTGAGTAATTTTTTAAACCAAAATCTTGTGGCGAAATAGTGCGCTCAATTAATTGCTCTCCGTTAATCTCAATGACTTGTGTTTCACCATGGAGAGCTATTTCATCCAAGCCACTACCATAAACGACAAAAGCACGTTCAACACCCGTCAGTTGTAGCGCTTCTGCCATGGGCATTAATAAGTCAGGGGTGTAAACACCTAGTAGCATAATTTTAGGGTAAGCAGGATTAGCTAATGGGCCTAATATATTGAATAAGGTGCGAATGCCCATGGTTTTGCGTACCGCTGCTGCATGTTTAAAGCCGCTGTGATAAGCCGGCGCATATAAAAAGCATAAGTTTGCTTTATCTAAACAGTTGCTCGCAGTAGCGGGTGACATCGTTAAATTAACACCAAAAGCCTCTAGTAAATCAGCAGAGCCAGACATACTTGAAACGCTACGATTACCGTGTTTTGCCATCTTTAAACCACATGTTGCAGCTAAAATTGCGGCGGTGGTTGAAATGTTAATTGTATTAGCGCCATCACCACCGGTACCAACACAATCAGCAACGGTGTTTTTTTGTGGCGGAAATTTTGTCGCGGCCGCTTTAATCGCTATGGCTGCGCCAGAAATTTCTTCGGGTGTTTCACCTTTGATTTTTAATGCGGTGAGAACACTTGCCAGTAAAATAGGATCAGTTTCGCCTTTAAGCATCTGTTCAAAAAACGCTTGAATTGTTTGTTGATCGAGATCTTGTCCGTCAACCAAAGTTGATAATATATTCTTCATCATTATGCTCCTTGCGCTTTAGTATTTAAGCGTTCGCTTAACGCGAGTAAGTAATCGAAACTTTGTGCTAATAACGTGGCACCATAAGTTGTTAAAATAGATTCAGGATGAAATTGATACGCTAATATGGCATCGGCTTCACGAGAAATAGCCATAGGCATACCATTAAAATCAGCAATAACCGACAATGTCTCGGGGATATTTCTGCCTATCAGGGAATGATAACGTGCCACGGGTAGTGGGTTTTGAATATTAGCAAAAGGCCCCTTACCACTGTGATTAATTGCAGAGGCTTTACCGTGAACTATTTCCTCTGCACGGCCAACGTTGCCGCCATAATGTTCTATCAGTGCTTGGTGACCTAAGCAAATACCTAGCATAGGAATTTTTCCTGCGCATAACTTGATTAGCGCCATTAAACAACCGGCTTTACTTGGCTCTCCAGGGCCGGGTGATAAGACTAAGATAACGTTTTCACCACTTTGTTTAGTGTGCTCAAGCATTTTACTGAAAATGAAGTCGGCGTTTAAGGTATTACGATAAACTGTTGGCTCAAATCCTAAACATTGAAATTCATCGACTAGATTATAAGTAAATGAATCGAGATTATCGAGCATAAATAGTTTTGTTTTTTGTATACGGTTACTCATATTATTAGTCATTACTTTGCCCCTTGCGCTGGGTTTACTACTCGGCTTACAACTTTTTTTGCTGCTTTATCTGCTACTTGATTTGATAGCAGCACCGCATTAATGACTGCTTGCGCTTTTTGTTTGGTTTCATCCGCTTCACTTTGAGGAACAGAGTCATAGACAACACCAGCACCGGCTTGAACATGGGCGATATTATTTTTAACAAACGCTGAACGAATTACAATACAGGTATCCATTTCACCATCGCCAGTTAAATAACCGACTGCACCGCCATAACTGCCACGCCTTTTACCTTCAACTTCTCTAATAAGCGAAGTGGCTTTTATTTTGGGAGCGCCTGATAAAGTCCCCATGTTCATACACGCTTGATAAGCGTGCAGCGCATCCAATTCTTCAAGTAACGTGCCGCACACGCGAGAAACTAAATGCATAACATGAGAATACCTGTCTACTTTTAGTAAATCAGCGACATAGCGAGTACCGGCTTTACATACGCGGGCAACATCGTTTCGGGCCAAATCTACTAGCATTATATGTTCGGCTGATTCTTTTTTATCTTGTCTTAACTCCAGCTCAATGCGTGAGTCTAAATCTAGAGAAATACTGCCATCACTATTAAATCCACGAGGACGCGTGCCAGCAATAGGATAAATTTCTACTTGACGCTTTCCTTCAGGGGAATTTTGTTGATATTTTATTGCTGATTCCGGTGATGCGCCAAACATGCAAAAATCACTGTCTTTTATATAAAACATGTAAGGGCTAGGATTGCTTATTTTTAATGCTTGGTAAGCGGCGACACTATCAATACATGGTATTGAAAAAGTACGTGATGGGACTACTTGGAAAATATCACCCGCACGAATGTTTTCTTTTAATAGCTCAACTGTTTGACAAAATACTTCATCGCTAATATCAACGGATACCTCTTGTAACTCAGTATGATTAATATGTTGAGCTGAAGATGAACTATCGGCTACCAGTGCTGGAATATGCTCTGGTGTTATATTAGTTGACAGTTTCTGTTTAATACTACTTACACGCGCGGTCAGTTGTTGTTGCACTTGCGCCTGAATTTTTTCAGACTTAGCTGAGAATATATTTGCAATAATTTCGGTACTTTTTATCTCATGATCAATAATCACCAAGGTTTCAGCTAGATAATAAACAAAATCTGGACAGGTGTTTTCACCATCAGGTACGTCAGGAAGTGTTTCACTCATGGCAATCATATCAAAAGCAAAAGCACCGCCAAGAAAAATAGCAAAATGATGATTGTGACTGTTTTCCATACGATTAAATAAACGTAAACTTTCAAAAGGGTTTATCGCCATTAATCTCGATTTTTCGTCAAGCTCTGTCGGGATATTGGGGAAAATAGCGGTTAAGGTTTGCTGATCGTCAGTAAGTGCTAACTGTGCATTTTTCTTTAGTTGCACGGCGGCAAATTTCAGGGCAGCTTGACCATTAAGTGTTAAGGCACTAAAGGTAACGGTATTTCCATTGCAAACAATTTTAACAGCCGCATCGGTGAGTAATAAACTTTTTAATAAGTGTTTTTGAGTTATTTCTGCTGACTCAAGTAGCAGATTGTTTTTTTTATTATGGCAAAGCAGTTGGTATACACTTAAGGGGTCGCTTTGGTAATTAGCGTTATCCGTTAACGTTGAAACGGTTGTTAAACTTTGGTGATCTTGTGTCATGGTATTCTTCTTAAAATCAGGGAGTTAAAGGGTTGTCATCCGGCATAAATTGGCTGCAGCCACCAAAGGAACCATGTTCTTGTTTTATTCATTGTAAATCCTATTCACTGTTAGGTTGTATAAAATTTAAAGCATTTTCATTTACAAGCGCTTAACGCAAAAAACCCGCTTAACTTAGCGGGTTTTTGAAATTTGTTTATTGTTCTGTTTAGCTTTAATGTTACTTTCAGCTTTAACGAGATACACGCAATTATCACAACCCAGTTATGTAGAGTTATGCCACCACCAAATAAGGTTATGTAAATTAAATTGCTTTGTTAGTATCATTATTTCATTCTTCTCAGTAAACTTGCCGTTATATTTTGTAGCGCTTTTGTCTAGTTTAACGTTAGTCAAAGCCTACTCGCAAGAAAGTTCCTATAGAAGACCTTATTATGGCGTTGCTGTCAACTACTGATTTTCCTTTAATTATTGAAAAACGAGACGGTTTTTCTCATGGCCGAATAGATTTACATAGTCACACTAATTGCTCTGACGGTAGTTTATCCCCGCAAACCCTGATAGATAGAGCTGTTAATTATCAAATTGATGTTTTAGCGATTACCGACCACGACACATTAGCAGGCATTGATATAGCACAGCGCTATATCAAGGAACAAAATGTTTCAATAACGTTAATTCCAGGTGTGGAAATATCGACGGCTTGGCAAGGTTTTGAAATTCATATAGTTGGCCATAATTTTGATAAAAATAATGACCAGTTACTGCAGTTAATTAGCGACCAGCAGCAAGCACGTGAGCAACGAGCGATTAGTATTGGTGAAAAACTGGCAAAATGTGGTTTTCCTGATGCTTATGATGACGCTAAAAAAAGTGCCGGTGAAGGTTCAATTACCCGGGCACATTTTGCTAAAGTATTATTTCAGCAAGGTCATGTTAGCACCATGCAAAAAGCGTTTGATCTCTACTTAGGTAAAAAAGGTCGTAATACGCAAAAAGCTTATGTAAAGCCAACCTGGTGCTCTATAGAACAAG
Source organism: Colwellia sp. (assembly GCA_047633255.1). Taxonomy (GTDB): domain Bacteria; phylum Pseudomonadota; class Gammaproteobacteria; order Enterobacterales; family Alteromonadaceae; genus Colwellia. The sequence continues at coordinate 14,739 of JBLIEW010000039.1, forward strand.
CTGTTGAAGCGATTCATCTCGCCGGTGGCAGTGCGGTAATGGCACATCCCATTCGTTATGATTTATCAGCAAAGTGGCTCAGACGCTTAATTGTGCATTTTAAAGAAAGTCTTGGTGATGGTTTGGAAATTGTTTTGCCGCAAATGCCCCCTCAACAACGACAAATAATGTTAAACTACTGTTTAGAATATGATTTGCATGCATCAACAGGCTCTGATTTTCATCAGCCTAATAAATGGTCAGATTTAGGTAAAAATTTAATCTTACCCGATCGCGCAAAACCTGTATGGGCGTTGTGGCAGTAATTACAAATAGGAAAATATCATGAGCCAGTTTTTTTATGTACACCCAGATAACCCGCAAGGTCGTTTGATGCAGCAGGCTGTTGCCATTATTCACCAAGGGGGGGTTATTGTTTATCCGACTGATTCAGGTTATGCCCTCGGTTGTCACTTAGGGGATAAAAAAGCTTTGGAGCGTATCTGTCAAATTAGAAAGATAGATAAAAATCATAATTTCACCTTAGTTTGCCAAGACTTATCACAGCTATCTGAATATGCGCGGGTTGATAATACCGCTTTTCGCATATTGAAAAATAACACACCAGGTGCCTATACTTTTATTTTTAAAGGTAGCAAAGACGTACCTAAACGGTTATTGAATCCGAAAAAGAAAACTATTGGTATTCGTGTGCCAGATAATAATATTTGCCAAGCCTTGTTGGCTGAACTGGCAGAGCCTATAATGTCTACTAGTTTGATCATGCCAGGTGAAACCATGGCTGAATGTGATCCTGAACAAATTCGTGACTTGCTAGAGCATCAAGTAGATTTAATTATTCATGGTGGTTACTTGGGAGAACATCCCACTACTGTTGTTGATTTTTCTAATGATGATATTGAAATATTACGAGTGGGTGAGGGCGATCCTTCACCGTTCGAATAACGTTTTATAATTTAATAATGTACATATCCGTTCCACTTGAAGATACCTGAAATGAGCATCCTTAAGTAGAGCGTTTATAAATGAGTCAGAAGTTAATTACCAGGGAATTGCTACTGACGTAACCGAGTAAAAAAAATGTCACAAGACAAAAAAATATCTAAAGATAAAAAAGCACCTAAAGATAAGCAGGCTTCTACTGATAATAAATATGGTAGTCGTGGGGCAGGTAAAAAATCTGTCGCTAAAAAAGGTGCTGTTAAAGGCGGAAAGATCGAGCCAAAAAAAGGTGCAGGTAAAGGCGGTAAGCTCGTTGAAAAGCCAGTTAAGGTTGATTTTCAAAAAGCAACGGTGAAAGATTCGGAAAAACTGCAAAAAGTACTTGCGCGAGCCGGTAAAGGCTCTCGTCGTGAAATAGAAGCGATGATTAGTGCCGGACGCGTTAGTGTTGATGGCAACAATGCTTACTTAGGCGATAGAGTTGACGGTACGGAACAAATTCGTATTGATGGTCATCAAGTTAAGTTGACGGCTCAAGAAGATGATCTTTGCCGGATATTGATGTACAACAAGCCTGAAGGGGAAATGTGTACTCGTAAAGATCCTGAAGGCAGAATAACAGTTTTTGATCGTTTACCGCCACTTGAGTCAGGTCGATGGGTTGCCGTTGGTCGCTTAGATATTAATACCTCGGGCATGTTGCTGTTTACCACCGATGGTGAGCTAGCTAACCGTTTAATGCATCCATCACAAAAAGTAGAGCGTGAATATGCCGTACGTGTGTTTGGTGAAATTAATGAAGCTATGTTACAAACACTTCGCGCTGGTGTTAAATTAGAAGATGGTATGGCACGTTTTCAAAAAATCACTTATCGCGGCGGAGAAGGTCGTAATCATTGGTTCCATGTGGTGTTATCTGAAGGGCGTAACCGTGAAGTACGTCGTTTATGGGAAAGCCAAGAAGTACAAGTAAGTCGATTAATCCGTGTGCGTTATGGTGATATGGAAATGCAGCGTCAATTACCGCTGGGTGGTTGGACTGAACTGGGGTTAAAAGAAGTTAACTATTTCCGTAAATTAGTCGATTTAACCTCTGAAACGCAATCAAAAGTTAAAGTTGATGAAAAAGCGATGGATAATGCGAAGAGTCGTCGCATACGCCGTTCAGTTAAAAAACATCAGCAACGTAATCAGCAGGCTAATCGCCGTCGCCGGAAGTAGATATATTATATGACTATGCAGTATCAATTAATTGAAGATGAAATTAGTTTACAAAAATTATGTCAACAATATAACAATGCGGAAATACTCGCTATAGATACCGAGTTTGTTCGCACTCGTACTTTGTATCCTAAGTTGGGCTTATTGCAAATTTTTGATGGTAAACAGTTGGCGTTGATTGATCCTGTTGCGATTAATGATTTGTCACCGTTTTGGCAACTAATGACCAATGAAAATATTGTTAAAGTACTGCATGCCTGTTCTGAAGATTTAGAAGTGTTTTTAACTAGTGCCAATTGTAAGCCCGTTAATTTAATTGATAGCCAAATCGTTATGTCGTTTCTTGGTCATGGTTTATCAATGGGATATGCCGCTATGGTTGAGCATTATACTGGCATTGAACTTGATAAGTCTGAGTCGCGTACTGATTGGATGAAAAGGCCTTTAACTCAGAGGCAGCTTGATTATGCCAGTGCTGATGTTGATTATTTATTTCAACTTTACCCCAAATTTATTACTGAAATAGAACAAGCGGGTCAGTTGGATTATGCTAAGCAAGAAACGCAATTGTTAATAGAGCGAAAGTTTACTCCTATTGATGAAGATAACTTATATTGCCAAATGAAATTGGCTTGTCGATTGAATTCACAGCAGCTTAATACCTTGAAACATCTGGTACGTTGGCGCTTTCAACAAGCTAAAAAACGTGACTTACCTATCGGTTTTGTTGCAAAAGATCATACCCTAATGGCAATTGCTCAGCATAACCCACAAACTGTTGAAGCGATGAATCGAGTTAAGGGGGCTGAATTACTCGATATTCGCCATAAAGGCAAAACTATGCTGTCGGTAGTTAAGCTAGCATTAGAAACTGACGAGAGTGATTATCCTAAAACGATTATGCGTTTAGATGAATACCCTGGTTACAAACAAATATTTAAAACAGTGAAAGCGTTTATTGTTGTCATTGCAGAAAAAAATGGTTTGGCGATAGAAAATCTAGCCTCTAAGAAGCAAATAAATCAATTTTTAACTTGGCACTTCAACGTCAATGATGTGAGGACTTTAGCTCTAGGTTCATCAACTAAAGCACCTCTGTCTAACCTTACTAATGTTGATATTTTAACTGGTTGGCGTAATGAGTTATTTGGACAAACATTACAAGCATTCGCCGATAGTGACTTTAAAGCGTAATTAATTGATTATAGATATCACGCTTGATTGATTAAGAATTGTGATTTTTTAATAAAAAGCCTCTGTAACAAAATTTGTTACAAAGGCTTTTTACGTTAGGGTTTACTTTAAAACTCATTCTAGAATTAACTCTAGGGTTAAGGGGTTAACTCATTTAACAGTGTAGTGACTAAAGTGAATCTATCTTGTTCTCCTTCATTTGCTTTCACAAATTTGAATTTGTTTGGCGGTACCATCTTGTAGACTGTTGGTTGTTTTTGTACTAGTTTCATTAATTGCATAGGATCTACCTTAGTATGATCGCTAAATTCAATTGAGCCGCCAGTACTACTGGCTTCTATTCTATTAATACCTATTGCTTGCGCCTTTAAACGTAACTTAGCAATATGCACTAAATTCTTAGTTGCTTGCGGCAGTAAACCAAAGCGATCAATTAATTCAACTTGCACATCGTCTAGTTGATTTTTATTTTTACAACTGGCAATACGTTTATATAAACTTAAACGCATGCTCACGTCAAAAATGTACTCTTCAGGGATAAGAGCTGGCAATCGCAATTCTATTTCGGTTTGTTTGGCGGTTACTTGGCTTAGCGATAGTTGTTTACCTTCTTTTAACGCTTCAACTGCGTGATCGAGCATTTCCATGTATAAACTAAAACCTACTTGGCTCATTGAGCCTGATTGATCTTCACCCAGTAATTCACCAGCACCACGAATTTCTAAATCATGCGTTGCTAAGGTAAAACCTGCACCTAAATCTTCCAGTGAAGCAATCGCTTCAAGGCGTTTCTTAGCATCTTTGGTGATACGTTTTTCATGTGGTGTTAACAAGTACGCATAAGCTTGGTGGTGTGAACGACCAACACGTCCTCGTAATTGGTGTAATTGCGCTAAACCTAGATGGTCAGCTCTATCCATGATAATGGTATTTGCGCTAGGTACATCAATACCGGTTTCAATAATGGTAGTACAAACAATGACATTGAAACGTTGATGATAAAAGTCACTCATGATGCGTTCAAGTTCGCGCTCAGGCATTTGTCCATGGGCCGTTGATACACGAGCCTCGGGTACTAATGCTTGAATGTCAGCGGCTGTTTTCTCGATGGTATCAACATGATTATGTAAGAAATACACCTGCCCACCACGTAGCGTTTCACGTAAAATAGCTTCGCGAATTAAGGCTTCATCTCGTTGACGCACAAAGGTTTTTACGGCTAATCGTTTGGCGGGTGGTGTGGCAATAATCGATAGATCACGCATACCGCCCATCGCCATGTTTAATGTTCTGGGAATAGGGGTTGCGGTTAGCGTTAAAATATCGACATTACTGCGTAATTTTTTAATTTTCTCTTTTTGTTTTACGCCAAATCGATGTTCTTCATCAACCACTAACAGGCCTAAATCTTTATACTTTATGCTATTTTGTAGTAATTTATGCGTGCCAATTAAAATGTCTATTTGCCCAGATTCGACTTTTTTTATTACTTCATTTTGTTGTTTCGAGGTTTTAAAGCGTGACAATACTTCAATCGCGACTGGCCAGTTAGCAAATCGGTCACGGAAGTTGTCATAATGCTGTTGAGCAAGCAGTGTGGTTGGCACTAATATAGCCACTTGTTTGCCATCATTCACTGCGACAAAGGCGGCGCGCATTGCCACTTCGGTTTTACCAAAACCGACATCACCACACACTAATCTGTCCATAGATTTTGGCGATAACATATCGCTTACTACGGTATTAATGGCTTGTTGTTGGTCGAAGGTTTCTTCAAAACCAAAACTGTCACTAAAGGCTAAATAATCTTCTTTATCACGCTTAAATGCATAACCAGTATTACTCGCACGCTTCGCGTATATATCCAACAACTCAGCCGCCACATCGCGAACTTTTTCAGCGGCTTTTTGTTTAGCCTTACTCCAACTCTCACTACCGAGTTTATGTAGTGGTGCATTGTCGCTGTTAGTACCTGAATATCGGCTAATCAGATGTAAAGAAGCAACCGGTACATATAATTTGGCGTCGTTAGCGTAACTAAGCATTAAGAATTCAGTAGTAATACCGCCAGTTTCAAGGGTTTGAAGGCCTAAATACCTGCCTATGCCATGATCTATATGGACAACTGCCTGTCCAATGGCCAACTCAGCTAAATTTTTAAAGATAGCGTCAGTACTAATATCTTGAGCCTTATTACGTCGCCTTGATTGACGAACATGATCGCCGAGTAATTCAGCTTCCGTTATTAGCGCAATGGCATTTTTTTTAGCTGTGCCTTTAGACTGAAAGATAAAGCCTTGATTAAGTGCATTAACGCTAATACCTAATTTTTCGTTTGATTCGATAAAATCATTGATACAATGAAACAAGGTTGGCTTAATATTATCTCTGGCCAGTAATTCTAAGACACTTTCCCTTCGACCTTGGCTTTCGGCAATAAATAAAATTTTATCGGGTGTTTCTTTATCAACAATAAAATTATTAATTAATGAAAAAGGCTGTTTTAATTTATGGTCGATGGTTAAGTCTGGTAGGGGATTAACATCAAAAACGATGGCGCTAGATTTTTGTTTCTCTTGTACTTGCTCTTCATCATCAACTTTTTTAGTAACAATGGTGATGCGGGCAAAAGGTTTTAAGGCACTGTAGAGGGCTTCTGAGCTTAAAAATAATTGCTCTGGTGGCAATAGTGGCCTAGTAGGGTCGTAACGTCTATTTTCATATCGATAATCAATGTCTTGCCAATACTGATTTAGCGATTTATCTAAATCACCAGAGACAGCTATCATGGTATTTGGTGCTAAATAATCACATAAGGTGCTAGTACTTTGATTATTCAGTAAATCTGAATTGTTGTCTCTAGTCTCTATTTTGTCGAAAAAGAGGGGTAAATAATATTCAATACCAGGGGGAAGAATATTATTACTGACTTGATGATAAATAGATTCTTTATCGTTAGAGCTTTTAAATAACTCTCGATATTGACTGCGAAATAAATTGATTGCGGCTTTATCGGTAGGGAATTCATGCGCAGGTAATAAATTGATTTTTTCTATTTTTTCATTTGAACGTTGATTGTCTGGATCAAATAAACGTATTTCATCAATTTCATCATCAAAAAAATCTAAACGAAAAGGTGTTTTACTGCCCATTGGAAATAAGTCTAAAATGGCGCCACGTGCAGAGAATTCGCCATGCTCCATTACTTGATCGACACAACGATAGCCACTCGCTTCAAGACTTTGCTTTAATTGATGTAAATCTTTTTTATCGCCTTTGTTTATGATTAAACTGTTTGCTTCTAAATATTTTTTAGGCGCTAACCGCTGTACCAGTGTGGTTACAGGTACAATCACTATGCCTTTCTCCATGCGAGAGAGTTGGTAAAGTGTGGCTAAACGTTGTGAAATAATGTCTTGGTGAGGTGAAAACGTGTCGTAAGGTAGTGTTTCCCAATCGGGAAATAAGCAAATAGTCAGTTCATGTTCTTTTTGAGACAAACTCAGTAACTCTTGCTCTAACCTTAAAGCCGACGGTGTGTCATGAGTTACCAGTAATATAGGCGCATCACTAGAAATAGCGCCTTGGTATAAGGCAATACTCGCACTTGAACCTTGTAAATTTAACCAAGTTTTTTTGTCAACAGTCTTGGTATTGTTTTTTGCTAAAACAGGGGATAGTAAACAGCTTGATTTGCTCATGAAATAAAATAACTTGGTAGATGGAACTTATAATCGCTTATTCTAGTTAAGGTGTGCCACCAATTCAATGGATTGTTACGGTTATGTGTTATTTGACAATGCTCTTTTTTACTTCTAAACCTAATAGGGTGGTTGGGTAATTTTTTTTAATAAATTATCTGTTCGCTATATTATTACCATTTCGTTTAAGGACTCGAACGAAAATTGCACAAATGTTTATCCGGATTGGTATACATTAATGGATGTATTACAAGGAATTATTTATGAAGAATATATCACCTAAAGCACTTCTCTGCGCATTATTGACCAGCCTGTTATTTTTTACTACTAATGTTATTTCTGCTGAATCCAATATAAAAACTAATATTGAAGTTATGCAGCAAAGTGTACATTTAAATAAGTCTACTATAGACGATTTAGTGACCTTAAAAGGAATAGGTCAGAAGAAAGCGCAAGCCATAGTCGCTTATAGGAAACAAATAGGCGGTTTTAAATCAGTGAGTGAATTAATACAAGTTAAAGGTATAGGCGAAAAAATCTTAAGTGATAATAAGGATCGTCTTAAGATTTAACATATACCCGCTCCACTTGAAGAGGCAGATTTCAGCAAGATGAGAAAGGGTTAGCTACAAGGCATTGATTGAAGAGAATAGTTATTCTATTGTCGAAATCAATAACGCAGGAGATGACCCTTTATCGACTTGCCCGTAGGGAGCGAAGCTAGAAAACCAGTCCTTCGTTGCACTACTCGATAAGGGAATAACCCTTATCAGCGTATCGCGCCTTGATCTGATTTCCTAGCTTCGCTCTGAAACTGCATCTTCAAGTGGAACGGGTATAGGCATGATGTATATTTTATTAGAGAGAGTCAGCCCTCTGTTGACTTTTTTCTTATGTATCAGAATAATCTAAAAATAAATTTATTATTCTTTTTAGTTATAATAAAATCGTTTGTTATATGGAAAAAAAATACTAGATGTGGCATTCTTACCACATCTATTTTCATCAACGTTTGAATTGGCAATGACTTTAACTCATTTAAAAAAATTAGAAGCTGAATCTATTCACATTTTTCGCGAAGTAGCGGCAGAATTTGATAATCCAGTAATGCTTTATTCTGTCGGTAAAGATTCTGCCGTCCTATTACATCTTGCTCGCAAAGCTTTTGCGCCAGGTAAAATTCCTTTCCCGTTATTGCATGTTGATACTAATTGGAAATTTAAAGAAATGATTGCCTTTCGCGACAAAATAGCAAAAGACTATGATTTTGAGTTACTTGTTCATCAAAATCCTGAAGGTATTGCGATGGGAATGGGACCTTTCACTCACGGTAGTGCTACGCATACTGATGTAATGAAAACCCAAGGTTTAAAACAAGCGTTAAATCAATATGGTTTTGATGCCGCTTTTGGTGGAGCACGTCGCGATGAAGAAAAGTCACGTGCTAAAGAACGTGTTTATTCATTTCGTGATGAAAATCACCGTTGGGATCCAAAAAGCCAACGTCCAGAATTATGGAATATCTATAACGGCAAGGTACATAAAGGCGAGAGCATTCGTGTTTTTCCTCTGTCTAACTGGACTGAGCTTGATATTTGGCAATATATTTATTTAGAAGGTATTCCTATTGTTCCACTTTATCTTGCTGAAAAACGCCCAGTAGTTGAGCGTGACGGCACCTTAATTATGGTTGATGATGACCGTATGCCTATTGGTGAAGATGAAGAAATACAAATGAAGAGCGTTCGCTTTAGAACATTAGGTTGTTATCCATTAACAGGAGCGGTTGAGTCAACAGCAACAACCTTACCTGAAATTATTCAAGAAATGTTATTAACTAAAACCTCAGAGCGTCAAGGTCGAGTGATTGATCACGATAGCGCAGGTTCAATGGAGAAGAAAAAGATGGAAGGTTACTTCTAAGCTAACTCCCCATTTTAGACTAAAACATTTTTATTTGATTAATATTTCCGAAGGAAAACATTATGAGTCAGCAACTAGACTTAATAGAAGACGATATTCAAGCTTATTTAAAGCAACATGAAAACAAAGAACTAGTACGGTTTTTGACCTGCGGTAGCGTAGATGATGGTAAAAGTACCTTAATTGGTCGTTTATTACATGATTCAAAAATGATTTTTGAAGATCAACTTGCTGCGATTGAAAAAGATTCAAAAAAATCGGGCACAACAGGTGAAGCGATAGATTTAGCTTTATTGGTTGATGGTTTGCAATCAGAGCGTGAGCAAGGTATCACTATTGATGTTGCCTACCGTTATTTTGCAACGGATAAGCGCAAATTTATTATTGCTGATACTCCGGGTCATGAACAATATACTCGCAATATGGCGACCGGTGCGTCGACGTGTGATATCGCGATTATTTTGATTGATGCTCGTTATGGCGTACAAGTTCAAACGCGTCGTCATTCCTTTATCTGTTCGTTATTAGGTATCAAACATATTGTTGTTGCCGTCAATAAAATGGATTTGGTGGATTACTCGCAAGAGCGCTATCAAGAAATTAAAAAAGACTATCGTGAGTTTGCACAATCACTTGAATTTTCGGATATACGTTTTGTGCCATTGTCTGCTCTGAACGGCGATAATGTCGTTGAAGAAAGTGAAAATATGCCTTGGTACCCAGGGGCAACGTTGATGAAGTTGCTCAATACTATGGATGTAAAAGTTCAAGAAGAATTTACTCAATTCCGTTTTCAGGTACAGTACGTTAATCGACCTAATTTAGATTTTCGTGGTTTTGCTGGCACAATTTCTTCTGGTCATATACTAGTAGGCGATACGATTGTTGCACTGCCTTCTGGCAAAGAAAGTGTTGTTAAAGAAATAGTTACTTTTGACGGTAATCTTGAGCGTGCAGATAAAGGCATGGCGGTAACATTAACCTTAGTCGATGAAATTGATATCAGCCGTGGTGAAAGTATTGTTAAAAAAGGTAGTTTACCTATTTCGGCAAAAGAGTTCAGTGCTACGGTAGTTTGGATGCATGAAAATGAGCTAGAAACTGGCCGAGAATATTTCATCAAACACGGCAGCAAAATGACCACAGGTCATGCGCAAAATATTGTCAGTAAGTATGATGTTAATACGATGGAAAAACAGCCAAGCTCACAATTAGCGGTTAATGATATTGGTACGGTTGATTTTGTTGTCGGTGAAACACTCCATTTTGATGCTTATAACGATAATCAAGGCACAGGTGCTTTTATCATTATTGATAGAATAAGCAATGTGACTGTTGGTGCTGGCATGATAACGCATGCGTTAGAGCAGAATGCTCATGAATACTCAGCCTTTGAATTAGAGTTTAATAACTTGGTTCGTAAGCACTTCCCGCATTGGGGTGCACGTGACATTACTAAATAGAGTACAAGATACAGTATTCTATAAGGTGCTAAGCAAAAAGTTATGAGATTTAAATGCGTTAATATTTAGGTATTAACGCATTTTATTTAAGGACAGTAAATGACATTTGAACAGTGGTTGATGATAGTGGTTTTTATCACTATTTTTGCCAGTTTAGTTAAATACAGTAAAGTACCAGAGCGGGTTTTTTCAGTAACAGTACTTGCTTGTTTAGCGTTGTCTTTTGTTAGTGTTGACGATATTCTCTCCAACGCGGTAAACCCGGGCTTAGTGACCTTAATTTTACTGGTACTTTGTTCATTTGCCTTTGAGCGTACCAGTATTCTTCGCCGTATGAGTCAAAGTGTCTTTAATGGCTCTAAAATTAATTCAATGCTACGGCTTTTTATTGGCACTGCATTCGCCTCCGCTATCATGAGTAATACCGCCGTAGTGGCAACACTCATTAATAGTGTCAAAAATAATAAGTTGATAAACCCCGGTAAATTACTACTACCCTTATCCTATGTTGCCATTTTAGGTGGCACGCTAACGCTTGTTGGCACCTCAACTAACCTTATTGTTAATAGTCTGCTAATTAAACAAGGGGCTGTTGGCTTTAGCTTTTTTGATTTTACTGCTATTGGCTTAGTCGCGTTATTACTCTGTTTAGCTCTCGTTATTTTACGCGCTAGAACACTGCCTGATATAGCGCCAAGTCAACTGACAGCACAAAACTATTTACTTGAAGCGGAAGTCTCTGTTGAGTCTAAGCTCATTAATAAAACCATTGAAGAAAACGGCTTAAGAAATTTAGATGCGCTATTTTTAGTTGAAATAGTGCGTAAAGAGCGTTTAATAACACCTGTTACGCCTGAGGAAAGAGTGCAAGCTGGAGATAAATTGATCTTCAGTGGTGATATTTCCAAAGTATTAACATTGCAGCAGTTTGATGGCTTAACGCTATTTGCTGAACAAGACGATTTATTGCGTGATAATTTAACTGAAGTGTTAATTAAACCCGATTCAGCAATTGCCGGTAAAACGTTAAAGAAAGCTGGTTTTCGTGCGCGCTTTGATGCCGCAGTTGTTGCGGTTCGTCGCGAAGGTTGTGCACTATCAGGGAAGTTAGGTGATATTGTCTTACAATCAGGTGATTTTTTGGTGCTTGCCGTAGGGCAGGATTTCTCTAGTCGTACTAATTTATCGAAAAATTTTTTTATATTATCCGGTCATCAAGCCGTAAATATGCTCAGTGGTTGGCGTGATCAAGCGACTGTATGGGGATTTTTACTGGCTATTGCCATTTCAGTATTAACGCCTGTTTCCTTATTAAGTTGTTTATTTATTTATGTTGCTGGGCTTATTTTTAGTGGTGCTTTAACGGTAAATGAAGTTAAGCGCCGTTTTCCTTTAGAAATTTGGATGATAGTACTTGGCGCGCTAACCTTAGCAACAGCTATTGAAAATACCGGTTTAGCGGCGATGATAGCCGATTCTATCAAACAGCTGCTCGATGGACGTAGTGTTTACCTAGCGTTTATTGCTATTTTTGTTATCACGTTATTAATGACTGAATTGATAACCAACAGTGCTGCCGCAGCGCTAATATTTCCTATTGCTTACAATATTGCCTTGGGCTTAGGGGTAGATCCTATTCCTTTTGTGATGGCCGTGGCTTTTGCCGCTAGCGGTTCGTTTATTAGCCCTTACGGTTATCAAACTAATGTGATGGTGTATAACGCCGGTAATTATCAATTAGCTGATTTTGTAAAGTTTGGCTTACCTATTTCGATTGTCTACAGTATTACTGTCATGTTGATGATCCCCTTGATGTTTCCTTTTTAACAGGTAACTGACATTTAATTAAAAGAAAATTAAAAGAAAAATCATGAAAGGCTTTTTCCATTGGCCATTTATGTTTTTTCGGTAAAATTTTAAGTTGAGTAACTATAATGAAAACAGAAAATACCGTTTGGCATGAACAACAGATAACGAAAGAGCAGCGTGCGGGCATAAAACAGCAAAAATCCTGTTTACTTTGGTATACCGGTTTAAGTGGCTCAGGTAAATCAACGGTGGCCAATGCGGTGGATGCTTTATTATTTGAATTAGGCTGTCACAGTTATTTACTTGATGGCGATAATGTTCGTCATGGTTTAAATGGTGACTTAGGCTTTAGTGATGAGGACAGAGTTGAAAATATTCGTCGAATTGGTGAAGTATCAAAACTTTTTCTTGATGCGGGCTTAATTGTCTCTACGGCTTTCATTTCGCCTTTTAGTGAAGATAGAGCCAGCGCTAGAGCAAAACTAGTGCAGGGCGAATTTATTGAAGTGTACATTGATACACCTATAAGCGTTTGTGAACAACGTGATCCTAAAGGTTTATATAAAAAAGCACGTAAGGGCGAAATAAAAGATTTTACTGGCATAGACTCAAGTTATGACGTCCCGCAAAATCCAGAAATTCATGTGAAAACAGCCGAGCACTCAATACAGCGTTGTGCGCAGCAAATTGTAAATTATTTAGCTGAGCAAGGTTTTATTGAACAAGGTCGTATCGACTTAATCGAGCAGAGGTAACACCATGCATTATGATGTTTTTAATGGCGATGCTGATGGCATTATTGCCTTATTACAACTGCGTTTGTCTCAAAAAGAAGAGCAGCCAAACGAATCAACACTTATTACGGGTGTAAAGCGTGATATTAGCTTACTTAGACAAGTGGATGTAAGCTTAGCAACGTCTGTGACGGTATTAGATATATCGTTAGAGAAAAACAATGAAGCTTTAGCACGGTTACTTGAAAAAAATGTGCCGGTTTTTTATGTCGATCATCATCGAACGGGTGATATTCCTCAGTCAACACAGTTAACTAGTTTGCTCGATACTGATGCCAATACCTGTACTAGCCTGCTAGTTAATAACCACCTTGGTGGCGAGTTTGCTGCTTGGGCTATCGCTGCTGCTTTTGGTGATAATATGGAAAATTCAGCAGAAACACTAGCTCAGCAACATAATTTATCATTAGCGCAACAATCGCTATTAAAAGAGTTAGGTGTTTATATTAATTATAATGGCTACGGTCGAAGCGTTGATGATTTACATTTTCATCCTGCGGATTTGTTTCATCAGTTGTTAAATTATGTCGACCCTTTTGAGTTAATTAATGAACAAGGCTCAATTTTTTCACAGCTAAAAGAGGCTTATTTAGCCGATATGAATAAAGCGAAAAGTGCCGATGTACTTGCTGAAAATGCTAGTTTTAAAGCAGTACAGTTAGCTGATGAGCCGTGGGCTAGACGCGTAAGTGGTGTTTTTGGTAATGATCTAGCAAATACTTCACCTAATAAAGCGCATGCCGTACTGACGTTAAATGCGGATAATAGTTATACCGTCAGTCTAAGAGCCCCTTTAAGTAATAAACAAGGCGCAGGCGATTTATGTGCTAGCTTTCCAACGGGCGGTGGTAGAGCTGCTGCGGCGGGTATTAATGCATTACCGCAAGAAATGCTTAGCGATTTCTTTGCTGGCGTGTCAGAATATTACCGATAAAATATTACGCATCAAGTATAAGTTAATAGCTAAAAAGGAATATAAGACATGAGTTTATTAATTACGGGTGGTACAGGCTATATTGGCAGTCACACTATTGTTGAACTGCAGGCTGTAGCAAGTGAGCAAGATATTGTTATTGTAGATAATCTGTCAAATTCCTCAACTAAAGTACTTGATCGAATTAAAAAGATAACAGGTAAAACAGTTACTTTTATCAAAGCTGATATTTGCGACTATGACGCGATGAATGAGGTTTTTATCCAACATAGTATTGATGCGGTAATTCACTTTGCGGGCTATAAAGCCGTCGGTGAATCCAGTGAAAAACCACTTAGCTATTATTATAACAATGTTTCTGGCACCGTTATTTTACTTAAAGTAATGGCAGCGCATAACGTTAAAAAACTTGTGTTTAGCTCTTCTGCAACAGTTTATGGCGATAATGTTTCGCCACTGAATGAAACCATGCCGACATCAGCGACTAATCCTTACGGTCAAACTAAATTGATGATTGAACATATTTTGTTTGATTTAGCAAAAAGTGATAGTGACTGGTCTATTGCTTGTTTACGTTATTTTAATCCTATTGGCGCGCATGAATCTGGCTTGATTGGTGAAAACCCTAACGGTATTCCTAATAATCTATTGCCTTATGTTGCCCAAGTTGCTGTTGGCCGACTAGCACAACTGCAAGTGTTTGGTGATGATTATGACACGGTAGATGGTACGGGAGTTCGAGATTATATTCACGTGGTCGATTTAGCACAAGGCCATGCCAAAGCGCTGCAAAATCTAGATAAAATATCAGGTTGCCAGGCGATTAACTTAGGTACGGGTAATGGTACCTCGGTGTTAGAAATCGTTAACACCTTTAAAGAGATCAGCGGTCAAGATATATCGTACAAGATAGTCCCTAGACGTGCGGGCGATCTAGCGACCGTTTATGCTGATGCTAACTTAGCTCATGAGCTACTTGATTGGCAAGCAACAAGAAATTTACATACTATGATTACAGATACTTGGCGTTGGCAGTCAGAAAATCCTCAAGGATTTTAATCACTAACCCATTTGTGATTCCGAGCTAAGGCTCGGGATTTACTATTCTTTTTTCTTTTATTTAATTGACATAACGCTCTTAAACTTAATGGAAAATATTTATCCTGCCAAAGGGCTTTGTTCATCAGCCCAAGCGAGGGCATAGTTATAATGTTTAACGACTTGTTCTTTGTCTAATTTAAGTTTTTCAATAATAAAACTCGTTTTCTCCCATTGAGCATGCTCAATAAACTCAACTAACTTTATGATGGCTGCCATCACGCCTTTGCGAGTAAGTAATGGATCTTTAATTTCGTGTGTCAACGGCAGTTTGTCGAGCACAACGTCTAATTTTTCATCTAAAATAGCATCTATCATAGATAACAGCCCAGTTAGAAAAGAAATAGAATCATCAAGTTGTGACCCCATATCTTTAGCGATTAGTTCACAGAACTTAGCGCGTGTCATCGCTAGTTTTATTAACTCTGTTGGTTTATCTGGATTTGCAGTAATAGCAAACATTAAACCAAGAAAACGTTTTAACTCACTTAAGCCAAGAATGACTAAGGCTTGTTTAATTGTTGATATTTCACTATGGCGTCTAAACATCGCGGAATTAGCATAGCGAAGTAATTTGTACGATAAAGAGACATCACGTTCAAAAACACTGGTTATGCTGGTTAAATCTAATTCAGGCTTAGAGGTCTCATATAACAACTCAGCCATAGCAAGTTGGGACGGCGATAAGTTTTTAGTTTTCACCATTTCAGGCTTAGCAAAAAAGAACCCTTGAAAGTACTTAAAGCCCAGTTTTAATGCCTGATCGTATTCTTGATATGTTTCTACTTTTTCGGCTAATAAATCGATATGAGGATAATCTTTAATCGCTTCGATAATTTGTTTAACTTCTTCAAAATTAGTTTGCTGAATATCCACTTTAATAATACTGATAAAAGGATAAAAATAGGACCAAACACTTTGGTGTTCGTAATCATCTAAAGCAATGATATAACCTTTACTGTGTAAATCTTTACAAATACTGAGTAACTTTTTACCTGGTTTGACTGTTTCTAGTATTTCAACAACCACTTCTTCATTGGTTAGCATCTCAGGATAACCTTGGATTAAGGTTTCTAAGGTGAAATTAATAAAAGCAGGTTTACTGCCAGTAAAACCACTAATACCCATGTTGAATTTGCTCGCTTCAATCATTTTGCTAGTCGCTTCATCACCATCAATTTCAGGAAAAACATTATCTATGCTATCTCGAAAAAGTAATTCATAAGCATAAAGATTTTTGTTTGCGTCTAAAATAGGCTGTCTAGCGGCATAAAAGTACATAGTTTGAGCAATATCTTTATAAAAAACATAATTAATAATAAATATACCTGTTCTTGGTGAAGATGCAAGATTCAGTGGGAAATTATCTTTTTATATCCATTGCATAATTCTCTATTTTTTGGGAATAATAAACATCAAGGTATATTTATGTCTAAGTTATTGATAACTTAGTAGGAAAAGAATCAGTTGTGATTTATACAAAATAAAGGGGAGTCGCTTGGCATTTGGTACGTTAGTTTCTTTAGCTATTTATTTTATTGTGATGTTAGGAATAGGTTTCTATGCCTATAAAAAATCTACCAGTGATGTTTCTGGCTATATGCTTGGTGGCAGGAGTTTAAGCCCAAGTGTCGCTGCACTTTCTGCTGGTGCTTCAGATATGAGTGGCTGGATGTTGATGGGGTTGCCCGGCGCTATGTATATTTCAGGAATGAGTAGTTTATGGATAGCCATAGGCTTAGTGATGGGAGCATTTTTAAATTATCTTATCGTAGCTCCACGCCTGAGAACCTATACCGAAGTGGCTAATGATTCTATTACCTTACCTGATTTTTTTGAAAATCGTTTTAATGATAAATCACGCATGTTACGCATAGTATCATCTGTGGTTATTATTGTGTTTTTTACGCTTTACACCTCCAGTGGTCTAGTTGCTGGCGGTAAGCTCTTTGAAAGTTCTTTTGGGCTAAATTATGAAGTGGGTTTGTATGTTACCGCAGGCGTTGTGGTGGTTTATACTCTTTTTGGTGGCTTTTTAGCGGTGAGCTTAACTGATTTTGTGCAAGGCTGTATTATGTTTATTGCCTTAGTTTTAGTACCTGTTGTTACTATTAATGAGGTAGGTGGCTTAGGGGAAATGCAACTGAGTGTTAGTCAAATTAACCCTGAACTGTTAGATATTTTTAGTGGTGTCAGCATTATCGGTATTATTTCCTCAATGGCATGGGGCTTAGGCTATTTTGGTCAGCCACATATTATTGTTCGATTTATGGCCATTCGCCACGTACGAGATATGCCAACTGCACGTCGAATAGGGATGAGTTGGATGATAGTGGCCATTATTGGCTCTATGGCCACTGGTTTTGCCGGCATCGCTTATGTTGCTAAAATGGGCTTAACACTTGACGATCCGGAAACTATTTTTATCGTATTATCGCAAATTCTCTTTAGTCCATTAGTTGCGGGTTTTCTTTTAGCCGCAATATTAGCCGCTATTATGAGTACTATTTCTTCGCAGCTATTAGTGACTTCTAGCTCGTTAACTGAAGATTTTTATAAAACTTTTTTACATAAAGATGCTGATGAAAAACAGCAAGTTTTAGTTGGACGTATCTCGGTGGTTATTGTTGCACTCGTTGCTATTTATTTGGCTTATGATCGTGACAGTTCAATACTATCCTTAGTCAGTAATGCTTGGGCCGGTTTTGGCGCCGCTTTTGGTCCTGTGGTTATTGGCAGTTTATATTGGAAAAAAATGACGAGAAATGGCGCATTATCAGGTATGATCACTGGCGCTGTAACGGTACTATTTTGGATTTATGCGCCTATTAGCATTGACGGTCAATCATTGAGTTCATTAATGTATGAAATAGTTCCAGGCTTCATTTTATGTTCACTCGTTATTTATGTTGTAAGTAATATGTCTCCACAAAATGATGCGGCCGTTTTAGCGAAGCATGACGAAATGTTGACACATCATGATTATTTATAAGTGATAAATAATCAGTTTTAATACAGGTTAATAAATGAAATTTTCTAATACATACATTAAGTTAGGTGAACAATTTTTTCAGCGAACGTTACCAGAAAAAGTGACTTCACCGACACTTTTATTATGGAATAAAGCGTTAGCTAATAAGTTAGATATATCGGAAGATTTACAAGATGATCACCTTTTATTGTCTCAATATGGCTCTGGTAATCAACTACCTTTTGGTGCTGAATCTATAGCACTTGCGTATTCAGGGCATCAATTTGGTCATTTTAATCCTCAATTAGGTGATGGCCGAGCGCATTTAATTGGCGAAGTATTAGACAAAGATAATGTTCGCCGAGATATTCAACTGAAAGGCTCTGGACAAACGGGTTTTTCAAGACGAGGCGATGGAAAATGTGCGTTAGCACCCGCACTGAGAGAATATATTATGAGCGAAGCCTTATTCGCTCTTGGTGCACCTACTTCTCGATGTTTGTCAGTGGTTGCCACCGGAGAAATGATTAATCGAGGCTTAACTAAAGCGGGTGCTGTTGTTACCCGGGTTGCGGCTAGCCATATTCGGGTGGGTACTTTTCAATATTTTGCTGCCAGAGGCGATACGGCTTCGTTACAAGCCTTAGTTGATTACAGTATAAAGCGCCACTTTCCTGAAATAGATACGAATGAAACTATAAATAATATCCCACTATCATCTGAACAACGTATATTAGCATTTTTAGCGAGTGCTATTACCAAACAAATTACCTTGGTCATTGAATGGTTACGCATTGGCTTTATTCATGGAGTAATGAATACAGACAATACTGCTATATGCGGTGAAACGCTCGATTTCGGCCCTTGTGCTATGTTAGGGGAATATGATGAAAGTAAGGTCTTTAGCTCTATTGATGAAAATGGTCGTTATGCCTTTGGTAATCAAGGAAAAATAGCGCAATGGAACATGGCTCGCTTAGCTGATTGTTTAATGCCTTTATTGATAGAGGCTAGCGATAAACAACTCACCGAAGAAGAGCAAGAGCAACAGGCATTAACGAAAGTTGAAGCACTGATTAATCAATATACCGATGAGTTTGATGTTGCGTATTTTACTATGTACAGCAAAAAGCTTGGGCTAACTAATCGGGGTGAAAATAATACCGCTTTCAATAATAAATCATTGATTAGTGATTTGTTAACTATTATGCAAACTCAAAAACTAGACTATACCGAAACATTTTTGCAGCTAACACAATCACTAACCGATGATATTAAAGCGCAAGAGCTAGCAGGTAAGTTGGGTGATTGGTATCAAGCGTGGTTAGAGGTACTAAGTCAAAAAGAGCCAAAGCAAGAAAGCCATCAGCAAAATAAGTACCAAGAAGCTCAAGATTTAATGAAAAAAAATAATCCTGTCGTTATCCCTAGAAATCATCACATTGAGGCAATACTTGACGTCTGTGAAACTGTTATTGCTAATGATTTAAGTTGTACCAAAAACTCAACCAAAGAAGTGATTACTAATACGGTTGATGAATTCCTTCAGGTACTACGTTCTCCTTATCAGGAAATAGCAGCGACAGCTAAATATCAAGAGTTACCAGGAGATGGTGATAGATATTATCAGACCTATTGTGGTACTTAGCATCATTGATTAAAGATACATAAACAACTATTCTCTTCAATCCATGCCTTGTACCTAACCCTTTCTCGACTGGCTGAAACCTGCATCTTGAGGTGGAGCGGGTATAGACCAAGTTATTTTGTCGTTAATATTACGTTGCCACATCTCTAGAGATTCATTTTTATCTGCAACCACAAGAATGTTAGCCTGTTTAAAGCCAAGCGATTCACCTTGTAGCTTATTATCACTAAATTTTTCAGTGAATGCTAAATGCTCTTCTTTAGGCACAATAAATATAGTAACGGTATCAGTTAATCCTTGAAAAACAAGATGTAAACTTTTCATACCATCAAAGCGACAATAGTCTGCGGAAATTAATTCTCCTAATGATTCACTAAAGCTGCCATTAAAAGTAGACATTTTTTTATTCAATGACGTTAAGCTGACTCGATTATCATCATCATTATAAAATTCGTTTTGTTCATGATAAACATGGGCTAGTGCGTAGTCACCTAAATTAGTGTAACTGTTTGAGAACTGTAAGTAATTTACGACTAAACCGGCAATAATAGCCACGGAAGCGGCTAGCGCTAAATGGACACGAGACTTACGTTTTTCCTGTTGATGACTCGCGAGTGTTTGACGTAACAGTAGTTTATTACATAGATCATCAGGCACAGGAACTTTCATCGCTTGCTTTAATTTTTCATCAAATAAGTAAAGCTCTTTTGCTAATTTTTTTTTAGTCGGATCGGTATTTTGTGCCGCAATAATATCCTCATCTTGGCTCGTTGGATCAGCGTATATGCTACGTCTATATTGCAAGTCATCCATTTTGTTGGTGGCGTTATTAGTTTTAGGCATATCACTATCACTCGTGTGATTATCATTCATGGAGGAGCCTCATTTTTTCTGGCTCTTTTTCTAACGCATCTTTTAACTGGTTACGGGCTCTAAATAAACGTGTCATCACTGTGTTTTTATTTAAATTGAGCATATTAGCGATATCTTCACCGCTATAGCCACCCAGTACTTGTAATACTAATGGTTCAGAGTATTCGGCGGGTAATTGCGCTATCTTGTCTCTTAACCATTGATTTTCTATCACTTGCTCAGTAGTGGTAGATTGCGTATCGATAATACTGGCTTCTTCATATTCACTCATATCAAAACGTTTACGTTCAAAACGTCTGGCATTTTCGCGTCTTAAAATAGTAATTAACCATGACTTGGCTGCTTTTTCATCTTTTAATGAATCAAGAGCGCGCCATGCTCTTAAAAATGTTTCTTGCACTAGGTCTTCGGCAACCTGCTTTTCGTGCGTTAACCAATATGCATATCGGTATAAATCGCCGTGCAGAGCCTTTACTAGTGCTTCGTATCTAACTTGTTTTGTCGCCATGTTACTACTATTTTTAGAAGGTTCAGTAGTTAAGACCTGAGAAGCTGTTTTTTTCTTTCCAAATATTTTCATTTTGTGAACTTAGTTTGGATTTAAGGTGAACTTTTTGCTGGTGTTTACCTGACCACTAGCAGCATTGAACTGTTGAACCGCTTTTAATAAATCTTTGCCAACCCATTCGCTTTCAACTGCTTTTTTACCATATAAATGTTGTTGAACATCATTAATAGCACAAGTAAATGCGTCATTACTTATCTGGGTGAGAGCTGTTGCTAAAGTAGATACTTCACCACCATCAGCGCTTATGTTATTTAACCAAGGTAAAATTAAACTTAATGCTTGTTCAGCATCGTTTTGTTTACACGCGGCCATTAACGCAAGGTAATGGCCATTAACCTTGTGTTGCTTGGTGTTACTGGTGTTAAGCGAGCTGTTCTGCTTTAAGTAACGTACATTAATTATCCATGCCAATAAGGTGCTTAACCACAAAACCAAAAACACCCATTGTAAATAACTTGTTTTCTCAATAATAATTGGCGGTGTTGCAAGTTGAGCTGCGGTGTTATTTACTAATGGATTACCTGATAAGGAGTTTGATAAGGAATCTGATAGGGAATTGGATCCAGAATTTGATAAGGGATTTGCTATTGCTGGAACGTTTGCTACTAGTGTGGGAGCTAGATCAGGGTTTTCGTGTACCGTAATAGTTTGCGCAGGTAGCACGGCTTGTTGATATTTGTTCGTTACGGTATTCCACCAAGCAATGGATATTTTAGGTAAGGTATATTCGCCAGCATGGGTGGCAACCAGTGCAAAATTTTGTCTCTTTTGGCTAATTAACCGTTCTTTGGTTAAGTTAGAATGGAGCTCTGCTTGATCTGGATATATTTTCAAGCCATCTGGCGCATTCATTATTATTTTTGGTAACTGGGCTTTACCAAGTCCTGCTGCAGTTAACGTGATAGTGCGGGTGATGGGTTCGCCGACTTTAAATTCATTCTTGCCTTGTGAAGAGATAGGTTGCCATTCTTGGTGTAACGTTAATAACTCACTGGGCAGCCAACTGCTAGTCGCATCTATTGGGTAACTATCTGGAATAGGTCGTACATTTAGGGTGATTTTGTCTCCTAAAATATTGACAGGCTTAGTTTCTCCAAAACTTAAAAAACCAGAACGACGTTTAGACTGTACCATAATATCACCTGAAAACATCGGAGTATCAATAGTGAATTCGCCACTTTTCTCGGGTGTTATTGCGTAAGTGCGCTCAATTATGCGGTAGCGTTTACCATTTACAATACCGTCGTTTTCTATATCTTTACCTATCTGTTCAATAGTGGCACTGGTTAAGCTAGGCTCGGTCAAACTGCCACGTTGTAGTTGCACACCAATATGTAATTTTATTGTTAAAGCGAGTAATTGTTGTACATACACATCGTTCTCTGATAATTCAGCAGTGATAAAAATATCTTGTTGTTGTGTTGAATTGGCACTGCCTTGTTTTATAACTTGTACGTTAATCGCTTTAGACTGATAACCATCAATGGTCAAAGCAGGAATAATTAAGTTACCTGTTTGCCTTGGAATCAACACTATTTGCCAACGTGTCGTTCTAGTAGTGTCAAAGTTCACCATACTGGTTTGTGAGCTAACCTCGGTTCGCGCGAGTATAAAATTTTTCAATAAAGGCGTTGTATCTAAGCTATCGCGTTCAACACTGTCATCGGCAATAACGGTTAATACAATAGATTCATTACTCATTATTGGGTTACCATCAATACTGGCCGTAACTTTTGTAAGGGCATAGGTTGCCTGACTAACGGCAAAAAGAGCCAGTAGTGTTAATAATTTCAAGCTCATTTTTACCACTTTTTATTTACTCCTTGACGGGTACCGTCTTGTCGACGTTTTTGATATTCTAACTGCATTTTGTTGCGTAATAACAGGTAAGGATCATCGGTGACTTTATTTAATAGTTGTTGATGCTTTTGTGTTATTTCTTTTGCTTGATGCTCAGCTGCGATCTGTTCAGCCGTTTTTTCTTTATTTTGTTCTGCCGATTTCTCGTCTTTTTTAGCTTGTTGTTTTTGCTCTGATTCATTATCGCTTTCTTTTTTTTCACTTTCACTTTTTTCTTGTTCTTGCTGTTCGTCTTTTTGTTGAGGTTCGTCAGATGAGTCTTTTGATGATTGTGGCTCTTGCTGTTTATCACTGTTATCTTGTGATTGTTGCGACGAATCCTTGTCTTGTTGTTTATCACCTTTGTCGTCAGACTTTTCATCTTTAGACTCACCCTCTCCAGACTTGTCATCTTTAGATTTGTCACCCTTTTCTTTAGATTGCTCGCTTTTTTCTTGTTCTTTTTTCTGCTGCTGTTTAAGCTTTTCCATATTGTCTTTGGCATCTTGCAAGTCAGGATTTTTCTTTAATGCTTGCTCGTAAGCATCAATAGCTTCTTGATTTTTTTTCATTTGCGCTAAGGCATTACCTTGATTATAAAGACTGTCAGCACTATCGGCTTGCTCACCTTGTGTGAATGCTTCAAGCGCTTTTTCATAATCACCGGCTTTGTAATAAGCGCTACCTTGCCACTGTGAATTGTCAAACTGCTGAGCTGCACCCTGGTAGTTTTGTTGATTATATTGTTGTTGTGCTTGTTGATCGTTGGTTTGCCAAAGATCTTGCCATGTTTTTTGTAAAAGTGATGGCGCAGGCGTATTTTCTGTTTTCTCATTCGCGTAAGAAACAGGGCTTATTAAAGTAAAAGAGAGTAAAAAAAATAAGGGAAGGAACGTCAGCGGTAATAGTAAAATAGCGCCGCCACGACGAAAATAGTTTAAAGTTAGGGGCAGCACTAATAATAGTAGCCAAGCACCTTGCTCTTGCCATTGATCGCCTGTTTGCTGGCTTTGTTGTTGCTGTTGACTTTTATCTTTGTCTAACACATCAAAGTTCAGAATAAGGTTATCAATATCATTATCACTATTACTAATGGTTTGGTAACTCCCTTGTCCACGAGAAGCAAGTGACTGAAGTTTTTGTGTGGGGAGCCTAGGGACAACGATAGCGCCGTTATTGTCCTTTAATAATTCACCCGAAGGTAGTTTTATTGGCGCGCCACTTGGCGTGCCAACGCCTAATATATTTAGACGATGGCCATATTGACTTGACCATTTTAAAATATCACTTATTTCATTATTATCTATATCATCAGTAAACCAGTATATATCGCCGGTTAAATGACCGGCATTGGTAAGCATTTCATGGGCAAGAGTTAAAGCTGCATAAGGATTTGCGCCTAATGCTGGCATGATCTCAGGCGTTAAAGAGGGCAATAATAACTCTATATTTTTCACATCTTGTGTTAACGGGCTAATAACAAAAGCATCACCGGCATAGGCAACAAGGCCGACATCACCCTCATTGATCTTATTAAGTAAATCAATGGCTTTAAAGCGGGCACGCGTTAAGCGGTTTGGCTTTATGTCAGTGGCGTACATGGAATAAGACATATCCATAATAAGGACAGAGCCACGTTCAGTTTGATAGACAGGTTGGGGTAGCTTTTGCCAAGTAGGACCGGCAAGGGCAATAATACTAAGCAGACCAATAAAAAAAGGTTTAAGTAAAAAAAGACGCTTATGCCATGGTTGCTTGGCGGGTCGGGCAATATTGTTAGCACCTTCGACGAGTACCCCACTCAAATGTGGAGGTAAAAAGTTTTGCCAAGGAGATTGATGAAATTGCTGTTTTCTTAATAGCCAAAGCACCAAGAATAATACAATAATTGCCAGTAACCAAAAAGGTCTGACAAAATGAAAGTTAGTTAAAAATAAATTATATGATGTCATTATTATCTAAATTATAAGACCTAAATTGTTCTACGGATAGAAGGGGATAAGTTAATAGCAAGCAAGTAGACTGTGCCCAACAGAAACGCGAAGGATAATGGCCAATAAAATAATGCTGTTAAAGGGCGCATTTGCTGCTGATCTTGTTCTACCGGCTCTAGTTGGTCGAGCAAACTATAAATCAACTCCATACCTTGACTGTCTTTGGCGCGAAAATATTTACCCCCTGTTTGTCGTGCTAGCATAGTTAAGGTTCGCTCGTCTAATTCACTGGACGGATTGACACGGCGGGTACCAAAAAGAGATTTTTGTAACATAACCTCCGCACCAATACCTACAGTGTATATGGTTATATCCCTAGCAACTGCCAGTTCAAGCGCTTGTTCAGGTGTTATTTTACCCGCCGTATTTTGACCATCGGTCAATAATAATAAAATTTTATTTGATTCTTGTTTAGCGTCAAAGCGCTTAACGGCAAGCGCTATGGCATCGCCGATAGCTGTTTTTCTACCGACTAACCCAAGTACACTTTCATCAAGCATTTGCTTAACTGTTTTTCTGTCAAACGTCATCGGGGTTTGCATATAAGCATCGTCGGCAAACAAGATCAAACCAAGACGGTCTCCTACACGGCGCTCAATAAAATCACCCAGTACTACTTTTAGCATATCTAAACGATTTACCGCACTACCGTTTAAACTCATGTCTTCAATTTGCATACTGCCGGATAAATCAACGGCAATCATCATCTCTCTACCTTCGGTTGGAATATCGATGGCATCGCCTAGCCATTCGGGTTGGCTTAAGGCTAATACGGTTAATAACCAACATAAAGCTAAAATGATCAGAGGTGATTTTTTACTTGTTTGAGTGGTGATATTTACCGAAATATTTGATAATAATTTCGGTATGACGAGTGCAGCACTGGTGCGATCGTTGCGTTTTTGGGGCAGCCAATAAACTAACAAGGGTAGCGGTAATAACAATAATAACCAAGGCCAACCAAAAGTGATCATGTGCTAACTCCTTCGCTTTGCTTGGCTTGCTTTAGTGTTTTAGGAGGGAGTGCTTGGTTTAGCCAAAGCAGTGTCGCTTGCTGAAAACTAGTGTCCACTTCGCTATGAAAACTTGCCTGATATTGACTTTTAAACGCGTCATCACTTAATTCAGTGAACTTGATTTGATGCTTTCCTGGTAATTGCTTTACTAAAAAATGTTGCAATGATTCGCCATAAAGCTTGGCAAGTTCAACACGAGAAAAGTAATGCATCGCAGCCCACTTTAATAAGGAGATGAGCTCGCTATTACTTATGTCTATATTGTTTTTTAGCTGAGTTAGCGCCTGTTTTTTGACTTGATTACGTTTGGCTGTTTTTTTGAATTTTACTATGATGAGTACAAAAGCCAGTAATATTAACCCCGCTAATATCCACCAACCATAAGCTATAGGGTAATTAGTTATGAGCTCAGGTACATGAATATCTTGTAATGCTAACGGATTAGCGGGTAAGGCATTTGCTTGCATAGGATTAGTGTTTATTGGTTGCAAAACAGCGCTCCATCTTTTAGTTGTTGTTCTAGCGTTTGTCCTGCGCTAAAACTAATAACTCTAGCGCCAGCCTTTGTGAGTAGTTTTGAGCATTGTTCAAAAACGGTTTCAGCTTCTTGCTTATATAGGGTTGCGGTTTTTGTGTCACCCAAAGTTAACTGTTGTCGATTGTTACCATCGGTTAGCGTTACATTGAGTTTTACTGAACTTGTGGGTAACGCTTGCTCAAGCGGGTCGGTAATTAAACAAATCACTAACTCACAATGTTTACTTATTTGCGTTAGGTGACGTAAGGCACTATTTTCTTGGCTTAAGGTTGTTTTTTCGTTGGTATTTTGCATCAATATATCTTTGATTGATTGTGCATCAGTAATTAAATAAACGAGTGAGCCGGGTTTAGCTATTTGTCTGATGCGAGCACAGTTATCATTAAAGTAACCTTGGTTGTTAGTTGATTTTTCTTTCAATGGTTGATTTTGTGAGCTGTGTTGTGACTTCTGTTGTGATGCGTTTTGTGAGTGCTGCTGAGAGAGGTGTAAAGATGTTAGCGCATGTAAATAATGCAACACGCCTTCTTTACGACTTCTTGGTTTTAATTCTAAATGCTCGTTTTGATTAAAAACAATACCACCCAAACGGTCACCACGATTTTTTGCATGCCACGCCACTAATGAGGCTAAATGAGCCGCTTGTACTGATTTAAACAGTAATTTGCTACCAAAGTGCATGCTGGAACTTAAATCTGTAGCGATAAGCACAGGACGCTCTAATTCCTCTCTAAATAGCTTTGTGTGAGTTTTTCCTGTTCTGGCGGTTACTCGCCAGTCAATCGCACGAATGTCATCACCTGTTTGGTAATGACGAACCTCATCAAACTCCATACCGCGGCCTTTATTGCGCGATAAGTAATTTCCGGACATTTGCCCGTGAATGTTTTTTCGCGCTGACAAATCAATTAAGGCGGTTTTCTTTTGATACTGTAATAGCTCAGCCATAGCAATTTCAACGCCATTACTATTAATGCTCGCTAGTTGAACTTGACAATCTGATGCCGAAGAATATTGTTTATTATTCGTTTTTTTTTGTTTAAACCACATAAATCACTTCTTTTATTAACAGCTAAGCAACAGCAACTAAGCTTAATAAGTGGTCTATTAATTGGTTGGGCGTAATACCTTCCGCTTCAGCTTGATAGCTAAGAATGATTCTGTGTCTTAATACATTGTGTAATACCGCTTGAATATCTTCTGGACTAACATAATCTCGGTTATGTAACCACGCGCGAGCGCGAGCACATCGGTCTAAAGCGATAGTAGCGCGAGGGCTAGCACCGTAAGATAACCATGATTTTAATTTGTCGTCATACTTTTCTGGTTGGCGAGTGGCAATAATCAAATCAACCATATACGCTTCAAGCGTGGGGGCCATATGAATATTAAGTACTTGCTTTCGCGCATCAAATATTTCTGTTTGGCTTAATACTCTTAGGGCTGGTTTTTCATGATTAGAACCAATTAAGGCTTCACCACGGTTTAGTTTTAATATCGCTAATTCACTTATTGCATCAGGATAACCAATTTCTAAATGCATTAAAAATCGGTCTAATTGCGCTTCAGGTAAGGGGTAAGTGCCTTCTTGTTCAATAGGGTTCTGTGTTGCCATCACTAAAAATAGCTCTGGCAGTTGATAGGTTTTTCTACCCACAGTAACTTGTCCTTCAGCCATTGCTTCTAATAGTGCTGATTGCACTTTGGCAGGAGCTCGGTTAATTTCATCAGCCAACACTAAATTTTGAAATAAAGGACCGGATTGAAAAACAAAGGTGCCATCTTCTGGGCGATAAATGTCGGTACCGGTTAAATCAGCGGGTAATAAATCTGGCGTAAATTGAATACGATGAAAGTCTGCTTCTAGGCCATCAGCTAATGCATTCACCGCACGGGTTTTTGCTAAACCAGGAGGTCCTTCGACAATTAAATGGCCATTTGCTAACAGGGCAATAAGTAAATTTTCAACAAAAGCAGGTTGACCAATGATTTGCGTAGATAAATGTTCTTTTAATGTAGAAAAATGTTCAATTGCCATGTTTGTCTTGTCTTTTGTTTATATAAGAAATAATTTTTAGATGAAACGCACTTTAGCATTTTATATAAGGTTAAAGTTAAAGAAAACAAGTCTTCTTTAACTTTGTTGTAACAATTTATACCCGCTCCACTTGAATATGCAGATTTCAGCAAGACGAGAAAGGGTTAGCTACAAGGCATTGATTGAAGAGAATAGTTATTCTATTGTCGAAATTAATAACACAGGAGATGACCCTTTATCGACTTGCCCGAAGGGAGCGAAGCTAGAAAACCAGTCCTGCGTTGCACTACTCGATAAGGGAATAACCCTTATCAGCGTATCGCGCCTTGATCTGATTTCCTAGCTTCGCTCTGAAACTGCATCTTCAAGTGGAACGGGTATATATAGCTTATGTTTCTTATCAGATGAAAAACAAGTATTGATATTTTTTGATAGTTCGTTAGAATCAAGTTTAATATTTAAGAGGTCAGACCTCTTGGTTTTATTTTATTTCTTGTTTGACTGATTGTTTAAACAAAGTGAAAGTTGAAACCGTTAACAGGAGAAAAATAAATATGTCTATAAAAATGACCACATCAACGGGTGAGCGTATTGCAGTAGTTGCGGGTCTTAGAACCCCTTTTGTCAAACAAGCGACCGCTTTTCATGGTGTGCCAGCTGTTGATTTAGGAAAGTTAGTTGTTAATGAGTTATTGAAAAAACATGATGTTGATCCCGCTATTATTGATCAATGTGTTTTTGGTCAAGTGATACAAATGCCTGAAGCGCCAAATATTGCTCGTGAAATTGTATTAGGTACCGGCATGAATCCTCATACTGATGCTTACAGTGTTTCACGTGCTTGTGCGACGAGTTTCCAATCAACCGTGAATATTGCTGAATCTATTATGGCGGGTTTTGTCGATGTGGGTATTGCTGGTGGCGCTGACTCTTCTTCTGTTGCCCCTATTGGTGTTTCGAAAAAGTTTGCTCGTACGTTACTCGATTTAAGTAAAACTAAAACGTTAGGTCAAAAAATCGCGTTGATTAGAAAGCTGGGTTTAAAAGATATTCTTCCCGTTGCGCCTGCTGTCGCAGAATATTCCACTGGGATATCTATGGGACAAACGGCAGAGCAAATGGCTAAAACCTATAATATCTCTCGTGAAGAACAAGATGCACTAGCGCATAGGTCACATACGTTAGCAGCGCAAAACTGGGCAGAAGGTAATCTTGCTGGTGAAGTGATGACTGCTCATAGCGAACCATATAAAAGCTTTATTGATAAAGATAACTGTATTCGCGAGAATTCTTCGTTATCTGGATACGCGAAACTGCGTCCTTGTTTTGATCGTAAGCATGGCACAGTTACCGCGGCGACTAGTACACCATTAACGGATGGTGGTGCGGCAATATTATTAATGCGCGAGGGTAGAGCAAAAGAGCTAGGTTATAAGCCACTAGGTTATATTCGTAGTTTTGGTTTTGCTGCTATTAACGTTTGGCAAGATATGTTGATGGGGCCCAGTTATGCTACGCCAATTGCGTTAAAGCGTGCAGGTATGGAGTTAGCTGATTTAGACCTAATTGAAATGCATGAAGCTTTTGCGGCGCAAGCATTAGCAAATATGAAAATGTTTGCCAGTGATAAATTTGCCAGAGAACACTTAGGGCGCGATAAAGCGATTGGTGAAATAGACATGGCCAAATTTAATGTGATGGGCGGCTCACTGGCTTATGGTCATCCTTTTGCCGCAACAGGCGCGCGCTTGATTACACAAACCTTGAATGAATTAAATCGTCGTGGTGGTGGTATAGGCTTAGCTACAGCTTGTGCTGCAGGTGGTTTAGGTGCAGCTATGATAGTGGAGACAGATTAATGAATGATAATAACAAAGAGACCGCTAACGAGTTAAATACCAGCGAAGAGAGCAATTGCAACAAGAGTGCTTTTAGTTTGATCCGCCATGAAAATGGCATTGCTCATTTGGTTATGGATGTTGTTAATGACACCATGAATACGCTTAAAGCTGAGTTCACCGAGCAAGTTGCTGATGTATTGGCTGAAATCAAAGGTGATTCATCTATTACTGGGGTTGTTTTATGTAGCGGCAAGCAAGATTCTTTTGTTGCCGGTGCTGATATCAAGATGATTGATGAGTGCAAAACAAGTGACGAAGTCGTTGCACTTTCTCGTCAAGGTCAAAATATTTTCTTACAACTTGAGCAGTTAAATGTTCCTATCGTTGCAGCCATTCATGGTGCATGTTTAGGGGGAGGCTTAGAGCTAGCAATGGCCTGTCACGCTCGCGTTTGTAGTGACAGTACTAAAACAGCGTTAGGTTTGCCTGAAGTGCAATTAGGTTTATTACCGGGTAGCGGCGGAACCCAACGGTTACCTAAGTTAGTGGGTGTACAAAAAGCATTAGATATGATGCTAACGGGTAAACAACTTAGAGCAACCCAAGCCTTAAAAGTAGGTTTAGTGAATGATGTTGTCCCAAATAGTATTTTAATAGCAACCGCTGAAAAAATGGCACTTGCAGGAAATCTTAAACAAACGATAAAATTTAAATCATCATTAGTGAATAAGTTTCTTGAAGGCACTTCTGTTGGTCGTGGTGTTGTTTATAACCAAGCGAAAAAATCAGTGTTATCAAAAACGAAGGGTAATTATCCTGCACCCGTAAAAATTATCAATTGTGTGAAAACAGGTATGGAACAGTCATCCGAAAAAGGCTATCAAATTGAAGCGGAACATTTTGCCGAGCTTGCGATGAGTGACGTATCAGCACAATTACGTAACCTTTTCTTTGCGACCACAGCCATGAAAAAAGAGCAGGGAATAGCCGATGTTATACCTAATAAAATTACTAAAGCCGGTGTACTTGGTGGTGGCTTAATGGGCGGAGGTATCGCTTTTGTTACCGCAACGAAGGCAAAGATACCCGCACGTATTAAAGATATTGATCACCAAGGGATTAGTCATGCAATAAAATACAGTTATGATTTATTAGCTAAAAAAGTCAAACGTCGTTTTATTCGCAACAGTGAAATGCAAAAGCAGTTGTCTATGATCACCGGTACTATTGATTACTCTGGCTTTAAAGAGGTTGATATTGTAGTTGAAGCGGTATTTGAAAATTTAGAATTAAAGCAAAACATGGTAGTTGAAGTTGAGCAACAAACCACAGCGTCAACGATATTTGCTAGTAATACGTCAAGTTTACCCATTGGCAAAATTGCGGCTAAAGCAGCGCGCCCTGAAAATGTGATAGGTCTACATTATTTCTCGCCAGTGGATAAAATGCCACTGGTAGAAATTATTCCTCATAATGCCACTTCGGATCAAACTATTTCTACAACAGTCGCATTTGCTAAAAAACAAGGTAAAACACCGATCGTTGTTAAAGATAAAGCCGGCTTTTATGTTAACCGTATTTTAGCGCCCTATATGAATGAAGCGGCTATTTTATTACTTGCAGGTGAGCCCATTGATAAGCTTGATAAAGCCTTAGTTGAGTTTGGTTTCCCTATTGGGCCAATGCAATTGCTCGATGAAGTAGGGATTGATGTTGGTGCGAAAATAAGTCCGATTTTACAGGCGGAGTTAGGTGATCGTTTTGCAGCGCCTGCCGCTTTTGATAAATTACTTAACGATGGTCGTTTAGGTAAAAAAGCCAATAAAGGTTTTTACTTATATGGTAACAATGTTAAGAAAGGACTTAAGCATGCTTTTAAGCCAAAGGGCAAGCAAGTTGATACCCGTATTTATGCTTTATTAGGCGTAAACCCTGTTGGCAAACTATCGGCTAATCAAATAGCCAAACGCTGTACTTATATGATGCTTAATGAAGCGGCACGTTGTGTTGATGAAGGTATTGTTCGTAATGCTCGTGATGGTGATATTGGTGCTATTTTTGGTATTGGCTTCCCACCATTTTTAGGCGGCCCATTTCGTTATATTGATAAAATTGGCGCAGCATCATTAGTCGAGCAATTAACACAGTGGTCACAACAATATGGTGAGCGTTATACACCTTGTGACGCGCTAGTTGCCATGGCTAAAAATGGAACGCGTTATTATTAATTTTTGGCTCTGTTGTAGAGCACTGTTGTCACCCATATGCCGCCACTAATATTTCCTGTTTATTGAGCTTTGCGTTACTTTCCCTAAACCAAGCGAGATAATTTGATAAATACTTTGTGGCTACTCC
>JBLIEW010000040.1:0-46976 GCA_047633255.1 Colwellia sp.
CTGTATATAACTTAATAGAACATCAATTTTAATTTTCATTATTTTATGAACGATTAACTAGTTAGTCGACATAGTCGATTTTGTATTTGATTGGTTTTTTATAAGGGCCACTGACATTTTTTTCCCCTAGCAGCGAGAAACCAATAACAAATTCCCCCTCTCCGTATTTGTCTAGCGTGATAATAGGGTGTTTAGCGCGAATATTTGCAATTTTTACTCCCTGAACCAAATAGACAATTCCGTTTACTTTGATATCAATTTTAACCTTTTTATTTGCAATTCCTTTCACCAAAATAAGTACGCCTTCTTCTGGATAAACCTTCACTCGACTACCGTTATAAAAGTAGAGGTCTTTTAGCTGGGCATTTTTTACCTCGACAATTTCCAGTGAAAAGGCTGGGGTTGAATAGAGTAAAACAAATAAAAAAAATAATTTTTTCATTTCAATTTAGCCAAATTACAGTATTACCAAATGAAAAAAGGCAGCCATCAGGCTGCCCAAATAATGATTATATTGCTGCTGTTTTAACTGTATCTGCAATAGCATCATAAATAACAGAGATTGTAACGATCTCATCGACAGTTGTACCTGTGGCAGCTGCTGATGTATCTAGACCAACATTAAAAGTAAGCGCTTGTGTTGTAGTTGAACTAACGAAAGCTGTTGCTGTACCTTCAATATCTCCGGTTAATAAAACCATGTCATCGCCTGTAACTGAATAAGTGAATGTTTCACCTGCTTCACCAACAACTGTAGCGACAACTTCTTCAGTTGAAATAACTGAATCTGACCACACATCACCAAAATCGATTGCTGTTGTATCTAATGTAACCGCAATTGGCGTTACATACTTAGCTGTAACGGTCAATGAATCCGTTACCGCTGTATCTAATAGGGGTGAAGTATTGGCTGCCATTGCTGAACTTGACATTGCTAGTATTGATGCTGCTAATAATAATTTTTTCATTTTTTTTCTCACTTTAGTTGGTTTACTTTAAAATGAATAAACTTCCCTGTATCCTAGAGGAACCTTATTCTGGGATGTCGTTGTAAGCCACCAGTACAGTGATAGTAGCGGACAAATCGCCGCTCATACTCGCTGTATTGAGGTCTACATAAAATTCGTGTCTCTGATCAGCCCCTGTGGCTGTCTCTATATAAGTTATGCTACCTGCTGTATACCCTACATTAGCGTTGCGTGAAAGCTGTACTACCCCGCTACTGTCGTCATTACTTATCTCTACCGTATAGTCATAGCCGTTTTCTGCATTGACTGAAAAATCCACCACTTCGCTATCCACTTCACTGTCGCCATAGACATCACCGAAATCTATCGCGCTGACACCAAGCGACATAGATATTGCTTTTACCGCATTACCGTTAATATAAAACACGCCGTCTTCTGCCCTTAGTAATGTTGAAGACAAGGTTGAAAACAACAGCAAGATAAAAATAACTTTATTCACCTTTCGTGCCTCTAAAAAGCAAAGTTGAACTGCTCTGAAAAATCAATGTTTTTATTGGCAAAAAGTACTTCTGCATAATCAGCGTCTTCCTCTGTTACCAACGTTTTTTTCAATTTAACCAGGTGCTCGCGATAGAATCCTTGTTTAAACGTTTCTTCTGTGAGCAATTCCTTATTTCGGTAAAGCTTAACGGCGATATTAAGCGGGTATGAAAAATTCCCGCTGTTATGCGCCGCGCCCTGGAGCTCATAGCCACTTTCTACCTTCACCATATGCATATTTTCAAAACTCATCGCAGTTTTAAGCTTTCCTTTCCTGCCGTAGTAAGGCACACCAACATTCATCAGCATGGTCACCTGAGCATCACCTTTTTGCGGTGGCATTTCTTTAAATACAAGTAACGCTACATATTCTCCGTCCTGTAACTCTTTTTTTATCCTGGGTGCTATCCTTACCCTTATTTTACCCTTCGCCGGAATAACCACTATTTTAGGATAAGCCACCAATTGATCACCAAGATAATATTGGTCTTTAGACCATTGCGGTTTTTCAAAATCAACCCTAACCCTGACAGAACTATTACTCTGATTAATAAGAGTTGTTTCTTTAGTTACCGGGTGTTCAAGATCAACAGCAAAACTTGTCTGAGTAACCATAAAGGCACTGTAACTACTGCTCGAATAAGCACAAAACCATAGTGCAATAACAAGTTGTAAGTACTTTTTCAATCGATTCACTCCCTATTTTCCTAACCTTGTTCAACGTACATCATAAAATCCAGGCAAAAAAAATGGCCTTCACTAAGAAGACCATATATAAGAAGCAGCTCGGAAAACAAAAGTGTCTATCACTTTCGGCAACTGGCTACCATTTTACAGGCCCTTAGCTTTGCGTCCCTAGGTTTCTCTAGGTTTGCGATTCGTTAATTTATAACGAAATTATTTGGTACTTTATCAAGTTCGTTTTTTAATACTTAATTAAGATTTAGTCTTTAAATATCAAGTATCTCCAATGAAATTAAGTATACATTAATCCTTAAAAAGATCAAGTTTATTCGTTGTTAAGCATGAAATGAGCCTGAGTTTTTTTGACCTATTTATCATCACTAAATGAAAGCAATTATGAATATAAAAAACCTTAAAACAATTGAACATCTTGAGTCATTTTTGGCTCAGAAAACCTTAAAAAGTCATTTAGACGCAGAGTAATCTATACCAACGTACTGAATGAATAGCTACAGCCAACATAACCATATATTTCCAACAGAAATTACTGAAGATTAACAATACTGTTTATTTTATCTAACAATATTTTACGATTACTGGGTTTTACAATGTAGCCCTTAGCTCCCGCTTTAATGCTTTCGACAACAATCTGTTTAGAGCTATCTCCGGTTAACATTACTACCGGTATTTCTTTAAGTTCCTGTGATGCTTTAAGTAAACGAAGAACACCTAAACCATTGATATTTGGCATATTGTAATCGAGCAATATAATATCTGTGGTATCAGATTGTAAATACTCTATTGCCGCATGACCGCAGTTAAACGTGCTGACATTTAGCGCGTCACTTTCAAGCATACTTGATACTACTTCTCTATACATATCATCATCATCAATAACGAGAACCTTGATTGCTTTAATTTTATTAATGCTGTTATCTAAGTTATTTAAGAAAAATTTAAAGTCGTTTACTAAATATTCAATTTTATTTTGCGTACTATGCAACTGTTGTGAAAGGCTTAGGGTTGGCTTATCCAATGATTTTTCTTTAAAAACCAATATTTCTTTTTCAATAGTCGCGCCAAGCTTTCTATTATTGTTTTTTGAAAAGAGCGATTTTATGTTTTTCTGAAGCTCCTTAGTCGCTTGAGATAATTCTTTAGAATGATGGTCTAAAAATTCAGTTGACTTTATTTGTTCACCTACAAACTTCTGTAATTTTTCTATCGCAAGTACACTTAAACTTTGTATGTCGGAAGTGATTTTCTCTAGATTATTAGCATTTTTTGCATAACGTAGTTCTTGTTTATAACGCTCTATATTTTGTTGCACTGACAAACGAAGTCTAAAGGGGTCAAATAGTGGTCGGCAAGCAATATAATCATCTATCACATCATGCTTACAGAGATTGTATGCGGTTTCTGAGCCTTTATTATTACAAAATAATAATACTTTATGAGGAATCGCAGTCGTTTTTAAAACACTATCATGTAAAGATAAATAGAATTCAAGCGCTTCACCCACATGTTCATAAGACAAGATCAACAATGCTGGGCGATTTTCTTTAAACAATAACCTAGCACTTTCTTCACAAGTGGTTGCTGATATTTTGCCAAAGTCAGCACCAAGTAATTTTTGAGTGTTTTTCACCTCGTACTGTGAGTCACTCAATAGTAATATATTTACTGGTTTCATTTTAAAACGACCTCACAATTTACTTTACATCGCTGTGATGTAGTCTGATACTTTTTTCATTTCTTTAGGTAGCTGCATACAAGATTTTTCTATCAGCGTGATGTTTTTTTCTTTACTCACTTGCTCTAATTCCTTAAAAATATCAGCCAATTGCTCGGCGCCAACAGCCCGCGCTGATGAACTTAGTTTATGTGCGTTGAAGGTAATAGTTTTTATATCTTGCTGCGATAATGCGTCAGTAATCTCTTTGATTATTAACTCCGCTTGTGGAATAAATTTTTTCAAAAGTAAATGGGGTTTATCTGAATTTTCACCAAACATTTCATTGAGTATCGCCATGTTAATAGCACTTACCGCCTTTTTTTCGGTAGAAATAGCAGGTAAAGACCCGATTACGTCCAGCG
The DNA here is from genome assembly GCA_047633255.1 of Colwellia sp. GTDB lineage: Bacteria > Pseudomonadota > Gammaproteobacteria > Enterobacterales > Alteromonadaceae > Colwellia. The sequence continues at coordinate 4,290 of JBLIEW010000040.1, forward strand.
CAAGTAGATAATCAAAATTATGTATGTGATATTTTATTACATCTATTGGCGCGCCATAAGTAGTAAGTAATTCATCTGCTATAGTGTCAAAGAACCCATTTGACTCTGCATTATCTGCGCTTAATAAGGTATGAAGTTTTACTAATGCCCCAGGAATATCAATCGGATTATTGTCTAGTTTGGGTTGTGTTAAATCAGGTAGGTCAAGGGCATGAAATGCTTGGCTAAAACACTGTAAATCAGTGTCTAACAGAGTTAATAATTCTTCTTTTTCATTTAACGTATTAGTGGCCAGTTTATTTTCTAGTTGTCGAATTTCTTGATAAATACTCGACAAACCTAAATTGCCTGAAGTTCCTTTTAGTGCATGTAGACTTTGTTTGGCATCCTCAAATTTTCCTCTGGTCAATTGATCTTTAAGCTCGGCTAATATTTTTACTCGCATTTCATCAAATGTGGATAGTAAGCTTAAGTAACTTTTTATATTACCCGCACAGTTCTTTACCCCTTCATCCGCTTGTAATAACGTTATATTTTGTAACTGATTAAGAATATTTGTATCAATAGGGCTATTTAGTTGATTACCTATTAATACGGTATTATTACTTTCTTGTTTGAAGGGAAGCCACTTTAACAAGGTTGAAAATAAGTTATTAGCGAAGACGGGTTTGGCAACAAAATCATTCATACCCACATCGAGACAGGCTTGGCGATCATCATTAAAAGCACTTGCGCTCATTGCTAGAATTGGCAGAGACATTTTATCATGGGTCAACCTAATTTGATCAGTTGCTTTCAAACCATCAATCACAGGCATTTGAACATCCATCAAGACTAGGTCATAGACTTTATTATTCACTTTTTCTATCGCCTGCAAGCCATTTTCAGCAATGTCGACGTTTAAACCGACACTCACTAAGAGTAACTGCGCCACTTCAGCATTAATCTCATTATCTTCTACCACCAATATATTGGCCCCTCGATAAGACGCTTTTAATATTTGTTCATTATCAAATTCGTTGATTGAGTGGTCAAACCCAATAATTTCTTCGCCAAGGCTTAACCACGCAGTGAACCAAAATTTACTGCCCTCGCCTAATTTGCTGTCAACACCTACTTGGCCCTTCATCAATTTAGCTAGCTGTTTAGTTATTGTTAACCCTAAACCTGTACCGCCAAATTTTCGGGTTGTTGATGTATCCGCTTGCTCAAAAATTTTAAATATACCCTCAAGGTTTTCTTGACTGACACCACAGCCTTGATCTGTCACTGAAAACTCAATTAATAGCGCGTCTGCTTTTGTTTCTAACACTTTGGTCACAACATCTATATTGCCATCGGAGCTAAATTTTATTGCATTCGTTAAATAGTTCATTAGTGCATGCTGTATTCTAGTACTGTCTCCTTTTAACCATACGGGTACATCGGTTAAAGAAAGTGTTATATCTAAACCTTTTATTTTGGCTTGCTCCGATAGCATATTGGCTAAATTGTTAAATATTCTTTCTAGACTAAAATACTCATTTTCTAAAATAAGTTTTCCTGATTCTATTTTAGACAAGTCTAGAATATCATTGATGATGGTGAGTAGATGGCTAGCCGAGCTGTCTATTTTTGTTAGTTGATTTCGCTGAGTTGAATTAATTTCGGTGCGCGAAAGAATATGAGTTAAACCAATAATAGCGTTCATTGGCGTACGAATTTCATGGCTCATGTTTGCCAAAAAATCACTTTTTGCTTTATTGGCATTATCCGCAATTTTTTTAGTATGATTCAGCTCTTGTGTTCGGCTTTCGACTAAACTTTCTAAATTATCTCGGTATTTATCAAGCTCAAGTCTTTGGCCTTCTCTTTCTGTTATGTCGTGTACTACCGCAATATATAAATGTGATTCCTCATCAATTAACTCTATATAGGCTTCTATTGGGTATGTACTGCCATTTTTTCGTTGGTGAGTAGTGGTAATCATCAATTTTTGTTGTATTTTATTTCTTAACAGCTGAAATTTAGCAAAAATTGACTTCTGTGTCTCAATTGGGGTCAGTTCTAAGATTGTTAATTTTTTAATTTCCGTTAAGGTATATCCAGTGTTTTCTAATGTACCTTGATTAACATCGATAAGCCTGAGTGAATCGCCATTAAAAATATATATTTCATTCAATGAGCTTTCAAATAATCGATTATAGTAGCTCACTTGTTTTTCTAGTAGCCGTTGCGCGGTTCTATCAAATACCGTTCCTTGGTAATAAAGTGTCTTACCATTTTCATCTCTAATTATTTGGATACTAATTTGAATCCAAAAAACATCTCCCAAGGGGGACATTATTCGATATTCCTGAGTAAAATCATCTGGCTTTTGCGCAATAGAATCTGCAAATTCTTCAATAACTCTATTGACATCTTCGGGGTGTATAATGGTGTTATAAGGTAAGTGCTCTGAAAGAAACGCCTCTGGTGTATAACCAAATTGCTTAATGTTGGCCGAAACAAATTCAACCAGCCAGCCATTAGCATGCCAGCGAAATAAAACGAAACGGCTTTTCTCAATAATTACTTTTGCACGGATTAACGCTTGCTGAGATTTTTTTTGCTCGGTAATATTTCTCACTACGATGATAATAGAGTGTTCAGGTAGAAGTGACATACGCGCTTCAAACCAGGTTGTCTCTTCATTCGAGCTTACTGGGTATTCAAAAGTAACCATTGACTTAAGTTTAAATAAATTGATTATATTTTCATCAAATATGTCCCCTACTGATTTAGGTAAAACCTCTATTATTTTTTTGCCTAGATAATAGTCAAAACCAACAGATGGGTCGTCCGTTTTGTGAGCGCGGTAATCGGTAATAACTAAATCATTTGATAACTTATAATAAATATCGGGGACAACATCAAACATCATATCAAGTGAACTTTCGGCTAAATCACGTGCTTGTAATGTTGTTTGATATAAAATTTTTCTCTGGATAAACATTAGAGCTATAGTGAAAATAGAGGTAAGAGTGAGTAATGAGGTAATAATATGGATCAGTATTGTATTATTAAAATTTTGATAAACATCGGCCTTGTCTACTTTAGCGATGAGGTACCAATCAAATTTAGGTAAGTACAATGACACACCAATAACGGGTTCACCCCTATAGTCAGTCCCTGAAATATAAGTGTCGGTATAAGCTTGTTTATTAATAATTTGTATTGCTAAGACCATTGATTGGTCATTTTGTACCGTTCTAATCATTGCTGTATTTTTTTCGTACTTTAGCTCATTTAAAAATCGCACACCCTGTGGATCTTTTTTAAATAACAATATTTCAGCGCTTTGCTTTTGGTTTGACCATTTTTGTAAAAAAGGAAATAAAAATTCACTTTTATCTACCGAGATTATAATCACAAAGTCATTACTGTCTTCAAATGTTGTTGCAAGAGAAAATGTAATTTCTTCCTTATTATTTATTTGGGTGTGGTATAAACCTGTATTTTGAATAGTGTTAGTTGAAAAGGCTTGGTCCAACACCTTATTAAGTGTTTTATTATTAGCCTCAAAGTCACCAGCACTGCTGATAACATTGCCTTGTCTGTCTTGAATTATTACGGCAGTTAACCCTAAGTTTTTTTGATAATGGTTAAGCTGGTCATTAATTATAAATTGAGATTCTTTAGTGTTACTTTCAAGTAATTTGATCAGTGCGCGTGACGACTTTAAAATAGACAGGCGTTTTTCATGCTCGTCTAGCCAATGGTTTAGTTGTTTTTCTTTTAGTTTGGCAACGAGTTGTAACTCTTGGAAGTGTTGTAACTCAATTTGTTTTAATGAATCATCCCTATACGTTAAAAAATTCACAATAACTAAGGATGACAACAATAAAGTAATAAATAAAAAAACACGATATTGCTTGTTAAACAACATAGATAAAAGTGACGGCTTTTTAAGGCCTTGATCAAAAATATTCATATAATATCCATTTTAACTGCTTCAACTGATGGTTAAAGAAGTTCAATATTCCTTTTAGCGGCTTCAACTGATGGTTAAATAAATTTATGCGTGTTCTTTTAGAATAGCTGAGAATTCTTCAAAACAGTCAATAAAGGCTTCAACCATTATAGGGTCAAAATGTTTAGCTTTACCTTCCATTATAATCTGTTTAACTTCATCTAATGGGAACGCCTTTTTGTATACTCTCTCGGATGCTAATGCATCGAACACATCAGCAATAGCCATTAGGCGAGCTGATAAAGGTATATCATTTCCAGACAATCCATCAGGATAGCCACTACCGTCCCACTTTTCATGATGCGATCTAGCAATTTCTTTTGCTAAAGTTAAAAATTCTACCGGTTGTTTGACATCTTGCTCTGCTAGCTCTATTGCTTTTGCGCCAAACTCTGCATGGCATTTCATTATTTCCCATTCTTGATCGTCAAGCTTACCGTTTTTAAGGAGAATACTATCAGGAATACCGACTTTACCAATATCGTGTAAAGGAGCCGAACGCGTTATTAAATCAATATAGTGGTTATCAATAGTGTCAGTATAAAGCTGTTTTTTATATAAATGCTGTGCAAGAGTTTTCACATATGACTGAGTACGTAAAATATGCTGTCCGGTTTCAGGATCTCGTGTTTCTGCAAGATGAGCTAGCGCCCTTATACTGACATTCTGAATGATTAAGTTTTCATCCATACGGCGACTTATTTCTTGTTCAAGAAAATCATTTTGGTCATACAAAAAGTTATTTACTTGTTTTAATTTTAGATGTGTTGCTACTCGAGCCATTAAAATAGCAGGTCGTATTGGTTTAGTAACGTAATCAACTGCACCTAAAGAAAGCCCATACTCTTCATCAACTAGGGTATCCATGGTGGTGACAAAAATAACAGGTATTCGCTGTATTACTGGATGACTTTTTAATTCAGATAAAACAGAATAACCATCCATATCGGGCATCATAATATCAAGTAAGATTAAATCTGGCAGTGGGGTAGTGGTGACCATTGCTAATGCTCTTTTACCTGAATTTGCAACACGTACCTGGTATTTATTAGATAAAATTTGAGATAACATTGATAAATTAATGGGCTGGTCATCAACAATGAGAATAACTTGTTTAATATTCATGATGTACTCTGTAACGATACTATAACGACAAAAAATTAAGGATGTACGCTGAAGCATAGGCAATAATGGTAAAAATAAACAATAATGGCAGCCATTATCTAATGTCGATTTAAAATTATTTAAGGGGAATAAATTGAACATTTTAAAAAATTCAATTTTCCAGTGCCGGTAGCTACGCTATCTTAGAGACTATTAATCTCCTTAGACCGTTGGCTTTGCGCTCTACACTTTCACGTAGTTTGCCTTTTTCAACTGATGCTAACTATTATAAACCGATTTTAAATTAACGCAAAAAACTTTACGTTACACAACACGAAATGAGCCTAATAATACCTATTAACTTTAAACATTAAATGTGTGTAAAAATTTCAGTTTTGTTTAAGGTGATCAAACTGCAATTTTTACTGTTGTTATAGCCGATAAACATCTGCGGTATCCGTTCATTAGCAATGACAATTCATTTTACATTGCTGTGATATAGCCTGATACTTTTTACATTTCTTTAGGTATCTGCATACAAGATTTTTCTATAAGAATGATGTTTTTTTCTTTACTCACTTGCTCTAATTCATTAAAAACATCAGCCAATTGCTCAGCGCCAACAGCCCGCGCTGATGAACTTAGTTTATGTGCATTGAAGGTAATAGTTTTTATATCTTGCTGTAATAATGCGTCAGTAATCTCTTTGATTAATAACTCCGCTTGTGGAACAAATTTTTCCAAAAGTAAATAGGGTTTATCCGAATTTTCACCAAACATTTCATTGAGTATCGCGATGTTAATGGCACTTACCGCCTTTTTTTCGATAGGCATAGCAAGTAAAGACCCGATTATGTCAAGCGCAAGTAGATAATCAAAATTATGTATATGATATTTTATCGCCTCGGCTAGCGCGCCATAAGTGTTGAATAATTCATCCGCAATGGTGTCAAAGTATCCATTCGACTCTGCATTATCTGCGCTTAATAAGGCATGAAGTTTTGCTAATGCCTTAGGGATATCAATCGGATTGTTGTCTGCTTTGGGTTGCGTTAAATCAGGTAGATCAAGGGCATTAAATGCCTGACTAAAACACTGTAAATTGGCATCCAACAGGGTTAATAATTCTTCTTTTTTATTCAGCGTATTAGTGGCCATTTTATTTTCTATCCGTTGAATTTCCTGGTAAATACTCACTAAACCTAAATTACCTGAAGTCCCTTTTAGTGCATGTAAACCCTGTTTGACGTCTTCAAATGCCCCTCTGGCCAATTGTTCTTTGAGCTCGGCTAATATTTTAACGCTCATTTCATCAAATGTGGTTAACAAGGTTAAGTAGTTTTTTATATTACCTGCGCAGTTCTTTATCCCTTTATCTACTTGTAACAACCTTATACGTTGTAATTGATTAAGCACTTTTACATTCGTCTCCTTGTCTCGTGAATTGTTTACTAATACGCTATTATTGCTATAGCGTTTAAGAGGGAGCCATTTTAACAAGGTTGAGAATAAGTTATCAGGTGAAACGGGTTTACCTACAAAATCATTCATACCTACCTTGATACAGGCTTGTCTATCTTCATCGAAGACACTTGCGCTCATCGCGAGGATCGGTAGTGACTCTTTATCATTATATTGTCTTATTTGATGAGTTGCTTGCAAACCATCCATCACCGGCATTTGAACATCCATCAAGACTAGGTCATACGCTTTATCATTTACTTTTTCTATCGCCTGCAGGCCATTTTCAGCAATATCGACGTGTAAACCAACACTCGTTAAGAGCAACTGTGCCACTTCTGCATTGATTTCATTATCCTCTACCACTAAAATTTCAGCACCTTGATAAGACGTCTTTAATATTTGTTCATAAGGTAATCCGTTTATTGAGTGATCATAATCTAGCGTTTCTTCACCAAGGCTTAGCCACGCAGTAAACCAAAATTTACTGCCCTCACCTAATTTACTTTCAACGCCCACTTGTCCATTCATTAATTTAGCTAACTGCTTAGTTATTGTTAACCCTAAACCTGTACCGCCAAATTTTCGTGTTGTTGAGGTATCTGCCTGCTGAAAGACTTCAAATAGACCCTCAAGGTTTTCTTGATTGACACCACAGCCTTGATCTGTCACTGAAAATTCAATCAATAACGTGTCTGATTTTATGTCTAACACTTTAGTAACAACATCTATATTGCCATCGGAGCTAAATTTTATCGCATTCGTTAAATAGTTCATTAGTGCATGTTGTATTCTAGTACTGTCTCCTTTTAACCATACCGGCACATCGGTTAAAGAAAAGTTATATGCAGACCTTTTATTTTTGCTTGCTCTGACAGCATATTCGCTAGATTTTTGAATATTTTTTCCAGACTAAAATGCGAATTTTCTAAAATAAGTTTTCCTGATTCTATTTTGGACAAGTCTAGAATATCATTGATAATGGTCAGTAGATGGCTAGCCGAGCTGTCTATTTTTTTCAGTTGACATCGTTGAGTCAAATTAATTTCGCTGCGCGAAAGAATATGGGTTAAGCCAATAATAGCGTTCATTGGCGTACGAATTTCATGGCTCATATTCGCTAAAAAATTACTTTTTGCTTTGTTGGCTGACTCGGCAACATTTTTGGCTAATTCTAAATCACGTTCCATCGAAATACGTTCATTTAAATTAACAACAATATGTAAAAGAGCGTTTTTCTTTTGATATCTGATTTGTATAACAGATAAGAGTCCGTCAATTATATTGTTATCTCGCGTGATTATTTGAACTTGCTTATCTAATGCGTCACTCAATTCCCCTTGGTAAAAGTCATGACCAGATAGTGTTAGTATTTCTTTATAATCAATCGCTAATTCTTTGATAGCTATATCATTTGCCATTAGCAAGTTATTAGACTCAATATCAGTGACATAAATAATGACAGGAATCTTATCAATAACAACAGATAAGTTTCTTTCACTTTGTTTAAGTGAAAGCTCTGTTTGAATTCTTAGAATAACTTCTTTTTTCAGTCGACGGTTCCAAATAACAAAAATCAAAATAACAATACTTGCAATAGAAAAAATTAGTATGTTTAATTTATAATCAGTTTTTACCAGTAATTCTCTAGCTCCTAATTTATCTAATACCTGCTGTTTTTCTGCAATACTGATACTTGCAATGACTTTATTGAACATAGCTACCAACATTTTAAATTCGGTTTGTAAAACAAAGCTAATATTCAAACTGTATTCAGTTTTACCAACAACACGTAAAGCATTATATCCTTGTTCAGCAATTAAATAATTTGCTTGTGCTAACGAAGAAATTAAGACGTCAGTTTTTCCCAAAGATAAATCTTCTAACCCTTGTTCAGTTGAGTTAACAAATTGAAAATCTTTATTTGGAAACCTTTCAATCAAACTTTTTGTACTTGAATAAGCGCTAATCAACGTAATACGCTTGTTTAGCACTTGGCTGATATCATCGATATATCTATCTTCATTTCGCATGATGAAAACAAATGGGCTTTTAATATAGCTGTCAGTAGATGACAATTGTTTGAAGGGTTCATATAAGCTTGATGCCGATCCAATATCCACTTTGTTATTTAGCAATAAATCACGGCTTTCTTGCCAATTTTTAGTTGGGATAAGCTCAAAACTAATACCCAATGTTTTGGCAATAATGTCTAGGTAAGTGGGGATAATGCCACTATGCTTGTTGTGTTCGTCAATTGACTCATAAGGCATCCAGCGAGGGTCGGCAACCAAAGTAAAATGGTTATGCTTAAGTAGCCACTCTTTTTCTTGCTTTGTTAATAAAATACGAGGCTGATCAACGAGCTTTTTATTGATTAGCCATTTATCTAATAAAGATTTAAGTTCGGTATTTTCTATGTGAACAAGTGCTTTATTAATAATACCAAGTAATGGCTGATAGTCATCTCTAACAGCAACATGAAGTCCTTTAATAGAGCTGTTAGGTAATTTTTTAAAAGGAATTATATTCGTTACTGCTTTTTTATTAAGATGATAATTTATCACTGCGTGTGAGTCATATAGAACATCAGCTTTGTTTTCAATAATATAGTCTATTGCTTGCTCAGGTGAGTCGATGTAGATAATACGTAAGTTAGGTAGCCTTTTTTTAATTTCAGACTCCATTGCGCTATTTTGAATAATAGCTAGCCTAAGCCCATTTAAATCATCTATTTTTGTGATGTTAATGTTATTACGAATGAAAAAATAATTTAGCACTTTAGTATAGGGTTGAGAGAAAAGTAAATTATTTGTTCTATCTTCAGTTTTAAAAGCAGCAACTAATAGATCTTTTTCTTTATTTTTAACTTTTGAAATCGATTCATCCCAAACATCTGTTGAATAGTTAAATGTTACCCCTGTTAATTTTGCAATGGTAAGTAACAAATCATGAGCGAAGCCATCGTGTAAGCCTTGTTCGTTTCTAAATTCGAATGGTGCCCATGCATGATCTCCAGCAACCTTGATCACTTGGTGTTCATTAATCCATTGCTTTTGTTCATGAGATAATACAAATACATCATCTTTAATGGGTGGGTTGATGGCTTGTTGCGGAATTGACCAGGCTCCAAGTACGTTTTTTTTTCTGCTGGTGTTATGGCATCTAAGCCTTTTTGAATAATACTGGCTAATTCTGGATTTGCCTTGTTTACGACGAAATGAATAGGGCTTTTACCTAAATAACGGGTGGATTTAAAAGGAATAATGGTTGTTATTCCTTCCAGTTCTAAGGTGTAAATAAGTGCACTATAGGTATCAAATAAAATATCTGCTCTATTTTCTAATACCGCATCAATAGCAGCGCCAAAAGTATTAACATCAATAATCGTTATCTTAGGAAAATGTTGTTTTATTATCTCTCTATGCGCATAGCCTTTGCGCAAAGCTAGTCGTTTACCATCTAAATCAGCAAACGAGTGAACATTTAAATCATCTCTGATAAAAAAATAATCTAACGACTCTAAATAGGGTTTTGAATAATTAAGATAGCTTTATCTTGCCTTTGTTTTATAGACAGAGCCCAAAATATGAATTTTATTGTCTTTTATTTTTTCTAAATTATGTTGCCATTCATCGGTAATAACACGGTATTTTAACCCCGTATATTGAGAAATAAGTTGCAGATAATCATTGGCTATTCCTTGGGAATTACCTTCTTGATCTGAAAAGTTTAATGGTGTCCAATCAGGACTTCCACCAACGATTATATCTTTATGATCGGCTAACCAGCGTTGCTCTTCATTTGATAAAGAAACAGTTTCATAATCTCTTGCCTCCACTTGATAGGATAGAGAAGCACAACTAATAAAAATAGATAAATATAGAAAAAGACGAATATGCATTTTATTCAAACAACCTAAAGAAAAGTGATAGCTTTTTAAAGCTTTGATCAGAAGTATTCTTATAATATTACCGTTAGCTGCGTTAACTAATGGTTTAAGCAGCTTATACCAATCAAACTAATTAAGTGATCTTTATAAATGGTCTAAATCTCCAATAACATCGTTGCTTTCAATCCCAATAGCCAGCTATTGCTCAATCAAGCGCCTCGTTCTTGAAAATTTATCCTCATTAAAATTGATCACTAAATTAATCTGTTTGGTATTATACCTGCACCTTCAAATGGAGCGGGTATAAACGTATTTTGTAAAATAATCGATAATTAATCAAAATATTAAATAGAGCCTTATGGACTTCGGTAAATATTACTAAATTAATATGCTAATCACCAAAAATTATCATAACTTGTTTATTCATAATTTACTCTATAACAATAAGTCATTGAGGGTGTACGCTGAAACAGGGGCTACAATGCTAAACATTGTTTAAAGGGATAAGTTGAATAGTAAAAAATTCAATTTTCCAGTGCCGGTAGCTACGCTGTCATGGAGATTTTTAATTTCCTTAGACCGTTAGCTTTGCGCGCTACCCTTTCGAATAGTTTGCCTTTTTCAACTGATTGATATCATCATAAACACATTTAAAATAAATGCAAATAGAGGCCGTTAACCAACACCAATTGAGGCTTAAGTTTTCAGATGATCACAAGATAATATGATTGGTTGTATATCGATTAAGTGGTTATGTAAAAGAGCAGAAATCGAGAGGAATATTTAGCAGAGTAGTCTGCTCTGAAAATTAAAAATAGAGCCTTGAACTGACGTAGTTCAAGCACTCTAAGACATGCATATTATGGGTATGTTACCCGTTTCACTTGATTATGAGTCGCTCAGACTTTCTAAAACGAACATATTCAAATGAAACGAAGAGTACGACGGTAAAGCAGAAAGCAAAACCAGTACTCTACAAATGCACTTATTTTTATTTAGTCATCTTGAACCGGTTCATCCCAAGAAAGATGATGATCACTTAATACGACCAAATTTTCACTATTAATTAAACGTTGTGAAGCCGCATAACCGAGTATATTCTGAACACTATCACCTGGACGGCTTGAAATAATTGCCGTTTCATCTGATGAAAAGTTACACAAACCACGTGCAATTTCCTCACCTTTCTCATCATAGACGTGAAGCACATCTGCGCGCTCAAAATTTCCGTGTATTGAAACAACATCGTGGCATGAGAATCCATCATCTCCACCAGATAATGAGTCAGCTACATGCTGTTTTATTACGAGGCTACCCGCCATTTGCAGACGATCAGTAAGCCAGATATTCCATGCTGATGAAGGCGATGAATGGGCAATACATTTGGTATGCTTACGTTCGCCGCGAAGTATTGCGGTAACAGGAGCTTCCATTGTTCCTCTCGCTATGATGGTAGTACAGCCAGCATTTTGCGCCATATTGGCCGCTTGCAATTTAGTTAGCATACCACCGGTACCCAAACTACTGGTGCCGCTTGCTGCTTCCATGTAACTGCTTACATCTTCAATAGACTCTACAAACACCGCGCCTTCTTCTGAAGGGTCTCTGTCATAAACGCCATCGATACAGGTTAAGATAAACAGATATTCTGCCCCGATCATCTGAGCGACTTTCGCTGCAAGTCGATCGTTGTCACCAACACGAATTTCTTCAGTGGTCACGGTATCATTTTCATTTACAATCGGCATTACGCCTTGCTTTATTAAGCGATGAACAGTGTTTTTAACATTGAGAAATCGACGTCTATTTTCGAGGTCGTCAAGGGTAACTAATACCTGCGCAATATCAAAACCATACTCCAACGCAATTTGTTTGTAAGCGTGCATTAATATGGGTTGCCCGCAAGCTGCGGCCGCTTGTTTATCTTGAACACTGGCGTTTTCAATGGTGCAGCCAACAGTATTAAGACCTAATGCTACCGATCCGGAGGACGTGAGCACAACTTCATAGCCTTGGTCACGAAGCGAAGAAATGTCATTAAGTAGGCCATGCATGAATGCAAAACTAGGTGTTAAATTCTTAACGTTTGCTAATAAACTAGAGCCAACTTTTATGACTATGCGTTTTTTATTTCGTGCGGGTTTTGTACTTTTTTGTTCTTCAAAGGTTAACAATATTGATCCTTACTTGATTAATTAAATTAAATATCTGCGTTGAACCGATAATAAATTGGGTTCATAAAACTTCAGACATCGGCGTAATTTTTTCTGCTGTTTTCTGGTGGTAATACAGTAGTGTCGAATACCAATAAATCAGTTTTAATGGTGATTAACTGAATTGAAAAATCGTAGATAAAAAATTGCTGAAACATTTATAACAAACGTTAGGATTTGACAAGTATCGACAAATGAGAACGGATATCATATACTAAAAACCATGTTTTTTCAATTGAACTTAAAATCACCTCCTTAAAAGATGAGTTTTAAGACTTCAAAAGTTCATACTGAACGCCTGCAAAACGATCTGCATTTCATTCAAAAGCAAACTAAAACACATCAGGTATTTTATGTCATTACATATGATTGGTTGTGGAAAAATGAGCGACTCATTATCGACTCGCGCGGTAACCTACAAGGCTTATCCTGCGTTTCATCGATGACGTATCTAACGTTCACAAAAATATTTCAATAAATTAACATTCATCATAGTATTCAGAACAATGAATACTGCACAGCACTTTAGACTGAACTTTTTAATATTAAAATTTGAATGAGAAATAAAAAGTTGTAATAATTCACTTAAGTCACATTGAATTTGACCAAACAGTTTCAAAGTAATAAAACAAGCAAAGGAAAACTCACTTATGTCCAACACGAGTAAAATTATTGATATCGAAAGTATGATTGAAAATCTTGGCAAACAAGCCAAAGCGGCTGCAAATGTTCTAGCCAGTGCAACTACCGAACAAAAAAACTTAGCATTAACTAGTGCAGCAAACTCTCTACGTCAAAATATGGTAATACTACTCGAAGCGAACGCGCTAGATGTTTTAAGCGTTACAAACGCAGGCAAAGCCGATTCATTTATTGACCGACTCAAACTCACCCCAGAAAGAATTGAAGATATGGCTGTCGCCCTGGAAGATATCGCCAAACTTGCCGATCCAGTTGGTCGAGTGTTGGCACAATTTGATCGCCCAAATGGCCTTAAAATCACCCGAGTATCAACACCCATTGGCGTTATTGGAATGATCTACGAATCGCGCCCCAACGTTGGCGCAGATGCTGGCGGCTTATGTTTAAAATCAGGTAATACGGTTATTTTACGTGGCGGCTCTGAAAGCCTCAATTCCACTCGCATTATTGTCGATTGCATGGCAACAGGATTGCGTGCCGCTAATTTGCCAAGCACTTGCATACAATTAATTGACACAGAAGACCGCTCTGCTGTTGCCGCTTTATTACGCTGTGCTGATTATGTTGATTTAGTTATTCCTCGCGGTGGTCGTGGCTTAGTCGAGCTGGTAAGAAACGAAGCACAAGTACCGACATTGTTACATCTAGATGGAAATAATCATGTTTATGTCGATAAAGATGCCGACTTAGCAAAAGCATTAAGCATAATTAAAAATGCTAAACTACGTAGAACCGGTGTCTGTGGTGCTACTGAAAGTTTAGTGATAAACCAAGCAATAGCTACAGAATTTTTGCCTCAGCTGGTTAACATATTGGAAGATTGTGAAATTCGTGGAGACGATGTAGCTCAAGCATGTGATGCACGTATTAATGCGGCAACCCAAGCCGATTGGGATACCGAATACCTAGACGCCATTCTATCGGTTAAAGTAGTAGCAGGACTCGATGAAGCGCTTACTTTTATTGACATGCACTCATCAAAACACACCGATGCTATTATCACCGAAAACGATGAAACGGCAGAAATTTTTATGCGAACGGTAGACTCAGCTGTAGTAATGCATAACGCCTCAACCCAGTTTTCAGACGGTGGAGAATTTGGTATGGGCGCTGAAATTGGCATCGCTACCGGTAAAATTCACGCACGTGGTCCGGTTGGTTTAGAACAGCTGACAATTTTTAAATATCGTGTCGCTGGCCAAGGACAAATACGGGGCTAAGCTTAACCACTTCTAATCATTCGATTAATTAAAAACGGAACTCTATGAATTTATACACTTTTATTGCACTAGCCGCTTATTTTATACTGATGATGGCAATTGGTTACTACAGTTATCGCCGTTCCACCAGCAATGTTTCAGAATACATGCTCGGTGGGCGTCAACTCCATCCCGCTGTCGGCGCACTATCCGCAGGTGCTTCTGACATGAGTGGTTGGATGTTGATGGGACTTCCAGGCGCAGTTTATTTATCCGGGTTAAGTTCTGCCTGGATAGCGGTTGGGCTGATGATAGGTGCTTATTTAAATTACCTATTAGTCGCGCCAAGACTCAGGGTTTACACTGAAATGGCAGAAGATGCTATTACCATACCTGACTTCTTTGAAAAACGTTTTAAAGATCGTTCTCATGCGTTACGACTATTGTCTTCTTTAGTAATTGTAGTGTTTTTTACTTTATACACTTCTTCAGGAGTGGTTGCTGGAGGGAAACTATTCGAAGCCTCTTTTGGTCTAAATTACGAAATTGGTTTGTTTTTGACTGCAGGTGTGGTCGTTGCCTATACCATGTTTGGTGGCTTTCTCGCTGTTAGCTTAACCGACTTTGTGCAGGGATGTATTATGTTTGTTGCCTTGGTGCTGATACCTGTGGTGACCTTTTTTGATTTAGGCGGCATGACACAGTTTGATTTGGCTATGGCGCCACTCGATCCCAATTTGATGTCGTGGTTTAGCGGCATCACTGCATTGGGTCTTATTTCTAGCCTTTCCTGGGGATTAGGTTATTTTGGTCAACCGCATATTATTGTTCGCTTTATGGCGATTAAGACTTTGGCTGATATTAAAACCGCTCGCCATATTGGCATGAGTTGGATGCTGGTAACGGTAATAGGCGCAGTAGTAACAGGGCTCGTAGGTAGAGCCTATATTAGTGCTAATGGGGGTGACTTATATGATCCAGAAACTATCTTTATCTATTTGTCGCAGTTGCTGTTTCATCCATTGATAGCCGGCTTTTTGTTAGCTGCAATTTTAGCTGCAATTATGAGTACCATTTCGTCGCAATTATTGGTTTCGTCTAGTTCACTGACTGAAGATTTCTATAAAACTTTTGTCCGTCGTTCAGCTAGTCAAAAAGAGTTAGTATTGGTAGGTAGACTTTCCGTATTAGCTGTTTCACTGATTGCTATTGCGCTGGCGTACGATCGTTCTAGTTCAATTTTATCTCTGGTAAGTAATGCTTGGGCAGGATTTGGCGCAGCATTTGGACCGATTATTTTACTTAGTCTTTATTGGCGTAAAATGACTCGAAGTGGCGCCCTTGCGGGAATGATCACGGGTGCAGTGACCGTTCTTATTTGGATTTATGCTCCGTTTGAGATTGGCGGTCTGCCTTTAGCTGATTACGTATACGAGATAGTACCGGGTTTTATACTGTCGACTATAGCCTCCGTGGTTGTTTCTTTAGTGACTGAGTCACCTGATGAAGCGATTATCAAGCGTCACGATGTAATGGCTAAAATTGTTTCTGAGAATGGAACGATACCAAAGGTTGTTGCAACTTAAGTAATATTGAAGCTAATGTGAGCAAACCCCTGATTATGGGTCCCAGATTAATAACTAACTGGGACTCACGGGTTTGCTCTAATTCAACAAATTTACAAATTTAATTACGTCTTAATCGAGCTGTTACCAAAATTCAGCATAGCAAATTTCTCTATACGGCTATAAAGCTTGCTAGGCAAAAACTTCAACCAAGCACAACACAACGTCATGATGGTACGGCTAGGCTCTTGAAGAATAATTCTATAATTACAATATATTGCTTGGTGAATAAGTTTAAATGCAGTGAGCTTACTCTTTGATTGTACGGCTCTTCTTGCTAAATATCTTAGCTGATACGCTTTTGCTAAACTGTAGAATTTCTTGAAAAATTTCGGATCAGACGATTCGTTTAACATTACCGCATGTTGCCAACTTGTAAACTGTTTATCAACATCAGCAGACAAGCCAGAGTCGTTCACACGATAATAAGTTAACGGTGTGTCAATCCCTTCAAACTGCCATTTTGTCTTTAGCGCTATTCGTGTCCAAAGTTCAATATCTTCTGATTGCCTTAAACTTTCATCAAAATACATTCTTCTGTACTTATCTCTTTTAACACCAAAATAGCCAACTTCAGACAACACTGATCTTCTAATTACAGGTGAAGAGCCATTACCTACTGGGTTACGACAAAAAATGTGTTGCTTAGTAATGTTATTAAGTTTTGGAAATTGACCCACGCCTAAAAGTTCACCTTCTTCATTAATAAACAGCGACGGACAATAACTAACACCCACTTTAGGATTAAAGCTTAAGTGTTTTATGTGCTTAGTTAATTTATCTTTTGCCCAATAATCATCGGCATCCAGTAAAGCAATATATATTCCTCGAGCGGCATCTATACCGGTATTTCTAGCACCTGATAAGCCTCTATTTGCTTGGCGTATAATTCTAATTCGCGGATCAGAAAAGCGATTAACTATATCTATGGTGTTATCAACACAACCATCATCAACTAGGATGAGTTCAAAGTGGTGGTAACTTTGTTTAAGCACACTGTTAATACTTTGCTCAATATATTTTTCAACGTTATACATTGGGATAACGACTGAAACAACTGGAATTGAATTAGTTTTCATGTGACTTTCTCCGGTCAAATAAGGTAAGTAAATTGTGATTAAAGGGTTTAAGTAGATTAAGTAAATAAATAGGAATTAAACAAAATAAACTACTGAAAAAGATCGCCATGGCAAATTCCATTGGCTCATCAGGACTAAAGATAAACAGAGTTATAAGGCTGATGATGAGGCAAACTAATCGAGTGAAAGTTTCGCGGTGGTATTGCTCCTTTACACGTTGCATGCAACAGACAATATCTATCATCAAATTAGGTAGTGCGACTAAACATAATATGGTGATGATAGGGATGACTGAAAACCACTTGTCATCAAATAATATAGGAACGTAAATTGGCGCGATAATCGCTTGAATAACAAACAGGAAACCAATGCAAAGGGATATAATCACTATTTTATTTTGTTGTGCTAACAACTGCCCTTTTCGCTCTAATTTACATAGATAAGGGAATAAAGCACTAATATAAACTTGGCTGATTGACTGACTTAAACCAACACCTGCATTTTTTGCAAACGTATAAAAACCAAACAGCTCTGGTGTTAATAATTTACCCGCAATAAAAGTATCCGCATGCAGTCGAATGCCACGTAAAAACTCAGTATTAAACAGTTTCCCTGATGTTTTAAGCATCTGACTGATAATAGAAAATTTGAAACTAATACCATATGATTTAACTGGTGAGAATGAAAATAGCACTAACCAAAAGAGTGAAAACGCAATTTTACCCAGAGCTACTGCGAAAATATCAGCGCCTAATAAAGCAGTAATCGCGATAGTAGAATTTTCAATAATGACGCATATACCATTTCTAATACTGAACCAACGCATTTGATTTTCGCGCTGTAATAAAAATATTTTGATGCTCACCCAGGGATAAAAAAGATAAATAAGGGCCATTATTTGTAATAAAATAGCAATATTATTATTATCATAAAGTGATGAAAGGTAATCAGCAGAATTCCATTGGGCTATTGCTATTGTTAAACAAATGGCCCATTGAATTATAATGCCATTTTTAGCAAAGCTTTCTAATTGATGTGGTTTACAATTGATAAGTTGGCTACCAACACCCGCACGGAGTAGTAATCCAAAAACGTCATGAAATGCCAGGGCTAACATCGCTGTGCCGTACCCAGTTGGTGACAATTGAGCAGCAAGTACAACAATAGTAAAAATTCGAGATATTTTTGATATAAATTCTGCCGTGAGCAACCAAGTGGCATTTGATAAAAGCTCAACAACTGAATTTACTTGTATTTTGAAAAATTGAATTAGCTGCATTAGAACAAACCTAAATCATCATTGTTTAATAATTAACAAGATAACTTCAAGTTTCGTTCCAAGATTAAATTTTTTTACTTCATTGATTAATATAGGTTTTATTTATTTAAATAATATAACAACAGTGATTTTTTGCAGTATGAAAATAATTACTGTGGATATTTGCAAAATCAGAATAGTTTTATGTATTTAGTTGGTTACGTTTGCCATTGTTGTATTTTTCGGTAGAGTGTTGAAGGGCTTACACCTAATTCACTCGCCGCTTTGACTATATTGTCTTCACACAAATCAATAGCTTGCTCAATTGCCTGCTTTTCGACTTCAGCCAATGAAATGATTGCTGACTGTGATTTATGTACATCTTGTATTAGCCGATTTGGATTTTGCTCAACATTTAGAGGCTGAATTAATTCTTGCTTCACAGTCAACGTCGTATCCATCTGACCCGCTTGTCGGCCAAGTTGTTGAACAATTATTTTCTCAGAAATGAGTGGCCCTTCAGACATGACTGTTGAGCTATGGATAATATTTTGTAACTGGCGAACATTACCGGGCCATGTATAAGACTTAATTAACGCTTCTGCCTCAGAAGAGAAACCAGCAAACACTTTACCTTCCATTTCACTAAAGTGGCTTAAAAAATACTCAGCCAATTTTACAATGTCATTGTCGCGTTCGCTTAACGGTGGTAAGTCTATTGAAATAACATTTAATCGATAAAAGAGATCTTCTCGTAATTTATTTTCAGCAATCGCAATGTGTGGCTCTCTATTGGTTGCACTGATAAAACGAATATCTACTTTTTCTTCTTTACCACTACCTACTTTTTGAAAACATCCCGTTTGAATAAAGCGTAATAGTTTAGCCTGTAAACCAATATCCATTTCACCTATTTCATCAAGAAATAAACTACCGCCATTGGCTAATGAAGCCGCACCTTCTCGGTTAGATACCGCGCCAGAGAATGCGCCTTTTATATGGCCGAAAACTTCTGATTCCATTAATTCTGATGGAATAGCGGCGCAATTTAGCGCAATAAAAGGACCATTTTTCCTTTTACTTAATCGATGAATGGCTTGTGCCGCGACTTCTTTACCTGAGCCACTAGGGCCTGTGATAAAAACGGAGGCATTACTGGGTGCACTTTGTTCAATGCATGAATAAATAAATTGCATTGGCACTGAATCACCAATAAAACCCTCAAAATTTGATCTATGATATTTTTGATATTGATCAAGGGTTCTTCGCATTAAGGTTCGTTCTGCTAAAATCTGTTGTAATTGCAACGCTTGCTTTAACTTTACAATAAGCTCGAAGTTATCCCAAGGTTTATGGAGAAATCCCCAGATATGACCATCGTTAATTGAATTTAGAATCATGTCCATATCACCATATCCTGTCAAAATGATGCGTACAGTTTCGGGTGAAATTTGAGCGACCTGCTCAAGTAACTCATTACCATTCATATTGGGCATGTTAAAATCAGACACGATAACATCCACAGGACATTCATTTATAATATCAAGAGCATCCTTACCACTAGACGCAGTTAAAATAACAGCGTCGACTTTACTCGCGATACGCTCTAGTGAACGTAAAATAGCAGGTTCGTCGTCTACAAATAAAATTCTAGATTTATTCAAATTTTGCATATTATCCTATTGATATTTTTTATAATCAACACAGTGTAAAATTACTCTTGTTTAACAACAAATACAGGGTTGAATAAATATTTAAATGTGTTCTGTCTTTATTTAAAGCTGAATGGATAGCGTAAAAAATCATAAAAAGAACTGTTATTAGTCAAATAGTTAACTTTTTTAAGAAAATAAGGATTTTTTTATAAATAACAGTTATAACTACCCACTGACTTTATCTTTTTTTCAGATCAAGCACAATAAATAATAAAATCTAGCCGTCAATAACAAATAATAGTAAATATATATTTTATTCAACAACATAATTTAAAAGGAATAATTATGTCAGAGAGCAATACCGATACAATTTTATACTCAGACATGACCCTTTTATGCATTGATGATGAGAGTAATATTTTACGTACTTTACAGCGCTTATTTCATCGTAAACCTTATAAAGTACTCATTGCCGATAGTGCAAAAAGCGCATTAAAAATAATAGAAGACACGCCAGTAGACGTGATTGTTTCTGATATGAGAATGCCAGAAATGGACGGAGCTACTTTATTACAAAAAGTGGCTAACTCACATCCCCATATCTATCGTATTGTGTTGAGTGGCTTCGCAGATTTCGAGGCAACCGTTGCCGCAATTAATTTAGGAAAAATTAATAGATTTATCAATAAACCTTGGAATAATGAAGAGCTAATCAATAGTGTTGAAGAAGGTTTAGAGCGAGTTAGATTAAAAAATGAAAATATTAATCTAAAGCATAAAATTGAAAATCAAAATAAGTTATTGAAAAGCTTAAACAGTGATTTAGAAGAAAGAGTAAATTTACGCACAAAACAAATTAGAGCGTCATTGTTAAGAAATGAACGAAATAATAAATCTTGTGAGAAAATGCTATTTAACTTTATAGCCATCAATCCAGAAATTAGTGGCGGCTTCGCAAAAAATGTTAGCCATTTAGCCGGTCGATTAGGTGAACAGCTTGGCCTTGATAAAGATGCATTACATGATGTTTGCTTGGCGGGTTTACTGAGTGAAATTGGTTTATTAGGATTAGATCCTCTTTTTTACAGTACCCCATACAATTTGCTTAATTTCGAGCAAAGAAAAATATTTATGTCTCAAGGGCTAATTGCTCAACAAATTCTTTCTCCCGCACAACATTTAAATGGTGTTACTGAAATATTAACCCACCAGTTTTCATCCCTAGAGACCATTTTAAAAATAGTAGATAGTAAAACACTATTAGCGTGTAAAATAATTAATATAGCACGGGATTATTGGCGCTTTTCCTGTGGAAAAATTCAACCGAATAAAATGGATTATAAACAAATTCATATAGAGTTGACTAAAGCTAAAGGTATTAAATATGATGAAGATATCCTTGAATTATTGATTGCTAAACCTGAATTAGTAGACAATAACATTAATGAGCTAGGCTTAAGGACTGATCAAATTTCACCTAAAATGATTTTAAAGCATAGTGTATTCTCAAATACTAATTTACTGATTTTAGCCGAAGGTCATGAACTAACAGAGCACTCAATTAACAAACTTATTGAGTATGAGAGTAATCAAAAATCTAAATTTGTTATTATCGTTGAACAATAAGTATAAAATATTTCACCTAAGTGTTTTACCTAAAATAAGGAGTTTACTATGCAGGGTTCTATATTCACCGCGTTTTCAGAAATGGTGATAGAAAAAATGGGGATGTCTGTCTGGAATGATCTATTAACTAAAGTAAATCCTAGTTCTGAAGGTATTTATACCAATGGCATGCAGTATGACGACTCAGAAATAATGGCATTAGTGGCTGCACTATCCGAAATAACTAAAATTGATCCCCCTAATTTAGTCAGGACATTTGGCGAATATCTTTTTAGCCATTTATATAATAATAGTCCTGCTGATTTATCTCATATTGATAACTTAAAAGACTTCTTAATTTATATTGATAGTGTCATTCATAAAGAAGTGAAACGTGTTTATCCAAAAGCCTATTTACCCTCGTTTGAATGTAATGATACCTCTGATGGCGATTTTGTGATGTATTACCATTCAAAACGTAAGTTATGCTACCTTTCAGAAGGATTAATTTTAAGTGCGTCTAAACACTTTAAGCAACCGATCACAATTAGCCATCCTGAATGTATGCATGATGGCGCTGAAAAATGTAAATTAATCATATCATTCGAGGATTAAAATGAGTGAACTTAACGCCTATAAAGTAGCTTATGAACGAGAAAAAAAGGCACGGCAGCTAGCCGAAAAATTACTCGAAGATAAAACTCGTGGGTTGTATGATAATGTTTTACGTCTTGAGGGCGTTGTATCTGAATTAAAAACAACTCAGAGTCAACTTATTCAGTCGGCAAAAATGGCATCAATAGGCCAACTTACTGCGGGTATCGCCCATGAAATTAACAACCCCATCAGCTATTCGTACAGCAATTTATCTTGTTTATCTGAAAATATAACCGATATTTTCAAACTCGACAAAATCATACAAGATTACGATCCTGAAGAAAAAAATACAGATTCTGTATTGAGTAAATACCAAGTAGTACGTGAACAAATTGACGCTGATTATTTAATTTCAGATATGCCTAGCTTGCTACTAGATACCATTGAAGGTCTTGAACGTGTAAAAAAAATAATCCTAAATTTGAAACAAATTTCGTATAAAGGTGATGATCATCTAATAGCTTGTAATATAAATAATTGCATAGAAGATTGTTTAAAAGTTGCGGCGAATGAACTGAAATATTCAATGGAGATTAAATTAGATTTAGCGGATTCCTGTAATATTTTAGCGCAACCCTATGACCTAAATCAGGTGTTTATAAATTTGTTTATTAATGCCTCACATGCATGTGAAGCTAACGGTTTATTAACGATTAGGTCTATTCAAGATAAAAACAATATTATTATTTATGTTCAAGATAATGGTAAAGGTATTAGTGAGGAAAATATTGTAAAAGTGTTTGACCCATTCTATACAACCAAGCCAGTTGGTGAAGGCACTGGCTTAGGCTTACCCATCTCCCAAGCGATTATTGAAAAGCATAATGGAATAATTGAAGTTCAGAGTGAAGTTAATGTGGGTACTTGTTTTAAAATCACCCTACCTATTGCTAAATAAACAGTTAAGTTAATCACTTAAAATAAGATTTAAGTGATTAACTTACTATGCAATATATATGTTTAATAACCGCTTGTTATGACAATTAGATTTGTTCAAAATCCGTTATTGCAGCCTATATCATACTCAACCCTACCCCCTCAAATTAAATATCGAAAATACAAGCATCTACAATTAATTATTCGAGTAACATTTTGTTAGATAGTATTTGCAATATGCAAAGTAATAATGCGAATTTTTATAATGCTATTTTTCAAACCTCCTCTACAGCGCTTAATTAGTCTAAAAAACACCTTAATGGAACACATGGAGCAAATATTGCTTATGACACTTCATAAACAGAAAAATAATGACTGATTATCTGCCAAGGTGGAATATATGAAACAAAAAACATTAATACTTAGTATTGCTTTAAACGGTTATCAATGGATGTATAACAAAGAGCTAAAATCTCATCAACATTACGCACAAAAATATGGTTATGTTCACCAAGCCGTCACTCGTCCTTTTGTATCGGCGTTGGGCGTAGAGTGTTGTTGGCTTAAATTAACCTTAATGCGAACGGCCTTATTGTCTGGGTATGACAACGTGTTATTTTTGGACGCCGATACGACGGTCCATCCTAATTGCCCTGCGTTAACTCAAGATTTTCAAGAGGGAAAGTATGTTTATATGGCAAAAGGATATTCTAATCGATTTAATTCTGGCGTGCTCATCACTAGAAAGCACGAGAAAACTATAGACTGGCTTACGCGTATCATTGATGCCAGATTTAATAATCTACAAAAAGAAAATGATGTTGGATGGGGTGAAAACGGACATGTGATTGAATTCAGTAAAGGAGTCCCTTTTATTGTAGAGCTAGACCAAAAATGGAATAACACCTTCGATTATCATTTAGAAGATTACATTCGCCATCAAAACTGTGGCCCTATGCGAACAGGCTATTTCAATAATTTATTTCATAAAATTGTATTTTTTCTTTCTGCAAGAATATTAACTTTCATCAATCGTAAGCGGTTACTTTCTGATACTAAGCAAGTTGAAAACATACTCTTTAGTGAAACCAATAAGATCATATCAATTTATCCAAAGTTAGCGTATTCCTAAAATTTCATAATGAATTGCAAAATGAAAACTTAGTTTTTATTTTGCAATTCACCTTCCTTTTTAGTAGAGAAAAAACCAAAAGCTAATCACAAGACACTGAATAACAAAGATTTAATTAAATATTTATTAGTTGGCATAACTTAAGCAATGTACAAGGTGTACTTTCAATTATTTAGGTTAACTCAAATGAAACATACTAATATCTCACTTGATAATAATTCTATAACCCTTAAGCATTTCCATTCAATTACGCATCACTATAGTGGACCATTAATTGACCGCCCATTAGCTTTTGTACTTATTTTATTATTACTGCCCTGCTTGTTATTAAATACAGTGATCGCGTTATTGACCAAAAAAAATATCTTTATATGCCAACAGAAAACAGATGCGTTAGGCAGAAAATTGGAATTACGTTTGTTCAGTTGCGGAATTTGGCTGAAGACAGCTATGTTGATAGATATTTGCTTAGGAAAGGTTGGATTTTGCGGTATACCTTTAACTCACAGAGTTTCTCCAGAGATACAAGTAGCTGCTGCGAACCAACTTTACAGTAAAGCAGGTATTTTTAGTTTATACGATTTACATGTCAGGACTGGATTAACGGTTACCAGTAAAGAAAAGTTACTTGAACAGCAACTCAATGGAACTTTTACCGATTACTTATCGCTGATTGTAAAAAGCTACCTGTGTATTATTTTTTATGGTCCAACAATAAATAAACTACAAAAGGAAAAAAACATCAGTCTATTTGGTTTAAAAATTAAGAACACCTCAATGGATGAAGCCGTTAACTGGATAACCACTTCGCATGAGCAACAGCATAAAACTCAAATAGGTTTTTTTGTTAACGTACATTCGATTAACTTATCTATTAATGATAGTAAATTTTTTGAGCAATTATCAAAAGCTAATGCTTTATTTGCTGATGGTTCAGGAATGCGATTAGCCGCAAAAAAAGCCGGTTTCCTTTTAAAAGGTAATAATAATGGCACCGACATGTTACCTCATCTTTGCAAACGTTCTATTGAAAAAAATCAATCTTTGTATTTTTTAGGCGCTCAGCCTGGAGTTGCTCAAAAAGCAGCAAATGAATTAAGAACCCAATTTCCAGGACTTAATATTGTCGGTACAGAGCATGGTTATACTGAAATAAATAGTTCTGAAATAAATAATACAGAAGCGGACAATTCTGATCGAATAATAGCAGCAATAAATGAAAGTGGTTGTGATGTGTTGCTGGTCGCTATGGGGTCACCTATGCAAGAAAAATGGTTACTTGAACATAGGGATCAATTGCAATGTAAAACGGCATTAGCCGTTGGTGGTTTGTTCGATTTTTATTCAGGTAATATTTCACGTTCGCCGATGTGGTTGAGAGAAGTAGGTATGGAGTGGGTTTGGCGCTTGATGCAAGAACCTAAAACCAAATTCAACCGTTATGTTATTGGTAATCCGCTATTTTTATACAGAACCTACTTTCTCGGCTTAGCTAATAGAGGAGTTAAATAATGACTATTCAAATTTTACAACAGGTTAAAAACTATTCTTTCTTTACTGGTATCAACAATACATCGACTAAAAATTATAAACACAAGGGCATACCTATCACTTTACAAAAATCAGTTGCCTTACTTGCCTTACTATTAATTAGCCCTTTGCTCTTAATAACCTTAATATTGATAAAAACTGGCAGCTCCGGCAATGCATTGTTTTCTCAAACAAGAGTGGGTGAAAACGGCAGACACTTTAAAATGTATAAGTTTCGCTCTATGTACTTAAAGTCAGATCCTAATTACCATGAGCCTGATCCACAACAAAGTTTTCGCAAAGGTGTTTGTAAAAAATACATCAACGACCCAAGAATCACTAAAATTGGACTATTTATCAGAAAATATTCAATAGACGAACTTCCGCAGTTGTTTAATGTAGTTAATGGCGATATGTGTTTAGTTGGACCTAGGCCCGCATTAGCGATTGAAACCTACGAGTATGATAATTTTGTTCAACCTAGACTATTTTCAAAACCAGGACTTACGGGGTTATGGCAAGTATCCGGCCGAGCAGATACTAATTTTGATGAACAGTTACAATTAGACAAATCTTATATCAAGCAACAAAGTATATTTATGGATTGTAAAATAATAGCGCTGACTATTCCCGCAGTATTAACCGCTAAAGGTGCTTACTAGGAGAAAGTACCCGTTTAAATCAATTTTGGTTATAAATAGCATTTTGCAAAACACATATAATGCATTGCAAATTGCTAAATCCATCAAATACAAAAATATAAAATAAAAATAATTCTCTTATAATACAACAAGTAAAATCAAATCAACTCTTGGTACGCTACGTGCAATCACTATTTATATATCAAAGTAGTCGTGGAGATTTTCATGCTGTTTCACACATTATTAAATCACAAAATCATCCCTATGTTGCTCGTTTTACTGGTGACTTTATTCTCACAAGGCTGTGCAAAACACTCCTCAGATGAGATGGATAAGTCTGCACTAAGATTTTATGGCACACCCGCTGATAATGGTGATGACTTTATTCATGAGCAAGCCCCTGACCGTCTGTTTTCAGAGGGCTTAAATTGTAGTCAATTTCAAGATATGGGCGCTGCATTAAATTATAGAACAGATAAGCCAATAAATTTAAACTCAATAAACATCGCTGCCACTGGTGAGAATGATCCTATTCTAGCGCAAGGCTTATTATTGAGTCCTGGAGACTTGGTTGAAGTACTTATTGAAGACGGTGAAGGCTTTAATGGACGTTATATTATTGATAACGCGGGATATGTAAAATTACCACTTGTAGGAGTAATACAAGCTGGCGGAGCAACGACCAATAAACTAGAAACTAAAATCGAATTAGCTCTCGTTAGAGCTGAAATATTTCAACCGGCCAACGCTAACGTGACCATTCAGGTATTAAATTGGTCATCTATTAAAGTGTCTGTTGCCGGTGCTGTTTTTCAACCCGGTACGGTATTAATCAATAAAAAACCTACCGGCATTCAAAATTCTGAACATTTAGAAGCGTATGGTGATTATTCAACCACGCGGTTATTATCTGAAGCCCTTAGAGCCGCTTCAGGTATTAGGCCTGACGCAAAATTAGATCAAATAATGTTGATACGCAAAGGCTGGCAAGTACAGATAGACATGACAGGTATGCTAACAGGTGATTTAGTGAAAGATTATCCATTAGTTGCCGGAGACCGTGTAATAGTGCCAAGTACCGGATGTTTTCAAGCACATTTAGTCAGACCAAGCCAAATAACACCTAAAGGGTTTCGCGTATTTATGTCTAACCTCATTGATTCAGCTGGTGATAATGCGAGTGCAGCTGTTGGCCGTTATTCAACGAGCCTTCCGTATGGTACACGCTTACTTCAAGCAGCCGTTTCTGCCAATTGTGTCGGTGGTAAAGACTGGACAAATGCACCTCGCAGAGTCGTACTGGCCAGTAAAAACCCGATAACTGGAGAGACACAAGTTATTGAACGCTCAGTTGAAGATCTAATGACTATGCCAAATATAGGGAATATTAACCCTTACTTAATGCCTAATGATTCCGTCGCTTGCTACGACTCAGATATTACTAACTACCGTGATATTGCCAAAACAGTTGCCGAAATCATTCTTCCTTTTAAATTGTTGTAGGTAAATTATGAAATATCCTATTGTAGCATTAACCAACTTTGGTCTTTTTAGAGCAAAAACATACGCTATTTTAAAACGCCCCTATTTGGTTGTGGGTTCAGCTTCTTACTTAATTGTTTTACTACTTGTGTTACTTTATTTAAATAAAGCCCCTTCATTTACCAGTGACATGGAAATGGTATTACCGGGAACTGGCAGCAGTAACAGTGTATCACTGGATAATGTTGGACAAGTTGTATCACAAACTAATACTCCTTTTTCTGGTGGTGGTTTTAACCCCCGCGTTAATTACAAAGAAATGTTATCTAGTCGGGGGGTTCGAGCTCGTGCAGCAGAAAGGCTGAACATTTCACTCGACGAACTTGGCAAACCTAGAATCAAGCTAACCGAGCAAACTTCAATTATTTCACTTGCTATGAGTGCTAATAATAAGAAACTGGCTCAATCAAAAACGTTTGCCCTATATAACTCTCTACAAGACGAATTGAGCAATCTAAGAGCTGACGAAGTATTACGTCGCGATCAAAGTATTAATCAAGTACTTGACCAATATAGAGAAAAAATGAACATAACCCGTAATGCCATTGTCGATTTTCAACAACGCTCTATTGTGGTTTCAACAGATCAAATGAACCAATTAGTTAAGATCTTATCAGGTGTTAAAGAAAAGCGACTGTATGTAAAGGCAGAAGCAAAACAATTGCAAGAGTATATATTCCATTTAAGTGAAGAGCTTGGTGTATCGCCAAGATTAGCAGGACAAGCCTTTGCGCTACAATCAGATGTTGAATTTCGTGCCTATATTACTGAATTAAAAGACAGCATAACTCAACTAACAGAATACAGCTCTCGCTGGGGTGTCAATCATCCTAAAGTTAAAGCGCAACAAAAAAGATTAAACTTTACTCGTATCGCCATTAACAAAAGAAGCAGCCAAATGTACGGCGTAAATTCAAATGAAATCTTTAACTCGTTAAATTTAGATTTGAACCCAAAACGTTCTGAATTATTTGCTGATTTAATTGATGCCTATGCCAATCAAAAAGGCCAAGATTCAATGTTAAAAGACTTAGGCCGTTCAACAGAACATTTAAGTGATCAACTCAAAGTGTACTCTAGAGAAATTGTAGAATTAGAGCGATTACAAAGAGAATTTAACATGGCAGAAGCCATATTTACTTCTGCCGCCGCAAGACTTGAAGCGAGTAAATCAGACATATTTGCTTCTTACCCTGTTCTGCAAATGTTAACCACACCATCTTACCCAACCAAACAAAGCAGCCCTAAAAATATTATTGCTATGATCGGCGCAATAGCTGGCTTTATTTTCATCACCTTAGGACTACTCATCTTATCGCAACGCAATAAGTTAATTAGAGTTCTCCTCAAGAAAAGCTAAGGTGATTTTACCTTAACTTTATTACATTGATAGTCAATTGCAAAATGAAAAAAAGACTTTTTATTTTGCAATTATCAATTATTTACCAACCCCTCCAAAACCCTAAAACAAACAAAAACAAAAAAATACTCGTTTAATATCATAGTATTAAGTAAAAAAAATAACGGTGGCATAGTTTTAGCTACAGATAGTTTAATAATACACTATTAAGCAATTAGATAACGCAGACTGCAAAAGATTAAATCTATTACTTCAGTCTTTTTATTAATCACACTTGGCCTAATACTCTTATGACAACACAACAACTTAATCCAAATTCTACTGAAGAAAAGCTGATCTGGTTCGGGTTAACGCTAACCTATCCGTTCTTCGCTTTCGGTGGTCTTTATATTATGGGTTCGGTGCTAGGTTGGATGATATTTGCAGTGGTTTTATTACGCTGGTATGTCGATGGTAAAGACGAAAGTTCAGCCATTCCAGCCATTGTGTGGTTATGGGTTATTGGAGGTTTTTTTATGTTATTAGCGTTACTTATTGGACATTCAAATTGGGACTTAGGCATGGCGAAAACAATTAAGTCTTCAATTGGTTGGGCAAAAGGTTGGGCGCTTATGCCACTATTTTTATTCATTGGTGCATTCGTTGATATAAGACCGCAATTAGTGGTTAGAGCCGTCTGTATAGTTTCATTTCATTCATTAATTTTTGCCGCGGTAACTATTGTTCTTTATTTTGCAGGTGTTAACGGTGACTTATTTATTTCACCATTGAAAGTTATTGGTGGCCCAGGAGAAACTTTTTTTACCGTCAGTTTTTTTGGTTTAAACCCTGAAACAGGCGCTGGACGTTGGCGGTTTTTTACCCCGTGGGCACCTGCAGCAGGTTTTATGGCGTGTATATTTTTAATTTTTACTTGCCAAGAAAAAGACAACTTTTGGAGGAATACAGGTTTATTAGGCAGTTTTGTAATGTGTTTACTATCTCAATCACGTGCTGGCTGGGTTATTTATATCGCCTTAACTCCGTTATGTTTCTTGAATAAATATTTTAAAAACCCTGTGTGGTTAATCGTTGTCGGTTTAGTCATTCCGACAATTTTATTGTTAGGAGAGCCTATTTTCACATGGATAAGCAATAGCTATGAAGATATTAAAGCCTCAAGACCTGATTCAACACGTGTACGTAATACCTTAGAGGTATTGGCATTACAGCGTTGGGAAGCAGAAGCGCCAATTTGGGGTCATGGCATTGTTGAAAAAGGTCCTAAAATTGTTGAAGGCATGCCTATTGGCTCTCACCATAGTTGGTACGGATTATTATTTGTAAAAGGCATTGTAGGGCTATTAGCGTTAGCAATCCCTTTAGCTTTTACCTGTATCTATTTATTTTGGAATAGCCTTAAAAGCCAAATTTGTTATAGCGCGGCGTTAATGGCAATTGTTTTTATTTGTTACTCGTTTTTTGAAAATCTAGAAATTTTAAGTTTTATTTATTGGCCAGCACTTTTATGGATCGGTATTGCGCTTAACCCACTAAAATCAGGAGAAAAATATGTTTAAGAAGTACGATGCTTATTTAGTAGGCTATTACGGCATGCAAAATAGTGGTGATGACGCCCTAATGTATGCCACCGCTTGGGCTGCTAAAAATATTCTTGGATGTAAAAGAACTCAAGTGGGGTTATATGGTGATTACGAAAGAGAAACACATAGTGACGATCAGCTTTCGTTAAAGTTTACTCAACAATTTCCTGGACAAAACAGGTTACTACATTACAAAACAGCCATTCAAAGTAAGCGTATTATTTTTGGTGGCGGTTCAGTTTTACATAGTGAAACTGACATCAACTTAAAAAGACAGTTAATGTCTTTAGCTAGCCCTAAAAAGAGCCTAGCAGTAGGCGTTGGTATAGGACCATTTAATTCTGTTGCTGCAGAAAAATCATGTGCAAAGTTTTTAAATGAATGCGGATACGTAGGGGTTAGGGATAACGAAAGCTTAGCAATAGCACAAAGCATTTCTCCTAAGGCTAACGTACATAAAACCTTCGATTTAGCACCATTATTATTGTGCTCAAATCAATACAAACCACAAATTAACGAACGTAAAGGTATAGCCTTAACCTTATGTTCAGTTGCCATTAATGCCATGGGTCAAACAGATAATATTGAAGAAGAAAAAAGAGCTGATCAATTTGCTGAGCTAATTACCAAACTATATGACAAAACTGGCGAGCCTATTACATTGATTGAATTTAACGGCCATAGGACATTAGGTGATTGGAAAATTAATAATAATATTATGGTTCGTTTGGATAAAAAGATTCCCGTGACTATAAAACAATATGATCCAAACCCTATGTCATTACTGGATAACCTTTCAACCTACAAAGCTATTTTAAGTATGCGTTTACACGGCTCTATTTTAGGTTACTTAGCTAACACCCCTGTTTTATCAATTAATTATCACAGTAAATGTAAAGGTTGGTGTGATGAAATTGGCTTGCCAGAAGACTATCAAATTGATTTGCTTAACCTCAATATTGAAAAAATTGTTTCACAAATATCACAAGGATTATCAAGCAAATTTCAACAAACAACTTTATCGGTTAAAAGCGCTTTAAAATATTCTTTATCTAACTGGAGTACTCAAAATGAAAAATATTAATTTTACCGTGGTAATTCCACTATTCAATAAAGCTAAACATATTTTGAGAACGCTAGAAAGTGTTGCTTGGCAAAAATATCCTGCAGCAGAAATCATCATTATTGATGATGGCTCTACTGATGAAGGTGTGTCGGTTGTTAAAAGTGCCAACATAAAAAATGTAAGGCTAGTGCAACAAACTAATCAAGGTGTATCAGCTGCACGTAATCACGGGGTTGAATTAGCAAGTCATGAATACATTGCTTTTTTAGATGCCGACGACCAATGGTTACCGCTATTTTTAGATGAAATTGCCCGTTTAATTGTTAAATTTCCACAAGCGCAATTTTTTGGTACACGCTATCAAATAGTAGAGTCTGAAAATAATTATGTCGATGCTAAAATTAAACTTGAAAATGTAAACCCTAACGGTGTGATACTAGACGATTATTTTAATATTGCGTCACAAGGAGACTTACCTTTTACCATGTCTTCTATGGTAATTCAAAGGGCATTATTTGACGCTATTGGCGGTTTTCCACTTGATGAACCCATTGGAGAAGATCAAGACTTATTCTGTCGTGTTGCGTTGAATGCGCCAATTGCCTATTCACCAAATATTCATTCTCTTTATCATAAAGATGCAGAAAACCAAGCAAGTAAAAATAATATTCCCTCTACAGAGTGTGGCTTTAGTGTTCGACTCACAAAAGAAGCTAATAATATTGCAGAAAAGAAAAGTGCCACAAACATGCTTAAATATAGCGCTGCACATTTATGTCATCTTGCCAAACTAAATATTGGTAATGGTCACTTTACTCAAGCAAGAACATTGTTATCAGACCCTCGCTGTAAATTAAAACTTAAGCACATGATTGGTCTTTATGGATTTTCTTGGATAAAGCAAACTGAACAATGGTTGGGAAATAACTTTTATTACAAACATATGTAACGCTTAGTAAGAGATTTATAGAGTAAAAAATCAATGATTAGCGTCGATAACGAATATATCAGCCCGTAAAGATTAAACAAAGCAAGAATCACCACAAGGAGTAAACCAAAGCAAATATTGTTAGTGAAAGTAGTCTTTTTGGTTTTGGAATGCTTCGCGAAAGTAATCAATCAATAGCTTTATCTTCTTATCGGGTTGACGAGTTCGTGGATACACTGCGTAAATACCTAGGTCTTTGCTGCTTTTTTCTGCCAGCACGGAGACTAAATTCTCAGCTAATAAATCCTCATAAACAAGGGCTTTGGGTAAATAAGCAATACCAAAATGAGCAAGTGCTGCTTGTCTTAGCGAATCTAGGTTATTAGAACGGAATCGACCATTAACTTGCACGTTATACACGTTGTCTTCATCTTTAAATGCCCATTGATCAGATCCTGTTCCCTCATAACTATAAATTAAACAACTGTGTTCACTCAACTCTTTTGGGTGTTGTGGTGTTCCCATATTTTTTAAATATTCTGGGCTAGCACATACTAGCCAGTCTGAATCAATTAAACGCCGAGCGATAAGTGAAGAATCTTCAAGGTGTGCGGTTCTAATCGCTAAGTCATACCCTTGATCAATAATATCAACAAACTTGTTATCAATGGTCAATTCAACACTTACATTAGGATAGTCATGACAAAAATTAGCCAATGCACTATTTAACACCAGTCGCGCTGAAACAATAGGCATGGTCAATTTAATTCTGCCTCGAACATCTTCACCGTAACCGGTAACCGCATCTTCAGCTTCTTGAAAAGCTAATTTAGCTAACCGTGCTTTACCGTAAAAAGTTGTTCCCGCATCGGTCAAACTAAGCTTTCGAGTGGTTCGGTATAGCAGCTGAGCATTTAATTCTTTTTCTAATCGAGCAATACGTTTACTCACGACAGAATTAGTTAAATCAAGTTTGTCAGCCACTTTAGTAAATGACCCCTCTTCAACTACCATCACGAATAATATCAAATCATCAGCTTTCGCAACCACATTTACACCCTTTTAATTATGTAATAAAATTTTTTACCTTTTTATTATGTCACAAAAAGAAAAAAACAATGTCGTTTAACACAATATATCCAAAGTATTAAAAAATGTACATTGTCGCCTCACGATTGTATATGTTGCACTAGTTACTATTAGTAACTAGTTATTCGCCACTAAATAGTCGAAAGAATAAAATAATATAACTAAATTGGAGACAAGCATGAATGAATGGGTTTTAGGTCTATTGGCGTTATTACCAATAGTTATTTCAGCGATATTACTATTAGGACTTCAGTGGCCAGCAAAACGAGCAATGCCAGTAACGTTGGCAGTTACAGTGGTACTAGCATTGTTTGTTTGGGAAATGTCTATAGGACGTATTTCAGCATCAATAGTTCAAGGGTTAATGGTAACGGTATCCGTGCTTTGGATTATTTTTGGTGCTATTTTTCTACTCAATACACTTAAACAAACGGGCGCGATTCAAGTCATCAGACAAGGTTTTACGCAAGTTTCACCCGATCGTCGTATACAAGCAATAATCATTGCATGGTGTTTTGGTACGTTTATTGAGGGTGCTTCAGGCTTTGGAACACCTGCGGCCATTGCAGCGCCACTACTTGTGGCGATAGGATTTCCTGCACTTGCTGCGGTACTTATGGGTATGATGATCCAAAGTACACCGGTATCGTTTGGTGCTATCGGGACGCCGATTGTTATTGGTGTTACCAATGGCCTAAATAGTGAAGCAATTAACACAGAATTACTGGCTCAAGGCAGTAACTGGGATATGTATTTACAATTGATCACCAGTGAAGTCGCTATTATTCATGCCATTGTAGGAACATTTATGCCAGTATTAATGGCAATGATGTTAACTCGCTTCTTTGGCGCAAATAAAAGCTGGCGTGAAGGGTTAGAAATTTTCCCATTCGCTTTATTTGCTGGCTTAGCTTTTACTATCCCTTATGCATTAACAGGCATATTTCTAGGTCCAGAATTCCCTGCACTTATTGGTGGTATGGTTAGCATGGTAATTGTTATCACGGCTTCTAAGAAAGGTCTGTTTATGCCAAAAACCATTTGGGATTTTGAAGCACCATCCTCATGGCCAATGAGCTGGATTGGTACATTAAAAATTGAAGAAGAACAGGCGCCTAAAAATAAAATATCACCGTTTTCAGCGTGGATGCCCTATGCACTTGTCTCTATTTTACTGGTATGCTCTCGCGTATTTGCTGACTTTAAGTCTGTGCTGGTAAATATTGGCTTTTCTTGGTCAAATATATTAGGTGAAACGGGTATCAGTTCAGGTATTAGTCCGCTCTATTTACCCGGTGGTTTACTAGTTATTGCTGCTATTTTTGCTGCTATTTTACATTGTCGTGGTAAAGAAGGGTTAACCGCTTTAGCCATAGCCAGCAAAGAATCGTCAAAAACAGTTATAGGCGCAGGCTTTGTTTTGATGTTTACTATTCCTATGGTACGAATTTTCATTAACTCAGGCGTGAATTTGTCAGATATACCTAGCATGCCCGTTGCCAGTGCTGAGCTTTTTTCTTCGTTGTTTGGCGCCGCTTATCCCTTAATTAGTCCATTGATTGGCGCGCTCGGTGCGTTCATTGCCGGTTCCAACACAGTGTCTAATATGATGTTCAGCCAATTCCAGTTCGAAGCGGCCAATTCATTAGGTATATCTACCGCTTTAATGGTTTCAACTCAAGCGGTTGGTGCTGCTGCAGGCAACATGATTGCTATCCATAATGTTGTTGCGGCATCTGCTACCGTTGGTTTATTAGGACAAGAAGGAGCGACATTGAGAAAAACAATTATTCCAACAGCCTATTACGTGCTTGTTAGTGGCATGCTTGGAATTATTGCCGTATATTTTCTGAATATTTCAGATCCTCTTTTAGGATAAATCCAAAAATAATAATAGGATACTAATGGCTATGAACGATTATTTTTTAGTAAAGCTTCAAGAAATTTTATCTCAAAACCAGATTATTGATGATATCACTAGAAGGCGCGCATTTGGCACTGATGCCAGTTTCTATCAACTAATACCTCAACTGGTATTAATTGTTGAAACTGAAGAACAAATGCAAGCCGTGATTCACTTGGCCGATGTTTGCTGTGTTCCGATAACTTTTCGTGCGGCTGGCACGAGCTTATCAGGGCAAGCAATTACTGATTCAGTTTTAATCATGTTATCAACAGACTGGAATGGATTTGAAATCGAAGATGAGGGTCTACGTATTCGTTTACAGCCAGGCATAATAGGTGCTGATGCTAATCATCATTTATTGCCCTATCAACGTAAATTGGGGCCTGATCCGGCCTCTATTAATACTTGTCGCATTGGTGGCATAGCCGCTAATAATGCCTCAGGAATGTGCTGTGGTGTCAGTAAAAACAGCTATTACAGCCTTGCTGATATGGCGGTAATTCTAGCTGATGGAACAAAGATAGACAGCCGCAGTGACAAAAGTGTTGCTGATTTTCGTAACACTCATAAAACAATGCTAAATGACCTAGATAGCCTAGCAAAAGAAGTCAAAGCGGATAGTGAATTAAGTGCGTTAATCAAACATAAGTACCGTTTGAAAAATACCACAGGCTATGCAATTAACTCACTAGTTGACTTTAACGACCCTGTCGATATTTTACTTCACTTAATGATTGGCTCTGAAGGTACGTTAGGTTTTATTTCAAATATTACTTATAATACCGTGCCTGACTACCAACACAAAGCCAGTGCCTTATACTCTTTTACTTCTGCCGAGCAAGCGTGTTTATTGGTTAGTAAATTAAGTTCAAGTCCTGTAGAAGCGGTAGAGTTGATGGACCAACGCGCTATTAACGCAGTAAAAGGTAAAGCCGGTCTGCCTGATCGTTTTTGTCAATTGCCTGATGAAACAACGGCATTACTCATTGAGACAAGAGCAGAGTCAGCGCAAGAGCTAAGCGAAAACATTTCAGTAATTGAAGCGTTAATCGCTTCTTATACGCCGATAGAAGCCATTGAATTTACCACTGACACGACCTTGTGTTCACAACTATGGGCCATTCGCAAAGCGACATTCCCTGCTGTTGGAGCAGTAAGAGAGACGGGCACTACCGTTATTATTGAAGACGTGTCTTTTCCAATAGAAAAGCTCGCTGAAGGCATTGTTAGACTTCATAAACTGTTTGACCAATTTAACTACAGCGAAGCAATTATATTTGGTCATGCGCTTGCGGGTAATTTGCATTTTGTTTTCACCCAATCATTCGAAGACGAGGAAGAAATACAACGCTATGACCAGTTTATGCAACAAGTAGCTAACTTAGTTGCGGTAGAGTTTAAAGGTTCGCTAAAAGCTGAACATGGTACTGGTCGTAACATGGCACCCTTTGTAGAATTAGAATGGGGAGAGCAAGCCTACCAGGTGATGAAACGTATTAAGGAAATTATCGACCCTAACAGTACGCTTAATCCCGGTGTGATCCTTAATGAAGATAAACAGGCACATATTAAAAATTTAAAATTAATGCCACATGCCGATCCTATTATCGACAAATGCATTGAGTGTGGATTTTGTGAGCCAGTTTGCCCCTCAAAAGAATTTAGTTTAACGCCTAGACAACGGATAGTTTTATGGCGACGTATTCAGCAATTAAATCATACCGAAGAGTTGACCAACCCTGAAAAAGTTGAGCTAAAAGAGCTTAAAAAGAACTACCAACATTTAGGTATCGATAGTTGCGCAGCTACCGGAATGTGCGCACAGCGTTGTCCCGTTGGTATTAATACTGGAGACTTAATCCGTCAACTGCGTAGTGAACAATTAGGCAGTACCGGCAAGCTTATCGCAAAGTTTTCCGCCAATCATTTTGCTGGGATTAGTACCTCAGCAGCTGTGGCCTTTAAGATTAATGGCCTTGCAACCAAAATCCTTGGTGATAATGCGGTAAATAAAATTGGCCTTGGTTTGCATAATATTAGTGGAAAACGTCTGCCACTTTGGCATTCAAAATGGCCAACAAAAGCAACCATGCCCAATAAAAACAGTAAGCCTTTAAACGCTAACGAAGAAAACCAAGAGTCACAAAATAAGCAGGTTATTTTCTTTGCTAGTTGCGCTAGCCGTACTATGGGACCCAGCACCAGTAGTAAAGAGCAAAGAAGTATTACTGAAGTTTCTGCTGCTGTTTTTGAAAAAGCAGGATTCGACATCATTTATCCCAAAGCAATAAGCGAACTTTGTTGTGGCCTACCCTTTCATAGTAAAGGCGCAGCAGATATAGCCAAGCAAAAAGGTCAGCAGCTAGTACAGCGACTAACAGAAATAAGTAACAACGGCCAAATTCCCATCGTATTTGATACCAGTCCTTGTAATTTACGGATTAAAGAACTTGGCACAGAACTCCCTATTTATGAGCTTACTGATTTTTGTGCTCAATTTGTAATGGATCATTTAACCATAACCCCCAAAACAACACCTGTTGCCTTACACATTACTTGTAGTAG
Organism: Colwellia sp.; assembly: GCA_047633255.1. Lineage (GTDB taxonomy): Bacteria > Pseudomonadota > Gammaproteobacteria > Enterobacterales > Alteromonadaceae > Colwellia. The sequence goes on from JBLIEW010000040.1 coordinate 42,949, forward strand.
TAGAAAAGCTGGTATTGGTGATAGTTTACGAAAAATTGCTAATACTTGTGCTACAGAAGTAATAGAGCCGTTAGGCATGGAATGTTGCGGCTTTGCTGGTGATAAAGGCTTTACTATGCCTGAGCTGAATAAAAGTGCTCTGTCACCACTTAAAGCTCAAATATTTGATCCGAAAACACAGGGATATAGCAATAGCAGAACCTGCGAAATTGGGTTATCTAAAAACAGTGGTATTGATTATCAATCATTGATTTACTTGTTAGATGAGGTAAGCGTTTAATATTATAGTGTTTTTTAGTCAGTGTGATCGTTCTAATTTCCTATTAGGACGATACGCATTGGCTTATTATACTATTTTCAAGTTTTAGCCTAAATGATTCGATCAATGAATTTATAAAAAAAATTTAATCGACTATACCGTTATTACCCATTGATTACCTTAAAGATATTTAAAAACCTTTTATCATTTATTTAATTTTACTTTTCTCATGCTGCTTTGCAGCGATAAAGTATTGACGTTAATATTTTATCGCTCTATAATTATTTTTCTGAATTATTTGCTGCATAGCAGCATAACTAAAGGAAGCTTTATTATGTTTACAACAACACCAGAACAATTCGCAACTGCTATGAAGCCATTCAATAGACTTCTAGAAATCAATACAAAATCTGTTGTGCAATTGATAAATCTACAAAAAACATTTCTCACGGCTATCTGTTGGGAAGTTGCGACACAAACAAAAGCCTTATCAACGCAAACTGATTTGGGTAAAGCGATTGGCGATCAAAAGTATTACAGCGATCAGCTGCAAACAAAAGTGTCTACTTCAGCAAAAGACGCCTATGAAGTTGTAACAAGAAGCTCTGAAGAAATGGTCCACCTTGTTGAAGACTCCATCACAGAAGTCTCTGATTTTACTATATAGTGCTATCTTTACAACAGATTAATAATGACGAATTTTAATAGTTTTACTGCCAGTATAATCACATACTGGTTTTACACCTTAGATATTACTAATTTTTAACTCTTTACTAACTCTCCATACCATACAACATTCGAAATATACCTGATAACTTAGGGTAGGTTTAGTTAGCTCCCTACTATGCTTTAAAACAACGTCTCTTTTTTCAAACACTTTTGGATACATTTTTATTAAGAAGTAATCACTTGAATTATCTCATTTCATAACCACCTACTGTCTAAGACTAATCCCCTGAGAGCTTACCTTGAACGATAACAACCAAACAGTTAAACCACCCATTTCAGACGACAGTTCTTCAAAAAACAAACCTAAAGCATTCACCAGCCTGCTACCTATATTCGCATTCATAAAACCTTACAAACTGATGTTATTCTTAGCCTTATTAGCTTTATTAATGACCGCGGCTATTAATTTATCTTTAGGGCAAGGGGTAAAGTTTGTTATCGACAATGGCTTTATTGCCGGTTCAGCTGAACAATTAAAATCTGCTATTTTAGTATTAATTGGGTTAATTAGTTTGCTCGCTATAGGTACATTTAGTCGTTTTTATTTAATGTCTTGGTTAGGTGAACGTGTCAGCGCAGATATTCGTAAAGCCGTATTTAATCGAATTGTAACTTTGCATCCTAGCTATTTTGAAGAAAACCGTAGTGGTGAGTTAATGTCTCGTTTAACCACTGATACCGCCTTATTACAGTCAATTATTGGTTCATCTTTTTCAATGGCGCTACGCAGTTTTTTAATGTTAATTGGCGGATTAGTGATGTTAATGGTGACTAATTTAAAGTTAACACTCTTTGTTATTTTTTCAGTACCCGTTATTTTAATACCTATAATTATTTATGGCCGTAAAGTCAGAAAATTAGCAGCAAGCTCACAAGATGCCATTGCTGATGTTGGCACCTATGCCGGTGAAATCATTCAAAATATAAAAGTGGTCCAAAGTTATACTCATGAAATAAAAGAACAACATGCGTTTGCCGACGAAGTAGAAAAAGCTTTTTCTGTGGCCAAAAGACGCGTTAAACAACGCTCATATTTAATCGCTATCGTTATTTTTCTAACCTTTGGTGCGATAAGTGGCATGTTATGGGTCGGCGGCATGGATGTTTTAAAAGGTGAAATGAGTGGCGGTGAATTAGGAGCCTTTGTTTTTTACGCCATTATGGTTGCTATGTCTGTCGCAACCGTTGCCGAAGTCTATGGTGAATTGCAACGAGCAGCAGGCTCTGCAACTCGACTGTTAGAGTTACTTGAGATTGAAAGTGATATCAAAGAGTTAATTTCTCCTGTGGTAATCAAGAGTGACGCCCAATCGGTAATTGAATTTAAAGAGGTAAGTTTTTGTTATCCCTCACGCCCTGACAGTGCAGCACTTAATCAGATTAATTTAACAATACCCACCGGAAAAATAGTCGCTTTCGTTGGTCCCTCTGGCGCAGGAAAAACAACCTTATTTGAATTGTTACAACGTTTTTATGACCCTCAAAAAGGCAGTATTCGCTTTAATGATACCAATATTACCCAACTAAAATTAACTAATTTACGACAAGCAATGGGTATGGTTCCTCAGCACCCTATACTGTTCAGCTCTGATGTTTGGCACAACATACGTTATGGCAAGCCTGAAGCAAGTGATGAAGAGGTTATTAGCGCCGCCAAAAGAGCGCACGCTCATGACTTTATTGAACAATTACCCCAAGGCTATGCTAGCTTTTTAGGCGAACAAGGGGTGCGGTTATCTGGTGGACAAAAACAGCGTATTGCTTTAGCTCGAGCCATTTTAAAAGATCCTGAAGTATTGTTACTTGATGAAGCGACCAGTGCTTTAGATGCCCAAAGTGAATATCATGTGCAAGCCGCATTAGATGAATTAATGACTAATAGAACAACCTTAATTATCGCGCATCGGTTAGCCACGGTAATTCATGCTGATTTAATCGTTGTTATGGACCAGGGGAAAGTTGTGGATACGGGTACTCATAAATCCTTGTTAAAAAGTTCTAAATTATATCAACGACTCAGTGAACTCCAATTTGATAAAGCCCATGAAAACTAAAATATACCCCACCTTGTTATCGAGTGAAATTAATTCACCTGTGAAGTGAATTATTCTAGTTTGTCGGCCGCGATAAATAAATTTAAGATGAACTTGTTTTGTAATCTCCCCTGATTAAAAACAACTTGTTTCTTTTGTTTTATTTGTTTTATTTGAGGACATCGCTTGATGTCCTTTTTTTTATTATTTTTCTGATGCTTTATAAAAGTGGCTAAATAATTTTAAATTTCTCCATTAAATCCAGGCCACAACCCTAACGCACTACCTTGCCTAAAAGCATTTTTAATTACAGCTAAATCCTGCCTCTGCAAGTGGCGCAGATCTATGTATGAAAATGTATAAAAACACTTTGGAAATTAATGTGAGTTCAAAAAAAAATCATCAAATAGACGGTGATAATTCTGGAGAAAGTATTTTAAGTACTTTTAAACGATATAATTCAGCACTTAACTCTTTTATTTCTGGCTATCTCGTTAACTCACAAGATATTGATGATGTCTGTCAGGAGACATTTTTACGTACTTATAAATCATCACTTGAGAATAAAATACTAAAGCCTAAACCTTTTATGTTCAGAGTGATAAAAGGTTTGATTTTTTCTGATTTTAAAAAAGCCTCTAACCAATTGAACGACTATGTTGAAGATATCGATTTGGGCGATTCAACATTAGAATTAGATCACCTAGCAGACAATGCCTTAGCACAAAAAAAATTAGGCATCATGTGTGAGACAATCGCTAATTTACCTAACAAATGTCGACAAGCCGTGATGATGAGAAAAGTCTACGGGCTTACCACTAAAGATATCGCCAAACGGATGAATATCTCCACCATTACCGCCAGCAATTACATCACTACAGGAATGTGTGCCTATAACAAGGCACTAATGCAATATAATGATGAAAACGATAAAGACAGTAAAGAAATTACCACAGAAGAAAAACTGAACAAACACCTTAACACTGGCTGAATGTTATCGTAGAAGG
>JBLIEW010000041.1:0-45821 GCA_047633255.1 Colwellia sp.
TGCGAGAATTTACCTGTGAAAGCTGCGGTACAGTGCAGTGTAGAGATTTGGCAGCAGCTAAATCAATAGCAAATACAGGCGAAAAAGATTTAATAGCTAATGGGATATTAGCTAGGGCGTTGCCCAGATTTCAGCAGAAATCACCTTCTAAAACGAAAGTCTTTGAGCAATCGGAGTTTGGTGTGGGAACTGAGAAAAAAGAAGCTGCCTAATTTGGGTTTGCAGAAGCCCCGTGATCTTTAGTCGCGGGGTAGTTCACCCGCTAAAGAAAATAAGTATTTGTAGCCCATTCCTTCGAAATCAGCAAGAGCTAACGAGTGGCTTCAAGACCATATTTTCCCCATAAAGGTTTTAAGATACCATTTTTTTTCATCTGACTGAGCAGTTTGTTGATGTAATTTATCGAAATTTTGTGGTCTTTACGCACTAATATGGTGTGTTGATATATTTGGTCGAACTTGTCGGAGATGAGTAATTTAGCTTCATCTGCAGGTGAGTTAGAAAAGTGATAACGCAAGTATTCCTTTGGTAATATACCAATTTCGGCACGATCATTAAGGATCAACTCAAGCACTTTTTTTTGGTTGTTTGTTTGTAAAAGTTTAAAATTTTTTTTCAGATAATCCTGTCTATCTGGAAAGTTAGCGAACTGATAATGATAGCCTAAAACGCCAACTATGGCTTTGTTTTTAACATCCGAGAAAAAATCCTGCCCCCTGCTCAATTTAGCTTGGGTTACGTAAACGTCTGCACCCGTGACAAAAGCATTTGAAACAGCCAGCGGATAATTTTGCCAACCCCATTTTGTACTCTCAAAAATCATCATGTCGAATTTTTTATGGTCAAAATCACGGTACCGACGTTTAGCGGTTGTAGGTACCGCTACAAACTCATACTTATTTTGAAACTTATTCATCGCCGCTATCATTTGAACGGTAATACCTGTGGTCTTATCACCTATGAAGGCATAAGGCGGAAAATCATAGATACCCACCTTAACTACATCAATGGCCAAAGTGCTGGCAGAAAATAAAAAACTAATAAATAGCGAGTAAAGTCTCATTCACCGATATCCTCATTCCACAGCTCAGGTTTTTGCGCGATAAAATCATTCATCATTTTTTTACATTCAGCAGAGTCGATCATTTTAATCTCAACCCCTCTGGATTTAAGTAGCGTCTCTTCCCCCATAAAGCTCTGGTTTTCACCAATTACAACCTTAGGAATACCATAGAGTAAAATAGCGCCAGTGCACATAGCGCAAGGTGAGAGTGTGGTATAGATCACGCTTTGTCGATACACACTCGCAGGTTGGCGACCCGCATTTTCCAACGCATCCATTTCTCCATGTAAAGTAGGACTACCTGTTTGCACTCTTTTATTATGACCACGGCCAATAATTTTCCCATCATGAACCAATACCGAGCCGATGGGGATGCCACCTTCAGCTAAGCCCGCTTTAGCTTCATCAATTGCTGCTAGCATAAATTTTTCCATCAGCAAAGCCTTAGAACATTAAATTGGTTTAAGTTCATATAATTGTATAGTCCATAAAAAAATATGGAAAGTTATATTTTATATTTTTTAAAAACATGTTTAATAAATACTAACAAAGCGCCTAAGGTGAAACCGACTAACCACATGGCAAACGTTACCCCACAATGACGTTGACTTCTCTTTGATTAACGCTAAACCACCGTCATCAATTTTGACTATTCCCGCAACTAGGTCCTACACGCCGACAGTCATTAAAATAGCAAAAAAACGAGAGTAGAGTGCTGTCACCTACCCCTCAACAAGTGTGGTAATGATCTGGGGATCATTGTGCAACGTTCTGTGCACAGGACAGCGATCAGCAATTTCCATTAGCCGAGTCTTTTCTGAATCATTCAAAGGTCCCTGTAGTTGAACCTTTCGAATTAATGACTCTATGTTCTTGTTTTGTTCAGTCACATTACCCGCATCTTCTAAATAGTTACGTTCGTGTGATAATGACACTTCCACATGCTCGAGTGGAATTTTCTTGTGGGTAGCATACATACGAATGGTCATCGCTGTGCAAGCACCTAAAGCAGCCAGTAAATGCTCATAAGGATCTGGACCTGAATTTTTTCCGCCCACTTGTACTGGTTCATCTGCATTCCAGTGATGGTGATCACTAAAAACATCTTGTTGAAATTTATGGTCTATCTCGGCCACCAGAACATGCCCTTTCGTGAGACTGGGACGAGATGTTTCTTGCGCAGGAATATAACGACTTGCCCACCCTGAAATAGTTTGTGCGACATATTCACTATCTACTGATTTAGATAAAAGATGGTCGGCAGTGTCCAAGCTAACAAAGCTTTTAGGGTGCTTGGCGGCTTTATAAATTTGCTCGGCATCAGCAATATCTACGGTTAAGTCAACAGGAGAATGTAATACCAGTAAAGCCTTATTAAGATGTTTTATATGTTCTGTGGTTTGGTTACGCAAATCATCCAGAAATTGCTTTTTGATAGTGAACTCACGCGCCCCCAAATTAACTTTCGCGCAGCCTTTGCTCTCTATTGTGTCAAGATGAGCATCAAAGTTTTGTATGACATGACTTGCTTCAAACGGAGCGCCAATAGTCACTACCGCTTTTACCTTAGGAAGTTGTGCAGCCATTGCTAAAATCGCAGCCCCACCAAGGCTGTGCCCAATGAGTAATTGAGGCGCTTCATAATTCTGTTCTAGAAAGTTTGCCGCTGAAAGTAAATCTTCAGTGTTGGATGAAAAATTTGTATTGGCAAAATCACCGTCACTGTTTCCCAAACCTGTAAAGTCAAAACGAAAAACCGCAAAACCATGTTGCACAAGAAATCGACTAATTCGCGAGGCCGCTGCAACATCTTTACCACAGGTGAAACAATGAGCAAACAGCACATAGGCTCGTATTGTTTGATCCGGCGTTTCTAGCAAACCAGCTAATTTTTGTTCTTGGCTGGGAAATTCTATTTTTGTTCTCATTGATTCTACCTCTTATTTTTAATAAAAAAGCTGTCAACCGCATTTTATTATGACTATAACGATGGACTATTCTAGATTTATGGTTAAATTTTCAATTTTCTAACTAAAATAGGGGTAGTCGTTGCTTGAACGAGAAGCGTGAAAATAACAATGCCAAACCCTATTGATTGAATTGTCCACCAATAAGGTAATTCTGTGGGCAATGACAATACTAACGCGATAGTGACAGCGCCACGCAATCCCCCCCAAATCATTATAGGAGGATATTTGGGGTTAATAGGCTGTCCTACGGTAAAATGATTTAACCACGTAGAAATATATACCGCGGCAATACGGGCAATAAAGGCGCCACATATTGCTAATAAAATGGCCAACCACATTTCAGTAAACATATTAAGACTAACGACTCACCCAAGTAATACAAAAACAAATATGTTGGCTATAAAGCCAAGTGACTCCCACACAGTGTGTAAGCCGGTATAAAAATGTGCTAGTAAACTGTGTACTGATTTCTTAAAAATCAAGGCAGAAAACATGACGGCAACAATACCCGATACATGTAATAAGTGCTCAGCAACATAAAAAGTTCCATAAGCAAGCAGCAGTGTAATAACCACTATATGCTGCACAGAGACAGTAATAAATCTCACTATAAGCGCTGCAATATACCCCAGCAGGCTACCAATAATAATCCCACCAAAAAACACTTTGCTAAATGTAATTATTGCAGACGTTACATTAGGCTCACTTTGCCCTAAAGCAATACTGAGAATGATACCAAATAAAACAATGGCTGTAGCGTCATTAAATAAACTCTCTCCTTCAATCAAAACGTTTAAGTCTGCAGGCGCTTTTAATTGCTTTAGTTGATTAACAACGGCAACAGGATCGGTTGCCGAAATAACAACACCCGTTAATAAAGCGGCAATAAAAGGAAAGCCTGAATGATTAATACCATAATAAAGAAAAACAGCGACAACAGTGGTAGAAATGAGTAAACCTATTGTCGCTAGCGTTAGTACATTGGGTAAATATTTGCACAAAAGCTTACTGTCTAAAACGAATGCAGCTTCAAATATTAATACTGGCAACAATATAAATAACATTAAGTCTTGAAAATTACTCGCACGCACACCTGTCTCTATACCAAACTCTACTGTGAACAAAGAAAGAATAAAACCCAATGCCACTAATAATAATGTATAGGGAATACGTACGAAACGCTCAAGTACTATAGCGAATACACCTACACCGAAAAGAAGTAAAGTAATAGCAACAATAGTGTGAATATTCATAGCTGAATTATACTCCTAGCGTGTCGATATGCGGTGAACCTTTTGGGTCCGTTATTGGGTAAAGATCTGATAGTAAGATACTTCGCCCATTTTCTGTAACGACTTTAGCATGATGTCTCTTTAGTGCACGAGGCTCTTTTACCCCGCATGAATGTGCAATTGTACCTACTTCGTAGACCATATTTTTAAATGTGTGATATTCAAAAATAGATAATCAAATGATAAAACGGCAAGCTAACTTATCATTTTCTTATTTAATTGGCTTAAGACTGTCGAAGTGGCCACCACCCGCTTTCATTTTCATGCCTTTACCCTGACTTAATACCGGGTAGTATTGAGTAAAAACAAAGTCATCTGCCGCAGCACCTGCATGACATGAATTACAAGACTTTGAAGGGAATGCTTTTGCTGTTTTTGACAAGGTTTTATGATCTGCACTTGAGAAACTAAAATATGCCCAGTTACCTGGTTCATCTTTAAAGTGTTTTTTACTTTTAATGGTCGCTTCAAGACCGATAAAGTCGCCCATAAAATAGCCATTACCGCTAACAGCAGATTTAGAGCCAACAGAAACTAGCTCTTTAATGATGATAGTACCCTCACGAAATTCACCTTTGTTTTTCCAGTGTTTCCAGCTATTAGGATCAATATAAACGTTATGAAGTTCAGGAAATGCCGCTTTGCCATCATTCATGTCATTGGGTGTAACAGGTGTGCCAACGTAGATCCACTCTCGATAGCCCGTAGGACGTTCTAACTCACCGTTTTTTATTACAAATGCTTCATTTGCATAAGTGAATCCTGAAAAAATGACTTGCACAAACAGGAACGATACTGCTACTAATACTTTATTCGCTTTCATAATATACTCTGCTTAATTTCGTGTAACGTAACTATAGCAGTCAATACTATTAACCCTTGGTATCTGAAATGCTCAAAAATGTCGCTCATCAACTCAAATGTCCAACATCAGAATTTAATGTGCTTGATGATGTTATTGATACGCTTCGTTTTCGTGGCAGTATATTCTTTCATTCGAACCTTGCTGCGCCATGGGGAATGTCATTATCATCAATTGTAATGCCAAGATTTCATATTGCATTGCAAGGACACTTTTATGTTGGGGCAGGAGCTAGCAACATTAACGTAGAGCCAATGGATATCATCATGATCCCAGGCGGAGATATGCATTGGATAGCAGATGAAATTGAAAGCGAACTGGTGCCTAGTGAACAAGCGGGCGACGCCTGCGCTTTAGGTATGCCACTTTTTCAACAAGGTGAAATCACCAATAAGATTATGTGTGGAATAGTTGAATACGATGAAGCTATTGAACACCCTATTCTTAGCGCCTTACCCTCCATAATTCAACTTTCCAATATTCAATCGAATGATAATATTTGGATGACGGTAAAATTAATTGACGCGGAAATAATCAGAACAAATAATAAAAAAAACAGTATTATCGACCGTTTAACTGAAGTATTATTTATTCAGTTACTGAACAGCTTTATGGAGAAAAATGAACACCTATCGGGTTTCTTCTCAGCGCTTAAAGAGCCTCGTTTGAATAAAATATTACAGCTTATTCATCAGCACCCTGAAAGACAATGGACGCTAGATATTATTAGTGATGTTGTCGGTATGTCTCGTGCGACCTTACAGCGTAAATTCAAAGCTGCCATCGGTGTATCTCCAATGGTTTATATAAGCCGTTGGCGTATGGCAAAAGCTTATCAATTATTAAAGCATTCAAATTTATCACTTGAAGGAATTGCTGATGTCATAGGATTTTCTGACGCTCGCACACTTTCACATGCCTTCAAAGACCATTATGAGAACACACCAAGTCAATTCCGCAAGAAATTAGAGACACTAATGATCAGAAGTACTTGACGGTGTGAATCAGCAAAAATTGACTCAGGAATTAAAAACTACCCTGCAAAGCTATACAAAATTAAGTAAAGATCTCTCTGCTGGTTCAAAAGGCTATGAAGATCTTCGTCAAACATCATTATGCTCGTTTTGATGTGTGGTGTTTTCTGCATTATCGATGTTTGTATTGGGTTGGACAATAACCTCTATTCACGTCCTGACTTCTAAGTTTTACATGCTTGGTCGAGCGGCCACTTACTCTTTGTCGCCATAACTTAAAACTTTTGGGTTTTAAGTGACTGCGCATAAACTTGATAACATCTGGCTCTTGCAACTTGAATTGATGTTCTATGGCTTCAAAGGGAGTACGGTCTTCCCAAGCCATCTCGATAATTCTTGATTCTTCATCCATAAAAAATGACATAAAAATAGACCTAAAATTGCTAAATAAAGTATTGTTAATACGAATAGTAACGTAATAAGGACCAATTTTTTATTAATTTTTAAATGGCAGTATATTCATAGTTTAAATACAGGTGGCTTGGTGAACTACTGATAGCTTATCTATCTAATTCTGTCGAGAAAACTCCATGCGCAAAGCGAAAGTCACAAGCTATCTAAGTTATTCAATAACTTTGCGGCATGCTCTGTAATTTCAGTTTTTTTCGCTGGCTCCATTTTATCCCAGTTACGTACAGGAAAACTCATTCGGTGGTTTGACGCAAATTTATCATAATTTTTATCAATAAAATTCCAATATAGACTGTTTAACGGACAAGCATTAGGCCCTACTTTTTCTTTAACGTTATAGTGACAGCCTTTGCAATAGTCACTCATTTTATTAACGTAGTTCCCGCTAGCTGCGTAAGGTTTTGTTGCAATCCAGCCACCGTCAGCAAACAGCGCCATACCGCGAGTATTGGGTAATTCAACCCATTCAATCGCATCTATGTAGATACCTAAGTACCACTCATCTACTTGGTTAGGAGCTATGCCAGCCAATAACGCAAAATTCCCAGTGATCATCAATCGTTGAATATGGTGAGCATAAGCATGTTCAAGTGATTGTGATATTGCACTTTTTAAGCAATGCATTTTAGTATTACCATTCCAAAAAAAGTCAGGTAAGCCCCGATTAGCGCTTAAAAAGTTTTGCTCTGCGTAATTAGGCATATTAGCCCAGTACATGCCTCTAACATATTCACGCCAACCTAATATTTGCCTAATAAAGCCTTCAATTTGAGACAATGTAATTTTTCCTTCGCTATTTTCATAGGCAAGCAATGCAACTTGAATCACCTCCATTGGATTAAGCATTTTACAATTGAGTGAAAAGCTTAGGCGTGAGTGATACAAACTCCATGCGTAGGGAGATGCTGCGGTCATTGCATCTTGAAAATTGCCAAAATTAGCAAGTTGGTGTTTACAAAAAAAATCGAGTAATACTAGCGATTGTTGACGATTAATAGGGTATTCAACATTGGCTGATTCAACGCCGATAGTTTGAATAGTGTGCTTTTTTATACGCTGTAAATAATCATCTGCGGCGGTTTCAAATACCAGGGGCTTGGGAATGAAGTTGATATCAGATTTTTTAAATGATTGCCTATTATTGGCATCAAAATTCCAGGCATCGCCTACAGGTTTTATGCCATTCATCAAAATAGAAAAGCGCTTGCGCATAAAGCGATAAAAGTTCTCCATTCTTACGTGAGTTTCTGCTTTAAAGTGACTGGCTAACTCTTCAAATGGTAATAAAAAATGCTCACTGTCTGCTTCATACACAGGTAAATTCAGCTGATTTGATACATTACTCAATTGAGCTCGTAACCTGTATTCATCAGGCCGTTGATAAGTGAAAATTTCACTGCTATAGGTTGAAACTAGTGCTTTTATCAGTTCCGGAAGATCTTGATATTTTGCCGTATCATCTAACGTTAAGTAACAAACACGGTGGCCGTTACTTTCTAGTTGTTGAGAAAAATCGTGCATGGCAGCAAAAAAAGCGGTTATTTTTTGAATATGATGCTTGGTATAATTAGCTTCTTGATGAAGTTCAGCGATAACATAAACGACATCAGCGTCGATACGTTCAAACCAACTGTGTTGTGGATTAAGCTGATCACCTAGTATTAGCTTGATATGTTTTGCCTTCATTCATTTACCTTACTTTATGTTAGTTATGTTAGTTTGTTGTTGAACGTTTGTTTCGCCGGCATCGCTCTGAGCAATACAACACATTTTCCCAACACGCTTGCCATTTTTTACGCCAAGCAAAAGCTTTTTTACAGGTCAGGCAATTTTTATGGGGTAACAATAATTTTTTATGCATCGTTTTGTCTATTTAATTAAGAGGTTCTCTTCAACGGCATCAGTAACATCTTCACTAATGACTTTACTTTTTGATTGTTTAGGCTTTCTAGGTTTGGTTGGTTTTTTAGTATTTCTAACATGTTTAGCCAAAATACGCTGACCTTCTTTTTTGGTATCAAATCGTTGTCTAAATCCCCACAATATATCCCTAGCAATTTTACCTGTTATGCTTATATCAATGATAGGCAATGGATAGGTTTCACCTAATACACACTGGTAAAGCTGCTGCTCCATTGGAGACAAAACCCAGGGTGTGTGGATCATTTCATTGGGCAACTCGGATAATTTCGGCAACCACTTTCGAATAAACTCGCCGTCTTTATCCTTCTCTTGAGATTGTTTTACTGGGTTATAAACCCGAATAATACTAGTGCCCGTAACGCCTGATTGCATTTGAAATTGCGGATAATGAATACCAGGTTCAAAATCGAGAAATAATTTAGCTAAATATGTTACACCTAATCGCCAATCGACTAATAAATGGTGGCATAAAAAGCTGACTAACATGGCGCGCATACGAAAATTAACATAGCCAGTTTCATCTAAACAGCGCATACAAGCATCAACTAAAGGATAGCCAGTTTGAGCCATTTTCCATTTAGTTAACCGCTCATCAATATTAAGACCACAATGAATATCCGGGTAACTTAAATCATTGTAGGCTTTATTAACCGGTCGCCACTGCATTTGGTGTTCACTTTCAAATTTTTGGATAAAATGGCAATGCCAGTGGAGCCGAGAAGCTAGCGCATCGATGGGACGTTTCCAGCCGCTTTGTTTCCTTTTCATTAAAAGGGTTTGATAAAATTGTCTTAAGCTTATATTGCCCCAGGCTAAATAAGGCGATAAGCGTGAACAACTCTTACGGCTTGCCAATGGCTTAGATATATCAAAATGATAATTTTTACCGCGGAGATGTAAAAACGATTGCAGTGTTCTACGGGCCCAAAGTTCACCACCTTTGAGCATGAGTTCATTTGGTGTGAACCACAATGTGGGTAAAATTGGCACTGACAACTTAGCGATATAGTTAGTACTAACAAAAGTAGCTGAAGACAATTCAGGTTGGCTTATGGGCGCCTTCATTACGTTGCGCCAGTGCTTATCCCAGTCTATTCTATTTTTTTTGCCCAGACTTACCGCACCCGATGCACTTTCATACCAAACTATATTGTGTTCTTTGCACCATTTTTTTACTGATTTATCTCGGTCAAAGGTAGACAATAAACCCACTTCTTCATGGCTAAATAACCGGACTATTTTATAAGTGTGATTGATTTCATTAAGGCCATCCGTTGCATCGCCAAAGTAAACATAAACATGGGTGTTAAACGGCTCTAGCTGTGCATTAATATCTTGAATCGATTGCCAGACAAAACGCCAATGCCTTACGTCATAATGGGGATCGTTTATCAATAAAGGCTCGAACACATAATAAAGTAATGTTGTCCCTGATTTAATGGCTTGCGCTAGAGGCTCATGATCACTGAGCCTAAGATCGCGCTTTAACCAGACAATATTAACCTCATTGTTTATCCCTAATGCCATGCTATCCATCATCCATGCTGTCAGTCATTGTGGTTTATCATTGGCACTGGCCAGTCTGATGCGTCAACTGAATCAAGTGGCTGGTTCGTTTGATTGGTTTTATCCAGCCACTTAGATTGATAATGGCCATCGGGATCATAAAGTGCCGTTTGTTTTTGGATATTGAAATGTCTTCCCCCTCTAGGATCAGCACCAACACCCGCAATATATTGCCAATTCCCCCAATTAACCGCTGCATCATAATCAATTAGCTGTTCTTCAAACCAAGCGGCACCAAAGCGCCAATCGACACTCAGTTCATTAACTAAGCAACTGGCAACAATTTGGCGCCCTCGATTACTTAAATAACCCGTTTGTCTTAACTCATTCATACAAGCATTAACTAGCGGATAAGGAGTATTACCTGAACACCATTTGTTAAATCGCTCAGGATAAAATGTTGTTAATGGCGGATGCTCTGAAAGTCCTTTAAATTGGTACATTTTCGTTCCTACTTTAAAATGTAACCATTGAAAATATTCACGCCATAATATTTCTAAAGACAAACATTCGGTTGAGCTATTTTTACCTTGCCTGTCTTCAAATTCGACAATTGAACTCATCACTTGTCGGGGAGATATACAGCCATAACCTAACCAAGGGGATAACTTACTGCTATTATCCCATCCGTCTAAATTATTTCTAACGTCCTTATAGGTTGTAGGTAAGTTTGACGAGAAATAATGGTGCAGGTGTTTTAAGCCGTCATGTTCACCTCCATCGAAGTTAAAACCCTGCTTAACTTTTTTATAGAGGATTGGGGGTAACCATTGAGGCCTAAAAAGAGTAGGCGAAGGCATGGGTTGAAATAGACTAGGTAAACGTTCAATTGTAGGAGCTAGCTTAGGAATAGAAACATCAGCCATTGCTGATCTAAACTTTGAGTAACTTACCGGTAGTTGTTGCAGCTCAAAAGGTAATGAAGATTTTGTGAACAAAGTGAACTGTTCAACCTTGTTAACAGTCACTTCAGGAAAACGATCACTTAACTGCGTAATAAGGTTATTTTCATCAGTACCCGGGAGATGAGTGGTAATAACATCAGTGACTTGATATTTTTCACAAAGATTAACCAAGGTAGACAAAGTATCGCCATATACTACGTGTAGCTGTTGTCCAAAGGTTAATAACTGTTCATTAAAGTCGCTCAAACAGCTTTGTAAAAAGTGCCACCGGTTAGTACCTAAGGATTTTGATTGATAATTGTTAGGTTCAAACCACTTTTTATCGACTACGTATACGCAAAGAAGTTTATCACTTTCACTGGCTAGATTGAGCGCCATATTGTCATTTATCCGGAGATCTTTTGTCACCCAGTATAGAGAACGTTTCATAGAGATAATTCATATGATTAAAAGAAGTTTATACGAATGAACCTCTGTTACAGATCAATTTATTTATTATATAAACTTATTTATGACATCAATCTATTTATTAGATGAGCACAGTTGTCATATGCCCGTCGCTAAGCGTTTGTAGAT
This sequence comes from Colwellia sp., assembly GCA_047633255.1. Lineage (GTDB taxonomy): Bacteria > Pseudomonadota > Gammaproteobacteria > Enterobacterales > Alteromonadaceae > Colwellia. Next base: position 11,603 of record JBLIEW010000041.1, read on the forward strand.
TTGCACATAATTAACGTCAATATTTGGCGTAGTCTGCCATCTTTTAGTGAACAGGTTGTATGACATGCCCATTGCTGTCACTAGCTGCATTTGCGCTATTGAAGCCATATTGTTCAATTCAACAGGTGTTACAAAGTCTCGCCAACTGTGTGTGCCAATGGGTAGATAACGCATAATATATTCAGCGCCAACAATACCAACTAGATACGACTTAATAGTGCGATTAAGTGTGGCCATAATGACACAACCACCTGCTTTACCTAATTGACTACATTGTTTCACTAACGCTTGCTGATTGGGTACATGTTCTATAACTTCAGCATTAATGACCACATCATAACGATGTGTGTCAGTTGTACTGGTGTGTTGTGCATGCTCATGACGATACTCAATATTAAGCCCCGATTTCAAGGCATGGCGTTTTGCCACTTCAACACTCATTTCACTCACATCTATGCCTACCACGGTGGCACCTGCTTTTGCTAAAGGCTCACAAACCAAACCACCACCACAGCCTACATCTAAAATATGTAGACCTTTTAGTGGCGCTGTTTTGTTAGTATCACGTCCATAATGTAGGCATATTTGCGTTATAAAATAATCCACGCGTGCACGATTAAATTCAAGTGCCGTTTTGTAGTTGCCATTAGGATCCCACCAACTCTCCGCAAACTGATCAAATTTGGCAATTTCTGTAGGACTAAAATTACCTGTAGGGAGTCGTTCAGTGCTATCCTTTTGCACAGGGTTAAGCTTACTTTTGTCTAACATGGCAAATCAATTAAATGTATTAGGTACGCAATTACAGTTATGTTGTAGTCATACGGGCTACACCCGAAAAGGGTTTTGTTATGTTCCAACATCTGATGCAGGTAACCACAGCGTATGTGCCATTATGACCGACGAATTTTTACAATTTTCAAAAGCACAAGGTAATGATTTAATCACCCCTAACCCTATGTATGATTTCGCAGGTTTAAAAACTGGCGATAAATGGTGTTTATGCGCTATACGTTGGTATCAAGCGATTTCAGCCAATGTTGCACCGCCTATTGTTCTTGAAGCGACCAATCAAAAAGCGCTAGCAGTAGTCTCACTAGAGGATTTAAAAGCTCACGAATATACCGATTAAAACAATAGAGAACGAGGGTTTTATTTTGGCTGATTTAAGCCCTAAATATTTTCTAACTAATTATGTTTATGCTATTTGCATTATAATACTGGTAAAGGTATAAGAAACTGTTAGTTGTTTATTCGACGAGCCTATATATGAGCCCAATCTGTTTTAAAAAATCAGGGGATGATCGTGGATTTTCCAATAAAACGTTGTGGGTAATGAGTGTGGGTGAAACTAAAGCGATAGTAGAGTTGCCGTAATCAAAAATCTACGGCTGTGATTCACAAAATACGTGCTAAAAATATAAACGCAATACAGTTTCAGCCACACAAGCTAAACGCTTACTGTTTTCAACTTCTATACTCACCTCATTAACCACTTCAATACTTCGCTTCATAGGAACTAAGCTGACTAATTTAATACTGGCTCTAACACGTGATCCCGGTTTAACTGGAGAAGGAAAACGCACTTGGTTCAAGCCTAAATTAATAACCATTTTGGCTTCTGGATAAGGGTTATTATCCAAATCAACTGAATTAGTTAATTTGGGAATTAATGATAGGGTTAAAAACCCGTGCGCTATTGTTGATTTAAATGGAGACTCTTTCGCTGCCCGAATAGGGTCAGTATGTATCCATTGTTTATCACCGGTGACTTCAGCAAATTGATCAATACATTCTTGCCCTACCATGTGCCATTCGCCTAAAAATGTAACGGTATCCATTTTTTCAAGAAGGCTTTTATAGGTTTTTTCTGCCACGGGTACTTGTATCAATAACTCCTCATTTTTAGTTTCTTCTAGCTCAACAGGGCTAAATTGAGAAAACCAGGGGTTATTCAAGGTGTTGATAAAAGGCATGGTGATTTTGTGGTTAAATAAATCTGATAAGTTTTTAAACCGCGGCTCTAACTTGGCAATAAACTGATCATTTTGATGTTGTAAGTTTCTTTTTTTTTCTCTAATAAACTCTATAACTTTCATATAGTAGCCTTATAAATATCTTGGTACCTAACTGTATTTTCTGTAAGTGAATTAACCTTTGGTATCACATCAGCAAACACATATTCTTGTGAATAACCAACAGCAAATATTCTTTGTATGTTCATAGTAACTAATTGTTATGTTAACTCACACTCAACAAGTAAATTGTTATATACGGGTATAGTGAGTCGATTAAGTAAATAATAACCTAATTATACCTTTTTTAATCAGTAGAGTACTCATTAAATAATGAGTACTCTACTGTGTTGACAAAATATTAATTAACCATTAATCAAAAAATGAACATAAATACTTGCGCCATAACCCAAAGCAATAGCCCAACTCCATTTTAGATGGCCAACAAAAGAATATTTTCCTTTAGTTTGTCCCATTAAAGCAACACCAGCCGCAGAGCCAACAGAAAGTAAACTTCCTCCTACGCCGGCAGTCATGGTCACTAGTAACCATTGTTGAAGATCCATCGCTGGATTCATACTCAATACAGCAAAAACAACCGGAATATTATCAATAATGGCTGAAAGCACACCCACCGCTATGTTGGCATAAGTAGGATTCCAACTGGTGTACAACAACTCTGAAACTAAACTTAAATACCCCATAAAACCAAGGCCACCTACACACATAACAACACCATAAAAGAATAATAAAGTATCCCACTCTGCCCTGGCTATTTTATCAAAAATATCAAAAGGAACGATATTTCCTAACCTCTCCATGGCTTTTTCATCATGATTGACTTGTGCTTGGGTACGTTTTTTATTTAATGAACGGGGTAAGCTTTTTCGTAAATAAAACCCTAAAAATTTTAAATAACCTAATCCCATCATCATTCCTAATACTGGCGGCATATTGACAACACTATGGGTTGCAACCGATGTAGCAATCGTCAGTACGAATAAGAATATAATTCGTTTAGCGCCACGCTTTATAATGAACTCGTCATCCGTGATAGGGGTTGATTTTTCGTTTGAGATAAAAAAGCTCATAATAATAGCTGGCACTAGAAAATTAACAAGCGAAGGTATAAATAGTACAAAAAACTGTTCAAATTTAACTAATTCTGCCTGCCATATCATTAAGGTTGTTATATCGCCAAAAGGACTAAAAACACCTCCGGCATTAGACGCTACCACTATATTGATACATGCAATATTAATGAATTTTAGGTCTTTAGGCGCCACTTTAAGTACTATTGCACACATCAACATTGCTGTTGTTAGATTATTAGCAAATGAAGAAATGACAAATGCCATTAGCCCCGTTACCCAAAATAAACTCCGTAAACTTAATCCTTTAGAAACCATCCAAATACGTAAGCTATCAAAAACGCCTCGCTCTTCCATTGCGTTTATATAAGTCATCGCAACTAATAAAAATAATAATAGCTGAGCATACTCTAGTAAATTATGATTAAAGGCATCTTCAGCTTCTGATGGAATGCCATGTTGTGTATAAATCCAACCAATAATTAGCCAAATAATACCTGCAGCAACTAGCACCGGTTTTGACTTTCGTAGGTGTATAAACTCTTCTCCGATAACTAGTAAATAAGCAATAATAAAAATGGTTAATGCCGTAAGTCCCGCAATAGAGTTAGTCAGGTCAATTGCACCCGCTCCAGCGGCCCAGGCAGGCGTTGATAATAAAAACAGCAATACAGTCATTATTAATTTTTTCACGATATTTCTCTTAAGGTTAATTTAATTTTTTACAAAGGGTTTTTAGCGATAAAGTTTTATTTTCCTTGGTACTGTTCTAACACGTGTGAAAACATACCTAATTTGTAATAACTATTACTTAACGACTCTTTTAGTGCGTTAGTTATACCAAAGAAGATAAGTACTTATTTATGTTGATAAATACGTATAGAAAATAATCAGATTGTAATTATATTTGATTTAAAATATAATACAATTGTAATCAAATGATAATCAAATTAACATATATTGAAAAGGTAATGATATGGAAAATAGAACGGCCAGACTTACGGTGTTAATAGACCCTAAAAAAAAGGCAATGTTTGATAAATTATGTGCCTTAGATGATGTTAATGCATCTCAAAAAGTGCGCCAAATGATAAGGGAATATATTGAAGACCGACTTGGTGAGGACTGGCAAGATGATGTTTTTAAATAATAAATTAGAGATCGATAATATTTTGCATTAGCTGCTAAAACATTGAATATTGTTCTCCTATTACTTCTCGCATAGACTATTTATTTATAAGTATTTCTCTTTTCTGCGTTTCTTTTATATCTTTCCTTAACACTAAAAGTACTATTCCCCCCTAGATTTTCTATGTTATTGTTATTATATGAAAAATAAATTATTAACCTCGGTAATTATCATTGGTATATCCACTGAAGTTTTGGCCGAAAAAACCAGTGACATCCAGAATACCTGTTTAATTAACGCGATTAACAGTGCGCCTCTGCATCAAGAGGTTAAAGACATCAAAGCTCAGTGCTCAACAACTAAGGCGCGCAACTTATTAGTTAAACGCCTTCAATTAGAGAAAAATATTGCTGATAATCCCTTTTCAATAACACCACACCGCCCAAATTTCCTATTACCATTGACTTATGCCAATATTAAAGATGCCCCTTATGTTGGCACATCTGAAAATAATAAACTTGACGATATAGAATTGGTCTTTCAAGTTTCGATCAAATACCTTGCCATCGAAAATTTATTTATTGATGATTTAAATATGCAATTAGCCTTTACTTCAGTCAGTTGGTGGCAGGCCTATAACAGTGATATCTCATCACCGTTTAGAGAAACTAATTATGAGCCTGAAATTATTTTTACCTACCAGAAACCATTCGAATTTTTAGGCACGACTATCGATAACAGTTATGTTGCCTTCAATCATGAATCTAATGGGAAATCAGGTGATTTATCGAGGAGTTGGAATCGAGTGATAGGTGGAGTGGCATGGATTAATAATGATATTTCTGTTGCACTTAGGGCATGGTGGCGAATCCCAGAAAGTGGCCTGAATAGCTCAGGTAGGCCTGTTGATGACAATCCTGATATTGAAAAGTACTTAGGAAATGGTGAGCTTGCCTTTTTATGGCAAATTAGTGATGAGCATAATCTGACTATCATGCTGAGAAATAATTTAAAATCAGATAATAAAGGCGCAGTCAAAATAGGCTGGTCATATCCTTTAAGTAAAAGGCTTAAAGGGTATGTTGAATATTTTAATGGCTATGGTGAAAGCTTAATTTACTTTAATCATCATATCGAGCGCTTTGGTATTGGAATTAAACTTACCGACTGGTTTTAGGTATTTAATAACGTCACATCTCGATTAGCTGAAACCACTGTTGCAGCGCTATTATTTATGCCTGCCTTTTTGTCCTATTTCTCCTCGTCAGTGTTTTTTGATTTATCGTTAATAACGACATCAAAGGGAGTACTTTTACTGCCAGCATAAAGGCTGACATGTGGGAATGGGATTTCGATACCCTGTTCATCAAAGGTTTTTTTAATATTTTGATACATTTCATTTTTAAGTGCTAGGAAATTCTCTCTCTTTGACCAGACTGAAAATTGAATATCCACAGATGATGATCCAAATCCAGTCAAAATAAACAATGGTGCCGGCTCTTCCAAACAGATAACATTTTTTTCAGCTATTTTTAATAACACATCCCTTACTTTTTCAATATCTTCTTTATACGCAATACCTAATTTTAGATCAGCTCTTCTGATGGGAAACTTAGTCATTGTGGTAACCGCGCTTTTTATCATACTTTCATTGGGTATTCGGACAAACAAATTATCAAATGTTCTTAATTTGACTGACAATAAATCAATCGAAATAACTTCACCTGCAATGTCATTTACTTTAATCACATCACCAATTGAAAAAGGTCTTTCTATCATTAAAAATAAACCACTAATTAAGTTAGACGCTGATGTTTGTGAGGCAAAGCCAATGGCCACAGTAAAAATACCTGCCGCGCCAAGTAATATGGTTAAATCTATACCTATATGCTTTAAAGCTGATAATGCAAACAACACCAACAAAGTATAAAATATCGTTCTTTTTAATAAAAATAGGCCGTGTGTTGTCATTTTATTTTTGGCAACTTTCTCGACTGCACTACTTATTGCTTTTGCAATAAAATAACCAACGACAAATAAAATTAATGCCTGTATCAATGTATAAACATGAGATGCTTTAAGCATATTGAAAAATTCATTAATGACTTCCATATATTATCTACCCAAATAAATTACTAATTCTGCGTATCAACTTTCCGTGATCTGATGATAATCGTGGATTACTGGTAAAGGTGAGTGGTTCAAATTCAGCAGAAAAACCTTTCTCGATAATTAATTCAACATCTGCTGATTCATTTTCTATCTCTATTGTGATTCTGGAGGTCCATAATTGATTTTTAGCATCGCTATATAAATGTAAATAATTTACAGGAACATTAATTCTATTAATCGTTAATGGTTTATTATCGCTATTAACCACCATGATAGAGGTTGTTGCCCTATGTGGGTGTAACTCTAGTTCTTCAAGTTGTGTTTTAGCCGAAGTATATTTGGCATAGCATAGTTGCCCATCAATGGTTGAGCGACCAAACCATGAATCAGAGGGTCGCCAAAAGGGTAAATCAACTAAGCATTTTCCACTTGGAAGTGTTTCAGCATAAAACCAAATAGGCGTACTAATAAATAACTGAATTTTTTCTCCAGCAAGAATAGTTAAAGGTGAAGATGGACGGGCAATAACCGGTCGGTCTGCCAATAAAGGATATACCTTTAATTTTTCTGATGTTTTCTTTTCTAAAAAACGCCCCATTACGACACTGTTATCTATATTAAAATTTACACCATCAGAAATTAAAATATCTTGTTCCACTTCTTCCTTGCTTTCTATATTCCAAGTATTCCACTCGGTTGCTTTTCGTTTTAGTAAAATGGCTCTTTCACCAACGCCCCAGCATTTTTGGGTGTGTAGATCAAAAGTAAACTCGCCCCACCACATATTGTTACTCATAGTTCACTCATTAAAAATAAATGTAAAATAATAAATCGCCAAATAAAGGTTACAGCCATCGTTTTCTTTTAAACCAAACAATTAGGCCAACAGAAATAACAGACATCAGCCCGAGTAAGCTAAAGTAACCATATTTAAATTTTAGCTCCGGTATATTTTCAAAATTCATACCGTAAATTCCGGCAAGGAATGTCAATGGAACAAATAAGGCCGTTATAACCGTTAAGACTCTCATTGTTGCATTTAGCTGGTGCGAGGTAACCGACATGTAACCATTAATTAAATCACCACAGATATCGTAATACATCTGTGACAAGCTTAATAAACGATCAAGACGCTCTCGTAAATCATTTACCGTATGAAGTTCTTTAACCGTAATTAAACTGGTCTCTTCATCTTCAAGGTAGGTATTTAACGTATCACCAATGGTGACATGGTAATTAAATGTTCTTCTAATTTTCACCAGTTGTGAACGATGAGCGGTGATTTCTCGCATCATTTTATCATTTCCACTGGTTTGAAACTCATCTTCTATTTTTTCTAGATGTGATTCAAACTCAAATAATTGTTGAAGGTAATTACCACAACTACTGTGAAATATTTTTAGTGCTAAATAAACAGGACTTCTATTTAAATATTTTTCACTCCCGACGTTAAATAAAGCATTAATTGCGATAGAGCTTTCAGGGTGACACGTGATTAATACTCTGTGCCCTATAAACATGCTAATTTGTACATGCTCAAAGGTTAAATTGTCATCTTTAGCAACAAATCCTCGATAGAGAAGAAAAATATAGTCATTGAATAACTCAATTTTAGGCGGGTGCCTTTCTCTTTGTGCATCTAGTATAGCCAAAGAGTGACAACCAAACTGGGTCAATATGTCTTTCTCTTTAGCTTTTTCAACATTATCAAGGTCAATCCATAAAATGGTATTCTCATCTTGTTCCCATTCATTTACCAGCTCTTCATTGCCCATTTTTACCGGAGATGAAGGTGAAATTAACATACAGTTGATCATGAAAAATCCTTACCTAAAATTACAACAATCGTGTTGAAGTCGGTTTTACAAATCATCAGTTATCCAATACTTGTAACCTAAGCGATTATAAATAATATATATTCTCGCTTCCAATCAAAATATATGCTCATTAAAAATAATTTTTTTGTTCAGAGTGAGCAATAAATGGTTAATAATTAGTTGTGATCTCAACAAGTAAAGCTGATACTCCACTTATTATAAAACTACTAACATTTTTATCAGGAATACGACATGTCAACTGACATTCTTACTTGGTGTGCTATTGCTATTTGTATCACACATTCAGCTATTTTCTCAGGCTTAAATCTTGCGTTTTTTTCTATCAGTCGACTTCATTTAGAAGTTGAAGTTAAAAAAGATAACAAAGCTGCTCAAAAAGTTATGAAGCTTAGGGATGATTCAAATTTTCTCTTATCTACCATATTATGGGGTAATGTCGGTATTAATGTTTTATTAACTATGTTGTCAGATTCAGTATTGACTGGGGTGAGTGCTTTTTTATTTTCAACCATCGCGATTACCATTATTGGCGAAATTACCCCCCAAGCATACTTCTCACGAAATGCGTTAAAAATGGGCAGTCTCTTAGCCCCAGTTATACGTTTTTATCAGTTCATCTTTTATCCTGTGGCAAAGCCGACAGCACTTATTCTTGATGCATGGCTAGGAAAGGAAGGTATAACCTATCTGGAAGAAAGTGAACTTAGAAATATCATTCGTCAACATATAACAGCCGAAGAAGCAGATCTAAATCAAGTGGAAGGGATAGGAGCATTAAACTTTTTTGCTTTAGATGAGATACACGTAACTGAGGAAGGTGAAATTATTGATCCTAAATCAATAATTTCCTTACCGACTAAATTAGATTTACCGACGATCCCTTTAATAAAACAAAGCGCAGATGATCCTTTTCTTATGCAAGTTAATGAGACAAATCATAGTTGGGTAATCCTCACCAACTTAGAAGGTTATCCCTTGCTCGTTTTAGATGCGGATGGTTTTTCACGTGCTGCTTTATATCAGAAAGAAAACTTTGACCCCTATAACTATTGCCATCGCCCTGTAGTCATTACGGATGAAACGACACCGTTAAATGAAGCCATGCTAAAAATGAAAGTAAACACCTCTACTGATAAGAACTTTGATGGTGTTATAGATAAAGATGTTCTGCTAATTTGGGGCGAAAATAAACGGATTATTACCGGAGCAGATATTTTTGGTCTACTTCTTAAAGGTATGCTACCTAGTACCAAATAATTTAATCCATTGGCTTGTCACTATTTACCACTTACAATGAGTCATTTTTTAATACTGATAGTAAACAGATTAATTTTTCAAACAAACTAACTAGGCAAGATGTTTATAATGCAATGGCTAAATGAGGTATTCAGCTCTACAAGCTTTACTGAATTCGTTTTTAATAATAAATTTATAGTAACCTTTTTACTTATTTTTGTTTCTTTTATGGTTAAGCAATTAATCCTAAAAATCATCAAACGAAAATCGCAGCAAAATAAAAGATTACAAATCAATATGGTAAACAATGTATTCACCATTTTAACGATCGTAATACTATTTAATCTTTGGTCTGAAGAAATTCAAAAATTTGCCTTCTCAATAGCCGCATTTATTGTGGCTATTGTGCTAGCAACCAGAGAGTTTATTCAATGTTTTATTGGCTTTATATATATATTATCAAGTCGGCCATTTCGTATTGGTGATTGGGTTCAAGTAGGTAAATATGTGGGTGAAGTGCATTCGACAGATTGGGCAAAACTAACATTGTTAGAAGTGAACAAAGATGATTATGAATATACGGGTAAAACCTTGTATTTACCCAATAGCCAATTGATCACATCTGTTATCAAAAACCTAAATTTTCTTAAACGGTATGCAATGCATCACTTCACCATTGTTCGTGATGCCAGTGTTAACCCATTTGAGTTTTTAGACGTTTTACACGAAAAAGCTAACTTATATTGTGACGACTTTAAAGATGTTGCTATTCGTTATAATCAACTGATTGAAAACCGATTAGACATTAGTATTGCAGGACCTGAGCCACATATTCAAGTAGCCACATCAGAGCTTGGCGATACACAGGTATTTTTCACTATTTTTTGTCCAACAGAAAGTGCAATGGAAATAGAACAGAAATTAACTGCTGATTTTATGCATTTATGGTTTGAACACAAAGCATTGAAAAAACAGATTGACTAACTAACCATCGGTGTTGGTTAAAGTATACAGCGAAGGACAAAAGCCAATTGGTTTTTGTCCTTTTTATACCCACTCAGGCTAGCTTGTAAAAGTCTTTGCTAACTCACTTCAATTAGTTTTATGTACTCAATTAACTGCATAAAATTTTTTTAGCATGATTTATATTTTTAGAGAATAAAATATCCCCCTATTTCATTGCTAAACTTCTTTTATTTTAGTTACAAATAGGCTTTCGTTTGTTAACGACTTTTGTGGTGTCTCAAGTAATGCAGCTCCCACCTTTATTTTATGTAAATTTATAGTTGGTGGGTAGACCTACTTATTTAGACTGCTTATTTTTAAACACCATTACCTATTTAAGCATTACGATTGTTATTAGTTTTTAAACCAACTATATGGCACATTAATGCCGCAGACTAAATCGTCTTGCGATGAATAATAAACGGATATTTCACGCTCTATTTCTAAACCTTTAACTTTGGTCTTTTAATAAAGGGCGTGATGCAGGTAGTTCAAATAATACGTTATTTTGAAATAGGTAGGAATTCATCTGCTCCCCATTCTGCCCAAGAACCATCATATAAACTAACATGTTCAAAATCCGCAATAATCGCCGCAACGAGCACTATACAAGCGGTAATACCAGAGCCACATGAAAAGATAAAACAAGTGTCATGGTTAAATCCAAGTTTATCGAATTGTGCTTTAAGTTCATTTGCTGATTTATATTCCGTTGACTCTAAAACCAAGCCAAAGGGTAAATTTATAGATTTTGGAATATGACCTGATCGAACACCCGCTCGTGGCTCTGCTGCAAGTCCTAAATATCTATCTTTTGACCGTACGTCAATCACTGTCGACTTTTCAGTTTCAATATTCAAAAGAAGCATATCGCTTGTGGTAACGGCGGTTGGATGACACTGAAGAACATTATCTGATTTGGCACCATAGTGTGATATTAAACGGTGCTGGTTATCTATTGTACGTCCTTCGGCTAACCATTTAGGTAAACCGCCATCAAGAATAAAAACATTATCATACCCTAACGATCTAAATATCCACCACGCACGCGGAGACGAATAAACACCTTGGTTATCATAGATAATTAACGTGCTTTTTAAGTTGAAACCAAGCTGTTCAGAAAGTTGTTGAACCTGCTTTCCTGATGGAAAAGAATGAGTGGTACTCGAATTTAAATCAGACAAGTCATTCTCAATGCTAACTTTATAGCTATTAGGAATGGTATGTAGCTGCTCATAGACTATTGGCTCTTTACCAATGACCTTTGACATACTAACGTCAAGGATGAATAGATCTGAGCATGCAGAATTAGCGTTGAGCCAATCGGTAGAGACTAGAGGGGAGTTCATGTTTTCTCCTTAATAAGCGAATGCATTAATAAGAGGCTAATGATGCGGTCATGTGATTTTTAAAAACATGACCGCATTAGACAATAACATTGGATAATTAATTGAGTGATTAACTTTTAAGTCAAAACTAGTTATATATTTTACTTAATCGGTCAAGTAGAGCTATATCCACATAACTCAATTTCCCTAAGCGCAGCCAATTAATTAAACTTTGTGATAAATCAATGCCTGCCCCAGACAACATTTGCTCTTGCATTAAGCTGACTTGCACTGTTAATCGCTGGTTTGCATATTCTTGGGGTGATTCAACCTGCGCTAGAATTTCAATTTCTAGCGTTTTAGTTTCACGTTCTTTTGCATTGGCTTGTGGAGTTAATGTTAGTTGCTCTTGCAAACGCTTTTGCCAAAAATTGGTTAAGTTTTGATAATTATCAGCACTATTTTCTAATAGTGTTTCAAGTGATATTTTACTTTCATCTTGAGCCACTATTTTTAGTAGGCAAAAAAGACTACGCCAATTATCTTGCTCGGCTTGGCCGTCTTTTACCGCTATTTTCTTAGTAACATCATTAATAAAAGATTCTATAGCCACAACAATTGATTTAATCACCGGTTTATTACTGAGTACTTCACTCAATAACTGTTCAGCTTGTGCTTTGCTGTGTGTTAATTGAGAGTCAGCCAGTTCAGCTTTAATTTGGGTCAATGTTTGATTAAATTTTGTTGCTAATGACGCTATTTCTGTTTGTTGTGTTGTTTTAAATTGCTCACGTTTAGCAAATACTTGATCGTTTACCGATCTAAATTTTTGCCATAACGCAGACTCTTGTTGAGTACCAGCAAAGCCAATTTCGCGCCATTGTTGTTGTATTTTTTTAACTTTATCGATTGCTTGAGGTATATTTTCAAGCGCTAACAATTGCTCAGCGTCCTTAATTAATGCTTGTTTACTCGCGCCATTAGCCTCATTAAAACCTTTAATCGCTTTTCGAATAGGTTGTAAGGTACTTTTAAATTGTCGATAAAGTTTTTGATAACGTTGTCTGTCAACTTCACCTGCTTGTTGCCAGCGTTGTTGTAATTTATTCAATTGCCCATCAAGCATTTTAAAGTCAATAACGGCCGCATCTGTTTCGGTCTCAGTTGCAATAATCGAATCGGCAAGTTCTTTTGCTTGCGCAATTATTTCATTGCGAGTGGCAAGATGTTGTTCACGTAATTTTTCTTGTTCACCATAAAATAGGCGACATGGAGCAAAGGCTTGTTCACAGGCTAGGTTAAACTCTTTATTTAATTCTTGATCGACATTTTCATCAGCATGCCCTAATGAGTTCCATATTTTGCGATATTGCTTTACTTTATCAGCCTGCTCATTAGGATTATCCATCGGCGAGGTAACTAAAGCGGTAATGTCGCTCAATAATTTTTGTTTACGTGGCGTAGCAATGTAATGTTCCCAATCACTGATTTCTGCCATTTGCTCACTAACACTCTCAAAATCATGCTGGAGTTGTTGTTGCTGGTTGACCGATAATAAGTTTATTACTTGATTAACACCTTTAAATAAACCGAAGCATACTTTGTATTTTCCACTAAGGAGTAAACGTTTTAAATCACTAACTTTTTTCTTAGTTTGAGCAAACAGCTGCTTTTGTTCCTGTTGCAAAGGGGCAAGGCCATTTTGCCAATGCTGAATTGTTTCTGTATGTGAGTCTTTAATCGATTGCGGTAAAATACCGCATGCTCTGTGTTCTACTTCTTGCCACTCTTTTAGCCAATCACGATAAACTTGCTGACGTTCATTTAATTCCACTAATGTTAGGGGTAAGGCTAATTGCGATATGGTAGAAATTAAATGGGTAGCTTGACTAACCGATTGAGCAATTTCAGGTAATTGAGTTAAGCGTTTTTCTAACTGTTTTATTTGCTTGGTAAAACTGTCTTGTTCTTGTTGATTTAAAACACTGCTCACTAATTCTTCGTTTAGCTGATTTAGCTGATTTAAAAAATCTGTTTCGTTAAGAGTGTCATTTTTAAAAACAGCCGTCGTTATTATTTGACTTAATTCAGTAAGAACCTTGTTGGCGTTATCTTTAACAACTTGTTTATCACACGATAATTTTTCAGCAATTTGCTCTTGATGATACGTTTCTTCTTTAGAGGCAAACAGTTGGATAAGTTGGGCTGATATTTTTTTGTATTTAGCCTGTAGTATTTGTTGGTCTTCATCAGACAAACTTATCAATTCAGGTGAGCATTCTTGCCACTCTTGCACTAAAATCGCTTTCTTCGTTAAGTACTGACCAAAATCAGACAAATCTTTTAATGCGAGTAGTTTTGAAAGTAACAACTGACATTGTTTTAGCAATCTTTTAGGTTTTTCTTGTTGTTCAATTAGTTGTGCTAACTTGTTATCTATTAATTGTACAACGTCATTATTTACTGCTTTTTTGCTAAGTTTTATTAACAACGGTGCTTCATTAAGCTCTTTTAAATCAAGTGATAAAAGTTCGAATTGCACATCACTATTATTTTTTTTGGTAAACGTTTGCAGTAATAATGAGGAAACATTTTTCTTTTTTATAATCGCTTGAAATAAAAGAATAATTATTTGTGGATTTGTTTCATGGTCAAGCCAATGATTTAATAAAGAAACGTTTATGATTGGCGCAGCGAGTAGTGTAGACAGAAATTGTTGCTTTTGCTCTACCGGTAACCTAATTGCATGTGTTCCCGATAAAATGTCTTGTACTTGCGTATAAGCGAACTCTTGAACCACTTTATTATCATTGGTGATGCTTGCACTATAATAGTCATCAAAACTATTCAATTTTAATAAAACAGCCCTGCGTACTAGTTCACTGCTATCATCGTTAAGAAGTGATAATAGTGTGATTTTATTTTCACTATTATTATTATCTAATTCTTCATTTATCGAAGCAATACGTACATTACTATCTTTGTGTTGCCATTTGTTTTTACTTTTAAACAGATTAAAAATCATGGGAGTCGTTTTTATCTTAATTAAGTTTTAAATAATTGATTACTGCAACAAATTACAAATGTGTAAAGTGAGCAATATCGCTTTTTGGTGTTTCTTCACCCGGTTTAGTACAAGGTACAATGGGCTTATCTTTGGCTGCGCCAGTAAACTGTTCTTTTAGTTGTCGCTTGTTTTTATGTACCATATTGCCGTCGCTGCCTATGGTTAACATTTCATCACTATCTAAATATCGCGCTTGATAAGCCATAATTAATTGCAATGCCGTATCGCGTTGAGCTTGATCTACAACGACACCCTCTGGCCACTTTCCAGTTTCAGCAGCGCATTTCAATCTTAAATACATTGCTTCGGGCATGTTTTCTATCGTGCTATCTAAATTCATATTATACTCATGTTATTTTGAAATACTCGTTTCAGCGAGAATTAAAAGGCTTAGAGACACAGGTTCATAGTTACAGAATGAACTTAAATACCTTCATCCATCTAGATAAGGTATTGATTGACGAGAATGGTTATCCCCCTATTTTTTTCGTTTAAAGAAAAGTAATCGAATGCGAATAATTATATATAAGATAAAACCAATAACAGTGCTTGCCATAGCGACATTATGTTGCCACGTTCCCTGTTCGACATTATCCCAAAACATAAATAAAAAACCGCCGCAAAATAATAACATGGCAACAAATGAATAGGTCATTAAACGTTGGCCTTGATTTATACGGCTAACATTATTTAAGCTGGCAATTTTATCGCTATCTATCTCTTGCAAAGACAAACCACAATGACCGCATTTTTTTGCTTTATCTGATATTTTTTTCTTACAACTTGGACAATGAATAACTGCCATTAATAGTATCTTTATCTACCTTTAAAATATAACGGCTATTCTACCTAACTTTAAACAATAAAAACGCCCTGATGGGCGTTTTTATTATTTAATATTGAGCTGAAATAAAAGATTGGTTAATTTTGATCTGTTTTGTTCTGCTCTGCTACGCTTTTATCCCACCTTTCTTCCCAAAAATCAGCATTTTTTATGCCTAATTTTTTCGGATCGAAGGTGAATATTGTTACGCCTGCTTTTTGTTGCGCTTCATAATCTTTTAACGCTTTTATTGCTGGCTTTGCCATAAAGAAGATAATGAGAATACCGATAATATTTAGCCACGCCATTAAACCAACACCAATATCACCTAAGCCCCAAGCTGAACTTGGTTGAGCTACTGTGCCGTAAAATACTGCAGACATAATAATTATTTTTAAAACAAATCTTAATGCTGGAATTTTAATGGTTCGGTTAATATAAGAAACATTATTTTCTGCAATAAAGTAATAAGCAAGTATCGTCGTAAAGGCAAAGAAAAA
Organism: Colwellia sp.; assembly: GCA_047633255.1. Taxonomy (GTDB): domain Bacteria; phylum Pseudomonadota; class Gammaproteobacteria; order Enterobacterales; family Alteromonadaceae; genus Colwellia. The sequence goes on from JBLIEW010000041.1 coordinate 27,747, forward strand.
CAATGCAATCGCGATAAATGGTTTACCAAAGCCGGTTAGTACACTATCAACAGCAATCTGAGTAAAGGCCGGACCACTAATAACAACATCGGCAGCAAGGTTTTGAACGAGAAAAACACTGCTTCCTTCTGGCATTACATTATAAGACTGAGTAATTAAAATCATAAACGCTGTGGCTGAACAAACAAATAATGTATCGATATAAACAGAGAAGGCTTGAACTAAACCTTGCTGTGCTGGGTGTTCAACTTCTGCCGCTGCTGCTGCATGAGGCCCTGTACCCTGACCTGCTTCATTTGAATAAACACCACGTTTAACACCCCAACCTATCGCAGCACCAAAACCCGCCATAGGGGTAAAAGCATCCGAAATAATTGACATGAAAATACTAGGCACAATATCAATGTGTAAAGCAATAATAACGCAAGCGATAATAATGTAGGCTAATGCCATAAAAGGCACAACAATTTGCGTGAAGTTAGCGATACGTTTTACGCCACCAAAAATAATGAAGCCTAAGATTAAGACAATAAGCGTGGCTGCATACACTTTAGTTAATGGAAGATCACCTAAGAATGAAGGGACCGTACCTCCGTTACCAAAGACATTAACTAATGCATCACCAATACCATTAGACTGAACAACGGGTAATAACACACCACAGGCTAATATAGTTGAAATAGCGAATATCCAAGCATACCATTTTTGTCCCATTGCTTTTTCAATATAATACGCGGGGCCACCACGGTAAACACCGTCTTCTTCTTCTTTGTATATTTGTGCGTTGGTCGATTCAATATAGGCTGTTGCAGCACCAAAAAATGCCACTATCCACATCCAAAAAACGGCGCCTGGGCCACCAAAGCCAATTGCAGCAGCGACACCTGCAATATTACCGGTACCAACACGACCTGATAATGAAACGGCCAATGCTTGAAATGACGAAATGCCCTTATCTGAACTTTTCCCCGAAAGTAATAAGCGGAACATTTCTCTAAAATGACGTATTTGTACAAAGCGTGTTAGTACGGTAAAAAACAAACCGGTCCCTAAACACAAGTAAATGAGCGCGGGGCTCCAAATGACACCGTTGATACTATTGATTATCTCTTGCACAGTTAATTCCTATTACATTTTTATTGTTATTTTAAATGACATTCAGCTTAATATTGTATTGTTCAATTAGCAAGAAAGTGCACAGAGTTAACACTTGTCAATAAGTACTCTTAACATATTAATTGGGCAGCACAGTAATAAGCTGAATGTCTATGGTTAGCGTAAGTCGTCGATCATGTGAAAAACACCAGTTAAAAAATCACGACCAAGTAAGCTACTACGAATATCAGACCATCCCATACTGTAATCAGGCAGTAAATCATTATCTTTAAAAGGCATTTCTATGGTGTAAGCCAAACATTTAAACTGATTACCAACCCAGTTAGTGCCAACCGTTGGGTTCGCTTTACCTGGCTCGTCTTTATCATAACCTCGTTCGTCTTGAAATTCTGGAGTAAGTGATAATAATATAGCTTTAAATTTGTCTTCAAGCGCTTTATGACGTTCATCATAAGCAACTACACCTTCACAGCCCGCAACAAAATTAACCGGTAATGCCTCATCGCCGTGAACATCTAAAAACATATCAATACCTGTTTCAAGCATTTTTGTCCGTACTAAGTAAACTTCTGGGCTACGTTCCATTGTTGGATGTAACCATTCTCGGTTTAAGTTTGCACCAACCGCATTAGTGCGAAGATGTCCACGAACACTACCATCTGGATTCATATTAGGGACAATATAAAATACGGCTTTGTTTAATAAGGCACGGGAAACACCGTCATCATCATCAAGCAATCGATCTAAAAAACCTTCAATAAACCATTCTGCCATGGTTTCGCCCGGATGTTGGCGGGCAGTTAACCAAATAATACGTTTGCCCTCACCTTCTTCACCTATTTTTAGCAAGCTTACATCACGGCCATCAAGGGTTTGACCTAATACTTGTAACTGGCAATCTACATGCATTTGCGCATTGTGTAATAAGTCTTGATGACGTTCGTAGCTATAAGGAGAAAAGTAAGCAAAATACACCGAGTCATATTCTGGCGTTAAGGTAATAGTAAGCTTGTCGCCGTCGAAGGTTGTTGGTACACGAAACCAATGTTCACGGTCGTAAGAGGCAACAGCTTGGTAATCTTCCCAACCTTCTGTATAGGCAGATTTACCTGCATTGATTAAATTAATAACGTGTTCTTGGTGATTAGACTTTTGCGCGACATCCGTTTGTAATTTGAAATGAAACCATTGATAAAATTCAGATTGATGATCATGTTTTATTTCTAGTTGGATATTACTCGCGTTGCTTGCATCGATAACACGAATATTACCGCTATCAAAATTGTCTGATATTTGCATCGTTGGGGCCTTTACGTTCTGAACTCAAATTTATCTAATTAGCCTACGTATAACTATACGTCTGGTGAATTCTGAGTATATGTTAAATAGTTGTTACAACAGTGTACACAAACAACATTAAGATCACTACACCTAAGAAAGAGCAATTACAGAGAGTATAAATAAGGGCCAAGTTAAGAAGAATACCCCTAGAGTCTATTCTGGTAGATTAAAGGGAATGTATAAGTATTTAAATGGGGACCAAAACTGACACAGTTAGAGATATCATGTTATAAATACCATTTACCCACTAAAGACTCATTTCATACTGTGAAATGGATTTTGACTTGGAAATGGATTTGTTATGACAGATAAAGTGAATGAGGTTATAAATATTCTTATTGTAGACGATCTTAGTGAGAATCTTTATATATTAGAAAATCTACTTGAACAATTAAAGCTTGAGAATTTAAACACCTTAAAGGCACTCAGTGGTGAGGAGTGTTTACAAATTTCAATAAGTGCAGATATTGATCTAATAATTTTAGATATAGAAATGCCAGGAATGAATGGGTTTGAGGTAGCTAAACTATTAAAGTTGAGTACTAAAACAAAAAATATTCCTATCGTATTTTTAAGTGCCACATTTAAACAGAAAGAATTTTTTCTGCATGGTTTAGAGCTGGGCGCTGTTGATTACTTAACAAAACCAATTGAAAAATATAGCTTTTTAGCAAAAATAAAAGTTTACATTGAACTTTTCACAAAACAGAAAGAACTTGTTTTTTTCAAAAAGCATCTCGAGGCTCTTGTCGATGACAAGACATCAGGGTTAATACGCAGTCAAAAAAAAATCAACGAAACTAAACAACGCTATTTTGATCTTTATAATTTTGCCCCTGTTGGTTATTGCACGCTGAGTGAAAAAGGTCTAATTCAAGAATCAAATCTTACCGCGTCGAAGTTGTTAGGCGCTGATCCTAAAAACCTGATAAATAGATCTTTTTCATATTTCATACAAGAAGATTATCGAGACATCTACAACCTATTTTTTGAAAATATTTTAGAATATCGTGAGCCTGCCGAATGTGAATTAAAAATCATACCGCTAGATAAGTCAGTATTTTGGGCATACTTAAGTGCAGCTGTCGAAAAAAATAACAATACACTGGAGCTAAGACTTATTATTAGTGATGTTTCCAGTCGAAAGTTAGCGAAAGAAAAGCTAACTTATATGGCCAATTATGATATTTTAACAAGTCTACTAAATAACCGATTATTATTAGCAGATCGTTTGCAACAAAATATGAGGCAAGCAGAACGTCGCAAACAGTCATTAGCCGTTATTGTTCTTAATATTGATAATTTTAAAGCAGTTAACGAGACATACGGAAACAATGTAGGCGACCAATTACTTATAGTATTATCAAAAAAAATATACGCTAACTTATGCAAAGAAGATACGCTTGCGCGAATTGGGGGTGATGAGTTTGTGCTGATATTATCAAATTTACCTGAGATTAATGAGAGTATTCCATTAATAACCCACTTACTTGAAACAATTAGACAACAACTCACCATTAACGACCAGTCCATTCAAGTGTCAGCAAGTATTGGGATCACCTTTTACCCTCAAGCTCAAATAATTGACCCCGATCATCTTTTACGTCAAGCTAACCAAGCCATGTTTGAAGCAAAGTCAGCTGGAAAAAATTGCTATCATGTTTTTGATTCTAAGGAAGATGATTTAGTCCGGGAACGTTTTGAGCAGATTGAACGTTTACATTTAGCACTCGATACCAATGAGTTTGTTCTTTATTTTCAACCTAAAGTCAATATGAGAACCGGAAAGGTTATCGGAGTTGAGGCGTTAATACGTTGGCAACACCCTCAAAAAGGTCTTGTACCCCCTAATGACTTTTTACCTGTCATGGAAGGACATGTATTGTCAATTTCTGTTGGAGAGTGGGTAATAAGATCAGCACTCGAACAGATAGAGCTCTGGCAGCGTTTGGGAAAAAACATACCAATAAGTGTTAACATCAGTGCTCTTCAACTTTTATCCGATAACTTTGTTGAAAAATTTAAAAAGATTTTATTGGAATTCCCAAATATAAAACCCTCTTTACTAGAAATAGAAATCCTTGAAACAAGTGGGCTTGAAGATTTATCTAAAGCATCAAAAGTAATTAATAGTTGCAGAGAACTTGGGATAAATTTTGCTCTAGATGATTTTGGTACCGGTTATTCCTCTCTAAGCTATCTTAAAAGATTAGCAATCACCTATATCAAAATTGATCAAAGTTTTGTTAGGGATATGTTAGAAGATCCTAATGATCTTACTATCATAGAGAGTATCATTATAATCGCTGATACTTTTGGAATAAAAGTTATTGCCGAAGGTGTTGAGACATTAGAACACGGAAATACCTTATTACAACTTGGCTGTGAACTTTCACAAGGCTACTTTATAGCCCGCCCCATGCCCAGTGATAAGTTTATTGACTGGCTGGGCAATTGGAAAACAGAAAGTGCATGGACAAAGCAAAGTTTATTGAATGATGCGCAATCTAAAATACTGATGGCGACTGTGGAACATCGTGAGTGGTTTGAAAAGGTACTTGCAATTATAAAGGGCGACGTTGAATCTCATCAATATCAAGATATTAACGCCTGTCACTTTGGAGGTTTGATAGATGAATACGGAGATACGTCGTTTAAATCTGTTGATACGCTCAATAGCGTTAAATACTTACATGAGAGTATTCACAATCTATCTGAAAAGTTGTTAGAATTACATAGAAAGTCTCAAAATAAAAAAGTATTACAAGGAATTATAGAGCTTGAGTCGCTTCATAACGAGATTGTTAAGGCAGTATCTTTGGGCTTGAGTGCCTAATAACTAAAGCTATGATAACTATTACATTGACTTTCAATAAGCATATAAACATAGCCAAAAAAGATCATTTCACTAGTAATAATTACAAAGAACGTAAATAAAGGCCAAGCTCAGAAGAATACCCCATAGATTTTCCTATTATGGTATTTTCTTTACTAATGACGTAATAGCTCGGAAAGGCAGATATTGAAAACGCATGCTTAATTTCTTCATTGCCTAAAGCTATTGGAAACGTTAATTGATGCTGCTTGGTAAATTCCATGACTTCACCAACACTGGTGTAATCCATAGCAACCGCAACAACTTCAAGCTGTTCATTTTTCTCGTATAACGCTTGTAAATTACCAATGCTAAAATGACATATTTGACACCAAGGTGCAAAGAAGTAAAGTACAGTGGTTTTACCTTGTGAATTTAATGAAACCGTTTCGCCCATTAAGGTGGGTACTTGTGTAAACGATTGCTTTTTTGAGGTGGTTAATTCAACATCAGTTGATAACATACTCGTTTCACGAAAAAAAGATATCGCTTGGAAAACAATAAAAAATAGTAAAGCCTGAATAAAAAAACTGCGGAGTGTAGCTAACAATGAAGTATCCTAATAAGATGAATTTTGCATACTTTAATAGACCCGAACATTATTAATTTATTACAAAGAAAATGTAACTTTTTATTCTTTTTTGACATATTTCAATTAGTATTGGTCAAATAAAAAGAGCTGTTTGAAAATACAAACAACTCTATATTCATACATTACAATGCGTAACACGTAACCTTTTACTTAGCTTATGCTCGTTAAACCCTTCATATAAGGTTGTAACACTGTAGGTATATTAATACTGCCATCAGCTTGTTGATAGTTTTCTAACACCGCAACCAAAGTACGGCCTACAGCTAAACCAGAGCCATTCAATGTATGCAGTAATTCAGGTTTATTTGTTTCGCTATTTCTAAAACGTGCTTGCATACGGCGTGCTTGGAATGCCCCCATGTTAGAGCAAGATGAAATTTCACGGTAAGTGTTTTGTGCAGGTAACCATACTTCTAAATCGAATGTTTTAGCGGCACTAAAACCAACGTCACCACTACAAAGCACCATAGTACGATAAGGCAATTCTAATTTTTCTAGAATTGCTTCAGCATGACCGGTTAATTCATCAAGTGCAGTGAAAGAGTTTTCAGGTTTTACCAATTGCACCATTTCAACTTTATCAAACTGATGTTGGCGAATAAGACCTCTTATGTCACGACCACCTGACCCCGCTTCACTTCGAAAACAGGGTGTGTGGGCTGTCATTTTAATAGGTAACTCTGCTTCATCTACAATCTCATCACGGTAAATATTCGTTAGCGGTACTTCAGATGTAGGAATTAATGAGAAGTTTTTACCTGATAAGTCTGTATGAAATAAGTCTTCACCAAATTTAGGTAATTGACCTGTGCCATATAATGACGCGGCATTAACTAAATAAGGCACATACATTTCTTGATAGCCATGTTCTTCAGTATGTACATCAAGCATAAACTGAGCTAAGGCGCGGTGTAATTTAGCAATATTACCACGCATTACCGCAAAGCGAGTTCCGGCTAATTTAGCGCCAGTTTCGAAATCTAAGCCTTTACCCACACCAAAACCTAGATCTACATGATCTTTCACTTCAAAATCAAAAACTCTCGGTGTACCCCAACGTTTAAGCTCAACATTGTCATCTTCATCAGCGCCAGTTGGCACAGATTCATCAAGCAAGTTAGGCATTGCACTAGCAATATCATTTATTTTTGCTAAGACATCATCTTGTTCAGCTTTTGCCGCATCAAGTTCATCACCTAATTGACTAACAGCGGCAAGTAATGGCGCAATATCTTCACCACGTGCTTTTGCTTGACCAATCGATTTTGAACGTGTGTTACGCTCATTTTGTAATTCTTGTGTTTTTACCTGAATAGCTTTACGTTGCTCTTCTAACGCTGTTATTTTTACCGTATCAAGGGTAAATCCACGCTTTGCTAATTGTGTGGCTATGTTGTCTAAATCTGTTCTAAGTTGTTTTGCATCAAGCATAATTATTCACGTATTTATTTAAGTTCTAGTTCAAGTTGAAATTTCATATCAACTTACTTTTATATATGTATACCCGTTCCCAATCAGGGTGAATGATAATGGGTATAAATACACTATTTTGCTATAGCGGAGACTATGTATAGTCCCAAGGCTGCAGCAGCGATACAAAGCGAAATATTTAATAAAATATTAATGGCCGCCTTTGTTAAATCTCCCTGTTGTATCAATAACAAAGAGTCTAATGAAAATGTTGAGAAGGTGGTAAATGCACCTAAAAAACCAACACCAATTAATGTTCTATGGATATTGATATCTAAAATTCCATTTTCTATTAGTTGGTATAATAACCCCATAACAAATGAGCCGATGATATTAACCATCAATGTGGCAAAAGGAAACCCTTTTCCTAGCCAATTTAACACTAATTGATAAATATAAAAGCGTAAACTGGCACCACATGCCCCACCCAGTGCAACAAAAAGGTAAAGAGTGAAATTACTAACCGTACTACTCATAGCGCTGCTCATTACTGTTTTGGTTTAACTGGTTCAAATAATCTAACTTTTCTTTTAGTTGCTTTTCTAAACCACGATCACTGGGTTGATAAAACCGGTTGTTAACATCATCAGCTCTTGCTAACGCTTCGGGAAAATAATTTTCACCTGCGGCAAACGCATTGATTTCATTATGGGCATAACGATAGCTTGCGCCATGACCAAGATTTTTAGTCAATTCACTGGTAGCATTTTTTAAATGCTCAGGTACATCTAAACTAGAGGTTTGTTCGGCTAGCACTTTAGCTTGATTAAATGCACTATAAACTGCATTGCTTTTGGGCGCTAATGCCATATAAACCACTGCTTGTGCAATAGCGCGTTCACCTTCACTTGGCCCTACTCGATGAAAAGTATCCCACGCATTAATCGCTAATTGCATCGCACGCGGGTCGGCATTGCCAATATCTTCACTAGCAATAGCCAACAAACGTCGCGCCACATATAAAGCGTCGCCGCCACCAATCAAAATTCTTGCATACCAATATAAAGCCGCATCGGCATCTGATCCTCGTACTGATTTATGAAAAGCACTAATTAAATCATAAAAAGCATCACCGCCTTTATCATAAAGCGCAATTTTACTACCCGCAACTTGTGCAATTAATTCAACCGTTATAGTTTTATTTGAATCATTGGTACTTTTTGTATTGTATCTAGTGCTTTCATCACTAGAACCATTCTGACCCAGTTGACTATCAAGGCAATTTTCTAATAAATTAAGTAAACGTCTGGCATCACCGTCAGCTCGATTTAATAAACTTTGTTTGGCATCTGTATCTATTGTAACAAGCGTTTGCTGCTCTTCTTTAATTAACAATAATGCTCTATTGAGTACTTGGGCTAATTCTTCATGATTGAGTTTTTTTAAGGTATAAACACGTGCTCGAGAAAGTATTGCCTGATTTAATTCAAATGCGGGGTTTTCCGTGGTTGCACCGATAAAAATAATGGTGCCGTCTTCAATAAAAGGTAAAAAGGCATCTTGTTGCGACTTATTGAAACGGTGAACTTCATCAACAAATAATACCGTACGGCTATATTCATTTTGACTCGCCCCCTGCTTTCTGATTTTAGCTTGTTCAATAGCTTGGCGAATGTCTTTAATACCCGATGTTACCGCAGAAAGCCTAACTACTTGGGCTTTAGCGTGGTTTGCTATAATTTCAGCTAGAGTCGTTTTTCCTGTGCCAGGTGGCCCCCAAAAAATAAGCGAATGGCAATGACCTTGCTCAATAGCGCGTTTAAGCGGGGAATCATCACCAAGGATATGCTGTTGGCCAACATAATCAGTTAAACTTTGCGGACGCATCTGCGCCGCTAAAGGAACGGCTTCATTACGGGTAACGTTTGCGCTGTCTTGCTCTAAAGAAAATAAGCTTGTTTGTTGCTGTTGGTTATTCAAAAAAATTCCTAGTTAGCCCGTTGATCATCTATTTGTACGCCTTCGGGTAGCATGAAAGTGAACAAACTACTTTTAGGTGCCTTTTGGGCATTAAAATTTGATAATTTAATATGGCTGATCTGTCCTGTGGCATCAAGAAATGAAAACTGGCTAAGTTCACTACCTTGTACCTGCTGATTTTTGGCAGAAAATACTAAGGTTAAACTTTTAATTTGGCTATTAGGATCTTTAGCGGTGATGGCAAAGCGATCACTTTGTTGATTAACCTTATCCTGGCTAACAGCTTCTTGACTAACCGTGTACTGCTGCCATAACGATTCATCTTTACTGGTGAGCAACAATATCGGGGTTTTGGCTATTGCCGCAGATAAAGAATAAACACTCACTTGCTCAATCCACGGGTTATAAAACCACACATCACTACCGTCAGAAACGATAGCAAGTTCGTCTGGCTCTAGTGTATGCCAATTGGCTAAATTGGGTTTACTGATAGCCAAATTGCCTGAACTTTTTTCGAGTAACTCACCAGCTTCACTAACCACTTCTTGAGTAAAACTAGCACTAAAAAAATTCAACTTAGCAAGTTTTGCTCTTAGAAGCATTTTACTTGCTTGAAACTCTATTGGCTTATTCACCTGCGACTCAGCCATAACAGGCGTTACAGCGCCTACAACGAAACTTAATACGATAACAAGAGTCGCATTTACAAAAAAGGTTTTATTCATATTGTTCTTAATCTTTAATTGGTGGTGGCGCTAACACTTCACGTGCGCCATTGTGGCCAGCAGTTGATACTACGCCCTGAATTTCCATTTGTTCGACTATTCGCGCTGAGCGATTGTAACCAATTCTAAATTGTCTTTGCACACTAGATATCGATACGCGGCGTTTTTCAGTGACAAATTTTACTGCATCATCATAAATAACATCTAATTCTTCGGCTTCGTTAGCCTCACTCTGTTCACCCGGGAGTAACATGTCTGGATCACTACCACCGGCCAAAATTTCTGCGATGTAATTTGGACCGCCACGTAATTTCCAATCCTTAACAACCGCATGTACTTCATGATCATCAACAAAAGCACCGTGAACACGTGTTGGCACACCCGTCCCTGGCGGTAAATAAAGCATATCCCCCATTCCTAGTAATTGCTCAGCACCTTGTTGATCTAAAATAGTACGAGAGTTTAAACCAGAGGACACTTGAAACGCCATACGAGTGGGAATATTCGCCTTTATTAAACCCGTTATGACGTCAACAGAGGGTCGTTGTGTTGCTAATATTAAGTGAATACCGGCAGCACGTGCTTTTTGTGCAATACGTGCAATTAATTCTTCTACTTTTTTACCAACAATCATCATCATATCAGCAAATTCATCAACGATTACCACAATGCTAGGTAGCTTTTCTAGCAACGGTGGTGTTTGGTCTAAGCCATCACTAGGTTGCCATATGGGATCAATAAGTGGCTCGCCATCGGTGATAGCCGTCAGTACTTTTTTGTTATAACCTTTTAAGTTACGTACGCCAAGTGCCGACATTAATTTATAACGACGTTCCATTTCACCCACACACCAACGCAGCGCGTTAGCTGCGTCTTTCATATCGGTAACCACTTCAGTTAACAAATGCGGTATGCCTTCATAAACACTTAACTCAAGCATTTTAGGATCAATCATGATCAGGCGAACATCTTCTGGGGTCGATTTATATAATAAGCTGACAATCATGGTATTCACACCCACTGACTTACCAGAGCCGGTGGTACCCGCCACTAATAAATGGGGCATTTTTGCTAAATCAACCACGACTGGCTCACCGGCAATATCTTTACCTAACACCATTGCCAAGGGTGAACTTGATTCTTCGAAGGCTGGACAAGCAATAACCTCACTTAAATACACTATTTCTCGGTGTTTATTAGGCAATTCCAATCCGATAACTGATTTTCCCGGAATAACTTCAACCACACGTACACTGATTGCCGATAAAGCGCGGGCTAAATCTTTTGACAAAGAACTAATTTTACTCACTTTCATGCCAGGTGCTAAATCAAGTTCAAAACGGGTAATAACAGGGCCAGGATAAACAGCAACTACTTCTGCCTGTACTTTAAAGTCTAATAGTATCGTTTCAACTAATCGACTAACCTGCTCTAGTTCTTCTCTATTGATGGGATTTTTTGCTTTGTCAGGACGATCAAGTAAGTCAATTGAAGGCATACCTGAAAACTTTTCTTCTGTGGGAGGGATTAAATTGACTTGGTTGTCATCACTACTGTTAACCAATTCACCTGCAGTTTTTTTATTGTCTGATTGGTTATCATCAGCAACAACAACTTTTTCAACATCGGCAAACGCAGCAGAAATTTCCTTATCGCTAACATGTTCTTGTACTTTTATTTCAAAAGGACCGTCCATTAAATCGTTTATATCAATAAAAGGCTCTTGTGTATCATCTTCTTTTTCAGGCTTTTCAGGCGCTGATGTAAAAAATGGAATCGCTAATTTTTTCTTCTTGGGTGTTTTTACCGTTGTTTCTTCAGGCTTGATATTAACATCAGCCTTTTCATCTATATCTTTACTTGCTGAGTTATCGTGATCAGTAACACTGGTATCACCTACACCAAATTTATCTTTAATGTAACTAGGTATATGTTGTAAAAACAACATACTTGCTATCGCGTGGCGACCGACGTCATCAATAAAATTAAGCCATGAAAAACCCGTTAATAAAACAAAGCCAGCACAACTAAACATTAAAAAGACTAAGGTACTGCCCACAAATGAAAAATAAGGTAACAGCGTTTCGCTTAATATATCACCTAAAATACCACCCGCTGAAAAATAAAAGAGATCATCAAAGTTCATACTTGCTAACGAAGTAACCCCTAAGTACATCATAAAAAAACCAACCAGTTTTAGGGCCAGTGTTAAATAATCTAATTGCATTAACTGATGAAATTTCTGGAATAATAACCAACCGATAATAGCGACAATGAAAGGTAAACTATAAGCGATAAAACCAAATAAATTTAATAATAAATCTGACAGGTAGGCACCGACAGCACCCCCTAGGTTTCTAACAGGAGTTTGATAGCCTGTTTGTGCCCAACCGGGATCAGCGGGATCAAAGCTAAATAAGGCCAGCATGATAAACATGGCGAAGACACTAAAAAATAACAAGCCGGTTTCAAGTAAACGTTGTACACCACTGAGTTGAGAGTTTTTTTTGTTAACATTGGTGCTAACATTATTTACTTCACCGAGGTCTTGTTCGGTATTTTTAACTAATTCTGAAGGCAATTAAAGTTCCATGTAAAGCAGGTGTTAGTGATATGTACCCATGTTACCTCAAGACGCAGGATTCAGCGAGTATTAAAAGGCTTATCATCGAGGTATTGATTGAATCTAATACTTGCCGTTGTATTTGTTTTTAAAGCAGTAACCGTTAATAAAGAGATATGCCTTGCTCATGGGTTATTCATCAATTCTGAAACTAAAAGCTTATAATATATTATTAATAAAACAACAAATTATCGTTTGATTGGTAACATATTACTGGATTTAATTTCATCCATCACCACATAAGTTCGACTTTCACTTACGGCGGGTAATCTTAGCAAGGTATCGCCTAATAGTTGTCGATACGCAAGCATGTCTTTTACACGAGTTTTTAACAGAAAATCAAAGTCACCTGATACTAAATGACATTCTTGAATAACATCAAGTTCATGCACCGCTGCTGCAAAATCATCAAATACATCAGGACTAGTCTTACTTAAGGTGATCTCTACAAAGATTAACAACGCTAGATCTAATTTGGCTGAGTTAAGGTTCGCTTGGTAACCCGTTATATATTGCTCTTTCTCTAACCGTTTAACCCGTTCTAAACAAGGTGTAGGACTTAAACCTACTCGTTTTGATAATTCGACGTTAGAAAGTCGACCATCTTTTTGCAACTCAAAAAGAATATTTTTATCAATGCGATCTATTTTTTTATTCATTACCATCCTCTTGTTATATATAACACTAATATCACCCTTGGTTTTAGTATTATATATCGATAAACATAATAATACGACAGGTTAGTCTGGTTAAATGCCACTATACTAGATGCATCTAAAAAAGACGCTTAACAATAAAGCGACTAATAATAAGTGTAAAACAAGAGAGTAAATTATGATTATTGGTGTACCTAAAGAAATTAAAAACCATGAATACCGTATCGGTTTAACGCCCGCCGGTGTAAAAGAATTAATAGTAAATGGCCATGAAGTGATTGTTGAAAACAATGGTGGTGCTTCTATTGGTTTCGAAAATGAACAATACATTGCTGCGGGTGCAAAAATTATTGATAGTGCTGCAGAAATATTTGCAACCGCTGAGATGATTATCAAGGTTAAAGAGCCACAACCTGTTGAATGTAAAATGCTTCGCGCCGGACAAATATTATTTACTTACTTGCACTTAGCTCCCGATCCACAGCAAACTGAATTATTAGTTGCTTCAGGCGCAACTTGTATTGCTTATGAAACGGTTACTGCTGCAGAAGGAGGTCTACCTTTATTAGCCCCTATGTCAGAAGTGGCTGGCCGTATGTCTATTCAAGCCGGTGCCCACGCTTTAGAAAAAGCACAAGGCGGTTTAGGTGCTTTATTAGGTGGCGTACCGGGCGTTGCTCCCGCTAAAGTGTTAATTGTTGGTGGGGGTGTTGTTGGTACTCAAGCTGCACGTATGGCGGTAGGTATGGGCGCTGATGTCACTATTCTTGATCGTTCTTTACCTCGTTTACGCCAGTTAGACACTGAATTCGATGGCCGTTTAAAAACAGTCTATTCATCTGCTGATGCAATGGACCAACTAATCGTTGAAGCGGATTTAGTTATTGGCGCTGTATTAATTCCGGGTGCTGCTGCACCGAAATTAGTCACAAAAGCACATATCAAAATGATGAAAAAAGGTGCGGTTGTTGTTGATGTTGCTATTGATCAAGGTGGCTGTTTTGAAACATCAAAAGCTACTACTCATCAAGACCCTACCTATGTTGTTGATGATGTTGTTCATTATTGTGTTGCTAACATGCCAGGTGGTGTCGCTCGTACTTCAACAATGGCGCTTACAAACGCAACAATGCCTTTTACAGTTAAACTGGCTAACAAAGGTGCAAAACAAGCACTACTTGATGATGAGCACTTATTAGCCGGCTTAAACGTTCTAGGTGGTAAAATTACTTATAAACCAGTTGCTGACGTTTTAGGTTACGAATACCTAGCGCCTGAAATAGCTGCTGCCAGTTTATAATATAAAACCGCGTTAGCGCGTTAGAATAAACCATTATAAAACCCAAAAGAGTGCAAATTTACTATTTGCACTCTTTTTTTATACTCATTTTAACTAATATATCCTTAAAGCAACTGTACACCCTTGATAGAACCCCTTATCATCCCAATCATTAAAGTTATATCGACTTATCATCAAAAACTATTTGTTAAAAATAAACTCCGGAGAACTCATTCATGAGCGACGTTAGACATTGTCCCCTACTTATTTTAGGCTCAGGCCCAGCTGGCTATACTGCTGCTGTCTATGCAGCCCGTGCTAACCTAAAACCAGTAATGATTACGGGTATGCAGCAAGGTGGGCAATTAACCACAACAACAGAAGTAGAGAACTGGCCAGGTGATGCTGATGATTTAACCGGTCCTGCATTAATGGATCGTATGCAAAAACATGCTGAAAAATTTGATACTGAAATTATTTTTGATCACATCAATAAAGTTGATTTTTCTAAACGCCCTTATACGTTAACGGGCGACAATGGAACTTTTACTTGTGATGCGCTAATTATTTGTACGGGTGCATCAGCACAATATTTAGGCCTACCTTCGGAAGAAGCGTTTATGGGTCGTGGTGTTTCTGCGTGTGCAACGTGTGATGGTTTCTTTTACAAAAACCAGAAAGTTGCCGTTGTTGGTGGTGGTAATACTGCCGTTGAAGAAGCGCTTTATTTATCGAATATTGCTAGCGAAGTACATTTAATTCATCGTCGTGATACTTTCCGCTCTGAAAAAATATTAATTGATCGTTTAAATGAGAAAGTTAAAAACGGTAATATTATTCTTCATACTGATCGCACTTTAGATGAAGTATTAGGCGATAATATGGGTGTAACAAGCTTACGTCTAAAAGACACTAAATCAGAGGCAACTGAAGAGCTTGCCGTTGCCGGTGTCTTTATTGCGATTGGTCACAAACCTAATACCGATATTTTCAACGATCAACTGGCGATGAAAAATGGCTACTTAACGATTCAAAGTGGCACGCAGGGCAATGCAACCCAAACCAGTGTTGAAGGTATATATGCCGCAGGTGATGTTGCTGATCATATTTATCGTCAAGCAATTACGTCAGCGGGTGCCGGTTGTATGGCAGCACTTGACGCTGAACGCTTCCTTGACGCCCAGTAGCATATTAAAAAGGCTTACTGATTACTGATTTACTGATATTGACGATAAAAACAACTATTGTCGATATCAATGCCTTCCCCGTATCACTGTGGGTACTTAGGTTAAATCTAGAATTATGAACCTGTACCTCTAAGCCATTTAACTTTAGCTAACATGATTATTTCTGGATAATATGAGCCTCTATCAACTCAATGTGAAAGATTTGGCTTTTCCTCCCGTAGAACTTGCCCTCACTGAGCCAAACGGTTTATTAGCCGTGGGGGGCGATTTACAACCACAACGATTAATTAACGCTTATAGCCAAGGTATCTTTCCGTGGTTTAGCGAAAACGATCCGCTGTTATGGTGGTCACCCAATCCAAGAGCCATTATTAACGTTGACGATTTACGGATTAATCGTACGTTAAGAAAAGCATTAAAAAAATCTCTTTATAAAATCACCTTAAATACCGCCTTTGAACAAGTGATAGCAATGTGTGCAGACGCCCCTTTTCGTGATGATGGCACATGGATTTTACCCGAAATGCAAACCGCTTATGTCAATTTACATAAACTGGGCTTCGCACACTCTATTGAAGTTTGGCAAAATAATATCGCTGATCAGCCTGAATTAGTAGGTGGTTTATACGGTGTTGCTGTTAATGGCTTTTTCTCGGGTGAGTCAATGTTTTATACTTCGGCTAATGCTTCTAAATTTGCCTTAGTTGCTTTGTCTAAGTTGCTTAAGACAATTAATGTTGATTTTATTGACTGTCAATTGCTTAATGATTTTTTAGAAGATATGGGCGCCATAGAAATATCACGACAAAACTTTATAGCATGCAAACAAACTGCTATAAATAAAGAGGTGGCACCTGACTTTTGGCAACCACGTGAATTATCCATTGATTGAAATGGTAGGTATAACGCCCCTTAATACAATAGAAGTAGTCGTATGAATGACAGCAGTTTTAAAGTCGGTATCACAAAATCCTTTCCTTGTAGTTACTTACCTGATGAAGAAGAGCGTTTGTTAATTGCCGTAGATGAACGTCTGCAAAATAAACACAGCTATAGCGTATTAATGAC
Source organism: Colwellia sp. (assembly GCA_047633255.1). Classification (GTDB taxonomy): domain Bacteria; phylum Pseudomonadota; class Gammaproteobacteria; order Enterobacterales; family Alteromonadaceae; genus Colwellia. The sequence goes on from JBLIEW010000041.1 coordinate 44,599, forward strand.
CGAAGGCTTTCGTCGTAGTGGTGAGCAATCTTATCGACCTCACTGTGAAAACTGTGATGCTTGCCAATCGATTCGTGTACTAATTAATGACTTCAGCCCTTCTAAAAGCCAAAAACGTTCATTAAAACGTAATGCTAACTTCACCATAAAGCACTCTGAAAAAGTTAGAGAATATTATTACCCACTCTATGAAAATTATATTAATACCTTTCATCAAGATGGCAGTATGTTTCCCGCAAATGTTGAGCAGTTTGAAAGTTTTATCAGTAGTAAATTAACCACGCAACTATTTATCGAAACCTGGTGTGAAGTTGGTGGGGATAAACAACTCATATGTGTTGCCGTAACTGATTTACTGACCAATGGCTTGTCAGCGGTTTATACCTTTTACCATCCTGACTTTAAAAGCCATGGTTTAGGACGTTTTTCTATCCTAACGCAAATCGATTTATGTCAAAAATTAAATTTACCCTATTTATATTTAGGCTATCAAATTGATGCCTGTCAAAAGATGAATTATAAAAATAGTTACTACCCGCACGAACGATTTATCAGCCTAGAATGGCAGTTGGTTGAAAGAAAGCCTAGGGTAGATTAAAAAACAGGCAGCTATAGCAAATAAACATTCACAAAGCTTTACTTTAGCCCTGCAATTAGGCATCATTCGCGCAGCTTTTTTTATCAGTCAAACGTTCTAGTAATTTTAATAGAGGTTTTGGCTTTTTTGCACAACATATAGAGGTTTAGCGCCCCATGGCGAAAGAAGAAAATATTGAAATGCAAGGTACAGTGCAAGATACTCTACCTAACACTATGTTCCGAGTTGAATTAGAGAATGGCCACGTGGTGACTGCTCATATTTCTGGTAAAATGCGTAAAAACTACATTCGTATTTTGACTGGCGATAAAGTAACAGTTGAACTAACACCATATGATTTATCTAAAGGCCGCATTACTTTCCGTGCAAGATAACTTCTACACTTAGACTAAATAAACATTTATGTAGTTGGTGAAAAATATATAAACCAGTCCTTTAACAAGTACTGGTTTTTTTATGCCTCGATAAAAGTGCAAATCAATTGGCACCTACTTTGTATATAGATGCCAGTTTAATCTTACCGTTATTTAAAAGAGGTGATCAGTTTTTTCTCAAATTGTTCAGCACTAATAGTTAAGTTGTTGTCAGTAATTATTTCTTGTAAATCAGCGATCTCTTTATTTAC
>JBLIEW010000042.1:0-44966 GCA_047633255.1 Colwellia sp.
CATGGCAATTGTGTAATGTTGTTTTTGGCGAAGTAATTTGATCACAATTTGCCATGAAGGTCGATCCCCTAATCATCTATTTTTATGATTATATTTCGAGGGGATTCGTCAGTACCCGTTCCACTTGCTGAAATCTGCATCTTGAAGTAGAGGGGGTATATGTGTTGCTCTGGTTTTATTTTATTAAGTAACTGCCTCCCTTATTTTAGCCTTTATCTATTGCTCGAACTTATAATGTTTTATGGGGTTAACATCAATAAAGATAAATAGTACAAATAATCGACTTTAGTCTAATTTGAACAATTGAAATTACTAGATAGAGTGTTCTATTAAGATTATAACTTTATCCAAAAATTGCTGTTCAATATAAATAATACTAAAACAAGGCTTAAGCGGTAAGAATCGCCTCAAGCTTAGTTTTAATCAATTTTCTATAAACACATTTTTTTATAAAGTTTTTAACAATAAAAAATTTAGCCTTACCTTATCATAGTGAGCCATTTCTGATTTTTGGAAGGCATTGTTTTGAGTAGGCTATAACACTGTTGCGGTTGGAATTAACTTAAATATAAAGGATGCTACAAACATGAGTTCAAAAATAATATATACCTACACCGATGAGGCACCACTGCTAGCGACTTGCTCGCTACTGCCGATTATTAAAACTTTTGCAGCATCAGCAGGTATAGACATAGAACTAAAAGATATCTCTCTTGCGTCTAGAGTTTTATCTGCCTTCTCCGATATTTTACCGGCAGATCAACAAGTACCCGATACATTAGCTGAGCTAGGTGCATTAACCCAAAACCCTGACACCAATATCATCAAATTACCTAATATCAGTGCTTCAATTCCTCAACTGAAAGACGTTATAAGTGAATTACAAGCACAAGGTTATGCTATTCCTGATTTTCCAGAAGCGCCCCAAACAGATGAAGATAGAAAAAACCAAGAAAGATACTCAAAAACGTTAGGTAGTGCGGTAAATCCAGTACTTCGTGAAGGTAACTCTGACCGTCGTGCTCCAGCAGCGGTTAAAGCGTTTGCCAAAAAGAATCCACATTCTATGGGTAAGTGGAGTCAGGCATCAAGAACTCACGTATCACATATGGATTCAGGCGATTTTTACGCTAGTGAAAAATGCATGACCATGGATAAAGCCTGTGATGTAAAAATTGAATTTGTTGCTAAAGAAGATGGTGCCGTTACGGTATTAAAAGAAAAAACTTCACTTTTGGCAGGTGAAATCATAGACAGTATGTTTATGAGTAAAAAGGTTCTATGTGAATTCTTAGAGCAAGAAATGGAAGATGCGAGAGAAACGGGAGTAATGTTCTCTTTCCATGTTAAAGCAACCATGATGAAAGTATCGCACCCCATCGTTTTTGGCCACGCGGTAAAAGTTTATTATAAAGATCTGTTTGCGAAGCACGCTGAAACTTTTGACAAACTGGGAGTTAATGCAAATGATGGTCTTAGTAGTATCTATGCAAAAATAAAACAACTTCCTGAATCTTGGAGTGAAGAAATATTAGCTGATTTACATGCTTGTTATGAAACACGTCCAGAATTAGCAATGGTTGATTCAGCCAAAGGTATTTCAAACTTACATACGCCAAATGAAGTTATTGTTGATGCTTCAATGCCAGCTATGATTAGAGCTGGCGGAAAAATGTGGGGTCCGGATGGTAAAATGAAAGACACCAAAGCGGTTATGCCTGAAAGTACTTTTGCACGAATTTATCAGGAAATTATTAACTTCTGTAAAACTCACGGAGCATTCGATCCTAAAACCATGGGCACAGTACCTAATGTTGGACTAATGGCTCAAAAAGCAGAAGAGTATGGTTCACATGATAAGACTTTTGAAGCACAAGGTGATGGCTCTATTCGCATAGTTAATGATGAAGGAAAAACTTTATTAACAATGGATGTTGAAGAAGGTGATATTTGGAGAATGTGTCAGGTTAAAGATGCACCAATACAAGATTGGGTAAAATTAGCGGTAACTCGTGCAAGGTTGTCTGATACGCCAGCAGTATTCTGGTTAGACGAATATCGTCCACATGAAGCTGAATTAATTAAAAAAGTTAATCTTTATCTGCAAGATCATGATTTGACCGGTTTAGATATTAAAATCATGTCACAAACAAGAGCGATGCGTTACACGCTAGAGCGTATTTTACGTGGCGGTGATACTATTTCTGTCACGGGAAATATTTTACGTGATTACTTAACTGATTTATTTCCAATTCTAGAATTAGGGACTAGCGCAAAAATGCTATCCATAGTGCCATTAATGGCGGGTGGCGGTTTATTCGAAACAGGGGCAGGCGGATCAGCACCTAAGCATGTTAAGCAGCTTATAGAAGAAAATCATTTACGTTGGGATTCGCTTGGAGAATTTCTTGCAATAAGTGCTTCTCTTGAAGATCTAGGTATCAAAAAAGACAGCTCTAAAGCAAGATTGTTGGCAAAAAAATTAGATCAAGCAACAGCTGAGTTATTGGATAACGGTAAGTCTCCGTCACGTAAAACGGGTGAACTTGATAATCGCGGTAGTCATTTTTACTTGGCGCTTTATTGGGCAAAAGCATTAGCGGAGCAAACTGAAGATACGGATCTTCAACGTCATTTTGCACCATTGGCTAAATCATTAACAGAAAATGAATCATCTATCGTCAGTGATTTAACAACCGATCAATGGCATTCTGTTGATATTGGTGGTTACTATAAAGCAGATACGCAAAAGGTCATTGATATAATGCGACCTTCTAAGTGTTTTAATGATGTATTAGCCGCATTTAAATAAGTTAAGTGAGTAAAAGCTAAAATTATAAAGCCTGAAATACACTAAGTATTTTGGGCTTTTTTTTGCCAATAATATTAGGTAGTCAACGATATAACAATTTCTGAAATACAGTAGAGTAGAGCGTTTTATTTTTTATCGGTAGACACTTTAATAACTTCTTTTGCTAAATCTACGCCAGCCATAGTATTATTCGCTACTAGAATTTGGGTGAGCTCAATTATCTATTTAGCCGACGATTTATAGCCAAACCACCTCAATATGCCACTTTTAGGATAGCTTGGATTTTGTGTTACTGGTTGTTCAAAAAGTTATCTCCACATAACCAATTAAAAAATATCATAATGAGGGGCAATAAATGCCTAATAGTCTCCGACAGTATTACTTGCTTAGTCTTACTTTTTTACTTGCCTTAGGGCTACCTGCTGAAGCCTTCGCACACGGTGTTGATGAGAGTACTCGTACCTTTTTGCAACAAAATACCGGCATCCAAATTATTCCCTTTTTGTATATTGGCGCTAAACATATGGTCACCGGCTATGATCATCTATTGTTTTTAGTCGGAGTATTATTTTTTTTATATCGTAGTCGTGATGTCTTACTTTATGTCAGCATGTTTACACTAGGGCATAGCTTAACCTTACTTTTTGGCGTGATTAGCGATATTCAAGTTAACGCTTATTTAATCGACGCAATTATAGGATTGTCGGTAATCTACAAAGGCTTTGATAATTTAGGTGGATTTACCCGATTATTGGGTAAATCGCCGAATGCCAAATTGGCCGTGCTGATATTTGGTCTTTTTCACGGCTTCGGTTTGGCAACTAAATTGCAAGAGTTTCAATTACCTGAAGAGGGTCTTATTGTTAATTTAATTGCGTTTAATGTGGGGGTTGAATTAGGACAATTCACTGCACTCGCATTTATTTTACTGGTAATTAACTTCTGGCGTAAACACCCTAGTTTTACTCAATTTGCCACCAGTACAAATTGTTTATTGATGAGTGCAGGCTTTATGTTAGTGGGTTATCAATTAACCGGTTACTTTATTAGTTAGCTCACGAAATTGAACTCAAAAAATCGAACTCACAAAAATGAATGAACTACATTTAGATACAGCTATTTAGAGATAAATTTATGCAACAACAAACCATTGCCTTAACCAAAGCCGCATTATTTAAGTATACCTTAGTAAGTATAATTTTTGCGGCAATAACCTTACTTACCATTATATTACCGGCTGAATACGATATCGATCCCACAGGTATTGGTCAGTCACTTGGATTAACCGTTTTTCATAATGTAAAAGTAGACAAAGCGAGCTTACTTGCATTAGAAAAAATGTCAGAGAAAACATCGGATAAAGTAAAGTGGGCCATTGAAACTATTGACATAATAGTGCCGGCGCTTAGTGGTGTTGAGTACAAATTCACTATGCAGCAATATAAAAAGCTATCCTACGAGTGGAGCACTAACGGTAGTGCTTTATACTTTGATTTACACGGCGAACCAGAAGGCGACACCACGGGTTATTTTGAAAGTTATGCCATAGCGACACTAAAGGGGATGGAAGGCAGTTTCACCACACCATTTTCAGGTGTTCATGGCTGGTATTGGAAAAATACATCAAATTCCCCCGTGACAGTCCAGCTAACTGTTAAAGGTGAATTTGGAAAACATAGCTTAAAGTGATCTATCATTAGCCAAAATTAGCATTTTCGTAATCAAGTATTAAGCAATCTATATAACAAGAGTAGAAAAATGAATTCAGCAATACAACTTAGTAAAGAAGATCTTCGAAAAAACAAGCCTGCTCGAGAACAATACCTAAATCAGCCTAAACTTCCCCTAGTACTGGTATTAGATAATGTCACTAATAGTTATAACGTTGGTGCTTTTATTCGCTTAGCAGATGCTTTTGCTATTGAAAAAATCATTGTTTGTGGCGCGCTGACTATTTCAGATAAGAAGTTAAAAAAAGCTTCCAGAAATGAAGCTAAATGGGTTTGCATAGAATATAGCGACTCCACGACTGCAAGTTTACAGGCGTTATTAGATAAAGATTATACTGTTTTTAGTGTTGAGTTATGTAATCAGTCAATTGACTATAAAGCCGTAGCCTACACTTCTAATTGCGTACTAGTCTTAGGCAATGAACGTAAAGGCGTGAGTGAAGCCGCATTAAAATTAAGCCATCACCAAATACACATCCCGATGTTTGGTATGGGTAACTCTTTGAATGTATCAACTGCGGGCGCTATTGTGTTAGCCGAGTGTGCTAGTCAAATTCGTAAACACGTGTGACCCACAAAGAATAGTGAGTGATTTACACAGATAATTTAATAAATCAGTACCGTATGACGGTACTTTTCAGTATCTAAGTAAGAATAATTTTTGCATAAAAACCCAGGGAAGCGTAATATTTACCTACTTTTCTGCTATTAATAATCTTTTATGCCTGTCAATTTACCTGAAATAATTCCTGCTTTACTTACACCCATTCAAGGCATTCGCCTAGGTTGGGCTGAGTCAAATATTAAAAAACCCAACCGTAAAGATTTACTTGTTATTGAAATTTCTGACGGCAGTGCGGTATCGGGTGTTTTTACCCAGAATCGCTTTTGTGCTGCGCCAGTAACCTTATGTAAAAAGCACTTAACTGCAGTGAAAAACAATGAAGTTACGGGCATTAAAGCATTAGTGATTAATACGGGTAATGCCAACGCCGGAACAGGTGAACAAGGCATGTTAGATGCATTCACTACTTGTCAGCATTTAGCTGAAAGCATGGCTATTCCTACAGAGTCTATATTACCTTTTTCAACCGGAGTGATTTTAGAACATTTACCTATGAATAAGCTCTTAGCCGGCTTACCACTTGCCGTTGCTAATTTAACCACCGATAACTGGGCTGATGCTGCTTGGGCTATTATGACCACCGATGTTGCGCCAAAAGCTTATTCTACTTCGGTACAAGTAGGCAGTGAACAGGTAAATATTACCGGTATATCCAAGGGCGCAGGTATGATTCATCCTAATATGGCTACCATGTTAGGCTATGTTGCGACCGATGCTAACATTACTCAGTTATTATTAGATGAAATAACTAAAGAGATAGCCGACTTATCTTTTAATTGTATTTCTGTCGACGGTGACACCTCAACGAATGACTCCTTTATTGTTATCGCCACCGGAAAAAGTAAGGTAGGCGTTATTAAAGATCGTAACGATGCAGGGTTTAACGACATTTATCATGCGTTGCTTGAAACTTCGCAGTATTTAGCTAAAGCCATTGTGCGTGATGGCGAAGGCGCAACAAAATTTTTAACGATTACAGTTAAAGGTGCATTAAGTATTGATGAAGCAAAAACTATTGGTTTTTCTATTGGTAAAAGCCCATTAGTTAAAACGGCAATGTTTGCTTCCGATCCTAATTTAGGGCGTGTACTGGCTGCTATTGGTTACGCCTCAAGAGAGTGTGAATCTTTGGCTGATCTAGACACCGCGCAACTAGAGCTGTATTTTGGTGATATATTAGTGGCAGAAAAAGGTGGCCGCGCCGCAAGCTATAAAGAAGAGGAAGGGCAAGCTGTTATGAATGAAGCAGAGATTGATATTACCGTACAGCTTCATCGAGGTAATGAAGAAGCAACTATTTGGACGTGTGATTTTAGTTATGATTATGTCAAAATTAATGCTGAATACAGAAGTTAACTAACGCAATAGCTCAATCAATGCTAAAGATTAACGAATGTTGCCATGCTTAATTTCTAACACACTCTGTTTGAGTATTTATCACCCTTTGATTATCAATTAAAACTTAAAGAAAGTAATATGACAGAACAATTACCTATTTCAATCTACGTGTGTGATGACTTAACCAAGCAGTTTGTTAATATTAATTCAATAACCAATAAACTTGCGGCGCAGTTTAATTTTCAAGCGATGACGGCTAATTGGTATGGTGATGAAGACAACATTCTTTTTATTCAGTTATTGTTAGAAACACCGCAACGCTTTACAATTCAAAAAGAAAATAAAAAAGAACAACAGCAAAAACAACAATTAAAAGCCTTTAAAACTCATTCAGACGATGTGTTTAGTTTTATTGATGATAAAGAGCTACAGCAGTTAATCTGTGTAATAGCGATAACCGAGTTTGAACAGACTTTATTAGAGCAGCAAGCGAAATTGCTCTGTGGTTTATTGCAAATAAAATTGCAGAAAGTACTCAATATTATCGCTAAACAATTACTCCTTAAACCTATTTAATTTCATTCATTATGTCTATAAGCCGCGCTCGACTAGATCGTTTTATCAGTGAAAAATGTCAGATAAATCGAAAAAAAGTTCGTTTATTACTGGCGCAAAAACGCGTGAGTGTTGATGGGGTTATCGCATCAGATATTGCTCAAGCGATTGACAAATTCTCTGTTATTAAATTTGATGATGAAATTATTCAGGCAAATCGAGCCTTGTATATTATGTTGCATAAACCTATCGGCGTGGTGTGTGCAACGAAAGATGATAAACATAAAACCGTGATTGATTTACTTGGCTTAAAATTAACACTGGCAGAGAAAAAAAGTTTACATATAGTAGGACGTTTAGATTTGAACACTTCAGGTTTAGTGTTACTAACCAATGACAGTCGTTGGTCAGAGCAATTAACCTCACCTATAAGTAAGGTTGCTAAACGGTATCTAGTCACTTTGAAAAAACCATTACATCCTGATTATATTAATGCCTTTGCCAAAGGAATGTACTTTGCCTATGAAGATATTACTACCAGGCCAGTCACGCTTGGTATTCTTTCTGAGTATTGTGCTGAAGTTATTTTAACTGAAGGGCGTTATCATCAAATAAAACGAATGTTTGGGCGATTTGAGAACCCTGTTATTGCATTACATCGAATATCAATAGGATCCTATTTATTGCATGAAAATTTACCTGTGGGTGAAAGTGAATTTATTAACATAGATGATAAAATCGAGTAACAATATTATCGCCTGATTTTATGATGTTGCTCTTATTGCTCTTATTGCTCTTTATTACCCTTTAGACGTTGTGCTGAATCAAAGAATACTTTTATTACAGTCGTTGTTATTGTTAATGTCCATGAGTTGTGCGTTAATGGTAGAAGAATCTCTTACGTTGCAATAAAGGCCTACTTAATTCTTAAACTCACTAGCGATAGTTAAGACCGAAAGCTATGCTTAAATTAAATTAATGAAATGCAGCCACTTTAGGTAAATACTATCAAATGAGTGAAAACATGAGTGAAGATGTTTTAATCACCCCCCAACAATACGATATTATTGCTGATATTCAACAAAAAATATTAGAAAAACTTGTTACTAATAAACCTATTGCCGACATTTTAAATTCTCTTTGCTTACTCGCTGAGAGCATTTTGCCTAATGCTGTTGCCTCTATTATGATGATTGATGCTAGCGATGGCTTGTTAAGCGTAATGAGTGCTCCTTCAATTCCCTCTGTCGGTCATGAAGCTTTAGCTAATTTACAGCCGGGAACCGGTGGGGGTTCATGTGGTAATGCCGTTTTTCATAATAAAGCACAATATGTACAAAATACCTTTGAAGATGACCGTTGGAAAAATCTTCGTCAAGTAGCCTATGATTTCAATATATGCTCATGTTGGTCAATGCCTGTTAGTGACGAGTATAAAGACGCGATAGGCTCTTTTGCCTTATCGTCATTTGAACATAGATCACCGGCGCTATTTCATAAAAAACTACTCGAAACGTGTTCTTCTATCGTGAGTCTAGTATTAAAAAGAGAACGCAGAGAAAAGCGTTTAGTCTTACTTTCTACCGCGCTTAATAATGCTTCAGAAGGCGTTGTGATTACCGATAAAAATAACCATATTGTTGAAGTTAACCCTGCATTTGAAAAAATATATGGTTTTTGTGAAAGTGACGTTTTAGGAAAAAATCCTAATATTTTATCTTCAGGAGTTCAAGGTCATTTATTTTATCAACAGTTATGGCATGAACTGATAAGAAAAGATCAATGGCGAGGGGAGATAATCAATAAGCATCAAAATGGTACATTAGTGTCCCAATGGATGAGTATTACTGTTATTAGAGATGATCAGGGCGAAATTCAAAACTATTTATCTATTATTAGCGATTTAACGGCATTAAAGTCTGCTCAGCAACAAGTTGTTGATATGGCATTTTATGACTCTGTAACGCGGTTGCATAATAAAACTTACCTTGAGCAGCAAATACTTGCTAATGAAGAAAACTATTCACTTCTATTACTGAATATTAATAATTTTAGCTATATAAATACTGCTTATGGTTTTAATGTTGGCGATAAAATATTAGCGACTATTGCGAACACTCTAGCGAATAATTTTTCTGATCATGAAACATTTAGACTTAATTCTGACGAATTTGGCTTATTATTTGAAGGTGATATTAATATTGCTGAACAAATAAAAATCATTCAACAATATTTTTATAATACGCTTATTCAAGTTGATGATATTTCGCTACATATTGCTTTTACTTATGGTGCCGCCCATGGAAAAGAACATTTATTACACAATAGTACGTTAGCATTGAAGCAGGCAAAGACTTTAGGAAAAAATCGTTATCATGTATTTGACGTTGAAAGTGAGCTTGTTGATAACTCTACACGAGAGGGTTTTATTGCCAGTAATAATTTACTGCATTCAGCGCTAGAACTTGATCAGCTTACGCCTTACTTTCAAGGTATATATGATAATCAAAATCAAACAATACAAAAGTTTGAAGTACTAGCACGTATTGTTAAAGGTGATGAAGTTATCTCGCCATATCATTTTTTAGATACCGCAAAATTATCAGGCTTATTACCTGAAATTACCCGAGTGATATTAGATAAAAGTTTTAAAATAATGAGTAATTATGATTATACTTTTTCATTAAACATTACCGAAGATGATTTAAGTCAAGACTATCTTTTAGCATATTTAGCAGAAAAAACTGTGCAGTATAATATACCACCACAGCGTATTATTTTAGAAATATTAGAAGGGGTGAGTGCTGCAGGTAAAAAGAATCATATTAAGCAGTTGAATGAATTAAAAGCCAATGGCTATTTACTCGCAATTGATGATTTTGGGACTGAATACTCAAATTTTGAACGCATACTTGAGCTTGATATTGACTTCTTAAAAATTGACGCTAAGTATATAAAAAATATTGATTTAAACGAAAAGAGTTATGAAATCACCCGAGCTATCACTTTTTTTGCCCGCAATGCTAATATTCCTTGTGTTGCTGAATTTGTGCACAACGACTCAGTACAAGCCGTTGTTAAGTCATTAGGTATTGATTATTCACAAGGTTATTATTTTAGCGAACCATCACCACTTCCTATTACGTCTTAATGTTAAGCGTGTTTCAATTCAGTTAAGGCTATTTAACCCCTAGTTCACGTAAACGCTCCAATAAATAACTGGCTTGGGTATGCTTTTCTGATAATCTCACTTCACTACGAGGGTGCAAAAAAAGCGGTAATGAAATACGTGATTTACTGTTAGCTTTACCATCTGGATTAATCACTCGATGAGTGGTTGACGGAAAGTAGCCATTAGAGGCTTCTTGTAGCATATCACCAATATTGATGATTAAATTACCAAAGTCGCTAGGCACATCTAACCAGCTACCATCTTGACATTTCACTTGTAAACCCGCTTCATTGGCTGCAGGTAATAAGGTTAATAAATTAATATCTTCATGGGCGGCTGCTCTAATTGCGCCTACTTCTTCATTACCTGTCAATGGCGGATAATGTAAAACTCGCAACAAAGTGTTTGGCGTATCTTTAATCATATTTGATAAAGCTTCTGAGTAGTTTTTAGCTACCTCTTCAGGGCTATATTTTTCAACCCAATCAAGCAACTCACTGGCTAAATCAGATGCTAATTGATAGTAAGTTAGAATTTCATCTTTTAAGGCTTCAGGTATACGACCCCAGGGATAAACATGATAGAACTCTTTTATATCTTTTTTTGTATGACTCTTAGCGGTTTCTGATACGTCAGGAGAAAAATAGCCATCTTGTTTTTCTGCGTCAAAGACAAAATGATGTTTGTCTTCACTATTGAAAAAAGTTTGCCAGTTTTGATAAATAGAGTTCACTAATGAGTGTTTAATCGGATGATTTACTAGTATGGCAAAGCCGGTTTCTCTTAAACTTTTTACAAAGCGTTGTGGTGCATCGTATGCAGTATAATCAACAACAGGTAGCGACATAAGACTCTCGTTAATGAGGAATGAATAGTATAGATTGTAACGGTATTTTTCCTCTATTCAAGTTTGTTAATAAAAAACGACTGCACCTTGTACTTTGTTATATACTGTTGGCAAAACTTATACCAATTGAGTAATGAATAGCTCTGAATTGACTCATTCATTATTTCATTTAGTATTACTTTTAATTAAAAATAATTAAGCGATTTACCACATGAAATACACCCCATTTTTAGCTGCTTGTATTGCAACAGTCTTAACTGGCTGTTCAAGTAATGATGATGTTTGCGAAGACATCACGTTAGCGTCAGAGCAAATTCAGCAATGCCAAGCATTACATCGTCAAATAACTAATGCCAAAGGTAAACCTTTAATTCGTACCGAACTGGAACGCCGATACCAACAAGACTGTATTGATATTCGTTACTATCGAGATGAAAAGCAATCTGCCATATGCGGTAATAAACACCGTGTAGAAGAAATCAGAGAAAGTGCTAAACAAGAAGCGAGTAGTAATTAATATGAGAATAAATTTTTTTGATAAAGATTGATCATGTTAATTCAATCTTTATGTAGTAATGAGTTGACTATCTTTTTGATGGGGGGAATTTTTTAATTATGAGTAACGCTAAATCTGACGAGTTACTATTATTACAACAACAATATAAAAACTTACAAACGCGTTATACCGCGCTATTTCGTCTTAATCAGCTATCACAAGAGTGTGAAAGCTTAGACGACTTCTACCCTCAAGTACATCGCACTATTGCTTCTTTAATGACGGCAAATAACTTTTTTATTGTTAGTTATGATCAAACATTTTCCACCATGGAGTTTGTTTACTATCTTGATGAAAAAGACCCAAAACCAGAAGGCATTATTGATTATAGTGATTTTTCGGGATCACTGACCCACCTAGTTATTGAGTCTATGCAACCGTTATTAGTCACCCCTGCGTTAGAAAAACAACTAATAGAAAATGATAAGATTAAGCTTTATGGCAGCACAGGAACCGACTGGCTAGGCGTTCCTTTATTGCATAATGACTTAGTTATTGGCGTTATGGTTGTACAAAGTTACAGTGAAACACTTCGTTATACCGAGCAAGATTTAAGCATGCTCACTTTTGCTGCACAGCATGTGGTTGGCGCTATGATACGCTTACAAGATAAAGAGCGTTTAACCAGTGCTGTACAGGCTAGAACCCAAGAGTTAATGAAAAAAATTCGTGAACGAGACAGATCAGAATTATTACAAGAGTCTTTATATCGAATATCAGAATTAGCCAATGATGCTAGCTTCAATATCAATGTTTATTACGACAAAGTACATAATATTATTGGTCAATTGATTCACGCTAAAAATTTCTCTATTGCTAAGTACGATCAAGAAAATGACACAATTGAGTATGTTTATGTGGTTGATGAAGAATCTATTCAACCGGAAAGTTTCTTTCAAAAACAAAAACTCCCTGATCATTATTCGAAGTTAGTTATACGCCAACAAAAAACACGCTTATTGAGTAAGCAGGAAATGAGATCCTTGTTTGAAGAGGGTCATGCTCAAGAGCCTAATGCTGGTGAGCACTCATGGCTAGGTGCTCCTTTGATATATTCTGGACAGTTATTAGGTGTAATGGTTCTACAAAGCTATACCAACCGTACAACCTATTCGCAACAAGATAGCGAGTTATTGAATTTTGTTTCTAATCATGTATCTGCTGCGATAAAGCGCCGAGAAGCCTCTGATATAGAAAGAGAGAGTCATGAAAAGCTAGAGCAACAAGTTAAACTGAGAACACTGGCTTTAGAAGAAGAAATTGTTCAACGCAAGCAAGCAGAAAAAAAGCTTAAGCACACTGCATCACACGACAGCTTGACGGGGTTACCCAATCGAACTGTTTTCCTTGATTTATTAAACCATGCTATTGCCTCTAATCAGCGCAAGCCTGAGTTGGCATTTGCTATATTATTCTTGGACTTAGATCGCTTTAAGATCGTTAATGATAGTTTAGGTCATCATGCGGGTGACATATTATTAAAGCTAATTGCCAGAGAGTTATCTAAAATTGTGCGTGGTAAAGATACCGTTGCTAGGCTAGGCGGTGATGAATTTGTTATCTTAATAGAAGATCTTGTTACCAATAAAGAAGCGTTTGATATAGCTAAACGTATAACAGATTTCTTACAACAGCCTTTTACTATTGATAACCAATTAGTGTTTACCGGCACAAGTATAGGTATTTTATTTAGTGATGAGCGCTACGACAACGCAGATACTATGTTACGTGATGCCGATACCGCAATGTATCATGCTAAAGATAACGGTAAAGGGCGCTATGAAGTATTTGATGCCAGTATGCACCAAAGAGTTCAAAATGCACTGTCGTTAGAAGCGGATATTCGAGAGGCGATTGAATGGCAAGAGTTCATTCCTTATTTTCAACCGATTATTAAATTAGAAAATGGAGAGTTGCAAGGTTTTGAAGCGTTAGCTCGTTGGCAAAGCACTAAACGTGGTTTTGTTTTTCCTGATGAGTTTATTCCGCTAGCAGAAGAAACTAATTTAGTTCAAGCAATAGATTTACAGATTGTACAACAAGCATGTGAACAATTAAAAACGTGGCAAGAAAAGTTATTACGACATGATCTTTATGTTAGCTGTAACTTGTTTTGTAGTCAGTTTTTTAATACAACGTTACCTGAAGATATTAAAAAAATATTGCTTGATACCGGCTTGAAACCAGAGCACTTACGAGTAGAATTAACCGAAAGGGCGTTATTAGAAAAGACAGATATTGTGTTAACTAATATGAAAGCTTTAAAACAATTAGGCGTAAAAATACTCCTTGATGATTTTGGTACGGGCTATTCTAGTTTAAGTTACTTACATCGTTTTCCTATTGACGTATTAAAAATTGATCGCTCTTTTATTACTAACGTACATGAGCATGAAAATAATAAAGCGATAATAAAAACGATTATCGACTTAGCGGCTAATTTAAATATGGCAACGGTTGGAGAAGGGATTGAAAATAATGAAGATGCTTTGTTATTGCATCAAATGGATTGTTTGTATGGTCAAGGTTACTATTACGCTAAACCAATGACAGCAGATAAAATGGAGCAGTACATTATTGCAAACAGTCGGAACAGTCCGAACAATTCAAGCAACTAAGCTTAGTTTTTAAATTCAGCAATAGTGACTGTGATATCAATACTTTTGTTTTGTCGGTATAGCTTGAATATTAAGGGGGTATTCGGTCTTGTTTCTGCAACAATATCCAAAGCTTGGGTAATACTGCTAATGGGCTGATTTGCAATTTGGTAAATCACATCGCCTACTTGTATATCTCCTTTATAAGCCGGACTATTGGGAGCGACAGACTGAACCAAAAATCCGTTTAAATCCGCTAAATAGCGTTCAGCAGAGATTCCTAACCAACCACGAACCACAATGCCATTTTCAATTAACTGGTGCATAACTTTTGCCGCCAGTTGATAAGGAACAGCAAAGAAAATACCCTGAATATTTTGTTGTGGATTTGATTGAGTAAATTTACGAGAGTTAATACCTACCAATACACCGTTACTATTAATAAGTGCACCGCCTGAATTTCCATCATTAATGGCCGCATCCATTTGCAAAAAGTTTAAGTAATTAGTATTACTTAAACCACTGCGACCTGTAGCGCTAATGATACCTTGGGTCACTGTTTGGCCTAAATTTAACGGGTTACCTATAGCTAAAACAATATCACCCACTAATGATTGCTGATGCAGGTTTTGATTAATAACAGGTAAATTTGTTTCATCTACTTTTAGTACTGCTAAATCAGTTACTTGATCAAAGCCAATTAATTCAGCGGGATATTCTCTACCACTTTGCAGTAACACTTTAATACGATCAGCATTTTGAATAACATGCATGTTAGTTAAAATGTAACCATTGCTATCCATAATCACACCTGAGCCTAATCGTGTTGCTTTGATTGCGCTCCTACCATAACTTGGACTTGATTGAATTTCTTCAGAATAAATATTAACAACAGCAGGGCTAGCTAAACTAACTGCTTTGGCGTAAGAAAGTGGTTGAGGGGTTTTTGTCTCTGTATTAAGTAGCTGTTTAATGTATATATTGTCATTTAGTTTAGGGACTAACAATAGTAAGGCAACCGCAAATAACACGCCATAACTGATAGAGTTTATAATGTACGTTAACGCGGGCTTTAGCTTCAAAGGGGCTACTCAATGTGAGATGATTTTTATTATCATTTGAGTTTAACACAAAATATAACAGCGACTAAAAATAAAAGGCTGATTTTAAAGTCAGCCTTTTATTTTTATGTATCTATTCACCTATTGTCACCCTCGAAGTATTTAAATCGAGGGTCTAGTATTATAATTAACCAAGATTCTCGATAAAGAGACTACGGGAATGACGTACCTCACAGAGGTAACTGAATAGTTACATTTTTATTTCATCTAAGAGGATAGGCCTTAGGATAATACCAATGGATATTATCTAACCATCAAGTATTGTGAATAATTATCACGAATAATATTGAGGGCAAATACACCTTTCTTATCTTTTAGGTAATCACGTAGCTCCGCTATATTATTGATACGACTGCGGTTTATTGAAGTGATCAAATCACCTGATTGTAAGCCAATGAGTTGTGCGGGTGAATTCTCAGCAACATCGATAATAATAACGCCACTATTATCGTTATTATTCTCTAATTTTGCCCCTTCAAACATGCGGTGAATATTAGCAGCGGCAACATTACTGGCTTGTGACTGTTTTAACTTAACGTTAAGTTCTTGTTCGTTGCCATTACGAACTATGGTTAATTTAACTTTTTTCCCGACACCAATAGTGCCAATTTTACCGCGTAATTCGTTAAAGGTTTTTATTGATTTACCATTGACCTTAGTAATAACATCACCAGGTTTGATACCGGCTTCATCTGCCGCTGAATCGGGCATAACTTGTTCAATAAAACCGCCTTGATTCGTTTCTAACTCCATCGCTTTGGCTATTGCGCTATTTACACTGCGACCTGAAACACCTAATACACCACGATGAACTTCACCAAATTCAATGATTTGTTTGGCTAAGTTATGCATCATGTTACTAGGAATAGCAAAACCAATGCCTACATTACCGCCGTTAGGGCCTAAAATAGCGGTATTAATACCAATGAGTTCACCACGTAAGTTGACTAAAGCGCCCCCTGAATTACCACTGTTGATGGCGGCATCAGTTTGAATAAAGTCTTCATAGTTTTCAATATTTAATCCACTACGACCTAACGCACTAACAATACCTGAAGTAACGGTTTGTCCTAAACCAAAAGGGCTGCCAATAGCGATAGCAAAATCGCCAACACGTAATTTATCTGAATCAGAGATGATAATTTCGGTTAAGTCATCCGCATCAATTTGCAATAAGGCAATATCGCTATCGGCATCGGAGCCTAATTTTTTTGCTTCTATTTGACGACCATCTTTAAGGGTAATAATAATTTCGTCTGCTTGGTCTACGACATGATTATTGGTAACCACATAGCCTTCTTTAGCATCAATAATAACGCCTGATCCTAAACCGCGAAAAGGTCGCTGCTGAGCTTGGTTTGGATTTTGATTTTTTTTACCAAAAAAACGAAAAAGATCAGGAACACTTTGTTTTACTTTATGAGTGCCTTTTACGGCAATACTGACCACAGCAGGGGTCGATTTTTCAAGCATAGGGGCAAGACTTGGCATCGTTTGACCTTCAACACTTGTTGGCCAAATTGCAAATGCATGAGCATTTGGTATAACTAATGAACTAGAAAATAATACAGCGCCAAGAATAGCGGACAGCGGAACAAGTGATGATTTTTTCATATGGAAGAGATATCCTAAAACGTAAATGTTATACAGATAGACGTAAACAATTACAGTAAGTTCACAAATGCCGTTAAGGCATTTGTAACACTTTATTTCGGGTAAATCATTTTGGCTTTAGCTTTAGTTTAGAGCAAATTTGGCTTTAATTAGACGCTTGATGTTTGTTTTTGGTTTGCATCAACAAATAGACCACTTGCTTCACCAGAGTAATCTAATGGCGCTTCTGTAACCGCGTCTATTTTCTCATCTATTTTCTTAGGATGTCTTAGCCCTGCTGTTTGAGCTAATTGGTCTTGAGTTTCTTGTGAGAAAAAAGGCATAGTATCAGTGTCATTTGTGGTTGCACGCTTTAATAACAGTGTACTTTCTTGCATTTGTTTCATTGCTGTTTGGCAGGTGACATTCATTTGCTCTAATAATGTTGCTGAGCTTTCAAGGTGATCAGAAACATCGAGCTTATATTGACTTAATGCCGCCTCACTTTTATTGACTTGTTCTGCTAATTTCCGTTGCTCTTGATTTGAAGAGGATAAGAAGTGATTAGCAATAAACCCCACAATGGCGCCGATAATGAAAACAATTAACGCGGTGACTACAGTCATAAGATTACCTTAAATTGAGATGGAAATAAAAATAATGAATAATTCAATGTTAAACATAACGCTGTTATGGTTTACAATAATATAGTGCTAGCGTTTTTATTTATAGCTTTAACTTGTCCATATTAAAAATATGTTGGCAATTTCTTTTTTTCAAGCCACGAATGATCAAATAAACATGATTAAACCTTCTCCAATTGACAAATATAAACAAGATCTAACTAAAGATGATTTTATTTTCGATGCAGCCCAAGAAAATGCAGTTAAAAACTTGCAACGTTTATATGAAGAGTTGCAAGTTAAGCCGGTTAAAGTATCCAGTTTTAAAAAGGTATTGAATCGCTGGAAAAAAGTTTATGCAAAAGAGGAAATACAACCGATTAAAGGCCTGTACTTTTGGGGCGGTGTTGGTCGCGGAAAAACCTATTTAGTTGACACCTTTTATGATTGCCTTCCTTTTGAAAATAAAATGCGCGTTCATTTTCATCGGTTTATGCATAGAGTGCATCAAGAGCTGAAAGGATTAACCGGTCAGTCAGATCCTTTAAAAATTATTGCTAAAAAGTTTGCCAGCGAAACACGAATTATATGCTTTGATGAATTTTTTGTTTCAGACATAACTGATGCCATGATTTTAGGGACTTTATTTGAAGAGCTGTTTGCACATAATGTTACCTTAGTTGCCACATCCAATATTATTCCTAATGATCTCTATCGCAATGGCTTACAGCGGGAACGTTTTTTACCCGCGATCAAGTTAATTAATGCGCACACTGACATTATTAATGTTGATAGTGGTGTTGATTATCGATTACGCACCTTAGAGCAAGCTGAAATCTTTCATTATCCACTTGATCAAAAAGCAAGTGAAAATTTACGTCATTACTTCAAACAGTTGTCTTGTGAACCAGGTAAAGAAGGCATTGATATTGAAATCAATAATCGCCAATTACCCACGGTATCTGTTTCTGATGGTGTTGTTTATTTTGATTTTTCAGTGCTATGTGAAAGCGCTAGAAGCCAAGGTGACTATATGGAAATTAGTCAACTTTATCACACGGTATTAATGGCTAATGTTAAGCAAATGGGACATGACAGTGATGACAGTACCAGACGCTTTATCGCCTTAGTTGATGAGTTTTACGAGCGTAATGTTAAGCTTATTATGTCAGCAGAATATCCACTGGAAGAGCTATATACGGGGGGTAATTTAACCTTTGAATTTAAACGCTGTTTGAGCCGTCTACAGGAAATGCAATCACATGACTATTTAGCCAGTGAGCACTTACCTTAAGTAATATATTAATCTTCATTACCCCTTGCCCGTTCATCCTGAGCGCCTCCGTTTGCCCTGAACGCGAAGCAGTCGAAGGGGGCAAGCGGTAAACACTCCATTCATCCTGAGCGCGGAGCAGTCGAAGGACAACTTGCTAGTAACTAATACAATAGCGTGTATAACTTGCGACGGAATTTAGTCGCAATCACATCACCATCAGGTAGTGCTTTTAATACATCTAAAAACAAATCCTTACTTTTTTCTTTTGTTTGCGCTTCGCCACTTTGAACTAAACGAAATAACAAGGTTAATGCTTCTTCATGACGATTAACTTGGCTGTATTGAGCCGCTAATTGGTGTTTGATTTCTATATCATCAGGTTTGCTTATTAGTTGCGCTTCTAATGCTTGAATTTCTGGCGAGTTAGCCGCTTGGTTAGCCAGTTCAAGTTTAGCGACTAAGGCATGGTAGTAACTATCTTGATCAACCATCATGATAGTATCGAGTAGCCCTTTTGCTTCGTCAGTATTTCCGGTTTGAATGCTTACATCAATTAACACGAGTTTAATGTCAGCACGTTCGGCATCGAGTTCGTAAGCTTGATTTATTGCACTTTGCGCTTCGGTTAACTTGTTTTCAGTTAATGCTGCTTGTGCTTGGGCAAGAAATAAATCTTGAGCTTTAGGTAAATGCTTATCTAAAAAAGTGGTGATACTTTCATCGGTTTGTGGTCCTGAAATACCATCAAGTGGTTGTCCATCTTTCACTAAAATAGCGGTTGGCAAACCTTGAATAGCGAATTGCTGTGCTATTTGTTGTTGGCTTTGACAGTCAAGACTTGCCATAAGCATTTGTTCACTAAAAGGCTGAACCTTTGCTGCTAAGGTATCTCTTAATTGAATACTTTCCGGTACTTGGTCAGCCCAGAATGCGATTAAAACAAGTTTGTTTTTTGATTCTTCCAACACGACTTGTTGAAAATTTTCTAAGTTAATTGCAATCATATTTGAGTTCATTTTATGTCCAGAATAATAAGTTTTTCTAATATTGATATGTAGCTGTAATCATTCATAGTGTTTAAACATCTATTTTGACTGGTTACGGGTGTAATTAAGCTAATACAAACCATAGTAAGCCAGCACCTAAGATTAAACGATAAATAACAAAAGGCATCATGCCTAGTTTATTCAACAGGATAAGAAAATAATGAATACAGGCGTAAGCACTAACAAAGGCTATTAGGCTACCCAGTCCAATAGCTTGCCAGTCAACGACTTCGGTTGATAAGACTAACTTAAGTGTTAAGTAACTACCCGCCATAGCAATAGCAGGAATAGATAGTAAAAAAGAAAAACGTGCTGCGTTATCTCGGCTTAACCCTAACATTAAACCAATTGTCATGGTGATGCCAGAGCGAGAGGTACCGGG
Source organism: Colwellia sp. (assembly GCA_047633255.1). Lineage (GTDB taxonomy): Bacteria > Pseudomonadota > Gammaproteobacteria > Enterobacterales > Alteromonadaceae > Colwellia. Next base: position 20,274 of record JBLIEW010000042.1, read on the forward strand.
TATTAATGCGATTGCTTGTGCTAAACCAATAAGCATAGCGCCTTTAAACCCTAATTTTTTAAGTGGTTTATGTTCTTTTCTATGGCCGGCTTTAACATCAGCAAAACCTAATAAAAAGCCAAATAGTAAGGTTGTAGCGGCAATCACTAAAGCTGAACGTAAGTGCTCTTCAATAAAGTCTTTACCTAATAAACCAAATAAGCCAGCAGGAATTGTGGCAAAAAGAATCCACCAAGCTAATTTACCATCAAAAGACTGTTTGTTTTTTTCTGGGCCAATATTGATAGTGCCTAGCCAAGCAACAGACATAACACCTAATTCTTTTCTAAAATAGAGCATTACTGCTAATAAAGTACCGACATGCACAGCCACATCAAATGCTAATCCTTGATCTTGCCAGCCCAATATTTGTGAAGGTAATATCAAATGAGCAGAGCTTGAAACAGGTAAAAATTCTGTTAAACCTTGTAGCAATGCTAAAATAATTATTTCTAAAGTGCTCATTAAACTTTTTCTCTGTTTTTTATGTTAGTTAAAATATTTATGAAATAGGGTTTATGCGTTAAGAAAAGAGTTAATCAAGCTTTCTACACTTGCTAGTTGGCGTTTCATGTCCTTACCAACAGTTAGCCACTATTTTCAGTTGTTGGTGATTTTTGTCATAGTTTTGCCAAAGAGTATAATAATTTTGATTTATTATCGGATGCAATAACATTGGCGCCACTTCACTTAATGGCCATAAGACAAAGGCATTTTTATCTATTTCATTACGGGGTAATTGTGCCGGCGAATCGATAATTAAATCATCATAAAGCAATAAGTCTAGATCTAAAGTGCGCGGACTAAACTTTTTCACATCCTTAGTACGGCCATGACTAAATTCAATAGCACGCAATTTAATGGCTACTTGCTCAACACTCAGTGAGGTTTTAATGCCTATCACCATATTTAAAAAAGCATTACCACTAAAGCCAACCGCTTCACTTTCAAATAATGACGAAAGTTTTAATTGTTCGAAAGGTACGTCAAATGCAACAGCAAGGGCATTAAGCCCCTCTTGAACATAATATTCGCGCTCAACATTACTGCCTAATGAAATATAAATATCAGCCATTAGCTTGGTTTTTTTTGATTGAGTTGGCCACGTTCAATTTCAACACCAACGGTAGCAGCATTATGCACAGCACCGGGTTTCCCTATGGTTAGTTGTAACCAAGGAATATGAAATTGAGACATTAAAAATTTAGCCATACGCTCAGCTAATGTTTCTAATAAATCAACTGGATTATCATTGGCGAAGGTTTCTATGGCTGTTGATATCTCAGCATAATCTAACGTTTTCGCTAGTTCATCATTTTCTGCGGCTTTGGCGGTATCCCATGCCATAGCAACATCGATAACTAATGTTTGTTTAATTTCTTTTTCCCACTGAAAAAAGCCAATAGTTGTTTGAATATGCAAACCTTTGATAAAAACTTTGTCCATGAATTTTCCGTTAAATTATCTTTTTTAGAATTTATACCAATTGAAGTAATGAATTGATCAGTAACTAATTTATTATTTCATTTGATATTGTTACAAAATAAAAGATGAGTTTACCTGCGCAGGTATAGAAAAACTAGCAGATAACAAGATAGAATGAAGAATAATGTTAATTTTTTGAAAAATTCAGATTGCTATGTTGCTATTAACGATTGCCATGATTATTGCTGCTTATTTAATAGGTTCAATTTCTAGTGCTATTTTGATCTGCAAAATGCTTGGTTTACCCGACCCTCGCACCACAGGTTCCCATAATCCTGGGGCAACCAATGTATTAAGAATTAGTAATAAATTAACCGCAGCTACCGTGTTATTTTTAGATATTTTAAAAGGAACCATTCCTGTCTGGGGATCTTACTTTTTATATGCTCATTTTTTACAAACAGAACCCTTATATCTAGGATTTATTGGTGTTGCGGCTTGTTTAGGGCATATGTATCCTTTGTTTTTCAACTTTCAAGGCGGAAAGGCAGTTGCCACTGCATTAGGAACATTGTTACCCATAGGTTTTGGCTTAGGTGCTTTACTTATTGTTACTTGGGTTACGGTAGCTAAACTGACCAAATACTCAAGTTTAGCGGCAATCGTTACGGTGTCCATGGCACCGCTTTATGTGTTTTTTTTAAAGCCACTTTATGTTTACCCTACATTAATGTTGAGTGCGTTAATTATTTTCAGACATAAAGATAATATTATTCGTTTACTTAAAGGCACAGAAAGTAAAATAACCACTAAATACCAATCAAACTAACTAAGTAATCTTTTTAAATGGCTTAAGTTTCTAATAACATTGTTGCCTTCAATTCCAATAGCCCGCTATTGCTCAATGAAGCGCCTTGTTGTTAAAAATTCATTCTGATTAAAATTTGCTCCATTAATTCATTTAATTGGTATAAAGTTAATTAATTATAAATAGCTATCAGCTTTTTAGGAACGTCATGAAAAAAGTATATAAATCATTATTTGTAAATCTGTTAGTTATGGCTTTAGCTCAAAAAGTGGTACTTGCACAAAACTTTCCCCCGGCTAATGTCAATGTTGATAGCGCCAAAATGACTGAGTTATCACCTGTTGTGTCGGTATCAGGTACAGTGGTTAGTCAAAATGATTCTAAAATTGCCGCCGAGATTTCAGGACGATTAATCAGTTTATCTGCGATTGGTGCACGTGTTATGGCAGGTGATGTCATTGCACGAATTGATGATAAACAATTAAAAATTGAATTAAGAGAAGTGCAGGCTAATGTACTTAATAGTAAAGCTCACTTACGCTTCCTAGAGGCGGAAGTTGTTAGAAAAAAACAACTATTTAAACAGAAATTATCACCCGAAACTGAATTAGATAAAACGCTGTCTGAGCGGGATATTGCCCAAGGTGATGTAATTGTTGCCCAAGCACGGTTAGACAAAACTAAGCAAAACCTTGCTTATACCCAATTGAAGGCACCTTTTTCAGGTATTGTTACTCAGCGCATTGCTAATCTTGGGGAGTATATTGAAAATGGTATCGCTATTATTCGCTTAGTAGAAACAGCGAATAGTGAAGGGAGTGTTTTTGCGCCAATTGTTGCTTTTCAATTTTTAAAAGAAACTAAACAGTTAGCTGTTGAATCACCACTAGGCTCAGGTTATGCGATGATTAAAGCGATAGTGCCTGTGGCTAATGTACGCTCTCATTTGATGGAAGTACGGTTAGATATGTCAACATTTGATTGGCCAATCGGTTTGGCTTTTAAAGCCCAAGTAGCCAACGGCCCAAGTGAAATGTTATTAGCTGTGCCTCGTGATGCTTTGGTGTTACGCCGTGATGGCGCTAGCGTGTTTCGTGTTACTAAAAACGATGAAGGCGTTACCGCTGAAAAAATTGCTGTAGCGCTTGGCGCCGGTATGGGTGGACTGGTAGCCGTTACCAGTACCGATTCAAATAAAAGTATTCAAGCAGGTGATTTAATTATTATTCGTGGTGCGGAACGTTTGAAAGATGGTCAAAGTGTCGCGATAAAGAATAATAATCATGAACTCATTTCCCATCACAGTAGTACAAAAAGTAAAACGCTTGATAAGGAAGGAAATCAGTAATGAATTTAACGGCTTCTTCACTCAAAAATCCTACCGCAGTTATCGTGGCTATTTTATTGGTAGCCTTGTTTGGTGTGATCAGTGTATTTCAACTGCCTATTCAATTAACGCCTGATATAAGCAAGCCTGAAATAATTATTTCTACTAGTTGGCGTTCAGCGGCACCAGAAGAGATTGAAGCTGAAATAATAGAGCGTCAAGAAGATGTACTTAAAGGCTTGCAAGGGCTAGAGTCGTTGATTTCTTCGTCTAAACAAGGAAAAGGCGATATTACCCTGCTTTATCGATCAGGTATTAATTTAGAACGGGCATTAATCGATGTAATGAGCGCGTTAAATCAAGTCCCTAATTATCCTGCAGATGCCACAGAGCCAATAATTACAGTTGGCGGTAATAGAACATTTACTGCAATTGCCTGGTTTGCATTAAAACCATTACCGGGTAATGAGCGAGATATTGTCAGCTATCAAGATTATGTTGAAGAGGTTATTCAAACTAGGCTAGAACGGGTCGCGGGTATATCAACAACTAACGCTTTTGGTGGCTTATCTTCTGAGCTACGCATAACGTTTGATCCCTATAAAGCGGCTGCTTTAGGTTTAAATATCCCAGAAATCGCATCAACATTAACAAACAATAGTGATACGTCTGGTGGTTTTAATGAAGTGGGTCGAAGAAAATATACGTTACGATTTTCAGGTAAATATGGCACAGAGCAATTAGCTGAAATGGTGCTAGATTGGCGTGATGGTCAACCCATATTATTACGTGATGTCGCTAAAGTTGAACTGAGCTTACGAGATAGAACCGGAATTTTAACCTTGGATGGCGAGCCTGCTATTGCGATGAATGCTCAGGCTGAGCAAGGGGTTAATGTTATTGCCGTGATGGACGAACTCAAAGCGGCTATGAGTGAATTAAATACTGGGCCACTAAAGCGCGTTGGTCTGGAAATGATACAAATGTCAGACGAAACTATTTATATCAACCGTTCAATGGCATTAGTACGTAATAATTTATTGATGGGTGTTGCCTTAGCCGTTATCGTTTTATGGTGGTTTTTACGTAAATTTCGGGCAACATTAATTGTTGCCTTAGCGATACCTATTTCTTTAGTTGCTACGCTTATTGTTATGTTCGTTACCGGTAGAACGTTAAATATTATCTCTATGGCAGGGTTAGCTTTTGCGGTTGGCATGGTGCTTGATGCCGCTATTGTGGTATTAGAAAATATAGTTCGTTTACGTGAAAAAGGAGAAGATCCCGAAAATGCTGCACTAAAAGGAGCTACCCAAGTCTGGGGCGCATTAATCGCGTCCACCATTACCACCGTTGCTATTTTTCTCCCCATTGCTTTTTTAGATGCCGTGTCAGGGCAATTGTTTGCCGATTTAGCTATTACCATTGCTGTTGCCGTTGTTGCGTCATTAATTATTGCGGTGACTGTTTTACCCACCGCAGCACGTAAATTATTGTCAGAGGTAAGTACTGTTGACCCCCATGCACATTGGTGGCGTAATATTACCAAAGGGGTAATGCGTATTACCAGTACGCGAACTAAACGCTTTACTTGGGTGTTTGGTTTAATGTTTATTTCATTTGTCGGTAGTTGGTTGTTATTTCCTAAAATTGATTATTTACCCAAAGGCAATCAAAATCGATTTCAAGCGTTTATTTTGCCGCCACCAGGCTTAAGTTATCCGGCTGCCCGTTTTGAAATGAGCGATGAAATTAATCGTCGCATCAAACCCTATTTAACTGGCGAAAAAAACCCTAAAATTAAGCATACCTGGATGGGCTTTTTTGGTAGTTTTGGTTTTATGGGTGGGCGTGCAGAGAATGTTGATGATATTGGTGAAATTATCCAAATTATTAATAATGAGGCTTTGCAAGGCTTTCCCGATACCATGGCCTTTGCTTCACAATCGCAAATATTTGGCAGTTTAGGTGGCGGGCGTCGTATTGATGTTGATATTCAAGGTAATGACGTCGATACACTATTACAAGCAGCACAAGCAGGCTACGGTGCAATAAACCAAGCATTACCAGGAGTTCAAATTCAACCCACGCCGGGATTAACCTTAGCCGAGCCTGAATTACGCATGATCCCTAATGAAAGGCGCATGGCTGAAGCCGGTTGGAACCGTTCACAAGTGGGTGATATTACTCGTTCATTGGGAACCGGCCTCTATGTGGGTGATTTTTTTAATGGTCAAAAACGACTGGATGTGTTTTTAAGATCAACCGACTGGCAATCACCTGAAGAGTTGGCAGCCATTCCTTTATATACCCCCAATGCCGATGTTCAGCCGGTGGGTGAGTTAGTTAGTATTGTCAGAACTGCCGGCCCAAGTTCTATTAGGCGCGTCAATCGTCAGCGTACTATTACCTTGCAAGTAACGCCGCCCGATAACTTGAGTTTAGAAGAAGCGATAGACACCATAAAAACAAAAGCTGAGCCGGCAATTTTAGCGGTATTAGCAAATGATAGCGCTAATGAAAGTGGCAGTGTGGCAAGTGTTAACTATCGTGGTACCGCTGAAGCGTTAACTGAAGCGTTAACCAGTATGGGACAAAGCTTTGCGTTAGCATTGATCATTTTGTATCTATTGATGGCGGCGCTATTTCGTTCATTTAAAGACAGCGTGCTAGTTATACTGACCATACCGCTGGCAACGATTGGTGGTATTGGCTTTTTACAACTAACTAATTTAGTGATATTTCAACCGTTAGACTTATTAACCATGATCGGCTTTATCATTTTACTGGGCTTAGTGGTTAATAATGCCATTTTATTGGTCTATCAAACACGCATGGGAGAGAGCGAAGGCCTGTCCAGACATGATGCGGTAGAACAAGCGGTTCGACTAAGATTAAGACCTATTTTAATGAGTACTTTAACCAGTATCTGCGGCATGTTACCACTGTTATTAATACCAGGCGCCGGCGCTGAACTTTATCGTGGTATTGCCGCAGTGATTGTTGGAGGGATGAGTGTCAGTACAATATTTACACTGATCTTCTTACCAAGCTTATTGCAAATGGGAACTTCAATACATCGATCTTTTGACCCTTCGACCAACTAAGGACAAGCGGGAGATGTCTGAATAACAGTAGTACACCGTTTGTCCTGAGTATTGAATCCTCTCTGTGGAAGCCGATTGTCCTGAGCCTGTTAAAGGAGGGACTATATCGCAGGCAAAGAATCTAACGACCAACGCGGATTAGCTTTAAAAGTTAAATCTGTGTCAGTCCCTGCTTTTAATCGTTGTAATCCGGCATAGGCGATCATTGCCCCATTGTCGGTACAAAATTCTGGTCGAGGATAAAAAACACTGCCACCAAGCTTTTTGGTGGTATCAGCTAATTTTTCGCGCAGGGCCGTATTAGCACTTACGCCGCCAGCGATAACTAAACGGTTTAAATCTTCTTGCTTTAGCGCACGCTTGCATTTAATTGCTAAGGTATCTATTACCGCTTGTTGAAAAGCATGCGCAATATCAGCGTGTGTTTGTTTTAATTCTGTGTCAGATAATTCTAAACATTCTTTTCTAACTAAGGTACTTGCTGCTGTTTTTAAACCACTAAAACTAAAATCTAATCCCGGTCTGTCTGTCATTGGGCGTGGTAATTTAAACCGTCCGGCGACACCCGATTTAGCCATTTTAGCCAGTGCAGGGCCGCCCGGATAATCTAATCCTAACAACTTAGCCGTTTTGTCAAAAGCCTCTCCGGCAGCATCGTCCACTGACTCACCTAGTAATTTATACTGACCAATACCCTCAACGCGAACTAACATGGTGTGACCACCTGACACTAGCAAGGCAATAAAAGGGAATTCTGGCACATCATCTTCTAACATGGGGGCAAGTAAATGACCTTCCATATGATGAACAGGTACCGCAGGTAAATCCCAACCATAGGCTAAACTTCTACCAATTGAGCAACCAACCAGTAATGCGCCCACAAGCCCAGGGCCTGCCGTATAGGCAACGCCGTCCAAATCTTGTGGTGTTAAATTGGCATCTTTTAATACCGCCTTAATTAATGGAATGGTTTTACGCACATGATCACGTGAAGCCAATTCAGGCACAACACCGCCATACTCAGCATGTACTGCAATTTGGCTATAAAGTCTGTGTGCCATAATGCCTTCATCATCATCATAAATGGCAATGCCGGTTTCATCACAAGAGGTTTCAATACCCAAAATTCGCATACAATTTGATCCAAAAAATAGAAAAGCTAAAAAACGTGCCGATTTTAACCTTTTTGTTTAATAGGCACCAGACTATTTCTCTAACTAGAGACAATTTATTCTTTACATTGCTTAGCAGTTAGAAGTAAAATACGTCACCCATTTTTGATAGAGCGGGTGTAGACAAGATTTTTTAGTTTAGAAATAAACTCTCACATCGAAGTCCGACGCCGATTTATATAGATTCATACTAAGGTAAATAAAGTACATGCCAGTAATTAAAGTAAGAGAAAACGAACCATTTGACGTAGCATTACGTCGTTTTAAACGTTCATGTGAGAAAGCAGGTATTCTTTCAGAAGTTCGCCGTCGCGAATGTTATGAAAAGCCAACTTGGGAACGTAAACGTAAGAAAGCAGCTGCTGTTAAACGTGCTGCGAAAAAAGTTTCTCGTGAGAACGCTCGTCACGTTCGCATGTACTAAGTCATTTTTAATAATGACCTTAGTAACTTCTAGAGTGTATTAGATGTCACTTCTAATTCAACTCAAAGATGAAATGAAAAATGCTATGCGCGCTAAAGACAAATGTCGTCTTGGTGTTATTCGTATGGCATTGTCTGCGATCAAACTAGCTGAAATTGATCATAAAACCGAACCAACAGATGATAATATTATTGCGATCTTAACTAAAATGGTTAAGCAGCGTAAAGAATCTATCAAAATGTTTACTGACGGTGGTCGTGATGAATTAGCAGCTAAAGAAGCCGAAGAAGTGATTGCTATACAGTTCTTTCTTCCGCAACCTTTAACTGACGCAGAAATTAAAGATTTAATTAATAAAGCGATTAACGAAACCGGTGCCGCCTCAATGGCTGATATGGGTAAGTTGATGGCCGTATTAAAACCTTTATTACAAGGCAAAGCTGACATGGGTGCTGTAAGCAGCCAAGTGAGAGCCGCCTTAAATTAATATAGGCTAAAAAGCTTTAATAAAGCCGTAATGACTTAGGTTATTACGGCTTTTTTGTGTAGAATGCTTTATTTAATCGCTGTCATCCTTAGGTTGTATTTACCTGTTCGGAAGTAGATATTGACTTTTGCTAGAGACACTAAAGCAAAGTTAAGAATCTCAGCGCTGATTTATAAAATTTCAAACATAAAATCTACAGAATAACGGCTGCCTCAAAACGAGGTAAATAGTCACTATTAATTTTTCTTTTTAATTGATGAGCTTTTAAGCAATATGGCCGGACGAATTTCCCGACAGTTTATTGATGATCTACTTGCGCGTGCCGACATTGTTGACATTGTAGATTCACGTGTGCCATTAAAAAAAGCCGGTAAAAACTACCAAGCTTGTTGTCCTTTTCATAATGAAAAATCCCCTTCTTTTACCGTAAGCCAAGATAAGCAGTTTTATCACTGTTTTGGCTGTGGCGAACATGGCAATGCCATTTCATTTTTAATGGAATTCGACCGGCTTGATTTTGTTGATGCCATAGAAGAGCTTGCGAGTCACTGTGGCATAGAAGTCGTTCGAGAAGAAAATAATGCTACCCCTGCCGAGCAGCGCCGACAGCAGGAAGTTTATCAGCAAAAACAAGATGATTACGAATTGATGGATCAAATTAGTCGTTTTTATCAACAGCAATTGAAAGTTGCCCCTGATAAAGAAATAGCGGTTAGTTATTTAAAAGGCCGAGGGCTGAGCGGTGAAGTGGTTAAACGCTTTAGTATTGGCTATATCAGTGATGCTTGGGATGGCATGATGAAAGCCTATTCACGCAACGGCCAAGCAAATGAACAACTTGTTGAGCTAGGTATGGCAATTCAAGGGGATAAAAACCGACCATATGATCGATTTCGTGGTCGTATCATGTTTCCTATTCGCGATAAACGCGGTCGGGTAATCGGTTTTGGTGGGCGAGTTTTAGGCGATGAAAAGCCTAAGTATTTAAACTCCCCTGAAACGCGTGTTTATCATAAAGGCCAAGAGTTGTATGGTTTGTATGAAGCCAAACAAGCTAATAAAAGCCTTACACGTTTAGTTGTTGTTGAAGGGTACATGGATGTAGTGGCGTTAGCACAACATGGTGTTGATTACGCAGTCGCTTCATTGGGCACGGCTACAACAACAGAACAATTACAAACGATGTTTCGTACTGTTAAAGAAGTGATTTGTTGTTATGACGGTGACCGTGCAGGACGTGATGCTGCTTGGCGGGCTATGGAAAATGCGTTGCCATTAATTCGTGATGGCTTCTCATTGAAATTTGTTTTTGTACCTGATGGCGAAGATCCTGATTCGTTAATTCGTAAACAAGGTCAGCAGGCATTTGAAAAAATTCTTGATCAAGCCATGCCTTTATCTAAATTTTTGTTTGAACAGTTAATGAATCAAGTAGATATGAGTTCATCAGAAGGAAGAGCCGGTTTTGTCGAATCCATCAAACTCTTACTGGCAAAACTACCCGATAGTGTATTAAAAGATTCCATCATTAACGATGTTGCTAATAATTTTGGTACGGGCAGTGAACAATTTTTAACAAAATTTCGTAAAACAGTTGCAGGGGTGAGTACAATTAAAAAGCCTAAAGTGAGCACAAAAGTAACGCCAGTTAGGTTAGCCATTGCATTATTGTTAGAGCATCCCCATATAGTAGAGGCATTAGGAGATATTTCAGTATTACAGCCGTTAACTATTCCGGGTGTTGATTTACTAACTCAATTGTTAGAATTATGTCAGCAAAACCCGAATATAAAAACAGCGCAATTACTTGAGTATTTTCGTGATACTGAACAAGGTAAACAACTGGCAAAATTAATGTGTTGGCAACATCATATTGAAGCAGAAGCCGCAGAGGATGTTTTTCTTGATAGCATTGAAAAATTACTGAATAATTTTGTGGAACAACGAGCAGAATTTTTATTGCAAAAAGCACGGACAGGACAAATGTCTCAGCAAGAAAAACAAGAGTTACAAGCAATACTCAATGCTTAATGTAGAGTAACGACTATACTTGAATGAAACAAAGTATTTAATACAAAGAAAGCAGGCACTTTTTAGTTAGATTCATGACTGGAAATAGTACAGAAAACTCGCTATAATTCGCGGCTTTATTTGTGCAGCTTTTGCTATCCAATTTTATAAAATATTGTTTGAATAAACCATATTACCAAACATAGGTGGACACTCGTCAATGGAACCAGCCCCTCAATCTAGATTGAAAGATTTAATAACCAAAGGTAAAGAGCAAGGTTATTTAACGTTTGCACAAGTTAACGATCATCTTCCTCAAGATATTATCGACTCAGACCAAGTCGAAGACATTGTCAGTATGATCAACGACATGGGTATTCAAGTTTTTGAAAATGCCCCTGATGCTGATACGTTAATGATGAGCGAAGCTAATACCGATGAAGACGCTGCTGAAGCTGCTGCGCAAGCACTTGCTACCGTAGAAAGTGAAATTGGTCGCACAACGGATCCTGTTCGCATGTATATGCGTGAAATGGGTACTGTTGAATTACTGACGCGTAAAGGCGAAATAGTAATCGCTAAGCGTATTGAAGAAGGGATTAAAGAAGTACAGCGTAGTGTTTCTGAATATCCGCCTGCGATAAACTTCCTGCTTGATATGTGGGATAATTTTGAAGCAGAAGAAGTACGCTTAACTGATATTATTGTTGGCTTTTTAGACCCTGACGCTGAAGATGAAGATATTCCGGCAGCGGCTACGCATGTTGGCTCTGATCTTTCTAAAGATGAATTAGCTGATGAAGATAAAAATAAAGAGGATTCAGACGAAGAAGAAGAGGAAGAAGACACTGGACCCGATCCAGAGTTAGCGCGGGAGAAATTCACTGCATTACGTGAAGCATATGAAAAAGCAAATTTAATTATTTCGAAAAAAGGCCGTGGTCATAAAGATGCTCAAGAAGCCATTGACGGCGTTGCCGAAGTATTCAAAGAATTTCGCTTAATTCCTAAATTATTTGATAAGTTAGTTAAAAACATGCGCAGTGTTATGGATAGATTACGTGTGCAAGAACGCTTGATAATGAAGCACTGTGTAGTAGGTGCCGGTATGCCTAAAACTACTTTCATTAAAATTTTTCCTGGTAATGAAACCTCTAAAGATTGGTATGAAGCAGAAAGAGCAGCAGGACATAGCTATTCAGCAAAACTTGGTGATATCGAATTAGACGTTGAACGTTGTATATATAAACTCAATTTAATTGAAGAAGAGACTTTCTTAAATATACACGGCATAAAAGACATCAACCGTCGTATGTCAATTGGTGAAGCGAAAGCGCGCCGTGCTAAAAAAGAAATGGTTGAAGCCAACTTACGTTTAGTTATCTCTATTGCGAAAAAATATACTAACCGTGGATTACAATTCTTAGATTTAATTCAAGAAGGTAATATCGGTTTGATGAAAGCTGTTGATAAATTTGAATACCGTCGTGGTTACAAATTTTCAACTTATGCAACGTGGTGGATTCGCCAAGCAATCACTCGTTCAATTGCTGACCAAGCGCGTACCATTCGTATTCCAGTACATATGATTGAAACCATCAATAAATTGAACCGTGTTTCTCGTCAAATGTTACAAGAAATGGGACGTGAGCCAACACCTGAAGAATTAGCTGAACGCATGATCATGCCAGAAGATAAAATTCGCAAGGTATTGAAAATAGCAAAAGAGCCGATTTCAATGGAAACACCTATTGGTGATGATGAAGATTCACATTTAGGTGACTTTATTGAAGATGGTAGCGGTGAACTGCCGGTTGACTCAGCTACCTCTGAAAATCTTAAAGGTGCAACGCATGAAGTACTTGCTGGTTTAACTGCCCGTGAAGCCAAAGTATTAAGAATGCGCTTTGGTATCGATATGAACACCGATCATACCTTAGAAGAGGTTGGTAAGCAGTTTGACGTAACTCGTGAACGTATTCGTCAAATTGAAGCGAAAGCACTACGTAAATTACGTCATCCATCTCGTTCAGAACAACTAAAAAGTTTCCTTGATGGTGAGTAAATAAATTTTTAGATGATATATTAAAAGAGTAAGTTAGTTTTCTAGCTTACTCTTTTTTTTACTTTTTTTTGAGGCGGAAGGTAAGGAGATATCATGTCAATTCAACCGCGATGATTCAGCTTTCTGCGGTAATATCTCTATTTCTGATGGGGTATGCCTTTGCTTGTAACTGGCGGGCTAGGCTTAACTCACTTCTCACCCGAAGATACGCTATTAAGTGATGAAACTCGTTTTTCAATGAATATAGGGTTAGCGATTAAAATTGCAGTATCTGAGAATATTAGTTTACGAGTTGGTGGCCGAGTATACGCAACCTTCTTTAACTCAGATAGCCAAGTATTTTGTAACGAAGAAAAATGTGCAATATCCATATCAAGTGACTTATGGGTACAAAGTGAAGTAAATGCAGGTATTACTTTTTCTTTTTAATTTATTCTTTACTTCAGTTGTTCAACAAATGAGCTAACAGTAAATAAAGGCAAAATATTATTGTTCAGTAGGTGACAATAAAATAAAAAATGCTTATACTGCACCCGCTTTGTTTAAGTAGCCGTGTTAATTAATCCAACACAATAAATTATTTAAAGCATTGTCCAAATAAATGAAAATGGGCCTTTAGCTCAGTTGGTTAGAGCATCCGACTCATAATCGGCAGGTCCGCAGTTCAAGTCTGCGAAGGCCCACCATTTTCATCTTGTTTTTCAATCAATTACTTCAAAAGTGTAAATTCTGTCTCACTTGGTCCTTCCTCGTCCGGTTCATGGCTGGGGATCTTAAATACATAGCAAACAAAACACTTTTTCTTACCTCAAGCTGTTCACTAAGGGTTTTAACAAGTTGTAAACTATTTTACTTACCGTTGTGTCTTGTTTGATAGCGTAAGCTTTTAACTTTAGCGCTTCATTTGAGATCAAGTAGAAGCTAAGTCGACACTTTTTACTCGGTAATGCTGGTGGTCTTCCACCAATGGCGCTTTCTAGCTCTTTTAATGTTTGTAGACTCATCGCTTACTCCCTATTCGAGCAATTTCTTCATATACTACTTCGTGTGCCAATTTTGATTTTATCAGCTGCCATTCTCTCTTGTCATTATGAATATTGGCTAACCACTATTTACTACCGTGCTGAGCAATGCGTTCGAATAAAGTAGTCGCTCTAATGGCAAAAATTGGCACGTTTCCAAGTTTATTTTGTAGCAGCAGTTTACCGTCATCAAATTTCTTTTGCTTAGTGAAGTTGTTAATGATGATGACTATTGGTTTAACTTGTGTATTTAGCAACTCAAAAGTTATGATGGTTCCGTTTAGGCTGGGAACATCGGTAAGTGTTGGTATGACATAAATATCACAGATTCTAGCCGCATGAGCTATCTTACTATCTAGTTGACTGTACATGGCACTGAAGTCGTAGACAACATCGGTTAGTTTAGCGTATTTCATAGGTATACGTTTACAATTGGCTTTAATTTGAACATCATCACTGTTGTTTTCGTTGACTAAATCATTTGTAACGTAGGTTGAATTTAAATAGGTAGCAAGATAGCTAGATATTGTTGTTTTCCCTACTCCTCCTTTGATTGAAGTAACTAAAATTCTCATGGCATCTCCCTTAAAATTAAATAGATTATTCACTCGAATGTGAACTAATTAATTGTTAAGAAAAAAGGGGTCTTCAATATCACTTTTGGGGTACCGCCGTCTGAGTAAAAATCCAATCTTTAACACTTGCCGCTGCTTAGGAAAATACGGCTGGGTTGTTAGTCTCGCTAACACTCTGTGCAATTTTCATCTGTCGTGAAACCTTATAAAATATATTTCACTCTTATTTATCAGGTTACAAAAGGAGATAATGAAATAAATTTATTGCAGCATTTAAATTAATTAAGTGTCAGCTATTTTTACACTTAATTAAATGGAAAAATTGTTACCTAGTCAAAATACCACATAATCAGGTAGTTGCTTTTGTGGTGCGAAAAATGCTTCTAGTTAAATACTAAATTATATTACTAACGTGGAGTTACTAAATATGTTTAAAAAAATAAAATTACTCATTTTATCACTGGCCTGTATTTCACAATTATCATATGCCAATTTAATAGTGACTGGAGACTGTAATGTGTCTAATGCTACTTTAACTAGCGTTCAAATATCAAATTTAGATATTAGCGCAGGTACAGGGGATTCGGTCCCAACCACTGCTAATTTATTACAGGGTGGTCCTTATAATGCATCTGAATGTATTGGGATCTATGCTGGAAACGATAACACTCAAACTGATAATAATATTGGTGAATTTGAAGATGGCTTTCTAAACGGTCAAAATTCTATTTTAACTGGATATGAATTTATTGATGGTCTGATTGATGGAAATGTTAACCCTTGGTACGACGGTGATCCACTAGATATAGATGGAGATACTGTTGCAACTGATCCAGGCTGGATAAATTTGGGAAAGCTTGAAATTGATGAAAATGATCTTGATAAAGATGAACTTGAAGACGATAAAAAGGTTACTAGTTTTGACGGGACTAAATCTCTTATGATATCAGATGTTTTAGAGTTTACTTTCAGCTGTCTTGGTAGTAACGAGTGTTCTACCATTAATTGGACATTAACCACAGATATAGATATTGCTGAAACAGTACGAGAAGTTATGGGACGTTCGACATTCGATCATTTAGCTTTTGTTACTAAAGCCGGAAATGATAATCCAGATCAAGGTTGGGCTATATATGATTTTAATTTTTATGAAATATTTGGTAAAGAAACAATAGCAGGAAATAATGTATTTGATTTTGAAACCGCGTACTCTTTATCAGGTGCTATAAATATAAAACCTGATGATTTTAGTGCAGGTCTATCACATTTGTCTATTTGGGCTAGAGATCCTATAGGAACGTCTACCACAGTGCCAGAGCCATCAACACTTGCTATTTTTGGGTTAGGTCTGATTGGTTTAGCATTACGTCAGTTTAAGAAACAATCTTAATAATTTCTTAAATATTTAAATTCTGGAAAACATCAATTGTCATGATTGGTGTTTTTTTGTTTTTGAATTTGATTAATTAGCTAAGTTCGACGTAATACCAATGGCAATAAATATGTGATCATTCTAAATGGACTAAATATTCCAATAACACCGTTGCTTTCAATCCCAATAGCCAGCTATTGCTCAATCAAGCGCCTTGTTCTTGAAAATTTATCCTCATTGATATTTGATAACTAACTTATTGCCACTGGTATAACTATGTGGCAAAAAAGGTGAGCACTTTCAAGTACGAAAAGTAGAGTTTTGTGTGTTTTACGCTATCGCATTTTTCAACCTTGCAGTTTTTGTAATGGTTTAATGAAACTGGGAGGATTTATAGCTTAAAATAAGTAAAACCTTAAAGGTATTCAAATGATCAGAAAAACAAAAATCAGTTACACGCCTAGTCAAAAGCTAGAGTATGCTAAATTAATTGTAGAAGAAAACTATACTAACAAAAAAATCCAAGAGTTCTCTGGTGCTTTTGCCTCAGCTATTGCTCGCTGGAAAAGGCAATACTTGGCTGAATTATCCGGTTATACTCCTTAAAATACTTATGCGATCACCGTTGACCAACCGAAAAGACCGCCACTTCAGTTGCGCCTTTGTAGTTATTTCACTTGTTATAGCTTAATTGTGGACTATTTAATGGATTGTACGTTTTTTCTTGTCCCACATACTGCCTCGCCAATTCGATATCGTTCCCGAAGCTTCACATGTGTCGCAATGCCAATCAATGATATCAATAGCGGTACATGTTGCGTCAATATCCCCTGTACAAAATAGTTCATCAGCTCGACTGTTACATTTCAAATCAATATAAATAAGTTTCTGCTCGATATTCTCAGAAACGGATGACACAATTTTGGTTAGAAATTGGAATACTGCTTTTGCTTGTTCAGTAAGCTCTAGTTCGTTACCTTCGTCGTCAAGGAATTGTTGTAAATCTACTTTTAACACCATACTTTTCTCAATCAGAGAATGATAATACCGCTAACATATAATACTTAAAGCTCTCGGTACATCATTTCTAATTTAATATTATTAAGTCAACAGTATAGCTTGATAATTAGATCAGTTTGACGTTAGGTTCTCCGCCGAATAATAAACACTCATTCAGTCACTTAATTTATAAAAACCCGCGTGTTTAACATGAATTATTTGTCGTCCTGAATAAGTCTTTGGCCGTCGTTTGAGTATAAAAATCTAGCTGTTAAAGTAAATACCTATATCAAAAATTGGATAAACTATCATTATGAGGTTGGTTGGCGCATCCGTACTCAACATAAAGCTAGCAACGATGATATGTTAGCTTTTTTTTTAGTTTTTTCTATGTCATTATTATGTAAATTCAGCATAATCTGGTGTCATTATACGCGTGAACAAAGTCAAATCTTTAGATAGAATAGATCTAACCATTTTAAAAACGCTTCAAAACGACGCTAGAATTTCTAATGTTGAGCTGGCGAAAAAAGTTAATTTAAGTGCGAGTCCATGCCTAGATAGGGTCAAACGTTTAGAAAAAGATGGATATATTAAGCATTACCGCGCTTTTCTTGATGCGACTAAATTAAATTATTCAATGACCGCCTATATTCAAGTAACCTTAGACAGAACAACGGCTGATGTGTTTAAGTTATTCAAAGTAGAAGTGGTGAAAATAAAGGAAATAGTCGAATGTCACTTAGTTGCGGGTGGCTATGATTATTTACTGAAAATCAGATTTGCTAATATAGAGGGTTATCGCCTAGTGTTAGAAAAAATAGGAGGGTTACCTTCTATTTCTAAAACTCATACCTATATGGTTACGGAACATATAAAAGAAGATAGCGGAATACCTTTTTAGTTTTTCGAGACAATAAATTTAGTCGTGTTTTACTCACTATTCAATAGGATAAAAAATATGATGAATTCACGTGAATACGCATTACAAGCCAATGGCTCTTTTGCTTTGCCAGATGCCTGTTTTAAAGTTAAAGCGTTGATGGAAGATGACAACTCAGGGATTAGTGATTTTGCTGATGTGATCAGTATTGATCCTTCTATGACGTCTCGATTGTTACAAATAGCAAATAGTGCTATTTATCGTTTTCCTGGTGAAATTAGTACTATTTCTCGAGCTATTAGTGTTATCGGTACACAAGCTATATATAATATGATGTTAGTGGATGTTGCCGCTTCGGCATTTAAACATTTTGCTAATCAAGCGATCGATCTTAAACGTTTTTGGCGAATGAGTATTTATTGTGGCTTAGTTACTAAAAACTTAGCAATAAAAGTGGGTATAAAAGATATTGAACGTCTTTTTGTTGCCGGTTTATTACAGAATTTTGGTGAGCTATTAGTGGCTAAAATTAGTCCTGAAATTGCCCAACGCTGTGAACAATACAATCGTAATAATTTACCTTGGGACTTACAAGAGTTAGCATTAGGTTTTACTTATACGGATATTTCTGCTGAATTACTCAAAATTTGGCAATTACCTGAAAAAATTATTATTCCTATTCGCCATTTTAATCAAGCAAAAAGTCATCAAATAAATAAAGATGTTAAAGTACTAAATTTGGCTTCAAGGTTAGCATTACTTGACAGTCATGATGATGAATTTGACTATGATACTGTGATTGATCAGTCACTATGCAAAAGCTTAGGATTGAGTAAAGACGACATAGGTCAAGTAGCTGACATTGCAGTAGAGGATGCTGTTGATATTTTAACTGTTATGAATCCTAAATTATTCTCTAGGTAGTTTCAAATAGTAAAACAAAGAGTGGAAAAAATATTATACACTCGGTGGTAATTAATACTTTGCTCAAAGAAGACAATGTTAGTAAAGCTTGCTAGCATCAAAAGTTCATATATAAAAATTATAATAAATAAAAAGTGAAGGACGTTTATGAGCGCATCTAGAGAGCATTTCAGCTCACGTATTGGTTTTATTCTTGCAGCCGCAGGCTCGGCTGTAGGTATTGGTAATTTAGTTGGTTTTCCGGTAAATGCGGCGAAAAATGGGGGTGGTGCATTTTTACTTATGTACGCAGTATTTGTTTTTTTAGTTTGCTTACCGGTTATGATTGCAGAAATGGCGGTAGGTAGAAAAACAGCAAAAGAACCCGTTGGTGCATATAAAGAGTTAAGTAAAAATAGTGGTTTATGGGGAGCTGCAGGTTTTTTAGGTGTGTTAACCCCTTTTATGATTGCCGTATTTTATATGGTGATAACCGTATGGCTTTTTGGTTACATTGTTTTAACCTTAACCGGTAATTTAGAGTATTTAGCGAGTAATAACGGCTTTGGTGAGTTTATTAATAGCCCTTATTTGTTTGTAGCAATGGCTGTTGTTGCTGCGATTATAAATTTTATTTTAGTTGCGGGTGTTAAAGATGGCATTGAGAAAGCAGCAAAAATATTAATGCCGACATTATTTTTCATGCTTATTATCATGGTTGTTTTTGTGTTAACGCTTGATAATGCAATGGCAGGTGTGAAGTTTTTCTTAATTCCTGATATCAGTAAAATAACACCAAGTGTTGTTAATGGTGCTTTGTCACAAGCCTTCTTTTCTTTGTCACTTGGTATGGGTATTTTAATCACCTATGGCTCATACATTAACAATCAAACCAATATTCCTAATTCAGCAAAATTAGTCGCCCTTACCGATACTGGTGTCGCTTTTATCGCTGGTTTAATGATTTTGCCTGCCGTTTTTTCGTTTAATCCTAATGTTAATCCAAATGAATTAAGCGATAGTTCGGTGTCATTGATTTTTACTTTTTTACCTAAAATATTTTTAGCGCTACAAGTCTCTATTGGTTATATTGGTGCTAGTGCAGTAGCGGCTTTTTTCTTTATTTTGATATTTTTTGCAGCAATAACATCATTAGTCTCTATTCTTGAAGTACCGGTTTCTTACTTGGTTACTGAGAAAAAACATAGTCGTAAAAAAGCGTTATCAATTTTGTTAATGACAGCCGGAATTTTGACTGTGTTTGCAACGGTATCGTTTGGTATGATTACCTTTTTCACTGAATTCACCTCTTATGCGGGTGGTACAAAATCGTTTTTTGATGTGGTATACGATGTTTTCTACGACACTATTTTACCATTGAATGGTTTTTTACTTTGTGTATTTGTTAGTTACCGTTGGAAGAAAAATAATTTATCTAAGGAGTTAAGTATTGGTAACGATAGCTATATTGGCTCTTGGGTTGAGAAGTATATTAATTTTTCGTTAGGGACTTTTATTCCCGCCATCGTGTTGGTTATCTTTATTAATACGGTTGCGCAAAAGTTCTTTGCCGTTAGTTTGTTTGGCTTGTAATCTATATACCCGCTCTACTTGCTGAGATTTGCATCTTGAAGTGGAGCGGGTATAAGTTACAACTAATAAATTATTTTGAGTAAGCAAGCCGGTCAATGTTATTATTGACCGGCTTTCTTTTAACTATGATTTATTACTGATACTTCCCCCTATGATTGAACATATTTCTGCTACTAACTTTATTGATTGCCAACGCCTATTTCACGGACGAGGCCATGCCTATGAAAATTTGTCTCATGTAAATGTTGATTGGTTGTCCCCTGTTATATTAATTACGCTTTACCAAGGTGTAGATGAAGATTGGCTATTAACACAAGCAAAAGCATTGAAAGTGTTAATTAGCGAATGCCAAAGCGTGCAAGTTCAGAGGCGATATGAAAAGTTTTCCCCCACACAAGTTTTGTTAGGTGAGGACATCGATAAGACGGTAGTGACTGAAAATGATTTGTCCTATCATATTGAATTGGGTAAAGCACAAAACAGTGGTTTGTTTTTAGATATGGGTAATGGCCGAAATTGGGTAAAAGAACATGCTCAAGATCAGAATGTACTAAACTTATTTGCTTATACCTGTGCCTTTTCTGTTGCCGCTACTGCTGGTGGCGCAAGTAAAGTCGTTAATATAGATTTAAGTAAATCCTCTTTAAGTAAGGGGCGAGAAAATCATCAATTAAATCAATTGGCAAAAAAGAACGGTAAGAAAATAATTTTTGAAGGACTCGATATTTTTAAATCTAATAGTCGTATTAAAAAATACGGAAAATATGATTTACTCATTTGTGATCCGCCCTCTTTTCAAAAGGGTAGTGTTGATATTGAACGTGATTACGCTAAAATTATTCGTCGTATTCCCCAATGGATGAATACGGGGGCTAAGTTGATGCTATGTTTAAACTCGCCTGATCTTGATGAACAGTTTTTAAGAGAAGAAGTTGCGCGAGAGTGCCCAGATTGTGTTTTTGAACAACAGTTAGCCAACCCTGACGTGTTTAAAGAGGCACATAAGGGTAAAGGCCTAAAAGTACTGATTTTTACTTATCAACCCAAAACTAGTGTATCTATTTAGCAATCTGCTCTCTTATTCTAAAATAACGGGCAAATCTAGGTATGCCCGCTTTAGTTTTACCGTTGTATTTAAAGGTGATTAAGCTACCAATGGCGGGTGGCTGATGACGTTCTTTATCAGTAAAACCTGAGCCTATTTTGAAAATGATACCCTCAACCGTTTTCACTTGAATAGAGCCTAATATCCCTTTATATTTACCTTTACCTTCAATATGGGCGATTACTACCGCTTCTGCATCATCATGCTTTTTTAGTTTCATTATATTATCTGTTCTGCCTACATGATAATAAGCACCGCCAAGGTGTAACATTAACCCTTCACCGTTATTTTTGGTTACGTTATTAAGGCTTTGATCTAGTTGCTCATCTGTTGCGAGTTTAAACTGCTCGATCATTGATAAGTAGGGCGAGCTCACTTTTGTTGTTAATTTTTGCATAGCGGTTATCCGTTGGGTGAAGGTGCCACCATGCTCAGGAAGGTCAAATATCATAAAACGAACAAATTGCCAGCAAATTTCATCTATCTTTTTTTTTCTGACACAAGAGAGTGTTTGTTGAAAATAATTTCTTTTAACCCATAACTCACCGTCTATTATAGTGTTTGGCCAGTTCTTGGTGAACCATTTAGGGCTATGTACAAGGTTACCTTGGCGCGTTAATAAATCTGTGCCATTCCAGTAGCCACGCATACCGTCTAATTTTTCAGATAGCCAATATTGATTAATATCAGTAACGGTTTTATAGGTTTTTGCTTGTTGAATCGCGGGTTTTAGCCGAACCGCGCTTTGGGCGAATAATGCAAAGAGTACAAGTAAAATAGTAATGTATAATTTCATTAGTAACTTCCCTGTTTAAATCATTAATTTAATCATAGTCTACTTTTTGGTCTAGTATTAATATTTATAGAGAAGTGTTTATACAGAAGTACTGATGGTAAATGGCTATAGAAAGTGATTCATAGCAAAATAATTCAAGGATGAATATATGACCCGGATTAAATTAATAATTTTTATTATCGCGTTACTATTGTTTACTTCAATAAGTGAGGCGAAAAAGCGCTGTAAACCCCTATTAGAAAAATTACATAATATTCAAGCAATGCAACGTAATGGTTACTCATCACAACGTGGTCTTAGTTTACGAGGAAAAGAAGGTAAAGCCCGTGATAAGTGGTGGCAATGTGAGCAAGGGCGAGGTAGAAAAGATAAGAAAAAAATGAAGAGCAAAGCTCAAGGAAAAAGTAAAAATAACCAGTCTAGTACTACTTATAAACAGAATTTGCAGGTGGAAATATCTGCCGGATCACCGTTTAAAACTAATAATATTATTGTAATAAAATCAAAGTATCAAGGAAGTAAAAAAAAAGCTTGGATTAGATTTTACCAACAGCCTACTCAGTGTAATCGTCCTAAAAGCTTAGCTGTATTTGCCTCTTGCAGTGAAGATAAACAAGCACAACGAAGTAATTTTGAGCAGAAGTATGAATAAGTTTTTTAAGCTATAAGTATTAGAGTTTGAACTACCTAGTAGCTTATTCGCCATTATAAGCGATTTTTGAATTGGCATATTGCTCAACCATTGCATCAACGCTATCTTGGCAATATTCACGTAAGCCGCTTAACAGCATGTGTTTTTTACCATGGCCAACTATTTCACCCTCACTGATTAAATCAAATTCAAGCCAAGCATCACCACGTTTTCCTTCGATAGTTAAACTTGTTTTGGCTAACTTCAGCGTTAGGCTAGTCATATCAAGACGCTCTAAACTTATTTTCATGCATTGATACATAACCATTGGACGAGCAGGGTTAATCATTACATTATTTTCTGTCATTAATTTTACTAAAATATCAGGAAAAGTATGACCAGAAAAATTGACATAAGCTTTTGTTAAGGCATTTATTAATGAGGCACAGTGGGTTTTTTCACCACTGGTTTCAACGGTTAGGTAGGTTTTGTTTTTACTGTCTACAATATCAAAATTATCAACGATTTTATTAGGAAAAGTTAATTCTATGCCATCGTTTACCATGCCTGAAAAGTTAAAGCTCATTTCTTTATTTAGGCCTGATTTAGCAATAATTACTGAAAAGAGCAAATCGCCGGGTACACAAAACCGTTTGGCTTCAATGTTGTGTAGGGGATTAAAATCATCAGCGACTTTTTTAGCAAAATCACTACCTTGTTGACGAGTAAAGCTGATTTGCCCATTATCAATAGGACAGTATTGTTCAATAAACATATTTTCTTGTGACATAGTTACAACTTTCATTTTTAAATAAAATTTAGTACTTATGTAACGCTAATTTAGTACTAAGCCAACAAACAGCGTATTCTAACAGTACTTAGTAGATAAATCGAAAAAAATAATTGTAAAATTAACTCAGCAGACCTCTAAGAAATGACAACAGAAACAGAGTAGGCTAGGACTAATTTCTCTTTTTGTTTTTTAGTCAGTGTTCGTAATTCATATTCTCGTTTACTGGCGGTACTTCTATCAGCAGCGGTTTCACTATAAACAAGTTTTACTGGCCGTCTTGCTCGCGTATACTTTGCTCCTAGTTTAGTATTGTTGTGTTGATGTAGACGTCGTTCGGTGTGGGTAGTAATGCCTGTATATAAGCTATTATCATTACAGCGAAGAAAATAAACAGTCCAAATATTTTTTTGAGTCATAAATAGAGAATATTAGTTATTTTAAATAATGGTAAATAAAAGTGTTAAAAATATCAAATACTGTTAATTTTGCCAATTAATAAATTAAAGTCAGTGCGATATATTTTATAGACGGTAGTGGGAACAGTGTATCAATAAATTGAATACCTCCTACCTATATTTTCAAGGAGAACCATGCTAGAAATATCGAATGCAGTTATTATTGCTGATTGGGAAATAGAACTTACAGGCATAAGAGCCACCGGAAACGGAGGGCAACGGGTCAATAAGGTAGAAACCGCTATACACTTGCGTTTCGATATTAAGCGATCATCATTACCTCCTATATATAAAGATCGATTACTAAAACTATCAGATGGTCGGATATCAAGTGATGGTATCATTATTATTAAAGCGCAATCATTTAGAACGCAGTCAATGAACAAAGACGATGCGCTAAAGCGACTGAAAGCCTTAATCATCTCTGCAATGGTAGTTAAAAAATCTAGACGACCAACTAAGCCAACAAAAGGCTCAAATCTAAGGCGATTAGATTCAAAAAAGAAGACTAGTTCTAACAAAGTATTACGTGGAAAAGTAGACCATTAGTGAGTGTACTCCTTAATCACTAGTACGAATAACGTTATTATCGCTATTCAGTTACGGTCTAATACCTGCTCCTCAGTTCCCATCGCTATAAATAGCGTCAATTAACAAAGAAAATCAATTATAGAGAGCAAACATGCCAATAAGTGAGATAGG
>JBLIEW010000043.1:0-44907 GCA_047633255.1 Colwellia sp.
CGCTTTTTTGCTTGTCTTGCACGGTTTCACTGGAATTATTTGAAACTGATTTGAAAAATTCACCCTTAACGCCAATGTCTTCACTTGCTTGTGCTTGAATCTCTGCGGCTCTTGCAGTACCAACAAGTCCACTACATTTATTCACACAATGGATATACGCTAATTTTTTTCCGTTTCTACGATGGCGAACCTCGGCAATTCGCCCACAACTACATTTAATTTGTAGCATTATTTTTTTCCTTCGTTTGATGTGTTGTTAATTTTTTAATGATGCCTGGTAACTTTATTGCTAATGAAATAAAGCCCACTGCGGCAAATATAAATAGATAACCTTGAAATAAGATAACGAACGCACAACCCACAACCGCACCAACAACAAAAACAAAGACGAATGCAGATAATAGGAGGTGCTTTTTCATTTATTCGTCGCTTTCTTTAATTTCAGTTTTGGTTTCAATATCAGTGTTTTCATTTGCTAGCTCTTGGCCAATGGCAACACCAATATTTAAACCCACATCAACCCCTTCTTTTTTTCCTTCATCTTTTCCAGTGACAAAAATTGCTGCTCCCGCAATTGCCCCGTAAAAAGCTGCCCAAAATATTCCAAATTTATTCATTTTTCGTGTCTCCCGACATTAGTGTTAAGGTTTCGGATTGCTTCACAGCAGCCGTTTACAAATTTTTCACATAGCAAAATAAAATAAACATATAAAATATGATATTAATTAATTCTGGCAATAGATTTAGATAAAACATTACTTTTACTGCTTTACTCATTCTATTTAGCTCCTTAAAAGCTCGCGTAAATTAATAATGTGACCGTGTGTCGATTCTGTGTTGATAACTGGGGTATTGCTTACGTTCTCGTACGTAGCGTTACGAAAACCATTGAGCCAAGCGGCTTTTCTATCTGGTAATCTAAACGGGCAATCACTGGAATGTTTACCACGCAATGCGGCTAAGCTGCCACTTTCAAAATCGCGTTGATACGTGATGTCATCAAATTTTTTTGAGGACGAAAATTTTCCACTCCTGCTAGATTTGTGCGTGACCATAGGTTTAATTATCCTTCTAGCTGTGGTTAATAGGTTGACTGAGCTGTCTTATTAGAAATTGCTTAAACCCTGCACATTAAAAAACAAAGCTCTTACAAGCCCTTTCAGGGCTTGCGCTTAAAGGAATGCGAGCTAACGCTCTTATGCTGTTTTCCTTTAAAAAATTATGATGCTGGGCGCAAGCGCCTAGAACGATTTCCCTGCTTGCTGCACTGCCACTGCGTGTCAGATGCAGCAAGCCCCTTACATATCAGTATTAAAATAACCAGAATCAACTGGCTAATAACACTTAAATGCAATGGTCGGCTCTGCATCTGACTCGCGGTAGGCACTTAAAAGCACACTACATATGTGCTTTTAGCTGCCTATTGTCAGACGGCACAACGATTTAACAGTCGCTGTACAAGTTGGGCTATTCAAGTGCTTTCAGTTCCTGCACCCCTGTTACCAACTGCCCCAACTCACAAATATTACAAATAGCTAACACGCTTTTTTATACTGGTGCCGTTGGTATACCCGTCCCAGTGGTGCTATAAGGCAAGGTTGCGAACCTGGCATATTCGTCGCTTCGTACAGCGCAAGCTTTTGGTAATGTTCCCGTGATAGCTTACTTGGCTACTCAAACCCTGTTCTTAGCATGAACGCAACCACAAAACTCTATGATCCAATTACGCCCTAACTAGCTAAAAACCTTTTTAACGAGCAAAAGAAAGCCCACGCTGTTTAAGGCATGGGCTTTGTTTTGTTCGTTATAGGTCTAAGAGCCACCACTGAGCCACCACTTAGCTTGGCAACGCCAATATGCAGATTCTTTTAGGCTACGTGCTGCACTGGCTAAATCACCATTTTCTCTAAAGCTTTTAGCCCACAAAATAGCTTCTCTAGCTCGCCATAGACATTTTTTATAATCAGACATTATTTCCCCTTGGATGCGTAAAAGCGCATTAACATTATTTTTTTAACCAGGGAAAGGTTTGTAAGATTGGCTTGCCACTTCAACGTTAAACGAGCGCGAAAAGCGTCCGTATTATCAACAATGGTGATTTGTTCAGCTTGCATTCAGTTATCCCCTGTTAGTATTAACTCCCCGTAAAAGAGATGGTGGGCAATTTGGCCAACTACCCACCACGGGGAACTCTTGCTTTACGGTTATGGGCTGAATAGCATTTGAAAAGCGCTAACTACATCAGACGAAACGGCTTGTACCGCGAAAGCATTTAAACTGTAATCTAATTGGGTTACATGTGTCCACCCCTTGGGGTCAGGTTGCCTTTTGGTTGACATAGGGCTAAACTTTAAACAGCTAACTAATTCAGGTAAAACGCAATGACCCTACAAGACGTATTAAACAAGGTCTGTGACGGAGTTTCAGACAACAAAACATCTCAAAGACTTGGTATTTCTCGCCAAGTATTCAGTGCTTACAGAAACGGGCACAAAAACCCAAGTGATGATGTACTCGATAAGATGATTGAAGTTAGTGGTTTAAACCCTGTTGATGTTTACATGGCAGCGTATGCGGAAAAGATACGAAACCCAATAGTTGCACAGGCTTTCAGAGATTCAAGCCACCTATCAGCTTAATGGTACTCACACAAAAAAAGACGCGTTTGAGCGTCTTTTTTTTGGCTTTGCATTTAGTAACGAAAACTTAAAACAAGAAAAGCAGGGGGGAAAACGGCTAGTTCATTAAATAAACAACACAAATACAACTAACCGATTGGTTTTTATAGGGTTTTACTGTTCAGTACAATACATGTTAATATATACAGCAGTGTACTTTATTCTTTAAACTTTGGAAACTGCCGTTAATGTTAACTGACAAGTTAAAACAAGCGATCCGCCAGGCGTATAAAACTATCGGTGAGAACTTAAGTAATTTTAACCCGCGTAAACAGCAAACGTTTTTAATTGCCGAAATAGCCAAAACGTTATCGGGTGAATACAGTAAAGATAGGAAAATAATTACTATTGAAGCGGGCACTGGCACCGGTAAATCATTAGCCTATAGCTTAGGCGCGATACCTCTGGCTTTAGCAAATGATAAAAAAGTATGTATTTCTACTGCTACCGTGGCATTACAAGAACAATTAGTAGATAAAGATTTACCTTTTTTAAAAAAACATGCCGGTATTAAATTTGATTTTGCCTTAGCGAAAGGCAGACAACGCTATGTTTGTCGACAGAAACTCACCCAAGCTGTTTCACATAGCTCAGATTCACCACAAGTCGGTTTCACCTTTGCTGAAAAACCCCAAGCCAGTGATATACGCACGTTAAATGCTATGCATAAAGCATTAACCGATGGAAGTTGGCTAGGCGATATTGATTCATGGAAAACCCAACTACCTCATCATATATGGTCACAAGTACAAAGTGATAAACACAGCTGTTTAAAAAGCTTAAGTGAACATAGCCATTGCCCGTTTCATAAAGCGCGCGAAACAATGGATCAAGCGCAGGTATTAGTGGTAAATCATAGTTTATTATTGGCAGATCTCGAACTGGGCGGCGGTAGAATACTGTCTTCGCCTGATGAAACCTATTACATTATTGATGAAGCTCACCATCTCCCCAAAGTAACACGCGATCATTCTAGTGCTAACATTACCTTGCGCGGCGCAATAGATTGGCTTACTAAACTAAGAGATACTGGCGATAAAATGTCTAAGCTCATAAAATCGCAACGGGCTATTTCTCCGGCATTAAAACTGGGAGATGATTGCCAAGATTTATTGGTGGAAATGCAAAAGGTACTTACCTTTATTGATAATAATGCTAGCGTGTATTTCTCTGAAAACCAGGACAACAATACCTTTAAAGGTAACAACAAGAGTGATGAACAAGTCTATCGTTTTGACAATGGTATTATCCCAAAAACGTTGAAAAACTGGGCTGAAGATATTCATGAACTGAGTAAAAAATCCCTAAGTCATTTAAATAAACTCTACAGCGCATTAATGGAAGCAGTTAAAGACGGTGATACCCAAATGTACGTAGCGGAGCCCTTACTAGGTGAAGCTGGCTTTATGATACAACGGCTAGAAAATTTAACCGCACTTTGGAAAATGTACGCCAAAACTGACAGTGAAAAAGCGGCCCCGATGGCACGTTGGCTACAAAAACAAAATCCGAATAAAGGCAATGCCCGTCAAGATTATTTAATTTGTGCTTCACCCATTGAAGTGGGTTTCACCTTAGAAGATAAGCTATGGAGTCAATGCGAAGGGGCAGTGTTATGCTCAGCAACCTTATTAGCACTCAACTCTTTTGATCACTTTCGTTTTCAAGCGGGTTTAAAAAATGACGATGGTAGCCAATACCAACAAGTCGGCTCACCTTTTGACTATCAAAATAACGCGCAGCTAGTTGTTGCCAACATGACCAATGAGCCAAGTGCCGCAGAGTTTACTGACGAACTGATTGAAAAACTACCCAAATACCTAGCGCAAGGCAATGCGAGTTTGGTGTTGTTTTCATCTTACTGGCAAATGGAAAAAGTAGCGCAAGCGCTGCGTGAACAGCATGATCTCGACATTGTGGTACAAGGTGAGCATTCTCGACAGCATATTATTGAAAGCCACAAGAAGCGTTGCGATGACAATAAAGAAAGTATCATTTTTGGAACACAAAGTTTTTCAGAAGGATTGGATTTACCTGGGAATTATTTAACTAATTTAATTATCACCAAACTGCCCTTCTCAGTACCCACCTCGCCAGTAGAACAAGCACAAGCAGAATATGTTAGTGCTAAAGGTGGCAATCCATTTATGACCTTATCAGTTCCTGATACCTCAAAAAAACTGGTACAAGCCTGTGGCAGATTACTGCGTAATGAGTTAGATGAAGGCGTGATCACTTTAATGGATAAACGAGTAGTAACAAAGCGTTACGGCAAGCAGTTGCTAGACTCTCTGCCGCCATTTAAGCGAGTCATTGAGATGTAACAGCTCAAAAACACGGCAAATAATCGATTTGTCGTATCACGTATTTACTCTCTTTTTAGCTCTTCTATTTTTCTATTCAATTTAGATGAACAATGCTACTACCTAAAAAATATTTGTAATTTTCAAAAAGGTTCATAATGCAACAAGTATTATGAAATACTTAAGTGAATTTAAAGTACTTAATAGTAATCACCTTTATCAAGCCACTGTTTAAAAAAGAGTTTTAATTCCAATAACATCGTTGCTTTCAATCCCATAAGCCAGCGATTTCTCAATCAAGCGTCTTGTTCTTGAAAATTTATCCTCATTAATATTTGATCACTAACTTATTACCATTGGTATTACTTGTCGCTGGGTTCATAGTACTTAGTAAATTTAAATTTGAGACGCGTTAATCAAATCATGGTTATCCACTTTATTTGTCGCCCAATAAGGTGGGATGGCTCAAACCTATCTATAATGGGTCTAATAAATAGCTTTAGTGTTATTTACCCATTATCTTTTAAACATGTAGAGAGTAAAAATAGACTATTATTTATGCGGAATCTAATGAAAAACTTTTTTATCGAATATTTTGTATAGAATAGTTATGGATTAAGTCGTGAATAAGCTCTTTAGTATAATCGAGTATTATTGGGAACATTAAATGCTAACAAACAAACCATCGAATAATAGAGTGTTAAACGCTTTTCAATCATGCCGGGATGGTTTAGTGCGTTCTATTATGAAAATGAGCGTAGAGCAGCAGGATGTTGATGATATTTTACAAGAAACTTTTATTAGAGTTTTACACTCTGATGCTAAGAACCAAATTAAATCCCCCAAAGGCTATTTATTTGTTGTTTCAAGAAATCTAGTTCTTAAAAAATTAATGCAACAATCAAAAGAAATACATACTGAATTAGATGAGGCTTTGTTAGAGGATGATGTCGATAATTCTGTTGAAAAAGAGTTATACCAGAAACTTAAATTTGAACGATTCAGTAAAGTATTAAGCTCATTACCTGAAAAAAATCGCCGTGCGATACTATTAAGAAAACTGTACTGTTTAAGTCATAAAGAAATAGCAAAGAAAATGGATGTATCCGTAAGCTCCGTTGAAAAATATATTGCTACCGGTTTAAAACAATGTAAACAGTCACTTTATGCTCAAGGATATGAAACTAATGAAACTGAACTTCCGATACACGTTAATCAATCAAGAGAGGAGCGTATAAAATGAATACAAGTAATAAAATAATTCCGCTTCATACCCCAAATATGATTGATGACGAAGCGTCGATTTGGTTAGTAAGACTAGATAATGGTAATTTATCTGAGCAATCAAGAAAAGAGTTAAAGACTTGGTTATCAGTAGATAAAAGGCATCCAATAGCATTAAGAGCCATGACCGATATCTGGGATGACATGGATGAAGTACTAATGTTGATTAATGATGATTCGTCAAAAAACATCTCTTTTGGGTCACTATTGAAACCTATTTTCCAACCCGTTATGTTGGCTGCAAGTGTCAGTTTTTTAGCTATTATTATTTGGTTAGCAATGCCGACTAATATGAATATGCAAAAAAATTCATATGCTACCTTAATAGGACAACAAATCACCACAACATTTGATGACGGTTCAATCATACATTTAAATACCAATAGTCGTATTGAAACTCAATTTTCTGATGAAAAACGAATAATTAAACTAATAAAAGGTGAAGCTTTATTTGAAGTTGCACATGATCCTAATCGTCCATTTATTGTTTATGCGGGTGACCGTTTAGTTCAAGCGATAGGAACCAAATTTGTAATACATTTAAAATCCGAAAACATTCAAGTTACTGTTACCGATGGTAAAGTTAAAATGTCAAAAGTGGCACTCAACACTAAATTAACTGATATTGAGGAATTAAATAATACTACGATTAAAAAAAATGATGTTTACATCGCCAAAGGTGAAAAAGTTATCGTGGTTACTGATCAAGTACCAAAATTAACTCGTATCAAACCAGAGAGTATAAAACGTGAACTTTCATGGATTGATGGGAAATTAATTTTTGTAAATGAAGAGTTATTTGACGTTATTCAAGAAATTAATCGTTATGTCGACATAGAAATAGTGTTAAAAGATCCTTCGCTACACAAGACTAAAATCAGTGGCCGTTTTAACTTAGAAGACAGTGAAGCATTAATTGAAGCGATAGAAATTTCTTTTAATATGAAGTCTCAACAGCTTGGTTCAAATAAAATATTACTGACTAAAAAAATATAACGATTTAAATTAAATAAAATTTATTTACGATCAAATTTATTTATTTAATTATTTATTAATTAATTTGAGGTTTTATCGCCGGATGTTAATGATAAAACCTCAAATTATGCCCCTGCCTTAAGCTCAACTTTACCTCTCAATCATCTTTCTATTCTCTGTTGCAGCATCAGCCATCAATAGGCTATATATAAAATAAAAACAACTACCCGTTTTCACCTCTGTTTTTAAAGATAATCCTTTAAGATCAATGTTAAAGAGCAAGTATTAAATACACCAGACAGTATGACTATTGAAAAAATAAATATTTTTTTACGGTTTTACAAACTTTCTGACTCTTTAATATAGGTTGCAAATAGCTGTATATAAATAGCAACTGGATTAAATAATAAAACTATTAAACTTTGGGAAGGAAATAATATGTCTACTAAATTTAAAACTACAACTTTAGCGCTAGCTGTAAGTCTAGCGTTAGGCACTGTTCAGTCATATGCTGCTGAAGATGATGCAAGTAAAGTTAAAGCAAAGAATATTGAAAAAATAGTTGTTGTTGGCTCACGTGGTGCTCCACGTTCAGTAAATGACTCGCCAGTACCTATTGATTTAATTGGTAGCGAAGAATTAGAACGCGGCGGTAACACCAATATGCTTGAGCTATTAAAAGGTACTGTCCCCTCTTTTAATGTTCATGAAAATCCTATTTCAGATGCGGCAAGTTTGGTTAAACCAGCAAACTTACGTGGTTTATCATCTGACAGTACCTTAATCTTAGTCAACGGTAAACGTCGCCATAAAGCATCCGTTATTGCTCTGCTAGGTGGTGGTATTAACGATGGCGCACAAGGATCTGATATTTCAGTTATCCCTAGCTCTGCTTTAAAACAAGTTGAAATATTACGTGACGGCGCTGCCGCACAGTATGGCTCTGATGCTATAGCGGGTGTAATGAACTTCGTACTAAAAGATGATGCCGAAGGAGGGTCTTTAACAACCCGTTATGGCTCTTATTATGAAGGTGACGGCGATACGATGGAAGTGTCAGGTAATATTGGTATGCCATTAACTAAGGATGGTTTTGCTAATCTGAGCTTCCAATATAAAAACTCTGATGCCACTAGCCGAAGCGTACAGCGCCCTGATGCTGCCGCATTTATCGCAGCAGGCATTACTGGTGTGGGTGATCCTGCACAAATATGGGGTTCTCCTGAAGTAAATGATGATATCACCGTTTTTGCTAACTTAGGTTTAGACTTAGGTAACGATAACGAAGCTTATATGTTTGGTAACTTCTCTGAACGTGATGTACGTGGTGGCTTCTATTATCGTAATCCTAATACTCGTGGTGGTGTATATGGCGGTAATATCAGAACAGCAGATACAGGCGACGGTAATGGTTCGATTAGACAATATAGACCATCAACACCTGAAGGTTATGTCTTTTCTGATCCTGATGATGAACGCACCCCGGGACAAATGAGTTGGGATGATGCGACTGCTACCATTCTTGTTGGCGATACCAGCGAAAATGCCGACCCATTTAACTGCCCTGAAGTTTCGATCATCAATAATGTACCTACTGGACTTGATACCTTACCTGCCAATTGTTTTGCTCATAACCAAAATATGCCTGGTGGTTTTACACCCAACTTTGGTGGCAATATAGTTGATACTTCAATTACTATCGGTACTCGAGGTGAGCTTGATAACGGCGTTATGTACGATGTAAGTGGCTCTGTTGGCATGAATGAGTCAAGTTATGTTATTTATAATACGGTCAATTCTTCATTAGGTGCGGATTCCCCTCGTGACTTTAATCCTGGTAAACACAAACAATTAGAAAAAACATTTAACTTAGATTTCAGTAAAGATATTGACGTTGATATGTTTGACAACTTAATGGTTGCTGGTGGTTATGAGTGGCATGCTGAGTCTTTTGAAGTAACCGCGGGTAACGTAGCGTCATATACTGCTGGTCCATTAACTAATCAAGGTTTTGGTATTGGTTCAAATGGTTTCCCCGGTTTTAAACCTTCAGCAGCGGGTGTTTTCTCTCGTCAAAACTATGCGTTATATGTTGATGTTGAAGCACAAGTTACTGAAGATTTATTAATAGGTACAGCAATTCGTTATGAAGACTATAGTAGCTTTGGTAGTGATACTAACTACAAACTTACTGGTCAATATAAAATCACAGATGATTTTTCATTACGTGGTTCAATAAGTACAGGCTTCCGTGCTCCAACGGTCGGCCAAGCTAACTACTCTAATGTACAAACCGAACTGAAGGACGGTAAGTTAGTCGATACAGCATTATTGCCGGCCACTAACCCTATTGCTGTTCAATTAGGCGCTCAAGAGTTAACACCTGAGCAATCTCAAAGTTATACTTTAGGCGCTGTTTGGAATATTGGTGAAGTATTTATTACTCTTGATTATTACAACATATCAGTTGAAGACCGTGTTTCTAAGTCAGATAGTTATACATTAACCGACGATGATAGAAATACATTAGACGCCGCAGGTGTACCAAATGTAGATTCTATTAATGGCGTAAGCTTCTTTACTAATGACTTTGATACCACCACAACAGGTATTGATTTGATCAGTAACTACGCTATGGACCTATTTGATGGTGATGCTACCTTTAGTTTGGCCTACAACTACAATAAAACAGAAGTTGATCGCTATAGTGATGTGACTGGTGACTTCAAAGTTTCTCGTTTAGAAAACGATTTACCAAACCATCGTGCAACCTTAACTTGGTCGCAATCTTGGGATGAAGTAAGTTTCTTGCTTCGCGGTAACTATTACGGCGAATATCAAGCTGTCCACGTTGATTATGATGCAACGGCAATTACTGGCGATGCAGCGATAACACTTGATCTTGAAGTAAGCTATTTCATCAACGATTCTTTTACAGTTTCGGTTGGTGCACAGAACTTACTTGATCAACAAGCAACAGAGATTAATATCCCAGGTGACGATATCCCAGATAATAATTGGGGTGGTAAATATTATGAAACATCTCCATTTGGCTTTAATGGTGGTTTCTACTACGTAAAAGCATCTTATAACTTCTAAGCACGAAAAATCAGAAGATATATGTTAACAAAAAACCTCAGTTTTGCTGAGGTTTTTCTATTTAGGGAGCTATCTTATGTTAACGTGTCGTAATTGAATTGATCTAATAATTAATTTAACACGTATAACATACTCTGTTAAATCTATAAAACACCATTGTTAATATTATTGCTTATTTAAGTTATCGCGAATGGTCGAAAGTCTTTAGTGGTGTAAAGATGATAATATATATGGTGAACACACCATTTAAACTGAAAGTTACCGATTTAAATAATTATACTAAATAACGAGGAAAAAATAAAAACTAAGTAGTAATCGTAATCTGACTATCAGGATGGTTGTTTTCGTAGAATTAGTAAACAGTGGGATAGGTATGAAATGTTTAGTCGCTTATTAAAATATAAAAAAAACAGATCTATTGGATTTTATATTATCTTAAGCTCGTTAATGTCTGGAAATATTTTGGTATGCCAAGCCGCTGAACATTACCACTTTCAGTTACCCGCAATGAATGCTGCAAATGCTTTAGATGAATTAGCTGATATATCAGGATACTCTCTTATATATCCATTTGATGACTCTATTACCGTTGTTACTAATCCACTTTTCGGTACTTATTCACTAGCAGATGCCTTGGCAAAAGTCCTTTTAAATACACCTCTTAGTGCTATCGCAACCCAAAAGCGCGTTATTGTTGTCTCTTCCATATTGAATAATGACAATAATGATTCAGAGGACCCTGCCTTAGTAGCTACTTTATCTGAGGCTAATCTTTCCAATACCTCTAAAAATGAAGAAAAAAACGCTAATGAAAAGATTGAAGCTGAACGTATCCATATTATAGGTTCACGTCGTATAAATCGCTCACCAAGTGATGCATTAGCGCCATTGGATATTATAAATAAGCAAAGTCTAACCGCTCGAGGTAATAATGATATTCTATCTACATTATCGAATGTTGTTCCCTCATATAACGTAACTCAGGAAGCTATTAGTGATGCTGGCACAATGGTAAGACCCGCTAATCTTAGGGGGTTACCTACTGATAGTATGTTAATACTAGTTAATGGAAAACGGCGTCATCGTAGCGGTGTTATTTATGAGTACATATCAGGATTAAATATAGGCGCTCACGGGGTAGATCTCGAGCCTATTCCTAGTATCGCTATTAAAAGTGTAGAAGTTTTAAGAGATGGTGCTGCCGCGCAATATGGTTCTGATGCTATAGCG
This sequence comes from Colwellia sp., assembly GCA_047633255.1. Lineage (GTDB taxonomy): Bacteria > Pseudomonadota > Gammaproteobacteria > Enterobacterales > Alteromonadaceae > Colwellia. The sequence continues at coordinate 11,570 of JBLIEW010000043.1, forward strand.
GGTGTGATTAATTTTAGATTAGAAAACAGTGCTGAAGTCAACCGTATTGAAATGCGCACAGGTCAATACTATGCAGGAGATGGAACCCAGTTTGAGCTATCTGGTATATTTGGTACCGCTATTGGTGACGACGGTTCGGCCAATCTTTCATTTGAATTTTCTGATAGTGACGCAACCTCTCGTGGTATTCAAGATCCAGCCATTCAACATTTGATTGATAACGGTATTAACAAAAATGATATACAAGATCCTGTCGTTATTTGGGGAGCTCCCGAAATAACTAACAATATTAAGATTTTTAGCAATATAGAAATGGATATTGGCAGTATTCGCAATTATAAGCAGCTTTATCTATTTGGTAATTGGGCAAAGCGTGATGTCGATGGTAGTTTTTTTTATCGCAACCCAAATACACGAGCAAGTGTATTTACTAACCCAAGTAATGGCACACGTCTATTCTTTGATATGACTAATAATAATACCGGTAATTGTCCAACACCTACTATTCCCGGCAGTGCTGATGATGCGCAAACCTTAGCAACAGTTGCAGCCAACCCTAATTGTTTTTCTTTTAATGAACGATTTCCTGGTGGTTTTACTCCAAGGTTTGGCGGTAGAGTAACCGATGGTAGCTTAGCTGCAGGTATGCGAGGCTCTTTAGGTAAAAATCATACTGAATTAACTTATGATATTAGTATGGTCGTCGGTAGAAATGATATTGATTATGAATTACGTAATAGTGTTAATGCATCGTTAGGTGAAAATTCACCAAGAAATTTTGAATTAGGCTCTCAAATTCAAACTGAGCGGGTATTCAATGCTGATTTCACTTATCCTGTAGTTGTTGGTTTTGAGTCGGAGTTAAACGTTGCCTTTGGCTACCAGAATCATTTTGAACAATTTGAAATTGTCGCAGGAGACAGAGCATCCTATGAAACGGGAGCTTTTTCTAACAACGGTGAAGCCATTGGTGCAAATGGTTTCCCTGGTTTCTCTTCTGATACTGCGGGTAGCAACGATCGTTCATCAAATGCCATCTATTTAGACATAGAAGCCGACGTTACTGAGGCTCTTTCAGTATCACTTGCGATGAGATATGAAAGAATTGGTAAAATAGGTAATACCTACGATGGTAAACTTTCAGCACGCTTACAAGTAACTGATGAAATTGCATTACGTTCAACACTAAGCAGCGGATTCCGAGCTCCCACTGTTGGACAGTCAACGCTTCGACGTATATCCACCTCAAACTCTCTCGTGAATGATGTAATCGTTCAACAAAGATCACAATTGGTAAGTGCTTTGAGCCCTATTGCAACCGCGCGTTCTGGAGGAAAACTTAAACCAGAAACAGCCACTAGTTTTAGTTTTGGTCTATTATCAGAGATAGGATCAGTTAATGTGACTTTAGATTATTTTTATATTGACGTAGATGACCGGTTATCATTGTTCACTAGTGAAATAATAGCAAGTGATACACCGTTATTAAGCGTTTCTAAGGTTGATCCAAACGTAACAAATATTCAATATTATGCTAACGACTTTAATTCAACGACTCAGGGTATTGATTTTGTTTCAAGTTTACCATTTGAATTTTTGGGTGGGAAAGATACATTATCGTTAGCATTTAACTATACCGACACAAAACTAGATATTACTAACGCTAAAAGTCCAATCTCAAATACTAATGTACTTAAAGAACGTGAGGAAGGCGTTCCAAAAACTCGAGCGGTATTGACATACTCTCATTCACAAGAAGATATAATTGCAACGGTTCGCATTAATTATTACGGGAGTTTTTATAACGCACAATTTAATCAAGTATCTCTCATTGAAAAAGTGGATCCTATTGTTATTACTGACATGGAAATTTCCTATGAAATCACGGATAATTTAGTTGCCGCTTTGGGTGCTAAAAATATCTTTAATGTATTTCCTCAGGAGTACAGTGAAGGCCGTACACCTGGATTCTTAGGCGCTATATATCCTTTAAACTCCCCATCTGGTTTTAACGGTGGCCATTATTACCTTCGTATGGGATGGAGTTTTTAATTGCGGTCATTTTATTTTTAATAAAAGATAGAGTTCACTTGAGCTATCGATTATACCCATTGTCATTCAAAGTGCAGGATTGAGCTGGCAGTAGAAATGCCGTTCACCAAAAATAAACGGCATTAGCCTTAATTAGCGGCTTTTTTCATTACCGCGATTAAATAGAAAAAGAATTAATGATTATTCGCCATTTGATCGTTTAAGATTTGAGATTTTTCATCTGACGCGGGGGTATGCAGTTTCAACACGACACGGCGGTCATAAAAGCTAACTTCACTCTCACTATTAGCCACTACAGGTGACTCTTCACCAAAAGCAAAAGTCGCTATTTGTTGTTCATCCACGCCTTGGGCCATTAGCAAGGTTCGCACCGATTCAACTCTGGCTTGTGACAAAGTTTGATTAAGTGCCTGTTCGCCGGTTAAATCAGTGTAACCAGACAAATCAATTTTCATCGCTGGTGAGGTATTTAATATTTGAGCTAAGGCTGCTACTTGCTCTTGATAATGTGGTGCTATATCACTTGAGCCAGTAGAAAACTGTAAACTCATTAATAGGTTGTCTGCTTGTAATTGTCCGGTTTCATTTTGTTGTTTTTCCAAATCAACTAATTGTTGTTGGTATGAAGTTTCTAAACGCTGCAATTTAACCTGATATTGACTTTGTACTTGCTCATTTGATAATTGCTTTTGTTGCTCCTTCACTAAAGCACTCGTTAATTCATCATTATCATCGTTAACATTGATAAACTTAGCGATAAATATCCCCCCTAACCCTGCAACAATAGCGCCTACCGGCCCAGCAGCAATAGCACCAATAGCTGCCCCCGTACCAAAACCAATATTTTCATTTTGTGCTTGTTGCTGATGTTTTGTCTCTGGTGTTAAAGAGCTTTCTGTTGCGTTAACGGCGCTACTTGCTAAAGCCGCAATAACAACCGTGGTTATGATTAATTTTTTTACAGTAATTTTGTCTAATTGACCTTGAGTAGGTTGGATCGTGTTTTTCATACTATTTCCTTGCTTATGCAGTTTGTGTTGTTAAATCGTATTGCTAAATAGGTTGTTAGCTAAGTTGTTAACTAGGTGTTGTTGACAGGAGCTATTAAACCGCAAAAAATAGGCACTGCTCTACCCAAATAAAGGCAAAGTAGTGAGCAATTGTGGCAACAATATGGCAATTTAAAAAATTAAGCGCGTTAACGAGTAAAGTTAGATATAGTCAGGTTAAGAAAGGATGTGAGTGTTAATTTCAGTTTTCATTTATCAATACAGCCCAGTTAATCAAAAGTGAATAGAAATGAGTAAAAGAATTGCCATCGTAGAAGATGAAGCCGCTATTAGAGAAAACTATGCCGATGTATTACGTAGCCAAGGTTATCAAGTACAAACCTATGCTGATCGTTCTACCGCAACTCAAGCCTTTAATTTACGCTTACCTAACTTAGTCATTTTAGACATAGGTTTACATGATGAATATGACGGTGGGTTTGTATTATGTCAGCAACTTCGCGCTAAATCGGCCACTTTGCCTATTATATTTTTAACCGCGCGTGACAATGATTTTGATACCGTATCGGGTTTGCGAATTGGCGCCGATGACTATCTAACTAAAGATATTAGCTTACCTCACTTAACTGCACGTATATCCGCATTATTTCGCCGACAAGAAGCATTAAAGCAACCGATTAACGATGAACATATCACTCAAACAGGTGCCTTAACGGTTGATAGCCAACGTATGAGTATTACTTGGCAAAACAGATCTATTGATTTAACCATTACCGAATTTTGGTTAGTACACGCATTAGCCAAACATCCTGGTCACGTGAAAAACCGTACACAACTGATGACTGATTCAAAAATATATGTTGATGACAGTACTATCACTTCACATATTAAGCGGATACGTAAAAAATTTATGCAAAATGACAGCAGCTTTGACTGCATCGAAACTGTTTATGGTATGGGTTATCGCTGGTTAAGTGCCCCAAACTCTACTGATGATGAAGCCTAATATGGTTAACCGTAAGCGCTTCAAGCTACGTTTTGGTCTAAGATCCAAGCTATTACTGCTCTCAAGTTTTCTGTTTATTATTCCTTGGTTTGGTTATCAATATGTCTGGGAAATGGAAAAGTATTTACGTTTTGGGCAAGAGCAAACATTAGTCGGGACCGCACGTGCTTTAGCTACTGCTTTGCACGAGCGTGAAAACCTATTTAATAATCAAGCGAGCTTTTTGCCAAATGTTGAACAAGGCAAAGATCTTTATGGCTATCAATTAACGCAACCCGTGCAATTAGACGGTCTACATAATGATTGGCCTGACTTTAATCAACGCACGCACTTTTATCACCACCAACAACAGCTCTTTGCCACAGAGCCATTAAGTCTTAATTTTAAAGCGAGTGTCGGTAAATATGATAATTACTTATATTTGTTTTTTCAGGTCGTTGATAACCGTGTTATCTTTCGGGGTAAAAATAGTCGTAGTATCACCAACAACGATCATTTAGCCCTCTCTTTTAGTGATAATAACAACCCCTTAAATCGTTTTATTATTAGTAATAAACAAGCCGGTTGGATATCTGCTTTTCGCATTACTGACGATGAAAGTAATACTCCTGCACCTGCGCCACGTATTCAAGGACACTGGCTATTAACGCCACAAGGCTATAATGTCGAATTAAGAGTCCCATTAGATAATTTAGGCGATAACATTGCTTTTGCATTTTTTGACGTCGATAAAACCGATAGCAAAGCCGTCTCGGCAATTGGCTCTGCAGATCCAAGCAAAGCAGAAACTTTGGGAACTATTGTCGTACCATCGCCCGAAATTGAACGCATTGTTAAAGGCATGCGATATACCAATTCGAGTATTTGGGTGGTTGATCAACATCACAGAGTACTCGCTAGCGCCGGCTCACTAAAATCAGCTAGTGGCGTGTGGCACGCACAGAATAAACAGCCCAAAGAAGATGAAAAAAATAGCCTTTGGTATCAATTTAAGCAACGACTATTATTGCCCCTGTATTATAAAATATTAACTAAACCGTCAACAGACTTTATCGATCAACTCTATGATGAACAACATTTACAAGGGTCACATATTGTTAGTGCGTTAAGTGGAAAAGCAACCTCTCAATGGCGTTTAACAACGGATAAAAAAGCCTTGGTACTTTCGGCCGCCTACCCTATTTTTATTAATAACCAAGTGCAAGGTGCTGTCATTGTTGAAGAAACGACTAACGGTATTCGTACCCTAAGAAACCGTGCTTTAGAAAAACTATTTACCGTAATTTTGACCATTATGAGCTTAGGCGCTTTAGCCTTTATTTTATTTGCCTCACGCATCTCATCACGAATTAGACATTTATCTACTCAAGCCGAATTAGCCATTGATAAGCAAGGGCGAATTATTGGCCAAATGAAAGCATCTAACAGTAATGATGAGATAGGTGATTTATCTCGCAGTTTTACCACCGCAGTTAATCGCTTAAGTGAATACAATCACTATTTAGAAAATATGTCATCCCGGTTATCTCATGAATTAAGAACCCCAATTGCTGTGGTTAAAACCTCATTAGACAACTTAAGTTTACAAGAAGAGCAACGATCTCAAGCAGACAAAAATAACAGTCCTTATATTGAAAGAGCGCAAACGGGAATTAATACGCTCAATTTGATCCTCACTAATATGAGTGAAGCAACTCGCCTTGAACAAATGTTAGTTACCACTGAAAAAATTGATTTTGATTTAAAACAGATTGTAAAAGGTTGTATTTCAGGCTATCAGCAAATATATTCAAGCATAAAGTTTGTCTTAAATATCGAAATAGATGAGTCAAAAATAAACACATTTCTTTTACATGGTTCACCTGAACATATAGTGCAGCTATTAGACAAGGTGATCAGTAATGGCGTTGAATTTAGTGAAGACAATAGCATCACTATTACGTTAAGAAAGAGCAGTAATAAGGACACTAATAACAATGCTGAACTATTTATTAGTAATAATGGCATCTTATTACCAGAGCAGCTAAGCGAAAATTTATTTGATTCAATGGTGTCATTACGTGATAAAAATTTAAGAGACTATAGTGAAAAAAATGTACCTCACCTTGGTTTAGGTTTATATATTTCTCGATTAATTTGCCAGTTTCATCAGGGTAAAATTAGTGCTTATAATCACCAAGAGCCTGAGGGTGTTACCGTTCATATTAGTTTGCCTACGAAAGTCTAATAACACCTTTTTTTGACCCGTGTCTATACTATTAAATAAAAGCTATTTCAAAATGCAAAATTTAATACGCTGTACAAGCTTTTTTAGTGCATACCCTTTTTAATACCCGTTATTATTCAAAAAGTTTTTTAATTAATAATGGGGGTTTACACTCAAGGTGTAGTAATTATAATAATAAATAAAATATCTAGTAAGCATATTAAAGGTGATATATTTGGCGGATTGACTGCTGCCATTATAGCGCTACCATTGGCATTAGCGTTTGGTGTGTCATCGGGTGCAGGCGCTATAGCGGGTGTTTATGGCGCTATTTTTGTTGGCTTTTTCGCCTCCTTGTTTGGCGGAACCCCCACACAAATATCAGGTCCAACAGGACCTATGAGTGTGGTAATGGCATTAGTATTAACACAATTAATAGCAAGTCATCCTGACACGGGCTTGGTGTTAGCTTTTACCTGCGTAATTTTAGCTGGCCTATTTCAAATATCATTTGGCTTACTCAAGCTAGGTAAGTATTTTGTTATGGTGCCCTATCCTGTTATTTCTGGATTTATGACAGGTATTGGCATTATTATTATTTTGCTGCAAATATCACCACTGTTAGGTAATGAAAGCTATAGTAATACGCTTACTGCGCTAACAAATATCCCTAACGCATTTAATCAGTCAAATGTTTTTGCTGCTTCACTTGGTGTTATCACACTTTTGATCATGATCTATTGGCCGGTGAAATGGGCTAAAACCATCCCCGCACCACTATTTGCACTCCTTGCATTAACACTTATTAGCTCAACCTTTTTTACCCAACAAGGTATTGCTGTTATCGGTGAAATTCCCACGGGCTTTCCTAGCTTACTAATGCCGAGCCTATCTTTAGATACACTTTATCATGTAAGTTATTTCGCCTTTATATTAGCGGTATTAGGCTCTATTGACTCATTACTGACTTCAATGGTTGCAGATACTATGACCGAAACTCACCATAATAGTGACAAAGAGCTTATTGGCCAAGGAATAGCTAATACCATTGCTGGCTTTTTTGGCACATTACCGGGCGCAGGGGCAACCATGCGTACTGCCATTAATATTAGTGCCGGAGGTAAAACGGCTTTATCTGGCATAGTACACTCTTTAACCTTATTAATTGTTATTTTTTGGGCAGGAGATTATGCACAATATATTCCCCATACAGTGCTGGCTGGTATGTTAATTAAAGTGGGTATTGATATTATTGATTGGCGCTTTATTTTTCAGATAAAAAAAGTAGGGGTATTTTCGGCTTGTTTAATGTTACTAGTTTTACTACTCACCGTATTTGTTGATTTAATCACAGCGGTGTTAGTTGGCATGTTTATCGCTAATTTAGTGACCTTAGATCGCTTAACTCATATTCAACTTGATAACATTACCTTTAAAAAAGGGAATGAATTAATGAGTGAAATATCATCTAGTAAGACGAATATAACGTTAACTGATGATATTCAAAAAAGTCTAAGTAAAACCTTAGAGAGCACACTTTTATTAGCAATTGACGGCCCAGTGAGTTTTACTGTTTCTAGGGAGTTATCTCGTCGCTTTACTGAAAACCTAGCGTTTAACACCTTGATAATAGATCTATCTCAAGCCAAATTAATAGGGACAACAACCGCTATTATGATCATAGATCTGATAGAGCGTACTCAGAAGAAAGATAAAAAAATATTAGTTATCACGGGTAACAAGAAGATTAATCAATCATTACACAAGCTATCTTTAGAAACATTATTAGATAAAAAATATCATTTCAACAATAGAGAGCAAGCACTGCAAACTATCATTTAAAAAGACACAAAAATAAACTTAATTGCCCTAATACTTTACCGATAGATAGATACCCAATCAAGGTGTATGTTCCAGAGTGCTTGGGCTATCTCGATTCAAGGCGAAGCTTTTTTATTAATGACTGTCAATATATGCTGCAAAAACCTCAGCAGGAATTGGCTTACTAAAGAAGTAACCTTGAACAAATTGACAATTATGCTTAGCTAACAAGTCACACTGCGCTTTTTCTTCAACACCTTCAGCCACGACTTTAAGATTCAAGCTTTGTGCGATTGATAAAATGGCACAAGTTAACGCCTCATCTTCACTATTGACCGTAATATCTTTAATAAATGCGCGATCTATTTTTAAGATACTAATTGGAAAACGCTTTAAATAACTTAGAGATGAGTAGCCCGTACCGAAATCATCAATTGATAAAGCTATCCCAAAATCTCTAATGGTTCGTAATTTCGCTAAGGTATTAATATCTTCTTCAATCAATAAGCTCTCTGTCATTTCAAGGGTTAATAGCTCTGGTGGAAGTTGACTTTGTGTTAAGACATGTTTAAGTTTATCGAAAAAATCAGCACGGTGCAGCTGAGCACTAGAAATATTAACTGATATTTTAGGGGCAAACGTCCATTGAGTTTGCCACATTTGTGCTTGATTACAGGCTTGTTCTAAAACCCAATCGCCAATATCGACAATAAAACCTATATCTTCAGCTAAAGGAATAAACTCAATAGGAGGTATCAAACCTCTTTGAGGGTGAAGCCACCTTATAAGGGCTTCGGCTGACACTACTTTGCCTGTTTTAATATCATGAATAGGTTGATAATGTAAAACTAGCTCATTATTTTTAATTGCTTGTCGTAATTCAACTTCTAAGCTTCTACGTTGTTGTGCTTTAATATCCATTTCTTTGGTAAAAAATTGAACATTATTTTTACCTTTCTCTTTTGCTTTGTACATCGCACTGTCAGCATTAGCGAGTAAATCTTCTGAGAAATGACCATCATCAGGGAATATAGCAATACCTATGCTGGCTGAAATATGTGCCTCTTTTTCTACTAATTGAAAAGGCGCAGCAAGCTCTGCAAGCACTTTAGCTGCTACTTTTTCATTACTGTAGACATCATTATCCCCACAAAGCATAACCGCGAATTCATCACCACTTAATCTAGCGACACTATCTGAAGTTCTGACTACGCTTTCAATACGCTGTGCCGCATACTTTAATAATAAATCACCTTTAGAGTGACCAAAAGTATCATTCACATTTTTAAAACCATCTAAGTCAATAAACAATAACGCCACACTTTTATCTTCACGCTTTGCCACAGCGATACTTTGTTCAAACCTATCAATAAATAAATTTCTGTTGGCCAGCCCCGTTAAATAATCATAGTTAGCTTGATGATATATTTTATCTTCTGCTTGTTTTCGCTTGGTGATATCACTAAATAGCGAAACATAGGACTCTAATTCTCCAGCCTTATTCTTTAGAGCGGTAATTGACAGCCACTCATAATACACTTCGCCATTTTTACGTCGATTACAAATTTCGCCCTGCCATTTTCCTTTCGAGGTTAATTCTGTATTCATTTCTTTATAAAAATTAACATCATGATGTCCCGAACTAAGCAGGATAGGATTTTCCCCTAGCACTTCAGCTTCGGAGTAGCCCGTAATTAAGGTAAATGCATGGTTAACAGCAACGATAAGATTATTAGCATCATTTATCATGACCGCTTCAGTCGCAGTTTGAAAAACAGTTGATGCCAACCGTAATTTTTTTTCATCTTCCTTTAATTGCGTTATATCTTCTTTAATAGCAACATAACTACTAATTTCATTTTTAGTATTTCTTAGCGGATAGATATTGGCTCTTTCCCAGAAGGTTTCGCCATTTTTTCTTTTGTTGTAAAATTCACCTACCCAGTGCTTACCCGCAGTAATGGTTGCCCATAAATCATCATATAAAGCGACATTATGGTAACCTGATTTTAAAATACTGGGTTTCTTCCCCACAACTTCAGAAAGCTCAAAACCAGTACCATCTATAAAATGTTGATTCGCATAGGTAATAACACCATTAACATCGGTAGTTTCAATGGAAACAGAGCTCTGTTCTACGATTTGAGATAACACAGTTTGCTGTTCTTCAACGAGTTTTTTACGTTTTAGTAGATAAATTAAAACAATCACTAAAGTAGCTAAGAACAAAACACTAAACACCAGTATTTGTATCCGTTGTATTTTACTTTCATCTAATTGATTAACTTGTTGCTCAACTATTCTTTCGAGGTTGCTTTGGTAATGCCAGAGTTCACGCTTAAACTCTCTTTCAGCAGTAATATCTTGAATAATAGAGAACTGTAAATTTTCATTATTAAAAACAACAGGAACAGAATAAACCGCCACGGTTTTAACATCACCATTGCTAATTTTATGTCTAAAAATAAAATGCTTTCTCTTTTCATACTTTGCTAACGCAATTTCTGATGCAATTTGATCTTTACTGAATAAATTAATATCTTGAATAGATAATAATTCTAACTTGCTTTTAGAAAAGCCATAAAACTGACACGCGGCGCTATTCGCTTTAACAATTTTTCCCGTACTTGGATCGATTAACAGCATAACAGCACTGTGCTTGTTAAAGGTTTCGCTCAGATTGCTGTCTGCATAACTAACTGAAGATAAAACAAGAGTGAATATAAGTATGAATCGAATAATTAACATTGAAATTTATAGCTCATAAAAGGGTAAAAGTTTAATTAAATAATCCCTTAAATAATGAATAAAAAATTGCTCTAAGTTACTCCGAATTGCTAAATTTTGTTATTAGCTCCATTTCATGACGATAATATTAACACATCATAAAAAGTGAAATGACGACATAAATCAACTTACCTTTAATTTGATAAGGTTAAGTAAAGAAATGTAAAGCCACCTATTCTCAGTGAACTTATGGAATATATACTGCTCTACCTTCGTGTAAAACTTTTTATCACCAAGATTAAAAAATTTCAAATCAACGGGATTGTTGAGGGATTTTTATGGCCAAAAATAAATTTATCACAGGAAACATAGATGAAAACAAAAATTTTAAACGCTTATAAAAGTAAACAAATGTTCACTTTTCTAGTCGCCTCAATACTGTCATTAACTTTATTCGGTTGCGGCGGAGATGATGATGATAGTGGCACGGGTTATATTCAATTATATAACTTGTCATCTAATGCGCCGGGAATATATTTAACTGTAGATAAATATGACGATGATGACTATGACGAAAGTACTCATTCACCCGTATTATTTACTAACGTAAGTAACTATTTAACCTATGATAATGATACTTACGATATCGAATTAGCTTGGCAAGATGAATATAACAACGTAACTGATTTAGAAATTGTGCATGAAAGTCAATTAGAGGTTACAACCGACACTGTTGAATTTATTGTAGTCGCAGATGATATTCAAGCCCCCACCGTACTATTTTATGAAATTCCGGTTAGGGATGATGATGAACTCGATGACGATTCAGATAATGAAGTGTTCAATATTAGAGTGGTAAATATGCATACGGTATCTGGTGGGGTAGATATGTATTACTCCGAATCAGATGAAACCTTTAATGAAGCGACCTTATTCAACCAAACCAGCTATGGCGAAATGTCTGAGAACCAAAAAATTGATCAAGAGGGTTACATTTTCTACCTCACATATGCTGGCAGCAATGAGGTATTATTTACATCAGAAGATATAGATTTCCCGTATGCCTCAGCGTATATTTTTTCAATTAGAGAAAATACAGGCGTTGGCTCATCTCCTTTTCTGCTAGATATAATTTCTACTTCATCAGTCACTGAATATACCGATATCAATGCAGAAGCGAGTTTCCGTATATTTAACGGCATAGTTGAAAACGATAATTTATATGACTTATCTAAATATGAAGGACGTTTCGACTTTCATATCAACGATGTTGATGATTCTCCAGAGGTTTCAGCGCTTAGCTTTGGAGAGTTTAGTGATTCAATCGTTATTGCTTCAGGTGACTATAGTATGAATTTGGTTACGCCCGTTTCGAAAAACGCAATACTTAGTAATCACTTGCTAGCATTAAGCGAAAATACTGACAAAACCGTTTTCTTCTATCTGTTAGAAGAAGCCGTAGACGAAGATGGTGATGGCGATATAGACGAAGATGGTAATGGTACTATCGATGAACTAGAAATAACGCTTAACTCATTAGTGGTGGATGACAACTTGAGTAGCAGTATCTATAGCCATCAAATGAAGGTAATAAACTTAATTGATCAAGATGAAATTATTGATGATTTTTCTAGTATTAAAGTTTACTTTGTACGCAGTGATGAAATTATATCCACTGCAGAGCAATATATAACTGCCATTTTTGCAACCCCAAGCACGGTCGAACTACTAAACAATACTTACACTGTTTATGTGATTGGCAAGCTTGATAGTAGTGACATTATTCTTTCTTCAAGTGAATTAATCCTTAACGAAGACAGTAAAGATCAATTTATTATCTTAGATAAGGATGCAAACTCAGCCTCTGGATATAGAATGAGCTTTAACAATCAAACTAATAAATAATATTGTCACTTTGACATATCAAACTGAAAAACTGATTATTAATTTACCCTTGATTTTCATTCAGCGTTAAGCGTAATTTGTATATACCCACTCCACCTCAAGGTGCAGGTTTCAGCCAGTCGAGAAAGGGTTAGGTACAAGGCATGGATTGAAGAGAATAGTTGTTCTATTATCGAAATCCATAACGCAGGAGATGACCCTTTATCGGCTTGCCCGTAGGGAGCTAAGCTAGAAAACCAGTCCTGCGTTGCACTACTTGATAAGGACGCTACATGGATGTAGCTTATGTGGAGAATGCTGGAGCATATTCTCCTGAGCAACCATTCTCTTCGTATCGCGCCTTAATCTGATTTCCTAGCTTAACTCTGAAACTGCATCTTGAGGTGGAACGGGTATACTCTAAAGAGAATAATTAACGTAAATCCCATGAGAATAATATAAGAAAAACTACCGCTGCTTGATTTTTCAGGCGCTGTATCTTTCGCTATAATGTCATTTGAAACCACAGCAATGCCGCCAGGATCATCAATAACACCATTAGCGATACCATCACTATCATTTGCCCCACCGTCTTCAATATATAAGCGTAAACAAACATTACCAATAATCAAACCTTCTTGGTATAACTCACTGTGCGGCGGTGGACAAACGCCGTTAACCGCCTCGCTAGATGCGATAGCATTATTACCGTCAATAACAAAATCTTGCCAGCTATTTTCAGTGGTAAATTTACGATAAACTGAATATTCTACAATAGCCAGAGAAAGAGGTACTACAAGAAAAACAGAACGACCAAATGGTGTTATTTGATGAATTTCAAAATCAAAATACCCCCCTTGATTTACTAACGTATCTGAGGTGATTAATCCGGTTGCGTCAATTTCTTGCTGTGATAATTGCAGTCCATCAGAAAATTGTAGTTTGGCATATTTACCAAGTTGTAATGACAAACCAGGTTCGGTTTCTGCCAAACTAAACACTGACGAATTAGTATGTAATGGTTGTAAATATGAAATGGTTGATGTGTCTAAATAATTAGGTAAACCATCATTATCATCATCACTAAAACCTTCAACAATATCTGAATCACCATCTCCGTCCGTATCTGTTGTACTTAGCCGTGGTAAAGAGTTAACTAAAGAAAAAGCGAACTGTTTTGTTTGTGATAATGGCTCACTACCGCTATTAGTGGTGCTGCCACTATCGGTAACAGTTACAGAAATGTCAATTAAACCTTTATTTTCATCCGGTAGTTCAACGTCAAGTGGGTCAATGTACACTTGTAGCTTATTAGCACTCACTTCAGCTGATAAATAATCCGGTAATTCCCAACTAATAACATGTTTATCATCAATATTTGAATCACTTATCGCTAGGTTAATTGTTGCTTCACCATCATCTTTTGCTATTTGATTAGTAGCAATATTATCTTGCTCTAAGGTGAGTGTAATACTTGGTGCAACATTCGTTTCAACCACATTAATAATATGAGAGCTATTAATACCTCCATTAACGCCTGGCACAAAAGTTAAAATGAGTTGTTCTTCTCCCTCTAACTCAAAATCAGTATTAAAGCGTATATCAATAAAGCCCTCTGTACCTTGCTCTATGACGATTTTATTAATACCCAATTGATAATCTGCAGCGTCAACAGAGCCCGTTATACTAAAAGGTAAATCCAACGGGTAAACTGGTGATAGCCCCGATAAGGTAACATTAACTCTAGCCGTACCACCTTCAGCCACTGTTTGTTTAGCTGAAAAGTTAACCAATGGATGCACATTAAGTACTTGCGCTTTGGTCGCTTCATTACCAGCATTATCAACAGCACGCCATTCTATAGGGTATTCACCGGAGGTGATATTTTTAGCGCCCGTCTCAAAACCAAGCGCGGTTAAATTACAACAATTTTCGCCATCAAGACCATCACTTACAGAAACGTGCGTTAATTCAATTAATGTACTCAATTTTAATTCAGTATAAGAATGATTAGCTTTTATATGTACTGACTGAGGTGGAGTAATTACCGGTGGATAGTCATCACGTAATGGATTCGATTCAGCGATAAACTCATTCACATTATTTATACCGTCTTGATCTGTATCTAATAGTGCATCAAAAGCGTCAAGTGAGTTAAAGTTAAAGCTATTCTCAAACTCATCACTCATGCCATCACCATCATCATCATCATCTGTATTATTTCCAACTAAATCACCATCAGTATCGAGGTGCTCTGTTGGGTTCAACGGTAATTGATCTTGAAGATCTGAAAAACCATCACCATCATCATCACTGTCAAAAATATTACCTAAGCCATCACCGTCAGTATCTAGAGTTTCAACAGGATTATTAGGGAAAGCATCCTCTATATCTCTAACACCATCATTATCGTCATCACTATCTGCATTATCACCAATGCCATCGTTATCAGCATCAAGCCATTCGTTTTTATCTAACGGAAATAAATCAATATTGTCAGCAAAGTCATCGCCGTCATCATCAAGGTCGGTATTATTACCTGTGCCGTCATCGTCGGTATCAAGCCATTCAGCAGAATTTAACGGGAAAGCATCTACAGCATCTGGAAAACCATCATTATCATCATCAGAATCGGCCAATCGGTTGCCTAACCCATCGCCGTCTGTATCTAACCATTCATCAGGATTAAACGGAAAGGCATCTGTCGCATCCGGTAAACCACCAATAGCAATATCACCATCATCATCTGTATCAGCATTATTACCTGTATCGTCATTGTCGGTATCAAGCCATTCTGCAGGGTTAAGAGGAAAAGCATCATCAGCATCCACTATACCGTCATTGTCATCATCAGAATCGGCCAATCGGTTGCCTAACCCATCGCCGTCTGTATCTAACCATTCATCAGGATTAAACGGAAAGGCATCTGTCGCATCCGGTAAACCACCAATAGCAATATCACCATCATCATCTAAATCAGTATTATTACCAACGCCATCATTATCAGTGTCTAACTCTTCAAAAGGGTTTAATGGAAAATCATCTAAAATTGAACCGTCAGGATTAAGATCAGGAATGCCATCATTATCATCATCTGAGTCGGTATTGTTACCTAGACCATCACCATCGGTATCTTCCCATTCACTTGCATCTAAAGAAAAAGCATCAAGGCTATCATCAACACCATCACCATCATCATCATCATCCGCATTATTACCAATACCATCTCCATCCGTATCAATATATTCGGTTACATCATCATCAAAAGCATCATTAATATTGGTAATACCATCGCCATCAATATCAGGATCACTATTATCGCCTGTACCATCGTCATCTAGATCAAATTGCTCGCTGGCAAGAAAAGGAAAAGCATCATCACCATTATCAACATCATCTCCATCGATATCAGCATCACTATTATCGCCAACACCATCGCCATCAAAATCGAGATGTTCAAGTGAGTTTAACGGAAAAGCGTCAATACCATCTTGTACACCATCACCATCATCATCATCATCGGCATTATTGCCTATACCGTCGTTATCAGTATCAATGGTTTCTATTGGATCAAGGGGTAAGGCATCATCAACATCTAAAACACCATCACCCACTCCTGTCACATCATGGGTATCATCATCTAAATCGGTATTGTTACCTATACCATCACCATCTGTGTCATACCACTCACTAACATCATACGGAAAAACATCAAGTGTATTGACAATACCATCACCATCAATATCCGGATCTTGTGCGTTACCTAACCCATCGCCATCTTGATCAGCATTTACGTTAAAATCTAGCGGAAACGCATCTTCACCATCATTAACATTATCCCCATCATCATCTATGTCAGCATTATTTCCTATGCCATCAAGATCGGTATCAATTGTTTCTAACGGATCAAGAGGAAATTGGTCGTATACATCTAGTACCCCATCCCCCACACCTGTTATACGATGAGTATCATCATCAGGGTCAGCATTATTACCTAAGCCATCGTTGTCTGTGTCTAAACTCTCTTGAGAATTAAGCGGAAAAACATCCAGTAAATCTGGCACACCGTCATCATCATCATCGGTATCTGTATTATTGCCTAGGCCATCATTATCAGTATCTAACCATTCACTGGGATCATGGGGAAGTGGATCGTAGATATTTATGACTAAATCGCCATCATCGTTATTATCTTCCCCATTAATAAGGCTATTGCCGTTATTATCTACTCCATTATCAAGGCCATCATCATCAATATCAGGATCTGAGTTATTACCAACGCCATCAAGATCGGTATCAATCCATTCAAATGGATTATCAGGAAACAGATCGACATCATCATCATAACCATCACCGTCGGTATCTACGGCAAAAACAACTGTACTGCTAAATAGTAATAGTATTAATATGTACTTAAATCCACGCATTATAAACTTCTCCACACGCTTCCCTTCAAAATAAAAACTAGTGTCATTTTCAACCCAAAATAAACGTTACACATTGCTAATTTCAAAGCCTATTTAAATTAATAAATTCAGCCTTATTTTAGTAGGCCGTTTGGCGACCGAAAGTATAAGTAAAACCTAAAAACACTGATGAAACATCACCAAATTCAGAATAATCAGGGTAACGTTTTAAACCAATATGCATAGCGACTTGCTTAGTAAATTTTTTATGAACCATAAAAGCGAATACACCATTAATATCACCCTGCTCTGAAAAAACGACTTCTGTTGGGTTATTATTAAAAATAAATTTATTTTCAGTCAAATTAATGCCAGCACCTGCCTGAAATTCAACAATTAAACTTTTAATAAAAGAGTTATAAGAACTTGGGTAATAACGATAACTTAACATTAAATCAATAGTGTCTAATGGAAAGCTATTGTCTGATTTATCCCAGACCAAACTTTGATCTTTAAGATCATTAACCACAATATTCTCAAAATGGTTATAGGTTACTGCCCAATTAAATTCACGTTGATTAAAAAAGTTATCACCAATACCCAGGCTAAGGCCATAAGCGCCAGATTGATCGGCCTTATGCAATTGCATTGACGTTTCTATGGCATAACTATTTATAGGCACCAAAAAAAGAACCATCGCTATAAATTTTGCTGATATTTTGGTTATTAAAGACATTTTTTTTAAAATCACATCATGCTCCTGCCAGTTTTTTGTCGGCTTTTTAAATGCTATTACAAATATTGTTATTTTTAATAACTAAGCAAAAATTAAACCACAATACAAAAAAACGATTATCTTTAAAAAAGATAATCGTTTTTGATGATAGCTATGACTTACTAAGAACTTATTAGGAACTTATTAGAATGCTAACAAGCGCATTTTAATATGGTTTACTTCGCCAATACCACTCCTTCTCTTCGAGGATCTGCACCACCAACCAAACCAGATTTGGTTAATTCAATAGCATGTAAGCCACTATTCAAATCACGAATATGTACGATATGACCTTTGGCTTCTAAAATTGGCTGTAGTGCTTGAGCTGATGTTCCCCGCTCTAATGTAGTTACATAATTTCTATTCGTTATTTTTGGTAAATTAATCGCTTCTTGAGGATTTAACTGCCAATCAAGCACCCCAATAATCGTTTGCGATACATAATTAATAATACGACTACCACCAGGAGAGCCTATCAACAACTTTAACGATTTGTCTTTATTAAAAATCATCATTGGGGCCATTGAGCTTCTTGGACGTTTATTCGCTTCCACCCGATTGGCAAGTAATTCCTCATTTTTCTTAGGGATAAAAGAAAAGTCAGTCAGTTGATTATTTAAAATAAAACCTTCAACCATCAATGCGGAGCCAAATGCATTTTCGATACTACTCGTCATAGAAATGGCATTGCCTTGGGCATCAATAATCGATAAGTGACTCGTAGAGGGTCGTTCAATACTCTTACCGTCAACCAATGCTACCGTACCCTCGGGTAAACCAGCATTCGCTGTACTCATATCTTTTAGAGGGTTAATCAATGCAGAACGCTTAGCTAAATAATCAGGGGATAATAAACCCTCAACGGGTACAGACACATAATCCGTGTCAGCCATATAACGATTTCTATCGGCAAAGGCTAACCGTGAACTTTGCGTATACAAATGTATCGCTTGCGCAGAATTAACAGGATAATTAGCTAAATGAAAGCGTTGTAACTGGGCAAGAATTTGAATAACAGCAACGCCGCCTGAACTAGGAGGTGCCATACCACAAAGGGTAAATTCTCGATAAGGTCCACACACAGGCGATCTTTCTTTAGCTTGATACGCAGCCATATCTTCCATTGATAGTAATCCAGGTGCAATCTTTGAATTCTGTACTGTATCAACTATTTTTTTGGCTATCCAACCTTGATAAAAAACATCAACACCGTCTTTTGCAAGGCTACGATAAACCTTAGCAAGTTTTTTATTGACTAAAATATCACCGGCTTTTAATGATTTTCCATTAGGAAAAAAATATTCATTAATTTCAGTCAGCTTATAAATGCCTGGATTAAAGTTAATCGAAAGCAATCTCTCTAGCCGTGGAGAAACCACGAAACCATTTTCCGCCAGGGTAATAGCTTGCTCAAATAAAGTAGCCCAGGGCAATTTACCATATTTACTATGTGCCTTTTTGAAGGTAGCCATTACACCTGGCACGCCAACTGAACGACCACCGACTACCGCATCAATCCACTTTAGGGGCTTACTTTTTTTGTCTAAAAAGAGCTCACTTGTTGCTGCTGATGGCGCAGTTTCTCGGCCATCAAAAGTCGTCATTTCTTTGTGTTCATTATCCCAATGCAACATAAACGTACCACCACCAATGCCAGATGATTGTGGTTCAACTAAGGTTAGAACTAATTGCACTGCAATAGCTGCATCTACCGCACTACCGCCTTGCTCTAAAATAGTAAAGCCAGCGTAACTGGCATAAGGGTTAGCCGCCGCTATCATAAACTCTTTACCAAATACCGCTTTTTTAGCTTGGTAACCGGTTGCCGCTTCAGGTTCACGAGTTTCTCGTTTTATATCATTCGATGTTATTGCTGAACTTGGCGGCAATCCACTTGCTGACAAAGTACTAACAAGTAATACAAAACTCGCGGCTGTCAAACGGATAAGATTGTGAAAAAGATATTTTTTTGGCATTTAAAAGGACTTCCATTAAAGAAATTTAAAATATTATGTTCACGTTCTAAACGATAACTGAAATTGGTTAAATTGTGCAAACTTATTTAATAAGTCTTGATAAAGCCCACAATCAACACTTTGCTTCATCTTTTTTAATACTTTTTCGCCTGATTCATTTTCAATTGATCTTTTTTCAGCTGACTCATTTTCAACTAATTCATTATCAAGTAGAGCAAGGGCAAAACAACATGCTTCAAGACTTGATAGTGCATTTTTTTTAGCTACTTTTCGAATTAAGTACTGACCACTATTAGCTAGAGCATCGGGTAAACAAACTTGTTTTAGTGCCTGTAAATTAGAAGATACCATAAACATACGATAGGATTTTTTCCATGTGCCATCAATTATTATCAATAATTTAGGCTGTTCACTCTTTCTGTCATAGTTAACATTAATGTAATCAAGTTTGGTGTCGGTATTATCAAACTCATTTTTAGCCAAAGATAAGACTTGCGCTTGGGCGCTTGGGTAAAGTAAAAGTACTTGGTGGTTCGAGAGTATCGTATTAAGTTCATCATGTTGTGAAAAGTCTTCACCTACTAATACTTGGCAATAACTTAATGAACGACTTAATAAAGCAACAGTACCCTTAGTTTGCGTAACTTCACTAGGATGTTGTAACACTAAAACAGCGGTGGTATTTTCAATTTTACAGATAAATTTGCAAATACAAGCAATTGTTGGGCGTTGGCATTGCTTACATAAAATTCTAGACATAAAAAGAAAAGCGCCAATGAGTTTAAACTTTACAAAGTACCATTGTATACTCAAGCACTAATAAATTCAGCCCTTAAAATCCTAAATCAAATGAAATTAAACACCTTAGCGCTTTCTAGACAAAATTTTCAAGTTGTACTCATAGTAGCATTACTGTCTATTATCGTTTTTATGAGCGAATACTTTTTAGGCAATTCATTTACTCAAAGCTTAGTATATCAAAGAGATTTAATCACTAAAGGTGAACTTTGGCGTCTTTTATCTGGACACCTACTGCATACCAATGGTTATCATTTACTACTAAACTTAGCCGCCTTATTTATGCTATGGGCATTACATGGCCGCTTTTATAGCATAAGAAATTATACCACTTTATTTTTATGTTGCTCAGTAACCACCAGTGTAGGTATTTACTACTTTGATCCAACATTAATACAATATGTTGGCTTATCTGGCGTATTGCATGGTGTTTTTGTTTTTGGCGCACTAATGGATATTAACGCTAAAGACAAAACCGGCTACTTATTGTTTTTAGGGGTATGGCTTAAAATTACGCATGAGCAATTCTATGGCGCGAGTACTGACGTGAGCAGTTTAATAGAAGCAAGTGTGGCGGTTAATGCGCATTTATGGGGAGCACTGGGCGGTTTACTCTTTTCTATTATTTACCTTTATAGCTGTCATATAAAATTACGCCTTATAAATAAATCTTAACTGGCGTCCATTCAAACTTGCTCGTGTACTACTATACCCGTTCCACTTGAAGATGCAGTTTCAGAGCGAAGCTAGGAAATCAGATCAAGGCGCTTGCTTGACCAATAGCAAGCTATTGGGATTGAAAGCAACGACGTTATTGATTATTTAGACCTATTAAAAAGATCATATATTTAATTCCTTTAGTATAATGATGATAAACTGAAAAAAAAATTATTTACTCAAATCTATGAAGTCTATTCAACCCTGTTTTTGTGGCTCAAATTGTGATTTTTCATCCTGTTGTCAGCCCTATATAAATAAAGAAGTCCCCGTTCAAACAGCAGAGCAATTAATGCGATCTCGCTTTAGTGCCTATGCACTTGGCAATGCACAATATATTTATGATACCTACGCAAAAAGTAGTCAAGCTGCACAATCAGTTAAAGAGATTGATGACTGGAGTCAGTGTTGCGTATGGATTGCACTTAATATACACCCTAATACAAATAGCGTAAGTAGTACAAATAATGCAACTGAGCAATGTGTTGAGTTTTCTGCTTTTTATATAACAGACAATGTCTTATGTGAACTGAGAGAAAAATCACGTTTTATCTTAGAAGAAAGTCACATAGTAAACACAACAGCAAACACAGTAATAATAGAATCGACTATCAAGGTCCCATTAAAGCAATGGCGTTATATTGACGGTGATATTATTGCACATAATGAATTAGCAAACATAAAGCGAAATGCGCTTTGCCCTTGTAATGAATACCCAACAACGTGGAAAAAAAAGAAAGGCAAAAAATATAAACAGTGCTGCGGAAAATGATCTGTTGAATTGAGCTAAATTGACTAAATATTCCAATAACATCGTTGCTTTCAATCCCATAAGCCAGCTATTGCTCACTCAAGCGCCTTGTTCTTGAAAATTTATCCTCATTGATATTTGATCACTAACTTATTACCATTGGTATTAAACCGTCACCCCATCAACTAGGCTCGACTTTACTAATGACGTTTGTACCGCTTTAAGCCAACTTTCAACATTCATATTTATACGTGTATTAAGCACCGGTGATGACTTGGGATTAGTGTGTTTTTCTTGGCAAGTTAAGCTAGTGTTAGCTAAAATATTACTGGCAATATATTTGTTGTCATCACGAAAAGTTAATGGTTTAGGCGACAAAGCATTACTTAATTGAATTGACACAAGATCATTATCAGCAATCAATTGACTCTCGTTATATTGACTAATTTGTTCAATGTTTTTTAATGCTAACGGCGCTTGTTCCGGTAACTCAAAATGCTTTCTTAATGCTTGGTTAGTCTGCTTTGATTGATCAGCTGAGCTAACATCTGCTTTGGGTAAAATAAATTGACTGTGTTCTCTAACATCATCACAAAGCATCGCTAACATCAAAGAAAAATCTGCACGTCTAGCTTGATGAACGCTTTCATTTAGCTGTTCACCTAATTGCAGTTCATGCAACAATATTTCTGACTTTAATACTTCTGAAGTCAGCGCTATATTATTGTCAGGAATGTTGTTAACAGTATTAACAGCCAATGAAGGTCTCTCTTTCTTGCAAAATTATGCTAGTAAGAAAGTTATCGACTGAGATACTTAAAACTTAACAATTAATTGTTAAGTTTTAATAAAAAAATAATTACGGCTCTTATTATTCAGTCGCTTAATGAAACGTTTGATTAAACCATTCATCAATAGATTCAAATAACTCAGTCGTTGCTTTACGGCTAGGATCTAACATTTCATCACTGGTTTTCTCAATGCTATCTAATACATCTGAACTCGTTTCCTTTATGCTTAACCATGCTTCATTAGCAAATTGTGCTGAGTCTTTTTTTCCCTGCTCAAGGCAAGCATTCATATTAAACTCTTTATCGGTATCAAATAAAATATTAGCATCTTCATTGAGCACTTGTTTGTCTTCACAATACTGGCTTATTTCTAAATACGTTAATGTGCCGATTACCGCTACGGTGCCTATTGTTGCCGCTGAAACTGCCGTTACAGCCACTTTTTTACCTGAGCGCTGAATAAAACGCTTCGACACATTCGCACTTTTAGCTTTATTTCTGTGCTGCATTTTTTGCACAATTTTTTTAGAATGCGTTAAGCTCTTTAAGCTTTCAAGAGGTAAAACGGCATAGCCAAAAAATGATAATAAACTACTGAAAAAAAACTGAATGACAATAACGCCAGACATTATCGTGACCATGAGTGTTGAAAGTACCGCTTTCATTATTGATCCTTAAAGTCATTTATTAGTGAGATAGTACCGTAAATAATCAGTTACCCCACTATTGTCCTACTAGTTATCCCACCATGATATAACTGGCAATAAGGTAAGCAATAACCGCCAAAGTACCGCCAAAGATAGAGTAAGGCAATTGTGTTTTTACATGCTCAAGCAGATCACAGCCCGAAGCAATAGCAGAAACACAGGTAGTGTCAGATATAGGTGAACAATGATCACCAAAAACCCCTCCTCCTAAAATAGCAGCAATAACTAATGATGGCGGTAATCCTAACGATTGAATTATCGGAACGCCAATAGGAATTAATATAGCAAAAGTGCCCCATGAGGTGCCCGTACTAAAAGAGATAAGGCCTCCAACAATAAATAACATAGGCACAACAAGAATAAGTGGCAAATTTTCACCGACAAAACCGGCGATATAAAGGCCAGTACCTAACTCTTTTAAACTTGAACCCAAGGTAAGAGAAAACATGACGATAGTCACTAAAGGTAATAACTCAGACAACCCTTTAAAGCCAACTTCAACCAGTTCTTTATGGGAATAACGTTTTGCTGAAAGTAATAAAAAATAAGCAACTGCTAAAGCAAAACAAGTGGCATAAAGTACTGACTTACCACCACTACCCTGAGTAATATCACCGTCACCAGTCCAGAACATAAAGAAGAACATTCCTAACACCATACTTAATAGTGGTACTAACATGAAACGCGCTTTAGTGGGTTTAATTAATTCTTCTTTTACTAGCTCTACATCGGCCTCTTCTTGCTTATGTAACGCTAACTCTGATTGTTTCATTGGACCATGAACCCTGTCAGTAATTACCGTATAGGCCACCATTAATAGCGCAATAATAGCGTAAAAATTATAAGGGATAGTACCCCATAATATTGACATGGATGATTGCCCTAACTCGTAATTGTTAAGCAAACCCAACACATAAGCGCCCCAACCGTTAAGCAATATCAAAATACACACAGGCGCAGAAGTACTATCAATCATAAAAGCAAGGCGAGCGCGACTCATTTTAAATTTATCAAATAAATCACGCGATAAAATACCCGCGGTAAGCACACTTAAATTTGATTCAATAAAAATAACAACGCCGGTAAACATAGTCACAGCGCCAACTTGGCGTTTACTTTTTGCTATGCCTTTACTTACTAACTTATTGACCAAAGCGGTTACCCCACCTGAATTTCTAATGTAAGCGAGTAATGCCCCAATAAGTAAACTAAAAATCAATAAACGAGTATTACCAGGAGAACTAAATACCGTAATAACACGTTCAATGGAGCCGATAAAAGCATAAAAAAGCACATTAGAATGTTCTCGGTAAGCTAACAATAATTCTGAACTAAATACCGCCATTAACAAAGCAAGAATGACTTCCTTTCGCCATAAAACCACAACGATTGCCACAAGAGGTGGGAGTACCGACAACCAATCCATAAACTAAACCTTTATCATTAAAATCAAAAACTAAAACAGTGTGGCAAATACAAATAGAATATTCAAGCCTAATAAACGTTAAGAAATTATTTATTGCTGTCATATTTAAATAAAGTTACAAACATGATCGGTGCAGTAATAATTTTTATCTCGATTGTAAAAATATTATCTACTGTATTTGTCATGCTTTTTTTCAGAAAATATAAGTAAACAATAAAAACGAAAAAATATAACTTCCTTCATTTTAAGTGTTTTGTTCTTTATTCACAGTATAATGCACGCCATTTACTTTTAAGAGCAGGAGATCAACTTGGAATTAGCGAGTTTTTCCTATGAATTGTTAGCCTTTTTATTTTTTGTAGCCGTAGTGGCTGGTTTTCTTGATACCTTAGCAGGCGGAGGAGGTTTATTAACATTACCGGCTTTAATGATGGCAGGCTTACCGCCTCTATCGGCGTTAGCTACCAATAAGCTGCAATCAAGCATGGGTACTGCCACAGCAACACTAATGATGTTACGCAATAAACACGTGCGTTGGAATAACGTTAAATGGTTAATGCTTGCTGCATTTATTGGATCGACAATAGGCACTATTATTATTCAATTGATTAATACCGATGCGTTGACGATAGTTATCCCAGTGGTAATTGCTTTTATTGGTCTATATTTTTTGTTCACACCGACCGTAGATGCAGCGAACAAAAAGCCCATAATGTCAGCATCTCGTTATAAAAAGATAGTTGTGCCACTTATTGGTTGTTACGACGGTCTTTTTGGACCGGGAACCGGATCTTTTTTTGCCTTAGCAGGACGGGCATTGCGTGCTAAACCATTCCTTGAAGCAACAGCCATTGCCAAAACATTAAATTTCTCTACCAATATAGCCTCGCTAATTATTTTTCTACTGGCAGGACAAGTCATTTGGTTAATTGGCTTTACCATGATGATAGGACAATTCATAGGAGCTTGGTTAGGCGCACATTGCTTGTTTAAAATTCCCGTTAACTACTTAAGGTATCTCGTTGTTTTTATGTGTTTCGCAATGCTGGTTAAGTATACTACCAACTAACTATATTTCTAACTATGCTACAAATAACTATGATGCAAATGGGAAATGTCAGTGTTTGTTTTAGATAAATAGGTTTATTAGTTACTCACTATCGGGTAACACCGACATTTACCCAATAGCAATATAAAGATTATATCCAGTGAATAATGGTCAAAGTTACGTATAATGTTACTCATATTAATAAACACGCTTAAACGTCACTTTTTATGTCGAACTCATTAAAATATCTATCATCCTACTCGCCAACAGTGAAAAGCCAAGTACAACAGATGCTTGATAAAAACACGTTGGAAAAATATTTACTGAATAAATATCCATCCATACATAACGTGACTAACGATAAAAGCTTACGTATTTATGTTATGGACATTAAAAATCAATATTTAAAAAAATCTTCACCACTAAGCCAAATAAAGTTTGATGATAAAATTCATGTCATCAATAATGCGTTGGGTTTACATACTTATGTCTCTCGTGTGCAAGGCAATAAATTAAAAAGTAAAAATGAAATTCGTATTGGCAGTTTATTTAAAAAGGCACCTGAGCCCTTTTTATCCATGATTACAGTGCACGAATTAGCACATTTAAAAGAAAAAAATCATGATAAAGTTTTTTACAAATTATGCCAACATATGATGAGTGACTACCATCAAGTCGAGTTAGACCTACGAATTTACCTAACCCAAATAGAGCAGTTTGGTGATATTTACTAACATTATATTTATTAGCTTAGTACCGATGCTTTATACCCGCTCCACTTGAAGATGCAGATTTCAGCAAGATGAGAAAGGGTTAGCTACAAGGCATTGATTGAAGAGAATAGTTATTCTATTGTCGAAATCAATAACGCAGGAGATGACCCTTTATCGACTTGCCCGTAGGGAGCTAAGCTAGAAAACCAGTCCTGCGTTGCACTACTCGATAAGGGAATAACCATTATCAGCGTATCGCGCCTTGATCTGATTTCCTAGCTTCGCTCTGAAACTGCATCTTCAAGTGGAACGGGTATAGTAACTTAAACCGGTCTTAATCTTTTTGTATTCACCACACCAATATAACGACTTATCTAATCAACTCATTTATTCAAATAAAACTAACCTGACAATAATAAATAAATATTGGACAGTTTAGCCATATTCCCCCAATCATTACCTCATTATACTCGCTTCAACTTAATGCAGCTCGGATGCTGGTTTTTTAAGATTAGGTCACCGTAAACACAAAAATAAAGTTTAACTAGCTTATTGTGGATTCAGAGATAATAAAGACCCTTACTCTTTCTCAGTCAACCCCCCCTCTTTATAAGAGTGGCTGAGAAAGTTTTCTAAAATATGTATCAATTAGGCAACTTATACCTTATAAAATTAATTAATCTGTAAGTTATACCAATGGCAATAAATATTCCAATAACATCGTTGCTTTCAATCCCAATAGCCAGCTATTGCTCAATCAAGCGCCTTGTTCTTGAAAATTTATCCTCATTGATATTTGATCACTAACTTATTGCCATTGGTATTAACTACCATTAAAGAACATTGTTATAATGTCGTTGAAACCATCAAGATTTAGCAATTCAGCTTTTTTTACTAACTCACTATAATCTTTTTTTCCTGTCGCTAAAACGTATAAACAAGACAACATAAATAGTACCAATTCATCTTGTTTGGTTCCTTTTACTTGTTGCTTACTCACTTTATCTAAGTGATTGAGTTGTTTGATCACACTCGCATCAATATGCCATAAAGATAACATCAAAGTTGAAGCCGAAAATATACTCATATCCATTGATTCATGAATGTAATGGTTGAGTGAATTTAAATCATCAATGCCTCGCAATGAATGTAGCATCAGCTGATGTTTAGGCGCACTTTTATGACACAGTAATAAAACGCCTAACAATGCAAATACTAGCACTTGCTCTACATGGGCGATATCAAACTTAACCTCAATACCGGCTGACTTGCGCATCAGTTGAAAAAACTTAGGCGCCATTAAAAAAGCATGAGTAGATTGAGTAATAACCTCTTGATCAACATGTTTTGCTAACGCATCTTTTACCGAATAAACGATCGCTAAATTCACTACAGTATTAATGCCTAAATTTCGACTGATCGCTTCTTGAATAGTGTTAGGTGTTTTACCGTAAATTGCTCTACTGGCAAGTCCCATCAAGCGTCCAGTGAAAATAAGGTCTATAGCAATAATATCTATAACACGTTGCAAATCAAAACTGTCTAGATCTTTTTCCTTTATTAGCTGTTGACAGCTATCAGGTAAAGGCGGCATATTTTGCGCGATAATACTTAAATTCTGCTTATTTTTTTTATCATCACCAAAAAGAGATAGCTCACGAAATTGAGCAGGTGTGATATCAAATTTATGACGAAAAGCTCGCTCAAAAGTCGCACGTTCAGAATAGCCTAACTTTACAACTAAACTATCAATACTCACATGCTTAGTCAGTAAGGCGTGAACGCATAACTCATTCAAATATTTTTGCTGAATAAGCTTAAAGCTAGTTTCTTCTTGGCCAAGCTTACGCCTAAAAGAGGTCATGCTCATAGCTAATGCTACTGCACATTGCTCTATAGTAAGCGTTGCTGGAACCGCACTTTTGGTGAGCAGTATATTGACCGCTTCGGTGATAAATAATGGTTTATGATTCATGTAAGTTGTAACTGTAAATTAACGTAATAATGACTGTTTTAGATTTTAATAATTCATTGGTTAATTATTAAAATCTAAACCGTTTTTTATAATTAATTAATAACCATGGTTATTAATTAATTCCTATTTATCAATGAGCTTCTTTAGGAGGCATCACTGTAGCTACCCCCTCAACTACCAAGTTTCCATGTTGATTAACTATAGTACAACTGAATTCAACTATATTTTTGTCTTTAATAATATTAATAACTTCACAAGTAACTAATATCGTATCATCTATAAAAACAGGCGCTACAAATTTAGTTTCTTGACCAAGATATATAGTACCTTCTCCCGGCAGTTTCTCGCCTAACAATGCCGAAATAATGCTTGATATAAATGCGCCGTGAACAACCCTTCGACCAAAGGCACTCTTTTTTGCCTTACTTTCACTGATATGAACAGGATTCATATCACCAGAAATTTCCGCAAATAGTAGGACATCGGCTTCCGAAAATGTTTTTTCAACGGTATCTTTTTGACCTAAATGTAATTGTTCAATTGTAAAAGACAAATTAACTCCCTAAATTATTACTATTCTTAAAATGACTTTAGGCAAGGAAAATAATTTAAGCATAGTCATTCTATGCTTTGAGTATTTAATGCCGACTAAAATCATTTTAAACCCATCAAAATAGCTCAAGCACTCACAAAAATGCATCTTGATTGGTAACCGATATAGATAATGCTATAAGCGCTTATTATGGAAATACCTCCATAATATCAGCTCCATAGATTTCACTACATTGACATTAATATCACATAGTTTCAGATATTTATAAACTAAAAACACTACATTACTACGTCTTATTTATTATTAGACGAGGTTTAGGGCTTTATACGATACTATGTATTACTTTTGATTAGTCTATATAGAAATAAATTTGAAATTTTTAAATAAAAACACTTTGCTATTTGATCTCGATGGTACTTTAGTTGACAGCGCACCTGACTTAGCCTTCGCGGTAAATCAAATGTTAATTAAATTAGGTTCAACACCTTTTAGTCAAGATGTTATTCGAGGTTGGGTTGGTAACGGAGCCCGTGTATTAATACAGCGCGCCTTATCCGGTAATGCTAACATTTCATCCGAGTTAGACAACGCACTAACAGAGCGAGCATCAGAAATATTCTTTCAAGTTTATCAGGCCCATACTTGTGTCGAAACCCAACTATATGCCAATGTTCTAGACACATTAATAGCGCTTAAAACTAGTGGTTACCGCCTAGCAATCATCACTAACAAACCCGAACGATTTATTGCACCTATTATTGATGGCTTGGGGCTGAATGGCCTATTTGAATTAATTATTGGTGGTGATACCTTAGAAAAACGCAAACCAGATCCCTTACCTTTACATCATGCCTGTCAGCAGTTATCTGTAAAGATCAAGCAGTGTGTGATGATAGGTGATTCTAAAAATGACATTCTGGCGGCAAAAGCAGCCAACATGGAAAGTATTGCGCTAACCTATGGCTATAACTACGGTGAAAATATCGCGAACTATCAGCCCGAAGCTGTGATAGACAACTTTGATGATCTACTTGGTCTATTAACTTAAGCTCTGTTGATCTTTGTAGATTATTTTTTCTCCTTTTTCTGGATACTGGCCGAGTTACCTGACCACCTAAATTTAGACTATTCAAATTTTAGCCGCTTAGATATATGTCAATGTATGTCTAAGCACCAAAAAAAAGCTCTCTTGCGCACTTTGTCGTATTTTACTCCCCGTTTAACTCTTCCACACTTTATTTTGTGTTAAAACCTGCTACTTTTGATGGATAAATATATTGGTGAGTTATATCAATATTACCAAGTAAACACGGAGAGTT
Organism: Colwellia sp.; assembly: GCA_047633255.1. Classification (GTDB taxonomy): domain Bacteria; phylum Pseudomonadota; class Gammaproteobacteria; order Enterobacterales; family Alteromonadaceae; genus Colwellia. The sequence goes on from JBLIEW010000043.1 coordinate 42,231, forward strand.
TTATGAAATTAACGTCAAATGCTTTATCAAGCCCTGCAGCGGTAGCAGTTGGTGTCACTTTAATATTACTGGTTGGTATGCTCAGCTTGTTCAAACTACCAGTACAGTTATTCCCTGATATTGAACGCCCCCGTATTGCGGTACAAACCATGTGGCGTGCCGCCTCTCCACAAGAAGTTGAATCAGAACTTATAGAGCCTCAAGAGCAAGTACTAAGAGGTATTCCAGGTTTAACATCAATGAATGCTTTTGCTAATCGAGGCAGCTCATATATTAATTTAGAATTTAATGTTGGCACGAATATGGATAAAACACTGATTGAAGTGATCAGTAGAATGACCCGCGTACAAAGCTTACCGCAAGACGCTAGGCCACCGCGTATTATGCTCGGCGGCTTTGGTGGCGCAAACCCAGCACTAACGTTTTTTTTCTTACAAGCGCTCCCAGGCAATGAGAAGTCAATTGACGACTATATCGACTTTACCAATGACACCATTAAACCTCGTATAGAATCGTTAGAAGGCGTGGCCAGTGTGCAAACCTTTACTCAGCAAAACAGAGAAGAATTACAAATTCGTTTTGATCCGATTAAAGCTGCTGAATATGGCATTAAAATACCAGAGTTAATTTCACTAGTTTCTGCCAGCAACGACATATCAGGGGGATATGTCGATGTGGGTCGCCGTCAATATACCTTACGATTTAACGGTAAATATAAAATAGATGAATTAAAGAATCTTATATTAGAGTCACGCAATGGCAGCAACATTCGTCTTGCTGATATCGCCAAAGTAGAGATAGCCCGTCCTGATAAACAAAATATAGCGGTTCAAAATGGTAACCCTGCTTTCTCGATACGTATTGATAAAGCCAATGGCGCAAATGTGTTAGAAACACTCAACCGAGTTAAAACCGAAGTAGCCCTAATGAATAGTGGATTACTGGCTGAAAAACAATTAGTGATGGTGCAGTCCTTTGACGCGTCGGTATTTATTTATCGGGCGATTAACCTAGTAACCAGTAACCTATTTGCCGGCGTGGTGTTATCTTTAGCTATTTTGTGGTTTTTTATTCGCCGCATGCGCGCCACCTTAATTATTGCTACCGCTATTCCCATTAGTTTATTAACCACCTTTATTGTTCTAGAAGTCACCGGCCGTTCACTCAATGTTATTTCGCTTGCGGGCTTAGCCTTTGCGGTTGGCATGGTACTAGATGCAGCCATTGTGGTATTAGAGAATATACTCAGAATGCGTGACAAAGGCTTAAATAATCACGACAGTGCTGAGCAAGGCGCCCAGCAAGTATGGGGAGCATTATTAGCCTCAACTGCAACCACAGTAGCCATATTTTTACCGGTGTTTTTTCTTAAAGATATTGAGGGGCAGTTATTCGGTGATTTAGCACTAACCATTGCCATTGCCGTATCTGTCTCGCTGATTGTTGCCCTGGTTTTATTACCGGTATTAGCCAAGTTTTTTTTAAAACAGGAAAAAATTGAAGATCCTAACGCCAAGCTCTGGCAAACATTAACAGCCAAAGTAATGACATTAACCAATACAGGAACAAAACGTGTTTCGGTAGCTGCCACCTTATTACTATTGCCCGTATTTATTACGTATATTGCTTTACCAACGCTTGATTATTTACCACCAGTTAAGCGTGATGCCGTTGATGGAAATTTACAATTTCCCCCCGGAGCCAATGCACAAACTATTGAGCGCGAAGTTGTTCAACCTATTGTCGAAAGACTAAAACCCTACATGGATGGCACTAAAGAACCCGCTTTGAAAAACTATTACCTATTTAGTGATCCATTTGGCGGCAATATTGGTATACGAGCCAAAGATCAATCAAAAGTAGACGAATTACTTGAAATTGTAAGAAATGAAATTTTAGTCGACTTACCCGATACCCAAGCCTTTGCTTTTCAAGGTGATTTATTTGGTGGTTTTGGCGGCAGCCGTCAAGTTCGAATGAACTTACAATCAAAAGATACTAACGCATTACAAAATGCAGCAAGGCAAGGTATTGAATGGGTTAAAGCGGCTATTCCAGAAGCACGTGTTCAAGCCAATCCCGGTACTGAAAATTCAGAGCCTGAGCTTCGTTTAACACCCAATGATCGTAATATTTTAGAGCAAGGTTGGAACCGTCGTGATTTAGGGCGTGTAGTACGCACCATGGGCGACGGCTTATACCCGTTCCACCTCAAGATGCAGTTTCAGAGTTAAGCTAGGAAATCAGATCAAGGCGCGATACGAAGATAATGGTTGTTCCCTTATCAAATAGTGCAACGCAGGACTGGTTTTCTAGCTTAGCTCCCTACGGGCAAGCCGATAAAGGGTCATCTCCTGCGTTATGGATTTCGATAATAGAACAACTATTCTCTTCAATCCATGCCTTGTACCTAACCCTTTCTCGACTGGCTGAAACCTGCATATTGAGGTGGAGCGGGTATATATGTTGGCGAATATTTTAACGGTACTAAGCGACTTAATATGATTTTACGCTCAGAAGGTTGGGATAACCCTGATGATCTAGCTGATTTCCCAGTTGTTACAGGTAATGGCTCAATAACTCAATTATCTGAATTAGTGGATATTACCCGTACTGTTGGCCCTTCAAACTTAACGCGTTTAAATGGTAGTCGCACCGTCAGATTAGATATTAGTCC
>JBLIEW010000044.1:0-44223 GCA_047633255.1 Colwellia sp.
ACATAAAAAAAGCGCCTTTCGGCGCTTTTATAATTTCACCTGTTAAAGGTTAAATTATCCGCCATGAACAATGCGGTTGTTAATTAAATCATGTACAACTTCAGGATCAGCAAGTGTTGAAGTATCACCTAAGCTGTCTACATCATTTTCAGCAATTTTACGTAAAATACGACGCATAATTTTACCTGAACGTGTTTTAGGTAAACCCGGAGCCCATTGGATGTAATCAGGCTTAGCAAAACGTCCTAACTCCTTGCCAACAAAGTCTTTAAGCTCTTTGTTAAGTTCATCTGACTCTTCTGCATTAGCCATCAAGGTAACGTAACAATAGACGCCTTGACCTTTGATTTCGTGTGGATAACCAACAACTGCAGCTTCAGCAACGGCTGGATGATGTACTAACGAGCTTTCAATCTCAGCAGTACCAAGACGGTGACCCGATACGTTTAATACGTCATCAACACGGCCAGTGATCCAAATGAAACCATCTGCGTCGCGTTTAGCACCATCACCCGTAAAGTAGTTACCTGGGTATTGACCTAAATACGTTTGATAGAAACGCGCATGATCGTTATATACAGTACGCAACTGTCCAGGCCAACTAGCCGTCATCACTAATAAACCGGCGTTTTCACCTTCAAGCGTATTACCGTCTTTATCAAATAAAGCAGGTTCTACACCAAAGAAAGGCTTACCAGCACAACCCGGTTTCATATCAACAGCACCAGGTAGAGAGGTAATCATAATGCCCCCTGTTTCAGTTTGCCACCAAGTATCAACAACTGGACAATTACCTTTACCAACAATTTCATAATACCATTGCCATGCTTCAGGGTTAATAGGCTCGCCTACGCTACCTAATAATCGCAGTGAAGAAAGGTCACATTTTTCAACAGGCTCGTTACCAACCGCCATTAAAGCACGAATTGCTGTAGGCGCAGTGTAAAATACATTAACTTTATGCTTTTCACATACTTGCCAAAAACGTCCCGCATCAGGGTATGTTGGAACACCTTCAAAGACAACCGTAGTTGCCCCATTAGCTAATGGACCGTAAACAATATAAGAGTGACCAGTAATCCAACCTGCATCAGCAGTACACCAGTAAATTTCATCTTCTTTATAATCGAACACATATTTATGTGTCATCGCGGCATACAAGATATAACCACCACAAGTATGAACAACACCTTTAGGTGTGCCTGTTGAGCCTGAGGTATATAAAATAAATAATGGGTCTTCAGAATCCATCACTTCAGGTTCACATACTGCTGATTGCTTAGCTACTGCAGCAGCGTATTTAATATCAACTTTATTCCAAGCAACATCACCACCCGTGCGTTCTACCACGATAACAGAATGCACTAGAGGACAATCGACAACAGCCGCATCAACATTAGCTTTAAGTGGAAGACTCTTACCACCACGTAAAGATTGGTCTGCAGTAATAATTACTTCACACTCTGCATCAAGCACACGTGCTTTGATTGATTCAGTAGAGAAGCCGCCAAAAATAACCGAATGTATTGCACCAATACGCGCACACGCTAACATGGCATAAGTGATTTCTGGAATCATTGGCATATAAAGACAAACACGATCACCTTTTTTAACACCACGTTCTTTTAGCAAGTTAGCTAAACGACAAACATGATCATGAAGCTCTTGATAAGTAACTTTTAAATCATCATTAGGATCGTCACCTTCAAAAATAATAGCCGTGTTATTTGCTTTAGTTGCAAGATGGCGATCAATACAGTTATAACTAACGTTTAATTTTGCCCCTGCAAACCAGCTAATTTCAGAATTTTTCATATCGACTTTACTAACGGTATCCCAAGGCTGATACCAATCGATAAATTCTTTCGCTTGCTCACCCCAAAAAACATCCGGCTGCTCAATAGATTGCTTATACATAGCATCATATTTGGCACTATCGATAAAGGTATGCGCCTTAGCTTTTTCTGATACTGGATAGCGAAGTTTCAATTCATTCATGAGAAGTTCCTTAAGGGTTATTTTAACTCAATGTATTATTTTTATTTTGAAAAATACAGTTAACATAATGCTAAAATTTTTGTGGTTATTTTCATATACGCCTTTAGTCTTGTTTTTCTATAGGCCTTTAGTACTAACGTTAATTTAACCACCTTAACCACACGGAGTTTGAACCTAGAATATATAGTGATTTATTATAAGCTATACCGCTTTATATAAGGTTTTACCTTAAAATTGAAAACCAACTGAAACGGCTTCGTCATTTAAACTAACATAACCTTTGTGAATAACTAGTATATCTTTATTGATTAGCGAGTAAGATCAAAAAAACGCCCGTAGGCGCTTAATAAATAAAGTTCATCAATTTCAATTAAATTCGTTCAGTATATTTTAAATCTAGCTTACGTTTATAATACTTATCACTTTGATATCTACGTTATATAGCCAAAAAAACTATGACTTTTTGGGTCTTCTGTTTAAATATAAGGGTCAATTTATTATTTAATCACATCCATCATATGTTGGCCAAGTTCTGCATGATGACCAATTTTAACTAATGGCCTTATATCTTGCTCTGGTCCCCAAATAATCACGTTTACTGGCGTACTAGTATGAGTGCCTGTTCCCCATACAATATTTTGTAATTGAGCCAATTCACGACCAATCAAGTCACTTCGAACCTCTTGACCATAAACATAGAATGCTTGAAAATTGTTAATTTTAGGTATGTTCGTTAAAGACATATACTTATTATCAGCAGCGTAAAACGGTTTTTTTCTAATCGCCAATATATTTTCTGCTTGTTCTATTGTGATTAAAAACATATTATTTTTATTAATAATTTCGGCTAAGTTTGCTGCTGTTTGTAAAGTACTTTCCAATTTATAAAACTTCGAAAGTATGTCAGGAAAACTAAGCTGTTGATTATAAAGTTTATCTAATAACGATTTGTTACCAAAGTTGAAATTTGGTTTGTAGTCTTGTTTCGAGAAACCTGATCCAGACAGTTTTTTAGCTTTTGGCACGTTGGCTGCCGAATAACTAAAACCGAAAGAGCCTGTTTCATGATCAGCTGTAACAACGACCATAGTGTCATTGCGTTTCTTTACCCACTCATATACATAATTTACAGCTTCATCAAATTTCAATAGTTCGTGTAACATCGTGCCTGCATCATTATTATGACCCGCCCAGTCAATTTGACCACCTTCAATCATTAAGAAAAAGCCATCCTCATCTTTATTCAAAATATCCAACGCTGTTATAGTCATTTCTTTTAAGGTTGGCTGGACTCTGTCATTATCGTTTAGTAATCGCGTATTTTTAATACCATCATTCATCCCCGAGAGCGCAAATAAGCCTAACATTTTTTCTTTATTATGCGCACTTTGCATTTGTAATTTCGTAAAGGCGAGCTGATAACCTAACTTTTGGGCGCTAGTAACTAAATTTTTACTATCCGTACGTTTTGATGTAAGTTTTATGCTCTTACCTGTCATAACTTGCAAGTTGAGATATTCCTGACCTTTATTATTTATCTCCTTAGGAATCCAATGTCTTAGCCCACCTGATAACATAACGTCAGGACCAATATTTAACATTTCTTCAGCAATATCATTTTCTAATGAGCGATGAGGTTGATGAGAAGCAAATGCAGCAGGTGTTGCGTGGGTCAACCGGGTATCTGAAACAAGACCCGTTGCTTTACCAAGACGTTTCGCTTTTTCTAACAATGTTTCTTGTGGATTACCATTGGAATCGAGACCAACTACTTCCGAGCGAGTTATAGAACCAATTGCCAATTGTGTTGCTGAACAAGCAGAGTCAACTACGATAGCATCATAAGGGTTGACCATTGACATCCCCATCAATCCTGATTTGACAAATTTGCTTATGCCTGTTTTTTCCCCTTTATAAGTAGAATTTGGTGCTTCACGAGCGTATAATTCCAACAGGCCTATTTGTTGAGGCCCCATTCCATCCCCAATCATTAGTATTAAGTTTCTAACTTCTGCATAGGCGGGTTTAGACGCTAAAGTAATGGTAAATAAAAATACAGCAATTAACTTCTTACTATTTTTATTAAAAAACATATTATTTCCTTTATATTAATATTCTCTTTTCATAACTTTATAGCGTTTCAATCATATATTCTGTTATGAAACAGTGGACTCAGACCAGCTGTTACCAACCAATTAATACACGCTAATATCTGATAAATTAACAACGTGTTGAGTAAAAATATTTCCTTCAATATTTTTTAATCGTAGCGTTATTGTTGGATCTTTAAGATCCCAGTCAATTAATAATTCACCGTAGTTAACTTTGTTAATAAAAGTCCCCACTCGATGCTTATTAGGGCTAACATTTTTCCATTCTTGAGTTAAGCCAGAGCTTGTTACTTCCCAAAGAGGATAATCTACGTCAGACGAAATTTTTGATACTTCTCCCCAATGGGTATCACCGCTGATAATCAAAACACCATTTACCTCGTGTTTTTTGATCAAAGAAAACAATCGCTTTCGATCGCTAGGAAAATTCGCCCATGACTCCCATCCCGTAAATTCAGACAATAGCTGTAAACTTGAGCCAATGACTTTGATTGCTGAAGGTTTTTTCAATTCATCTTCTAACCATTGCCATTGTTCTTCTCCTAACATTGAAGCATTTTTAACTAGGCTAGGTGAATATGGACCCATATTTTTAGGTTTACGTTCAAGAGTATAATCAAGCTCAGAAACATGATCTAATGCGTCTCGGTTCCAACGTAAGTCTGGTAATATCACATGAACTTTTTGTTTACCTAATCCATAAATATAGGATGTATAAATACCATTTTTACGAGAATAACGATCAGAGTTTTTTGGTTCTTGCCAAAAATCTAACATTAATTTTCGTGATGTTTCCTTTTCTGGGTATTCACTACCCGCATCATTTTCACCATAATCATGGTCATCCCAAATAGCGATTGTTTCGGTATTTTCACGTAACTTTTTAATGCCTGGTATTTTTCCTAAGCGTTTGTATTTATCTGCAAGGGCCTGCATATTTTTAGTGTCGCCGTATACGTTGTCACCTAAAAAAATAAATAAATCAGCCTTTTCTTTGTTAATAGCGTCTAAAATTGGCATACTTTTATCTTGATGGCTACAAGATCCAAACAGTATTTTTTCTACTTGTGCTGATGCCGAAAACACAGAGCAAGTGACACTAACAACAAGTAACGCAATTAAGTTCAAATTTGTCATTAGAAGATTTCCTTAATTTTCTGTCCTATTTTAGTATTAAATTTTTGCGGATTTTTCCCTAATAGTATTAGCGCAGTCGCTGCAATTTGGTCCTGCCTAACTTCACCGTCGGTTATTACTTGTCCTTTTGCTTCTATACCTGTTCCTATTACAGCAAACCAAATATGTTCAGAACCAACTATCCCTTTAGGAAAAGTATCTAAATTTTTCATGTACTCTTTTACTGCATCTTCAGACGCATGATGCTGCCAGTCATTAGCATTACTTCCGCGGCCATGATCTGTAGTGATTAATAAAACAGTATTATTTTTGTATTCTGGCATTGTTTGAACTGTGTTCCATAAATCCTCAATAAATTTATCGGTCTGGTGAGCAGAACTTAAATAACTGTCATAATGTCCGTCATGGGCAAAGTCATCAGTTTCTCCAAATGAAATACTCATTACTCTTGGTTTTTGGCTTAATAAATAATCTTTAGCAAAGCGATAAGTAAAACTATCTAATCTAACATTATGCCAAGGACTAGGGATTTCCTTTTGCATAGCATTAAGTAACTTCATTTCATTAGATAAAGGGTAACCTTGAGCGGGCATAAATCCAGCATTAACATGCATTTTATTACGTTCAACATTAAAAATAGAAGGAAAAACATCCCAACTACCAAAAGCAGCAAGTTTATGGTCAAATGACTCTTGGGTATTTAACCACTCAATGAATGAAACATGCGGGTTAGGTACTTTTTTATTACTGTTCAGCTTTGGGTCAGCAATACCTGTAAATATTTCACTGTAACCAGGATATGAAAAGTGCCAATTATTGGATACAGACATAGTTGAACCCAGTTTTCTATTACCTATAACGACACCATTTTTAGCGATAGTATTCCAAAAAAAAGGCATTAAAAGCTGACGGCGTTTTTCTTCATTGTCATCCCAAAATTGCTCTTTCGTGTGACTTGATTCACGAACAAACTTGTCATTGTTAAGTAAATTTTCATCCGCCCCACCGAATAGCTCCTGCCAACGTAGTCCGTCGATAGTGATTAATATTAAGTTTTTGGCGTGACTTGCTTTTGAGCTAGCCGTAGTAGTTGAAGAATTAGTTTCAGCACAAGAGGTAACGCTTATAAAAAGTAGTGCAATAAGTATATATTTAGACATTTTGTTAGCCAGTTTATAGAGTATTGAAAATAGCGATAACCAAGCAAAGAATATTTGCTTGGTTATCATTAGGTATGTCTTTTATTTAATACAATTAAAAGTTAACCGAGAAAGTCATTGATGCGGTACGAGGTGCACCAATAAAGAACGCAGTACCATTACCTGTACCAGTAGATAAAAAGCTTTCATCCGTTAAGTTATTCACAACAAAAGCTAAATCAAATGATTTGAAAAAATTGCTATCAATGGCTGCAGAGTAACCGGCATTGAAATCAATAATAGTGTATGAGTCTGCATCACCACGCTCGCCAGTGTATTTGGCAGAAAGTCCCGCGCGGAAATTTTCAAGCGTATAGTTAGTTGACAATACAAACATATCATCAACAGAATCAATTACTTTAGCTCCGGCTTCAAATCCTGAAGCATTACCTACATAAGTTGAATCGTTGTTGGTGTACGATGAATAAATATCCCAATTATCGTTAAAGCGGTAACTAGCACTTAGCTCAAAACCATTCGACTCAATACCACCTACATTTAAGTAAGTACCATTGGTGCCAATGGTGAAATCAATGCCTGATGTATCGCTTCCGGGCGCAATAAAGGTGATACGATTATCAAATGAAATTGTGTAGTAGGTCGCCGAGAAATTAATATTTCCATTGTTGTAACGAACACCAACATCAACATTTTCAGCTGTTTCAGGTTCTATTTCATCAAGTGTTGATGCATCACGTTCTAAAACACCATCTTTTATCGCTGAGAAGTTCTCACTGTAACCAGCAAAGACTTCAACATTTTCATTTACTTGATAAATAGCACCAGTACTTAATAAAACATCTGAATCACTGTTTACTTTACTGGTAACAGTTTTAGCAACGTTGTCATACTTTTCTATATCAACAAAATACTTTTGCACACCAACATTGACGCTAAGGGCGCCAAAATCAAGTGTGTCTTGAACATATAGTTTTAGCGTATCTGTTTGGAAGCTATTGCTATATTGAGTCCAATAAGGTTTTTCATCAAAATGATGGTAAACACGCGCGTCGACTACTTTGTGCCAATCACGTGACTCATCACGGTCGGCAGATTCAGCCCATAAGCCAAACGCAATATCGTTAATACCAATTGACCAATCAAAGTTAGCCGTTACGCCTACACGTTCTTTTTCATAATGCGTATGACGATATGACATAACAGGAATAGCATGTTGATCGTAGCAAGATGGTGCTAATTCCGGGCCAGAATTCCAAGGCCATGATAAATTGTCTGTACAGCCGTCAGCAGGGACTAATGGGTTACCTAATTGATCAGTAAACCCGTATTTTCCAGCAATAGACCCTCCCTCTGATGTTGGGTTGCCTTGCGCATCAACCGCAGAAACTAAGTAAGGTGGGATCCAATCACCGCGCCCTGTGTTTTTATGCATGTAAGGTGTGATTTGAAAATGCATGCTTGGTGAAATATCGTATTCAAACTTCACATAGCCTAATGTATTTTCACGCAATGTTGACCAACCCTCAGCAAACATTTGATCAAAATGAGGAACGCCTGTCCAATTCCAAGTTAATTGATCCCAATCAGGTGTTTGTTCAAACTGTGCTTTACTTACTGAATTATAGTTATCTTCATCTGCATCATCATAAGATAAACGGCCAGTGATACTTAATTTGTCTAATTCAGTAATAAATTTAAATTCAGCATGCTCTCTTGTCATCCCACCGTTAGAGCCTTCACCGACCCAACGGCTATTTGACGTTGATGAATAACTAGCATAGGCATAGGTATTATTGAATAATAGCCCTGTGTCATGTCGTGCAAAATATCTGGTCGCATCATTATCACCTGTAGTAAGAGCGAATTTAGTCGTTTTTTCAAATGCTGGCATAGCACTCACAAAATTAAATGTTCCACCAAGCGCTTCTAATGAAGCTGAAGAAAGATCCGAAGTGCCTTGTGATACTTGAATCGTCTCCATATTTTCTGAATCAACGTAACGATTTGCCTTTGCTCCGCCACCGTAGTTAGAGCCGCCATTAGGAATACCGTCAATAGTCATACCTAGCTGTTGTTGATTACCATCAATACTAAAACCTCGCATGGTTATAGAGGTAGACCAATCATCTCCGCCAAAGGCATCACCTTCATTAATACTGATACCCGGTAAGTTATCCATCATAGCTAAAACGCTAGACATACTTGATTGTTGCTGTGTCATTTTCACGTCAATTTCATGATTCGCGTGTGATAGTTTTTTAGCAACAACAGACACTTCTTCCATGGTGCTTTCTTCATAGCTTACTTCTTCTGCTACAACATTAAGTGAAAATGCCGACGATATAGCTAAAGCAATTAAACTTTTTTTACGTGATTTATACATAGTTATTCCTTATGAAAGTTTTTTGAATATTTATAATGCGAAAAATTATGCACTTTAAACATGACAAAAAAATGACATTTATATTAAGGAAATAAATCATCTATTAACCAATAATAGTTGCAGCAGAATAAGAATTTTTTATTTATTGGAAGAGATATTAGGAGAGTATTTAGCTAATATACCCGCTCTACTATTTACGATGTTAAATAGCAAGTTATCATGTTTTTTTTAGCCTCTAGAAAGCACTGAAAAAAACACTTTATTCAAGTATATTTCTATGAATGTTATGGCCTCTTTCAGCCTCCCTGGGCAAAAAAAAACGCCCGTAGGCGCTTAATAATACCAATGGCAATAAGTTAGTTAAGGCTAACTAAGTTTAATTGCTGATACCTTTGGAAAGCCTCTTGTTCACGCTCAACATATTTAGCCCATTGTTGCGCTGTTTTTTTAATTTTTGGCAACTTTTCTGCTTTCACGAAAGCTGATAGCGAATCCTTAAATTTTTTTAAATTAAAGTTTGCCATTCCCTTTGCAAGGTACATATTACCTAAATAAGAAATCGAGTTATCGCCATGACTCCTGGCAATAGCTTCATCAGCATACATAATAGCTTGCTTCCATTTTTCAGTATTTAAGTAAGTTTGTGACAATAGTGCATCATATTTACCGTGATCAACAATTTTTGATAACTCCTTTAACACTTTAATAGCTTTACCTGGCTCTTTTGCACCAAGGTATGCTCGGGCAAGCAAGTCTAGGTTTTGTTCTTTTGGAACCACAGTACCTTGCGTAATGGCTTCGTTTAATAACTTAGCCGCTTTAAATGGAGCACCGTGAAATTGATATAATTGCGCTAGCGTTATAATTTCGCTTGATTTAGTAATATAACCTGCTTGATACGCCGCCTCCATAACTGCCACTTGTTTTTCTTCTTCGCCCACTTCACCGTACATACTAGCAAGCTGTAACCAATATTGGGGTTTGCTGTATAAGCTCACCAGTTGCTCCATTACCTTGGTTACTTGTTTAGGTTTGTTAAGCTCATAAAGGGTGGCACGTTGTAAAACTAACCAGTTTTCTTTTGCTGGTTTATTGGCTTCTTTCGCAATACTCACTGCATTTTCAATGTGCATTAAGCTATCAAAATATCGCTTATCTTGATAATACACTTGTGCAAAAAGCATCTCTTGGTTAGATGTTAAAGGTTTGTCATTGGCTTTTTGCCATTGCTTTAAGTGAGTTAATGCGCCGGCAAAGTCTTGCTTCTGCATGGACAGTTGGGCCAAAGTATAGCGGGTAGAAATAAGTAAACTGTTTGGAATAGCTGTTTCATTACTGATTACTTTAGTAAAGCTATCAATCGCTTTTTCAACATTATCATTAGCATAATACATAAAGCCATAAAAGTTATAGAGCATTGCTTGCTCGTAACCGTTTAAGTTATTAAGCCGACTTTCCACCTCAGATAACACCTCAAAGCCTGCTTTTTTATTCCCTTCATCGGCAAGTTTTTGCGCTCTAGCAAGTTGGGTATAAACACGGTTACGCATCGCTGGCACTTTTTTGCTAGCACGGTAACTTTTGTGTTCTTGTTTAGTATCCGCTTGATTATCGTCTTTAGCCAAAACATGGTTTGATGGTAATAAAACCATCAAACTCATGGTAGACGCTAATAATAAGGAAGTTTTCACGTTCATTTTACTCTCCTTTACATTCATTTATTCGCTACAAGTTATGCTTAGCTACAGTTTGTCTTTTTCTAGCCATCTATCTCAAAGCTAATTTTATTTTGTACACCCGCAACAGCCATCGCAACACCATCAGCAACGCGAGGTTTATACTTAAATTTAACTACCGCATCTAATGCAGCGCGATCAAACACACCTTCAGGCTCAGCATGAACAACCATTGGATTAGTGACAGCGCCTGTTTTTGTTACAGTAAATTCAACAATAACAAAACCTTCAATACCACGTGATTGAGCTCTACGAGGATAAACTGCAGCAACTTTAACAATAGGTAAATAATCACCATCATTACTGTCTAAACTCAAACCACCTGACAAACCGATGTCAGCTTGAATATCAGCAGCAAAGCTATTTTTTGACGCACTTGCATTTGGATTACTCTGCTGCATAGGTGGCGTTTTCATTTGCGGTGGTGGCTCTTTCGGTTTAGCCGGCTTTTGCACTTTGCGTTCTTTTTTCACCACCGACTCATCTTTTTTCAAGCGAATGAAATCAAGCACATTACCTTTAATGGGGTCGCTCATTACATTGTCACCGCCGGCGATGAGTTTTTGCATTCCCCAAAGTAAAAAAAAGGTCATACTTAGCGCCAAGGCACCGGCAATAATATAACGAACGCCACTGCGAACGATTACTGTAGTCACGTAATATCCTCCAATGTTCGCTACGATTCTTGCGCAGCAATCGATACATCAAACACACCAGCCGCACGTGCTGAATCCATTACTTTAATCAAGGTGTCTGTTGTTGATTTTTTGTCAGCTTGAATAACCACGGTTCCTTGTGGGTTTTCAGCCTTTAAGCGCTCAATATTGGCTTGCACACTGCGAATATCAACTTTACGTTTGTTAATCCAAATATCGCCTTTATCACTAATTGCCACAAGTATATTGGCACGTTCTTTTTTAACCGCTGTGGCTGCTTCAGGGCGATTAACATCGATACCCGCTTCTTTAACAAAAGAGGCGGTAACAATGAAGAAAATTAACAAAATAAATACTACATCCAACATTGGCGTCATATCTATTTCTGCATTTTCTTCCTGCGCTTGTAGCATTTTATTTAAATGACGCATTTTTTTATTCCTACTTTATTTACTGTATAAGCCTAACTTCATCATTAGGATGATATTTTCTTTAATGAATTAATGGTTTACTACTAAGCTATCAGCTAATAATTCCGTTTCTTTTTTCGCATTTCGTCTTATCCAAGCAACGGTAAAGACGCCGGATAATGAACCAACCATTCCAGCCATAGTTGGAATGGTTGCACGAGAAACACCTGACGCCATTGAACGCGCATTACCGCTGCCCGAAATAGCCATGACATCGAACACTTCAATCATTCCCGTTACCGTACCCAGTAAGCCCAAAAGCGGACAAAGTACTACCAGTGACTGAATGAGCACAATATTACGATTTAGCTTAGTCGCCGCACGTGAAATGATTGCAGTGCGAATTTGTGTGCTATTCCATGAAGTATGATCAACTCTCTTTTGCCAAGTGTTAATAAAGTGTTTCTTTACACTTTTGTAACTCACTAGGATAAAAACAAAGCGTTCAAAAATTAACAGCCACATAATAAAAATAACGAAGCCAATCACGGTTAATACTTGTCCGCCCGTATCCATAAACTCAATTATTGCATCGTACATTTCTGCTAAAGCAATCACGGTTTATGCTCCCTGTCCTGCTAGCTCAACATCTTCACATCGCTGGGCTATAATGCCGGTACTTTCCTGCTGTAAAATATTGATAATGTTTTTACTGCGACTATTAAGATAAGCGAATAAGAATACCATAGGGATAGCAACTACCAAGCCAAGCACCGTTGTTACAAGGGCTTGTGAAATACCACCAGCCATTAGTTTAGGGTCGCCTGTGCCAAATAATGTAATCGCTTGGAAGGTATTAATCATGCCGGTTACTGTTCCTAACAAACCGATTAAAGGCGCAACCACTGAGATAATTTTAATCAGGGTTAACATACTCGATAGTTTTGGTAACTCTCGTAATATTGATTCTGATAGTTTCAGCTCAAGGGTATCTGTATCTAAATTAGGGTTGTTATCTTTAACCTGCATAACGCGACCCAATGGATTGTCACTTGAGGCTATATTTGATTTAAGCTGACGGTTAACTTTAGCCCCCACAGACACTAAGTTGATAAAGCGAATTAAAGCAATAAGTAAACCCACTGCGCCAATAGCTAAAATAATATAACCAACTACCCCGCCTTGGTCGATACGCTCACGTGTATCAGGTGCTTGGACTAACAAGCTTAAAATTGAACCGCCTGTTGGGTCTAAAGCAAATGCAGTTGTTTCTTTACTTGTGGTTAACGAATCTACCGTTGATAAGTAGCGATTAGAAGGCTGTCTGATTAATTCAGCGACGGTACCTGTTTCGTCGATATATTCTAAATATTTACCATTGGCAACTAAGTTGAAGCCACCAATGCGAGTAACGTCAGTTGTTTTTCGCTCACCGTTAGCTAGTACAATTTCACGCTGAAAAGTTTGAATTTTACCACTTTGAGTCATTTCCCGTTGTAATTCGAACCATAAGCGTTCTATTTCTTCAATAGAAGCTAACTTGCTGCTTGAACCCATACTTTGGGAAAATTCATCTAAAAATTCACCCCGATTTGGTATTTGAGCGGAAATAACAGATGTTTGAAATTTACTGCGGGTATCACCTGAAACTTGTTGCAATACACCAAACAGTTCTTTTAACTCACCTAAACGATTGTTTAACGCTTCTGTTTTATTGGCCAGTTGAATTTCATTATCAGCAAAATTATTTTCAAGTTTTGCACTTAATTTTATTGCTGAGTTTCTTTGGCCTTTTATATCAGTGAGCATAGCCTGTTGTTGGTTAACTTTGGCTTTAAACTCAGATTCTCTAGATTGATTTTGCGAGGATTGAGCAATTTGCCCTTGTTCAAGTTGGTTTAGTAAATCATCTAAACTTTGAGCTTCCTGCGCCATGCTGACACTACTTGCCATGGTAAAAGAAATTGTTAGTGCCGTTATAGCTGCTTTACAGTGTTGGCTAAAAGCAGTTAACTGTTTAACTTTATTAATAATAGTCATAATTGATACTCGGCTATAGCTTGGCTTGGGTATTAGTCAGTGGCACCATGATCAAATCAGGTGCTAATTGTTTACGAGCAATGCGAAGTGCTTTATTAACACCTAAACGATAGTCTTGTGAAAGTACTTTCCATTGACCGCTTTGCTGATGCCATTGACCTAATTGACTGCCATCGCGTGTTTGATAAATAAAACTCACTCGACCAACACGTAAAAAATCAACATCCATCTCTTGACCTTCAACCGCTAAAAGTCCGCTATACGCTTCGATAGTACGTCCGTAATCCACTTCCACTTGGTACGCTTCAAGTACACGACGAAATTTCTCAGAAACAGAAATATCAGCACGAACCATCATGTCATTTAAGTCATTAATGCGCTTACTACGCTCTTGTGGTAAAAACGGCACATCAAGCTTAACGAAGTTTTCTAAGGTAGAAATCATCCGTGCCATCAAAGGTGAAATTTGACGTTCAATAACGCTAACTTCTTCCATTGACTTAGCTAATTGGGAAATTTCTGATAGTTGGTTATCAAGTTGAGCACGCATTTGTTGGTTATAAACAGTTAAACCATCTAATTCTTTGGTGACGGTATTAAATTGTTGTAACTTACTTTGAACTTGCTCTGTAAAACCATTCACTTTTAACTGTGACTCAGCAGCTGATTGGTTAATGTCATGTCCTGCGGCAACTACGTTGTGTAGTTGTGTGTCTTGACTGTTTGTATTGGCGTTCGCACTTGTGTGTAGCAAACAACTAGCACTAAAGCTAAGTAATAAGCTTGCTTTGGCAAGGTGTGATAATTTCATCGATTTACCTATCTCTTGTCATAAAATGATTTAAGCAAATTTTAACGAGTGAATGTGACACTTAGGTTGTGGAAATATGACGATTCAATTACAAAAATAAGTCAGTATTGTTACAATGGCGTAATTAAGAAAAAAGGCGTTTGAACAAAATGATATTGTTCAAACGCCTTTTTAAATATTGCAGTATTTAATACTAACTTTAAAAGTACCGTATTAAGTTAATTTAGTTAAAAGTCCCATTTCAATGCAACTTCAAACTTAGTGCCTCTGGTTTCACTTTTCAATAAAGTATCTTCAAACGTTAATTCTTTATCTTCGCCTAATATGTTTTGTACTTTAAATATTAGTGTTGAAGAAAAAGTTGGATAATAGGTATAAACCATATCTAACGAGTGGAACGGTTGTTCGTAAGCATCATCTTTTCCTTCAATGCCTGGTACAATAATACGTTCTCCAAAAACATTATAAGCTAAGGTTGCACTATGATTACCATTGGGAGCATCCCAACCTAAGTTGAAATTAAGCACATACGCTGAATGACCTGTCATTCTACGTGTTGGGTTAGTAATACTGGTAGAAACACCTGTTTGTTCAACAACACGTTGCGTATCAATATTGATTTCAGAATCACTTAAGGTGATGTTACCTGACAAAAACAAATCAGCGCCGTTAACAACCACTAAGTCACCTAAGAAGTTAAAGTCTTTTAAGAACTCTAATTCAACACCGTACACATAACCATCTTCAGCATTCGCTATACGAATAAGTGGCGGGCCATCTTGTGACGGTGATTGAACTGATTCAATTGGCATACTCATATCTTTATAGAATAAACCAACAGACAAGTTTTCACCTGTTTCCATATACCATTCCCAACGTAAGTCATAGTTGATAATGTCAGTACTTTCTATACCTGGTGTGCCTCCAATTGGAAAACCTGTTAGTGGATCGATATAAGTCGCGGGCGCTACTTCACGAAGATCAGGACGTATTGTTGTATTACCAACTGAAGCGCGAAATTGCACTTGGTCATTAAGAATGTAAGTCAATGCTAAAGCACCAAAATAGTCATCTTCGCTGAAAGTTAAATCAGCTAAATCTTCGTTTGTTGGCTCTGCTGGTAGGTCAAACATGCCTGTTGCAGGGTCAAGTGGTGCAACAACTTGTCTAAAGTCTTCATAACGAACACCACCCGCAAGACGCCAAGATTCATTAAAGAAAAAATCAGCTTCAACATAATAAGCGTCAATCATCTGCCCTGAGTAATAATCATCACCCGCAATAGACGTGTCACGCATAATGATTTCGTTGCCATTCAATGCCTGATTCAACATAACATCATCAGTTAATATATTATTTAACTGATGGCCTGTTAAGTCTAAGCCATCAAAAGCTAAGGTATTAATATCAAGACGTCTTGTAAAAGATTCACGTGATTTTTTAACAAAGTTACCACCAAATTTCAACTCGATTTCAGTGCTACCCGTATTAAATGGCATCGATAAATTATAACCATAGTTTTCTACTTTATCGTCTAAATCTTGAAAACTATAGCGCGTTGCCGTAGTTGCATTTCTTAGCGAGCTTTCATTGATGTAATCAAAAACACCGTCTTCTGGTTGACCATTTGCGCCATCAGCAACAATGTAACGTGTTTCAATATTACCTGGTGCATAACGATTAGAGCGTGCATCAGAATAGAACCAATCAACGCCTAATCCCCACCAATCATTAAAGTTGTGAGTACCACGCAGCTGATTAGAAATCATTTCACGTTCTTCGTAAATCACTTCAGTGTCACGTACTCGTAAACCATCAGTAATAGTTACGTTGTTAGTGTTACCTCTTTTATCACTTATTTCATCACGAGTGTCATGTAAAATAAGTGAAGTAAAGTCGATACGGTGATCACGGTGATATTCTAAACCTAAGCTCAACATGCCAGAAAAACGCACTGAATGTTCAGTAGTTTCTACATCATCAAAACCACGAACTAACGACCATTTCCCATCTGATCCTTGCGTGTAATCTTGCCCTTCATAACCTTCTGATACTTGCCACTTATTGTCGTAAGAAATAGAAGATAAGAAACCAAAACGAAAGTCTTCAAAATCAAACTTATTACCTAAAGCGACATCTAAGCCCGTATTTGGGTTTATACTTTCTCGCACGGGATCATAATCACGATTAAGTTGAGCCGCTATTTGTCTATTATCATCTTGACTCAAGTCATTAGTTGGCGTGTAGCTACTCCATAATTTAGTTAGTTCAGCTGGTGCTGCACGCGTACCATCATCGATACCATACCAATCATCATCACCGCCATTATATATTAGACCATCATCTAGATTATTGGTGTTAGCACCTAATTTACCTTTTATATTAAAAATAAAATCTGTAGGGATAGTTTTTAAACGTATATCAACATTACCACCAGCAAAGTGGGCTGGCATACTTGGTGAGTAAGATTTTTGAACCGATAAAGATTCAATAATACTTGATGGAAATAAATCCAATGGTATTACCGTACGAGTAGGGTCTGGGCTAGGTACTGCTGCACCATTTAATTGCGTGCTAGAGAAACGTTCCCCTAAACCACGTACATAAATGAACTTGCCATCAACAAGCGTGATACCTGTTACACGGCGAAGTGCAGCAGCAGCATCGGAATCACCTGTGCGAGCAATTTGATCAGCACCTAAGATATCGGCAACAAAAGCTTGATTCTTACGTTCTTCCATTACTGCGCTTGCTGTACCTTTTAAGCGACTTGCCTTAACCACAACTTCTTCCATGGCTTGACTATCATCTACTTCAGCTATTGCTTGCCCTGTTGTTGCCATTACAGCAAGTGTCAGAGAAGATAGAGCAAAAGATTTAAACTTGTTATTCATTGTAAACCTCATGAATTAGGTATTTGAACATTAAAATGCTGTAGCGCCTTAGTGTAAAAAGGTCACTACAGCATATTGCTTAGCTATACGTTTATTCTAAACCTACAGTCCAGCCAGCAGTCCAGTCGTTTTCTTCAGATACAGCACCAATGTGGGTGGCATTATCAAAGAAAGCGTTACCTGTAAAGGCTTTAGGGGTAGTGGTATCGATAGTGAATACACCGTTTAATACAGCGCCCATATCAGCAGCGGTTGAGTTTTCATCATTCTGGTTAAGTACCCAGTCTTGAGTCTCAAGTAAAACAGTTCCGTCAGTTGCTTTTGAGTTTTTGAAGTTTTCGCTACAAGCAAATACCGAGTTAGAGATAACCGTCTCTCCATCAACGGCTTGGTCAACAGTTACTGATGATATATCGCCACCTTCAATTTCAAAACACTCACCTGATGCATTGGTTACAACAAAGTTATGCAATTGAGCTTTGGTGCCTTCGCGTAAATAAACACCTTCAGAATCAGAGCTTGCTGTATCAAAAGCATTACCAATGATGGTCATATTTGAGATAGTTGGGTTTGATTGAGGTTGCTTGCCTGGGTTTGAACCATCGTTATCCGCTTCAATACCACGGTTAGCAGCGCCATTGTTAGCGTCATGCTTAACAAGCACATACTGCATGTTACCGCGGTAACCGTTATCCCAATCAACGCTGTCATCTTGGTTAGCAGTTAATACTACATATTTAAGGTTTACCGTACCACCGAAGAACTCAACACCATCATCAGCATTTTCATGTACCTGTATGTATTCAACTTTTGTTCCTGAACCAACAGCGCCAAAAGTGATACCGTTTAATTCGTTATCTGGGGAAATTTCAAAGCCAGCGTGTTTAACAACAACATAGCGTAAAGTACCTGAGCTATCTTCATCGTTAGTACCACCAAATACCGCCCCTTCTTCTGCACCTTCAACTTGCAGTGCACAATCAGATCCATCAGATGGGCATTTGTTAGATTGAGCATTACCCAATAAAACAATACCCCCCCATTGACCAGCACCTGTTGTTTCACCGGTAATATCTTCGCTTGAAGTAAACGTGATAGGCGCATTTTGACTGCCTAACGCTTCAATTTTCGAATCACGACTAACGACTAAGTAGTCTCCACCTGAGCGACCAAAAATAGTTGTTCCTGCTTCGATAGAAAGGGTAGCACTATCTGCTTTATCTTCACCAACAAATACCGGACCACTTAGGGCGTAAAGGTTATTTGAAGTTAATGTTAAATCGCTAGTGATTTTACCTGTAATTTCACAAGTAGTCGTTGTTCCGTCTGCAGGTGTGATAGATGTTGTACCAGTAGGACAACCTTCAACTTCAGCCGCAGCTGTTACAATGCCACCACCAAAGCCAAAAGCCCAACCTTGACGCCAATCATTGCTGCCATCAAAAGCACCGATATAATCAACACTGTCAAACCATCCATCTTGAGTAGTGGCAACATCTTGACCAGCACCTGCCGCAATTAAAGGCGAGTTAGTATCTGGCACACCAGATTCGTTAATTAAGATAGACGTTGAAACACTGTTTGAAGCTTCAGCGGTAAACCAAGGTTCTAAATCTAATAATACTGAACCATCTGCGGCTTTAGCATTTTTAAAGTTTTCACCATTAGTACAAGCCATTACAGTATTTTGTATAACAATTTTACCACTCTTAGCATTCTCTACTGTTACAGAAGAGATATCACCACCTTCAATCTCTAAACATTCACCCATTTCGCTAGGGCCAGTTACAACGGTATTGAAAATTTTAGCCGCTGTACCTTCACGAAGATATATACCTTCACTGTCTGTACCAACAGTATTAAAGTTATTACCAATAATAGTCATGTTAGCTAGTGTTGGGTTTGATTGAGGATCTTTTGCTGGGTTTGAACCATCGTTATCCGCTTCAATAGCACGGTTTGCAACGCCCGCATTTTTAGCATGTTCAATGTAAACATGTTGAAGCTTGCCTTTAAAACCGTTATCCCAGTCAACACTGTCATCTTGGTTCGCCGTTAACACTAAATGCTTAATGCTTGCTGCTCCACCAAAAAATTCTACACCGTCATCGGCATTTGAATGCACTTGAATGTAATCAAGTGTTGTACCTGAACCAACACCACCAAAAGTGATGCCGTTTAACTCATTATCAGGAGCAATTTCAAAACCTGCGTATTTAACAACTACATATTTTAAAACACCTGAATTATCTTCTAAATCAGTACCACCAAAAACAGCACCTTCAGCAACACCTTCAACTTGTAAAGCACAATCACTACCATCTGTTGGACATTTATTAGACGGTGCATTACCTAAAATAACCACACCACCCCATTGGCCAGCAGCTGTAGCTTCACCTTTAACATCTTGTAAAGACGTCATGATAATTGGCTTAGCTTGAGTACCTTCAGCTACAATTTGTGCATCACGATGAACAACTAAGTAATCATTACCTGATTGACCAAACAAAACTGTACCAGGCTCTATCGTCAACACAACATCATTTGCACCACGTGCTTGTTTGTTAGCAGATACACCACCAACTTCTAGGCCGCCGCTTACCGCGTACATTACCGACTTACCATTGCTATTTTGAGCTACTAAAGTAGTATTTTCAGAGATCTTGGTATCAAGCACTTGCACTTGAACATCAAAGCCCATTGCAGCAGATACCTGCGTACTCAAAGCTGAATTTGACTTACCAGCTAATGGTGTTGCCGTTGTTGGTGTAGTAGGTGCTGGATTAGTAATAACCGTATCGCCTACTGAATTATCAACATTTGACTCAAGGTTAATATCACCACCACAAGCCGCAAGCCCAAGAGATAAAGCGGTTATGATAGCTGCATTAGTTGCACTGTGTTTAAAAAGCTTATTTAATTTCATGTTTTTGCTCCTAAGAATAGTTATTTTTAATAAAGTATTAATTGATTTTTTCAACATTCTACAAGAGAAAAATGACAGAAATACTTCAAAAAAATGACTATTTAATGACAGTAATATTTCATTTTAGTGACAGGGAGGTGAAATACGCGAAGGGCAAAACGAAAAAAAGCGCCAACAGGCGCTTCAATATAGGATTAAGAAAGTTTGAATAAAATTATCTTATAGATTATAACCTGACTCTTCATGTTCAACTTGATCTAAGCCATTAGACTCTTGTTCTTCATCAACCCGTAAACCGTTTGTCATCAAGCCAACAAGTTTTAATAAAATATAGGTCACTACGGCGGTATAAACTAGGGTTGAAATAATACCAATAAGTTGTACGCCAACTTGCTCTGCCATAGTCGCGATACCTTCGGCAAAACCGAAGCCACTAAAAACACCTAACGTGGTCGCTGAAAATACACCCACTAACAATGTTCCTAAAATACCACCGACACCATGCACAGGAAAAACATCTAATGAATCATCAATTTTTAATTTCTGTTTGATGAAAACGGTTGAATAGAAACAAACAAACCCCGCACTGACACCAATAATAAGTGCGCCACCAGGGCCAACAAAACCAGAGGCCGGTGTAATAGTACCTAAGCCTGCCACCATACCGGTAACAGCACCTAATACACTCGCTTTACCAAATTTTTTCCATTCAATAGCAGCCCAAGTCAATGTGCCTGCTGCTGCTGATATGTGAGTTACCAACATAGCCATAGATGCATCACCGTTTGCCGCTAAAGCGCTACCGCCATTAAAGCCAAACCAACCAACCCAAAGCATACCCGCACCGGTAACTGACATAGTTAAGTTGTGAGGTAACATTGGCGTTTTAGGAAAGCCGCGTCTAGGTCCTACAACCATCGCAGCCACAAGCGCGGCTGTACCTGCTGTTATATGAACAACGATACCACCAGCAAAATCATAAACGCCCATTTGGCTTAACCAACCGCCACCCCAGACCCAATGGGTAACGGGTGCATAAACAGCTAATAACCATAAAGCACTGAAGATTAATACCGCTGAAAATCGCATCCGCTCAGCAAAGCCGCCAATAATAAGTGCTGGCGTTATGATCGCAAAAGTCATTTGAAATAGCATAAATAAACTTTCGGGAATATCTCCTGATAGAACATCTTTGCCGATGCCATTCATCATCACTTTAGAGAAATCACCGATAAAGCCATTACCTTCACCAAAAGCTAGGCTATAACCAACAACAAGCCATAAGATAGAGGATATAGCGCCGATAGAAAAACACTGCATCAATATAGATAGTACATTTTTTTTACGAACTAGACCGCCGTAAAAAAGTGCTAAGCCGGGCAGAGTCATGAGCAAAACCAAAGCGGTTGAGGTTAGAATCCAAGCGGTATTGGCACCATTAAGTGACTCCTCATTAGCAAAAGCGAATGTGGGTATTAATGACAGCACAAGGGTGAATATAAATGAAAGTATTCTTAACATCTTTTAGTTCCAAGTTGATTTATCGAATTTTTGATATGTATTGGTGCAACTCAATTTAATCAAAACTCGCTTTATTTTATTTGGCACAAGACATGCACAAAATAAGCCAGTAGAAATTACTCTTGTTAAACATAAAGATAACAAAAAACGATCACAATCGGTACTCATAACTGCACAAAAATGGTGAAAAAAACACACAGGCCGCACCAACATAGAGCATAACAACAGTACAAAGCTTTATAACAAAGCAGACCACTTCACATGAATTAACTATAAACCAAATCTATATCAAACATCATACATATTAATGAAATTAATGACCCTTGCGAGGACTTAGCTATATCATTTTTTCGAGTTTTTGCTAAAATCTCGTGCAAATTAAAAATGAGCTCTTTAATCACAACTTGAGAACTGACATGAAACAACTCTTATTCATATTACTCACAATGCTAGTACCTAGTATTGCTTTTGCATCTGATGCTGTGCATCAATCTGTCGACCTAACATCACACTGGATTGGTTATGCCGCTATTGCTATTTTTGTTTTAGCATACACCTTAGTTATTTTAGAAGAGCAACTGCATTTAAGAAAATCTAAACCCGTATTACTTGCAGCAGGATTGATTTGGATACTTATCGCCTATTATTATGGCGCTCATGGTATGCCACACGCAGCCGAAGTCGCTATTCGTCATAATTTCTTAGAGTACGCAGAACTTTTCTTCTTCTTACTTGTTGCGATGACTTATATTAATGCCATGTTAGAGCGAAATGTTTTTGATGCACTTCGTGATTGGTTGATAGCAAAAGGTTTTAGTTACAAGATTTTATTCTGGTTAACAGGTATTCTAGCCTTCTTCATTTCACCTATTGCAGATAACTTAACCACCGCCTTAATTATGTGTGCGGTTGTTCTCGCTGTAGGTAAAGATGAACCTAAATTTATCGCTCTAAGTTGTATAGGTATTGTTGTTGGCGCAAATGCTGGTGGTGCATTTAGCCCGTTTGGTGATATTACTACCTTAATGGTTTGGCAAAAAGGTATGGTGAGTTTTAGCGAGTTCTTCCACTTATTTATTCCTTCAGTGGTTAACTATCTTGTTCCTGCGTTTATTATGCAATTTGCTATTCCAAGCGGTAAGCCAACGGCGACATCAAGCGAAATGACACCAATAAAACATGGCGGCTTAACCATTGTGGGTCTATTTATTTTAACTATTGCTACTGCAGTATCATTCCATAACTTCTTACATTTACCACCGGTATTTGGCATGATGTTAGGTTTAGCTTACTTAAAACTCTTCGGTTACTACATTAAACAGTCAGGTAAATCTAAAATTGATATATCATTAACGCCAGGACATAAAAATCAAACTGATAAATATGCAGAAGATAAAGAGTTTGATATTTTCGATAAAATAGCAGGCGCTGAGTGGGATACTTTGTTCTTCTTCTATGGTGTAATTCTAGCTGTAGGTGGTTTAGGATTTATCGGCTATTTAGGTATGGCCTCTGAATTTATGTACGGTGAACTAGGTGCAACTAACGCTAACATACTAGTAGGTATTCTTTCAGCTATTGTTGATAACATCCCGGTCATGTTTGCAGTACTTACCATGAACCCTGATATGTCACACGCACAATGGTTACTCGTAACCTTAACTGCGGGTGTTGGTGGTAGCTTACTCTCTATTGGCTCTGCCGCAGGTGTTGCACTTATGGGACAAGCTCGTGGTTACTACACATTCTTCAGTCACTTAAAATGGACTCCTGTAATCGCTTTAGGTTACGCTGCTAGTATCTATGTTCATCTACTTATTAATGGTAGTTAATTTATATCAATTACGACGAACTTAATTGATAACAAAACATTTTATTTGTTATGATAAAAAAGCTTCTAAAGTTATTTAGAAGCTTTTTTTGTATCCAAGCCTCCCCCTCTTTGCACGAAACATAGGAAAAAAATGAAAGCTTTAAGTAACTTAACAACCAATTCAACACCTTGGTTATTACTCGGATTATCAGCCTTAGGGTTAGAGCTGTGTGCCTTGTTTTTTCAATATGCGATGGACTTAGCACCTTGCATCATGTGCGTATATCAACGTGTTGCTATTTGCGCAATTATACTTGCTGGCTTTATTGGTTATTGGGGCTGTCGTTTTTTAATCGCACGAATTGTTGCTTATGGCTTATGGTCAACAGGCGCAATTTGGGGACTATTGATTGCTTTAGAGCATGTAGAAATACAAGCGAATGCCGGATCATTATTTTTTAGTTGCGATATTATTCCTAATTTTCCAACTTGGGCACCTTTACATGAATGGATCCCAGTATTGTTTGAAGCAACAGGTGATTGTGGTGCAATCAGTTGGCAATTTTTAGGTTATAGCATGCCACAGTGGATGATTGTGGTATATGGTGCTTATACTGCTGCTTTTATACTGATATTGATAAATCGGTTTATTCACGCGAAAAAACTTTAAAAATAGTGGTTCTATTTAAAATATTGATTATAAAAAAGGCTATGAATTATTATTTATAGCCTTTTTTATGTCATAACAGCTTACCTAAAACACGTTATCTAATAATCGGTGCGGCAACCCCTGCAGCCACATAAGGAATAACTTGCTTAATCACGCCAGCAATGTCCACTTGGCGATCAAAGTCATTTTGAGCAATATCAATCAACGCATCACTAGAGGACATAGTAAAAACAATAGTGCCCATAGTAAAATGTAAACGCCAAAACATTTCTTCTGCACTTAGTTCAGGATAAGCTTTATGAACCGCTTGGGTAAAGTTAGTAAAGACTCCCGGGTATTGGGTTGTTAAAAACCAACGTAAAAACCCCTGACTATCAGTATAACCCCGACCAAGTAACTGTAAAAATGTACTTGTGCCATTGTCTTTAAAACTATTTAGGTGTAGTAAAGGCTCAAGGAACGCAGAAAATACTTCTATTAATGTCGGCTTTGATTCGTCAAGACAAAGCGCATTTAACGATGACTCTAATCGAGGCGATAGTTCATTCATATAGCGAGACATAACCGCTTTTATTAATTCTTTTTTCGAACCAAAATGATAATTAACCGCAGCTAAATTCACTTGAGCTTGACTGGTGATCTCTCTTAACGATGTGCCATTAAAGCCTTTATCAGCAAAAAGAATCTCTGCTGCATCTAAAATTTTAGTCTTTGTACTCATACTTTATATTACTCACCGATTGGGGTATTCGCCCTAATTCAAACACATGTTTAAAATAGCGTATTTACTGTGATTAGGTCAAGAATATTCCCCTCACAACTGTTTTTATTTTTTCTACTGGACAAAATTCGAACTATTTCTATAGATAAATCTCAAACGTTAAGTAAGCACAGCTAAAACGCCTGACGCAGCAGCCTGACTCAGCGGCCTGATCTGTCAATGTGCTCTGAGTCTTTTTTCGCTTTACAATAGCAATTACTTCTCAAATAAATATAAAAAACCATCAGTTATACCCATGGCAATAAGTTAGTGATCAAATATCAATGAGGATAAATTTTCAAGAACAAGGCGCTTGATTGAGCAATAGCTGGCTTATATGATTGAAAGAAAAGATGTTATTGGAATATTCAATCCATTTAGAATGACCACATATTTATTGCCATTTGGTATTATTACCTCGTTTATACCCGTTCCACCTCAAGATGCAGTTTCAGAGTTAAGCTAGGAAACCAGATCAAGGCGCGATACGAAGATAATGGTTGTTCCCTTATCAAGTAGTGCAACGCAGGACTGGTTTTCTAGCTTAGCTCCCTACGGGCAAGCCGAGAAAGGGTCATCTCCTGCGTTATGGATTTCGACAATAGAACAACTATTCTCTTCAATCCATGCCTTGTATCTAACCCTTTCTCGACTGGCTGAAACCTGCATCTTGAGGTGGAGCGGGTATATATAATACAAAAGTAACCTAAAAAAATATTACACTGTAAATTTAAAGTCTTGAAACACGTTACAGAAATACTATCTACGGCATAAAAATTGAATAAAACTGCAACAAAGTGAGGCTATAATTTAGTTACTACTTAGAACTATGATTAAAAGCTTTAGTTTCAACGCCGTAATGAAAGATAATAAAGGGAGTAAAATTTAAATGAAAAAACAATGTTGGCCGATTATATTAACGATGATGCAACCCATTTAATAGTATCGATGTGTAAAGGTCAACATTGTCAATATGCTTTAGTTGAAGTACCCAGTAATAACGTGCCACGCTTTGTTATATTGCCTAGTAGTTAACACCTAAATACCCCGACATAAGTCGGTTTGTGTATGGTTAAATAAAATATAGTTAGATAAGATTAGAACTAACGTTATCTAACTATGTGATATTTTCTCAACTTCATCGCTATTTTGTTATGAGAAACATTTAAGCGGTCTGCAAGTTTACGCGTAGTTGGAAATAAAGGATAAAGCTGAGACAACAGTTTTTTCTCAAAACTAGCTTGAGCGCTAGGCCAATCTTTAATATTTTGTAATACGCTTATATCCGTAGTCACTTCGTTTGGCGAAAGCGGACTCACTTGAGAGAACTTGGTTAATGCCTGCTCAATTGCCTGCGCGTCAATCACCTGTGATGTATTTAATGCCACCACTGAAAACAACACATTTTGTAACTGCCTAATATTTCCTGGCCAATGGTACGCTTGTAATAACAGTAGTGCTTGTTCTGTCAATCTAAGTCCACCAGCAGCAGGTTCAACCACTTGCTCCACTTGCTTTACCGCGTTATTGATAAAATAGGTCGCCAATGAATGAATATCAACTGTTCGCTCTCTTAACGCTGGCAACGCTAAATTGAGTACGTTCAATCGATAATATAAATCTTCTCTAAATAACTTTTCGGTTATCAATTCGGCTAAATTTTGATGACTTGCGCTAATAATTCTAACATTTGCATGTAATTCTTTCGTCCCACCCACTCGCCGATAAGAGAAGTCTTGTAAAAAACGGAGTAGTTTTGCTTGTAAATAAGTGGACATTTCCGCTATTTCATCAAGGAAAATACTGCCGCCTTCGGCCAATTCAATTAACCCAGGTTTACCTGCTTTTTTAGCGCCCGTGAAAGCGCCTGCACTATAACCAAATAATTCGCTCTCTAATAAATTTTCAGGTAAAGCCGCGCAATTAATCGCTAAAAATGGTGCGGTAGCACGAGGACTAAGTTGATGTAACGCTCTAGCAATTAGCTCTTTACCTGTGCCAGTTTCGCCACTAATTAGCACCGGTAAATCTAACTTGGCAAAACGCGCACTTTGCTCTTTTAACAACACAACACTAGCCGAGTGACCAATAATGTTATCAATACCCTGCTCTTGATGTGTTTGCATTAACGATAACTGCCGACCAATAGCGTTCATAGAGCGCAGCGTAATCATTGCACCCGTTACCTGCTGATGTTCACTAACAACCGGTGTAATATCAGCTAGATAAGTTTTACCGTTAAAAACTAACGAATGCGTCGTCGCTTTATCTGATAGTAGGTTTTGATACTTTTGTTCAATATACTTGTTAATGGATGAACCAGTAATAACTTGTCCACTGTTATTATTCTGAATAAGTTTATGTGTTGCCGCATTTACCGCTAAAATAATGCCTTGATTATTTATATCAATAATAGGGTCAGGTATTCGGTTGAGTAAGGCCTGCAAGTGATTTTCTCTTTGCTCTGTTGGCAACAAAGCCACTTCTATAATACTAATTATCCCAATAACTTCTCTTAAACTGTCACTAATGTCTTGCAGTGATAATGTGTCATGATCTAGGTGAACAAATGTATAACAAACACTGACTTCAACAGCGGTTAAATTCCAAGACTGTTTTGTGAAGGCTGATAATATTTCTTGGCTGATACCTATCCGGTCAGTCGATTTGATTTCTAAACGCATGCAATAGCCTGTAATAAATAAATTACTAGTAACAATAATATTACAATATCAATAAAACCTATTTTAAAACAAGTATTAAATTAAAATCATGGCGGTATATACCCGTTCCACCTCAAGATGTAGTTTCAGAGTTAAGCTAGGAAATCAGATCAAGGCGCGATACGAAGATAATGGTTACTCCCTTATCAAGTAGTGTAACGCAGGACTGGTTTTCTAGCTTAGCTCCCTACGGGCAAGCCGATAAAGGGTCATCTCCTGCGTTATGGATTTCGACAATAGAACAACTATTCTCTTCAATCCATGCCTTGTACCTAACCCTTTCTCGACTGGCTGATACCTGCATCTTGAGGTGGAGCGGGTATATAAGGCGCATAACGTTAGTCTTTATCCATTTTCATACCCTGCAATATGATTCAGCACACCACTTTTGTAATAAAAAAATTACAACAAAAAACAACTTTTAAACAAAAATAATTCAACCAATTGATATTAAAAGAAAAATAAATAGTGGTCATTAAATTGCTAAGACTTCTAGGTTAGAAAAGATCAACAAGCAGTCTAACGACAACGTTAGGCGATAAAACTCATATATCAATAAGAGTAGAGAAAAAAAATGCATAATAATAAAAGTAATAACAACAATAAAAAACACTTTCATAGCCATTCAATTGAAACACAAGCTATTCATGCTGGGCGCATAAATGATGAACAGTTTGGCTCTTTATCAACGCCACTTTATCAAACCTCTACCTTCATCTTTGATAGTGCTGAACAAGGAGCTGATCGTTTTGCAGGTAACAGTGAAGGTTACATTTATACCCGCTTAGGTAACCCCACCACACGCCAATTAGAAATGCGTGTCGCGGCAATGGAATGCACCGAAGATGCCGCAGCTACTGCCACTGGTATGGCTGCTGTTTCAGCCGCCTTATTAACCAATTTACAAGTGGGTGATCACATGATCTCTTCCAAAGCAGTTTACGGATGCTCGTTTGCTTTGATGAATCACATGCTAAAGAAATTTGGTATTGAAGTGACTTTTGTTGACATGACTGAGCCAGAAAATATTACTGCGGCTGTTAAAGACAATACTAAATTAATCTTCTTAGAAACGCCTATTAACCCTAACTTAGTGGTACTTGATTTAGCGAAAATTTGTGCCATCGCTAAAAAGCATCAATTGCTGTCAGTGGTTGATAACACTTTTTTAACACCTGTTTTACAGCAACCTGCAAAGTTTGGTGCAGATATTATAGTACACAGCGCCACTAAATATTTAAATGGCCATGGCGATGTTGTTGCTGGCATTGTCTGTAGTAGTAGCGAAATGATTAATGAAATTAAAATGACTACCTTAAAAGACATCGGTGCGACGATGAGCCCACATGATGCTTGGTTAATTTTACGTGGTATAAAAACCTTACCGATTAGAATGGAACGTCATTGCAATAATGCCCAAAGCGTCGCCGAGTTTTTAGAGCAACATAAAGCCGTCACTCAGGTTTATTATCCGGGCTTAAAGTCTCATTCTGGATATCAGTTTATTGGTAAACAAATGAAAGCTGCTGGTGGCGTTATCGCTTTTGAATTAAATACCGATCTGAAAGGTGGCGCTAATTTCATTAATAATATGCAACTATTTTCTATTGCGGTAAGTCTAGGCGATGCTGAATCATTGATTCAACATCCCGCGTCAATGACACACTCCCCTTACACGCCCGAAGAGCGAGAGCAGGCAGGAATTACTGATTCGTTGATCAGAATATCGGTAGGGTTAGAAGATGTTAACGACATTATTACTGACTTATCACAAGCGCTTGATAAAGTGTCATTATCAACAATAACAAAGCCTGAAGTTAATAAGACAGTACGTGCTGCTTAACCGATAACTTAACCATTGTTGGTGGCTTATTTCATAAACTCAAAAATGACCTTGATGATTAAAATCATCAGATTGCAAGTATATACCCGTTACCAATCAAGATGCATGTTTGTGAGTGCTTGAGTTACAATAGTCATGATCACAAATAACTTGGTCTCTGCCATTATCCTTGGCAAAATATAAAAAGTCATCGGCTCTTTTTAACGCATCATCAAGATTTTCTTCTTGCTTTCTTTGGGTAACACCAACGCTGGCAGTTACGCTTAATTCGTTGCCATCGTCTAAGGTTATAATTTGCTGACGAATAGCAACAGCGACTCTACTTGCTATTATATTTGCATCATCTAACTTAGTTTCAGGTAATACAGCAACAAATTCCTCACCACCAAAGCGAGCAATAATATCTGTTGCTCTTAATTCTTTTTTCATTATGTTGGCAACAGTAACTAAAACTTTGTCACCAACAACATGGCCATAATTATCATTAACTCGCTTAAAACGGTCTAAATCAAACATCACAACCGAATAAACCTCATGATATTCATCATTTTTTTGCGCCATCCTCAATAGCACCCTGCGATTAATTAATTTGGTTAGCGGATCAACGGTTGATTCTCTATAAAGTTTCATCAACATTGATAATTGCCCTACCTGTAACCACAAGCTGATACCGGCAAATAACATAAATAACCAGACGTCATTAAAGAATAGCCAAAAAGGTTGGTTAACCAGCACTAGATTATAAATAACGAAAGGTGTAAACATACAAAAAATAACAAAAAAACTACCACTAATGGTTAATGGAAACAAACCTAACATAGCTAATATAAAATAGGGCATCATGCTAAATATACTGGGGACTACTTCTGTGGGGATACTCTTTATAATCAGCATACTAGCAACAAAAAAAAGCATAGGTAATAAAAAGGCTAGTGGCATCACTATTCTAACAGTACGAACCAAAGGCAACATTTTTAAAACCTGTGCCAACATAAGAAGACTAATGGATAACACTATTCTTGCAGAGAGCAGGTAAATAGCTTCTTTATTTGGGAAGAATATAAAATCAAAAAATGAAAAAACAGGTACTGACAGAGAAAAAAACATACACATAAACCAAAGGCGAGTAGTTATATAACTGGTTCGTGTGGTGATAAAATCATCTGAATGGTGTTTAGTCGAAACCAGGTCACTTAAGGCATGCTTGTTTAACGAAAAATAAGAAAAAAATAACTGAGAAGGCACAAAAGGCTTTCTTCTCTCATTTTGATTGTTCTTTTTGGTTGAGTCCATTTTATTGCTATTCATTTAATTAACCTATTTAAAGTCCATGGTAAGTAGCTACTACATCCGAAAAGTAAAATACCGATAACAGGAAATAATAAAAATATATAGAGTATATTTATGGTTTGAAATTTATCTAATGATTTAAAATTATTACCGCATAAATAATCATTGGCCTGCGACAATACCCTATTTTTCAGAGTATATATTGATTGAGATCAATGTTTTTATTTAAGACAAGATAAGTTGAGTTGAGAAATAAGTTAAATCACACGCCGTTTTTCATTGATAAAAGACGATGAGGAGTAATCACTTGGATATATTTGAAATCTAGAACAATTGTAACGATAGCTATTAATTAGTTTCGATGTTTTCTACAAAATATAATAATTCACACCAATAATTATCCGGTAATGACTATTGCTGATCAGTTATTGGGGATGTTGAAATACCATTAGAATTTACAGAAAAACGCATTGCCTTTGTAAAAAAGGCGATACATTAATAAACAGTTCATTACCTCTTTACTTTACACTGGTTAGAGCTAAAGACATATCTACCCAAAACCACCATTAATATACCGCTGAGTACGATAGTCGCTGAAATAACAAGACGAACCGTGATGGTCTCAGACACAAAAATAACGCCACCTATCGCAGCAATTACAGGCACAGATAATTGAATAACAGCGGCTTGTGTTGAAGATAAACCACCAAGTGCGATATACCATATTGTATAACCTACGCCAGATGTTATCGCTCCTGATATCAAGGCTAAAATTATTCCTTCTGATGAATAGTCCATGTTATGCAGGGTAAAAATGGCTAATAATGCGACAAAAGGGATGGTTCTTAAAAAGTTATAAGTAGTGTCCATCAGCGGGTTTTTAGAGCCCCGCCCCTTTAAAGTATAAATGCCCCATGAAATCCCAGAGACGGTCATTAATATGAAACCGTCAATTGAAGGTGTCGTTATATTAGGTAAAATAAGGTAAATGAACCCGGTGAAAGCGATGATAACCCCAGACCATTCAATAAAATGTAGTCGCGTACCGGAAAGTAGTGACAGCATTATCATCGTAATCTGAACAGAGCCAAATAGAATCAATGCACCCGTCCCTGTATCGACAGAAAGGTAAGCATATGAAAAGGTTATTGCATAGAGAAACAAGGTAAAAGCTGCACTCCAACTCCCTTTAGATGACGTTCCGTTGTTACTTCCTTTTATGCTTCCCTTGAGACTTAGAATTATAAAAAGAGCAATAGCACCTGATAACAATCGAATTCCTGTAAAGCTCGATGCATCAATAGCTCCATTACCTAACGCTAAACGACATAGTACGGAATTGGCTGCAAAGGCAATTAATGCCAAGCCGGTAAGTAAGCTTGTTTTTAATAAATAATTATTGATAATATAGACCCATATAAAAAATATCGTTCTAATAGTAACACACCATAAAAACAACTAAACCATCAAATATACCCGCTTATCGACACCTGTATTCAACACACTAAGGAATGAATTAAGGGGATATTAAAACAAGAATTTATTTGATATATATGTTGAAACATAGAAGGCTGAAATCGACTAGTTAAAGAATCGCTTTTTATATACAATGAGATACGTTCGCATTTATTTTGGCGATAAAATGCCAAAATAAATACATAAAAAGACCACAAACGATAGCAACTGGCCTTCCATTAAAATCGTCAACATATTCTAGGACGAAATACAGGATATAAAACTCAAGATGCATTTATTGACGCTGAAAGGAAAATATATAGTATGAATACAGTTAAACCACGTAAATATTCACAAAAAATTGTAGATGGTGCGGCTCAAGCGCCAAGCCGTTCTATGTTAAGAGCGGTAGGCTTTGGCGACGAAGATTTCAAAAAGTCACAGGTAGGTATTGCCTCAACTTGGTCAATGGTAACGCCATGCAACATGCACATTAACACCCTTGCAGAAGAGGTGGGTAAAGGGGTAGATAGCGCAGGTGCTAAAAGCGTGATTTATAACACCATTACTATATCTGATGGTATTTCCATGGGTACAGAGGGTATGAAGTATTCGTTAGTATCGCGCGAAGTTATTTGCGATTCCATAGAAGCAGTATCCGCTGGCATGGGTCATGATGGCATTATTGCTATTGGTGGCTGTGATAAAAATATGCCCGGATGCTTAATGGGTATCGCACGCCTAAATCGCCCTTCTATTTTTGTGTATGGCGGAACAATTTTACCTGGTGAAAACCACACAGATATCGTTTCAGTATTCGAAGCGGTAGGCAGTTATGCTAACGGTGATATTCCCATTACTCAGTTAGAGCATATTGAAAAAACAGCGATCCCCGGACCTGGCTCTTGTGGCGGCATGTATACAGCAAATACCTTAGCCTCATCGATTGAAGCATTAGGTATGAGTATGCCAAATAGCTCTGCACAAAATGCGGTTTCAGATAACAAAAAGCAAGACTGTATTGATGCAGGAAAAGCGATTGTTTATTTACTCGAACATGATATTAAGCCATCCGATATTATGACAAAAAAAGCATTTGAGAATGCGATTACAATGGTCATTACCCTCGGAGGCTCTACCAATGCAGTACTGCATTTAATTGCCATGGCCGACGCCATAGGTGTGGAAGTAACCTTAGATGATTTTGTGCGTATTGGTGAGAAAACACCGGTAATTGCCGACTTGCGTCCAAGTGGACAATACCTTATGTCTGAATTAATTGAAATCGGTGGTATTCAACCTCTAATGAAGCGTTTGTTAGACGCAGGTATGCTGCACGGTGATTGCATGACGGTAACGGGTAAAACAATGGCTGAAAATTTGGCTAGTGTAGCCGATTATCCTGCCGGACAGACAATTATTTTACCTTTTGACAAACCCATTAAAAAAGACAGCCATTTAGTCATACTCAATGGTAATTTAGCCCCTGAAGGCGCCGTTTCAAAAATCACTGGCAAAGAGGGTTTACGCTTTACTGGTACAGCTAAAGTGTATGATTCAGAAGAACAAGGGTTTAGCGCGATTATTGATGGCCAAGTAGTCGCAGGCGACGTGGTTGTTATTCGCTATGAAGGCCCTAGAGGCGGCCCAGGCATGCGCGAAATGTTAAGCCCTACTTCTGCCATTATGGGGAAAGGCTTAGGAAATGATGTTGCATTAATCACTGATGGACGATTTTCAGGCGGCAGCCGGGGATTTGTAGTAGGCCATATTACGCCTGAAGCATACGAGGGCGGCGCTATCGCGCTGGTAGAAAATGGTGATAGTATTACCATTGACGCGCAAAACCGTGTAATGACGCTCGATATCAATGATGAAGAAATGGCTAAAAGAAAAAGTAATTGGCAACAGCCTGCACCAAAATATACCCGAGGACTGCTAGCCAAATATGCAAGAACAGTAAGCTCAGCCTCTACCGGAGCTGTAACCGATAAGCCTGAATAATTCGTTACCCTGTAAGTGGTAAAATACCTTTGACTTAATCAAGTGTTATTGTAAACAAAATATCTGTCATTTATGTTTACCTAAAATGAGCCTGTAGAAGGGCTCATTTATACTGCGGTTTATTAATATCAATACACTAACGACAGTGACTTTTAACAACCAAAACCTTTACGTTTTGGTTGTTTTATTTTAAGTCTCTCGATAATTGATAAAGCTTAGCTTTTACTATTTGCATATAATTCTGATTCAGAACCAATGATTAAAGAGTCTGCTGGGTAGACGATATCGTGATCCTTATTTGGATATTCAAGCGCGCTCAAAAAGTGACGCATACAATTTATACGCGCACGTTTTTTATCATCAGATCGTACGATTGTCCATGGTGAGTCTTTAGTGTCAGTATGTAACATCATCGCTTTTTTAGCTTCAGAGTAATCATCCCACTTATCAAGTGATGCCATATCTATGGGACTCAACTTCCATTGTTTAAGTGGATCATTTTGACGTGACTTAAAACGCCTAAATTGCTCAATACGACTACAAGAAAACCAAAATTTAAAAAGTTTAATACCATCGTTTACCAACATACGTTCAAGCTCGGGCGCTTGACATAGAAACTCAAGATATTCTTGATCACTACAAAAGCCCATAACCTTTTCAACGCCGGCCCTATTATACCAAGAACGATCAAACATAATGATTTCCCCCTTGGTTGGCAGGTGTTCAATATACCGCTGAAAATACCATTGATTACGTTCTCTTGCATTCGGTTTTTCCAACGCAACAACGTGGGCTCCTCGAGGATTCAAATGCTCCGTAAAACGCTTTATGGTTCCTCCTTTGCCTGCAGCATCGCGCCCTTCAAACAAAATTACAATTCTCTGTTTGGTCTCTTTCACCCAGCTCTGCATTTTTAATAATTCGATTTGCAGCGCGTGTTTTTCACGCTCATAATCGAGTACAGGGATCTTAGTATTATAGGGATAGCTACCGTCAGCATTCCATTTTATTCGGCCATTGCTCGCATTCAAATCAAAGGTAATGTTGTTACTCACTAGCAATTTATCGTCCATTTTGCCTCACAAAGCAATATATTTATTTCGCGTATTTTAGATTAATTAGTGAACGTTTTATGTTGTAATCGACATTTAAGATTAAGTATTGCCTTCTTCATGTAATACAAGCGAAACGAGTTTATGAACCAAAGGGGAAACCATAATTATCGTTGGAAACGCCACTACAAAGGCAAAACTCCACGCTTGTAACCACAGCGTAATAATATTTGTCACTAGGCCTACGTTAAAAACACTTATAACAAAAGACATAATACCTGACATAAGTAACGCCATAAAAAATGAAAAGACTATCTTGTGATGTTTACGTGAAATCATTCTAAATACTCATTAGTTTCTGTAACACATAGCACTTTGCTAAGCGTGGTAAAATAATAGGATAAAATTGTAACCCTACAGTTCAATGAACTATAGGGTTAATAGTTCATTGAACTGTAGGGTTAATAGTTTTGCACTTTGTCATTTACATAAATAATAGCTATAAGCTATTTAGCAACATCAGCTCACTTGGATGTGGCTTTAAATAAAAAGACTTAGTGATATACTCATTGGGGTGATCATTAAAATGATGTCTTAACAGTGTTATAGGAACTATTAATGGAAGAAAACCTAGTCGGTATTGTTCAATAACATCAACCATCTCTTTTTTATGTGGTGCACTAATATACTTTTTTAAATAACCTTGAATATGATTTAATGTATTTACATGGTTTTTTTTAGTTGCCTTAATACGAAGTATTTCCATCATTTTATCTAAATATTGTAAAGACACCTCGACTAAATCTTGAGAATCAATACCGGCTATCAAACGGCCCAGATTTTTAGCTTTTTCAGGACAATGACTCATATAAATATATTTATGTTGTGCATGGAACTCATAAAGACTGTTCAATGAAATTGTCTGATTCATTAACGTCTTCCATCGATGAAATATAAAAACACGTTGAATAAAATTTTCTCGGATAACAGGATCACCCAAACGCCCTTCTTCTTCCATGGGTAACTGGGGGAAGTTTTTAATCAGTTGCTTGGCGTAAATGCCTATCCCCTTGCGTTCAGGCATACTCCCTTTATAAACCCTAACTCGTTCCATACCACAACTGGGGGAATCTTTTTTTAAGATATAACCGCTTAATTCTGTATGCCATGGTTTTTGGCGCTCTGCTGAGTCGGTGAGCTTTTCTGTTACATCCAAATCAGCAGTTTTAGAGCCGATACATTTAATTACATCGCCTACTTCAACTAAACGTATTGTTTCTCTTGGTATACCTAATCCGATATCTACTTCAGGACAAAATGAAATAAAGTTAAAATATTCAGCTAAAACATTAACCACATATTGATTTTTCTTATGACCTGAATCAAAACGAACTTTTTCACCTAACAGGCAGCTACTGATACCTACTTTTATTTGTTCATTAGAATTTAACATATCAACCCTGACCGCTTAAGTAATATCATTTAGTATAAATGAAAAGAGCGTTAAAAGTATAAATGAAAACCATATTAAGCTGCATTAAAGCCACTAATTATAATGTGTCAGCGCTTATCTATGCTTGAGATATAGTCATTTTGGCTGTGATAGCCACTTTAAAATAGATGATCATTTGAATAATGGACAGTTTAGCCATATTAATTTTTTTATTGCTAAGTATTATTAAGTTAATTTAGCGTTATCAATGAGGAGTATCAAATTAAAGTTTCTAAAGACTTTAATAATGGCAACATTATTTTTTTCAGGAACATATTCTGACTGGCGAGCTAAACGTTGATAACCAGCGTGTGGGATCCCTGAGTACTGATAATATTCGAGCTGTTTCAATATTCACTTGTAAAGTTGGGTAGGGTCAAACGCTTATAATGATGAATGGGGTTATTTTTCATCAACAATTATTGCCACCAAGGTTACAGAGCCATCAACAGTTGCTA
Source organism: Colwellia sp. (assembly GCA_047633255.1). Classification (GTDB taxonomy): domain Bacteria; phylum Pseudomonadota; class Gammaproteobacteria; order Enterobacterales; family Alteromonadaceae; genus Colwellia. The sequence goes on from JBLIEW010000044.1 coordinate 37,344, forward strand.
CTTTTGCATTCAAAATTATTGCTTCAGCCTAATACGAATTCAAGGGACAGCCTTAATATTTAAGGTTATTTGATGCTAAAAAGCACTATTCGTTAAGGTTGGCCCTACTGTTTTTTAACGGATTTTTTTTTGTAAATTATTAAAGTTACACCATCGCTATAGGATATATTTTTGAACAGGAAGTACTTAAAAAAAAACCACCGGATTGATTTGCCGCTGAATCTTGCCGTTCTGGTTATTTATCTTGGACTAGCAAAGCTATCTTCAACATTTAGCATAATCGACTCTAGTGGCATCATCTTTTGGCCTGCAAGTGGCCTTTCACTGGGCGTACTGCTAATCGCAGGCCCTAAATGTATCCCTGCTATTTTTGGCGGTGCAGTAGTTTCCGGCTTGATGATAGGTGACACATTGAGCTTTTCTTCATTGGCGGCACTTGGTAACACGCTGGAAACACTTTGTGCCTTCTGGCTGTTAACCTATTTTCGACCAATAAACCGATCGCTAAATACCTACCAAGATTTATTTAAACTTCTATTCTATGGTGCAATTCTAAGTACGCTGATTAGTGTCATTATTGTCCCCTTATCACTTGTTGTGCTGCAACAGGTTGAGCTTAGTTTATTACCTAGCATTGCGCTACGTTGGTGGATGGCGCATGCCCTTGGTATCACTTTAGTGACACCGCTGATTTTACTCTGGTATCAATCACGTCAACACCTTGAAAATAAAATCTCTTTAGAATTGATATCATTATTTTCTCTTACGATTTTAATAGGACACGGTGTAAGCGATTATGGCAATGACATGCAGGTTAGTGGATTAGTTAATCTATCTATATTCGGTATATTTGTTGGTGTTGGTGGAATGATAATATCGATGATTACAGCTGAAAACCGGAAGAACCAGAATAAAGCTAGAATTAATACAATGGAATCAAGTGATAAGACTAGAAAGCCTATCCCTGCGCTTGGTATTAACACCGATATCACAGACCTTAAGATTTATGAAGATAAACTCAAGCTTGCTGCTAGCGTCTTTACCCATGCACAAGAAGGCATTATGGTTACCGATACCAAAGCCTGTATTATTGAAGTAAACGACGCATTCATCAAAATGACAGGTTATTCACGCGAAGAGTTAATAACCCAAAACCCTCGCATGCTTCAGTCAGGCAGGCAGCCACTAACATTTTATGAAAATATGTGGAAAGAGCTTACCGCAACAGGTCAATGGACAGGCGAGTTATGGAATCGCCGTAAAGATGGTGAGTTCTTTGCTGTGCGTAAAAATATTAGTGCTGTGTATGATGAACACGGTATCATCACAAATTACGTGGCAATGAGTACAGATATAACCTTGATGAAAGAACATCAGGGTCAGCTAGAGCGGAATGCTCATTTCGACGTACTGACCAATCTACCCAACCGTGTATTACTGGCAGACCGATTATCTCAAGCAATGTTGCAGTGCAACCGTCATGAGAAGTCACTCGCTGTCGTATTTCTAGATTTAGATGGATTTAAAGGCGTCAATGATGCTTATGGTCATAGTGTAGGTGATGAACTGTTAATTGCACTCTCTGCCCGTATGAAAGAGGCATTGCGTGAAGGTGACAGCTTAGCCCGGATTGGTGGTGACGAATTTGTGGCAGTATTAACAGATTTAACCACCGTTGAAGATTGTGAGCCCGCATTAGAGAGATTATTATTGGCTGCGTCTGAGCCTACCACAATCGGAGGTGTGGTCTTAAATGTATCCGCCAGTATCGGTGTCACCCTTTATCCGCAAGATAATGTGAATGTCGATCAGCTTGTGCGCCATGCTGACCAAGCCATGTATGTAGCTAAACAATCAGGTAAGAACCATTATCACTTATTTGATACCGTTCAAGATGTCGCAATTAAAGTACAACGGGAAAGCCTAGAAGCGATTCGTAGTGCGTTAGATGAACAACAGTTTTTGCTCTATTATCAGCCTAAAGTCAATATAAAGACAGGCACAGTGACCGGATGTGAGGCACTTATTCGCTGGCAACATCAAACGCGAGGGCTATTAAATCCGATCGAGTTCTTGCCTGTCATTGAAAACCACCCCATGATGATTGAAGTAGGTGAGTGGGTGATTGATACCGCACTAACACAAATCAGCCAATGGCAAACAATGGGACTTACTTTCCCTGTCGGCATTAGCGTAAACATTGCTGCAATTCAGCTTCAGCAGCCTAACTTTACAGAGAGGCTAATCAAGCTGCTAGACGCACATCCTGATGTTGAACCTTGTCATTTAGAGCTAGAGGTACTGGAAACAAGTGCCATAGATGATGTACAGCATGTATCAACCATCATGAATACCTGTATGGCACTGGGCGTAAAATTTGCCTTGGATGATTTTGGCACCGGCTATTCGTCACTGACTTATCTAAGGCGATTGCCTGCTAGCTTGATTAAAATAGACCAGATTTTTGTACGTGACATGTTAATTAATGCTGATGATTTGGCCATTGTTGAAGGCGTGATAGCTTTAGCAAAGTCATTTAAATGTGACGTGATTGCTGAGGGTGTTGAAACCGTTGAACATGGTAGAGCACTATTGCTACTGGGCTGTGATTTAGCACAAGGTTATGGCATAGCAAAACCCATGCCTGCCAATAGTATTCCAGCTTGGATTAGTAACTGGAAGCCTGATGTTAGTTGGCAAATATGAATACACTATAGGACTACTTTAATACCATTGGTTAAGCATTAATGCTAACGTATTATCGTCGGAGTTACCGTCAATAAAATGGATGTTAACGGCTATAAAGCGAACAAATTCATCCTAGTTTACTCGTTGAAACTTTTGCTAAGACAGAACATCGATGGCTAAGCGATTTAACGCTCCCACTAGTGGTGAACTCGACATTAATATCTTATCAACATACTTTTTATATTTTTTTTGACTAATGCTGAAGCGTTAAGATCAGCAGTCTCTCCCTTTCCTAAAGTCTTTTTATAACACCTCATTTATTAATTTCAGGTTGATTTTGACTGAATTTCTATTGGCCTTAAATTGAGTTTCTATTGGCCTTAAATTGAGTTAACAGCGATTTATATGCCCACGACTGCAGATAACATTGTATTTATATAAGTTCTGGTGCGTCTGAGATAGACCACGGCATATATTGCTTAAATGCATGTTCCCTAGTCAATGGAACTAGCGAGTTAACAACTAATTTTTCTTTGATTACAACGAGCCAATATGATTTTCTTTTGACTTTCAGATTTATCTCGCCAACTCATAATTTCCGACATGCTTCGATTACAACCAACACAAATGTCGTTTTCATCTAGACCGCAGTTCCTGATGCAAGGGCTTAGTTCTTTGTTATTTACGTTTGAGATAATTGCCATACCTTAACCATGAAATAAAAACATAACGCTATTTTAAGCGCCTGTAATAATTTTTAAATTTAAAACGAATTGAACCCAAGAAAGCAGTTACGGGAACCTAATAGAAATAGCATTTTTATCAAGTGTGCCTTAACGGCTTCTTTAACGCTAAAGCAAACATACCAATAATCATCTGGAGACAGTATCTCGATCAATATAGCTTTTTTTATCAATATTTCTCTATTATGACACACCGACAGTAAGCTCGATCCCTATTTTTCATGTCATTACCAATACACCGATAGAAAGTAAGTCAACTACAGTTAAAATATATTCAAAAAGAACTTGATCTAAATCAAGAATAAGTTAAACTTTCAGAAATTACTGAAAGTTCAGAAACATTAATTATGATAATGACAGCTAAAATTGAATCGTTTGTAATGCACTGTGGCGAAATGGGAAGTCGTTGGGGATTTAACCGTACTGTTGGACAAATGTATGGTTTGTTGATCATCCATGAAAAGGCGCTTAGCGCAATGCAAATATCTGAAGTACTTCATATATCTCGCGGTAATGTCAGTATGGGTATTAAAGAATTACAGTCTTGGCGTTTAGTGCAAGTGCAACATAAACCTAAAGATCGTAAAGAATATTACTCACCTGCGGGATCTATTTGGGAAATGGCAACACGCGTATTTGAAGAGCGCCGTAAACGTGAGGTTGACCCTACCCTATCACTATTACGTGATAATTTATTAGATGAGCCCGCTAATCCGCAAGAGCAATATGCACAAGATCAAATGCATGAAATACATGATTTGCTTGAAACTATGACCCATTGGGCTGGTGAGCTACAGAGTATGAGCCCTGACAAACTCAATACGTTAATGAAACTCGGTTCTAGTGTGAGCAAAGTCATCGATATGAAAGATAAGTTTTTAAAAAATAGTTAAGTTCTGAGCTTACTCTTTTTTATGCTTATTTTATTTTTATAAAACAATCATTTTACAACTTAAAATCAGTTAACACTTATATACCTGGTTTATGGAGTTAGTTATGTTAGAAACCTTAATGCTTTCACGCATCCAGTTTGCCGCTAATATTAGTTTCCATATTTTGTTTCCAACAATAACCATCGCGCTCAGTTGGTTCTTATTTTTCTTCAAATTACGTTTTGATCAAACCGGCGACCCGGTTTGGATGCGTGCCTATCGTTTTTGGGTCAAAATTTTTGCCCTTACCTTTGCAATAGGTGTTGTGACCGGAATTACCATGTCGTTTCAGTTTGGCACTAACTGGCCAAAGTTTATGGAAACAGTAGGTAATATCGCTGGGCCATTATTAGGCTATGAAGTGCTGACAGCTTTTTTCTTAGAGGCTGGATTTTTAGGTATTATGTTGTTTGGTATGAATCGAGTGTCGGCTCGTGTACATACCTTATCAACGTTTATTGTTGCTTTTGGTACTAGTTTGTCGTCCTTTTGGATTTTAGCGCTGAACTCTTGGATGCAAACGCCCCAAGGCTACGAAATGCGCGATGGTGTGGCGTTCCCAGTTGATTGGTTTGCTATTATCTTTAATCCCTCATTCCCTTATAAATTATCTCACATGCTGGTTGCATCGGGTTTAACTGCGGCATTTTTGGTGGCAGGTATCAGTGCTTATCGTTTATTAAAAGGCGACGATAAAAAAGCGCCTAAATTAACCCTAAAAATAGCATTAACAGTCGCGGCTATACTTGCGCCCACCCAAATATTTTTAGGTGATATGCATGGTATAAATACTTTAGAGCATCAACCGCAAAAAATTGCGGCGATGGAAGGTATTTGGCATACCGAAAAAGGGGCACCTTTATTGTTATTTGCACTACCTGATGAACAACAAAAAATCAATCATTTTGAAATAGCAATTCCTAAGATGGCGAGCTTTATTTTAACGCACGATTTAAATGGTGAAATTAAAGGCTTAAACGAATTTGAAGGTAATCACCCGCCTGTTGCCCCTGTATTTTTTGCTTTTAGAATTATGGTTGGCTTAGGTATGCTTATGCTCACTATCGCTTGGCTTAGCCGTTTTATATTATGGCGCAAAAATCAATTACCCCCTTGGTTATTGAAAACACTTGTCGTGATGAGCTTTTCTGGCTGGATAGCCACATTAGCCGGCTGGTATGTCACTGAAATTGGCCGTCAACCTTGGTTGGTTACAGGAATTTTAACAGTCAAAGATGCCGCAACAGATATCGCACCAGAAAACGTAGGGCTAACACTGATCATGTATTTAACTTTATATGTTGTGCTGATGGTGTCTTATTTACATACCATTTTCACTATGGCGAATCGTGCTATTGAAATTGAAGAGATAGGCGACGATGAAAGAGTAAAACCCGTAGTTAACATGCTGAATAAAACGGTTGAGGGGTAATATATGTTTGAAGAATATACATTAGCGATAATTTTTGTCTCATTGATGGGCTTTTCAATTTTACTTTATGCCGTATTAGATGGTTTTGATTTGGGTGTTGGCATATTGCTACCCCTCGATCAAAAAGATAACGCCGATACGATGATAGCGTCAATAGGCCCATTCTGGGATGCCAACGAAACGTGGCTAGTGTTAGCAATTGGCTTATTGCTTATCGCCTTTCCAGCGGCACACAGTTATATATTTAAAGAATTATACTTACCAACCGCAATTTTGTTAATTAGCTTAGTACTGCGCGGTGTCGCTTTTGATTTTCGTGCTAAAGCCGCCTTTAGCCATAAACCCACTTGGAACCGAGTATTTAAAGGAGGCTCATTACTTGCGGCTTTAAGCCAAGGCTATATGTTAGGCATGTATGTAATGGGCTTTGAAAGCACCTTAGCCGCTTACAGTTTTAGTTTATTAAGTGCTTTTGGTGTTGCCGCCGCTTATAGCTATATAGGCGCGTGTTGGTTAATTATGAAAACTGAAGGTGAATTACAAATACAAGCCGTTTCTTGGGCTCAAAAAACAGCGTTAATTTGTTTTATAGGTGTTATTGCGGTCTCACTAGTTAACCCATTAATCAATCCTAATGTTTATGCAAAATGGTTCTCTTCGCCTAACGCCTTACTAATATTACCATTACCCATCATTTGCTTTGCTCTGTTTATTTTTAGTTTCATTCAATTAAAGCAATTACCTAAGGTAAATGACAAAGGTTGTTGGCGACCCTTTGTGGCGGCTGTTGTGATATTTGCTTTATGTTTTTTTGGTTTAGCTTTTAGCTTTTTTCCTTATATTGTGCCAAATAAGCTCACTATCTGGGAAACAGCATCAGCACCTGAATCGTTAAATTTTGTCTTGTGGGGTACTATCATTGTAGTGCCGGTAATATTTAGTTATACCGCGTTTTCTTATCGAGTCTTTTGGGGCAAGGTACGAGAATTAAGATACCATTAATCGCCACCTTTATACTCTATATTTAGGGTACCGTTCAAACTCTGCACTAAGGTAAAAAGCCAGCTGATTGCTGGCTTTTTTAT